>NVSQ01000014.1 GCA_002401285.1 SAR202 cluster bacterium
GAGATGGTCACCAAACAGAGCATTGGTAGACCTTGGAAACACGGCGGGACTCTCACTTAATAATGCCCCAATCCTGTCCTACTGATGGGGTCCACCTTAGTTAGCCATTGTGCTATAAGTTCGGAGATTTACCGGGCCAGGACCAGAAGAAAGAGTCCCACCACCGCCGCCTGTTAAAACCAGCTCACCGACAGGCATTGTAAGCAGGACCCGGCAGCAAGACAATAGGCGAAGTCCCATCAAGGTCCCGAAGTTCATTTTTGATCCTTTGTTGTAAATTATGCACTCGCTGACCATCTCCCGTTGATAGGTCCAATGACAGAAGCCACCAGATCAATTATAACRAGACTCAGTTTAGATGACGCCGAGCCGGAGATTCAGGGAATCCRATGCTAATTTGTTTCTAATCTCTAATGAACCCGTTTCACTCGTGTGCTAAAATAGACTAGATGGAAACACCTCAACAATCTCTTATTTATTCGGACAAGACTCGGCGACCGGTGAACTTYCTGTTTATTTTGGCCGCGATTGCGGCAGTCCTTGGTTTGATGGGCTGGCAAACCGGAAAGGACCCGGGCTTGCTGTTCCTCGGACTAGGAGTGGGAGCATATAGCTGGCTTACCAACGCCCGGAGTTACCTGATTTACCCGGARCACCTGGTTATCATGTTCGGCAATCCCCGGAAACGAATCATTCCATTCACCAATATCTCTCACRTTGAGTTCCTGAGCTTGCCTACCATCGGTGACCGGGTTCGTGTCCGATTAGAGAAMKGYYGSRGRMTAAWGNNRCWSKSWAAMGWYTCNTGAMMSGTTKSAYGNASCGSTWRRWMRWWKCSMTRRMYMMYKTCCNNAWKRCCCYCKWMMKGAMKRCSSTYYARAYGNTKGMGGWYCMRASSTWRASKRYYYWARCTMRMCTKKYKTWWCYSGCCTTRCGTTYCCGGCCTCAATGGGCACGATCCATTGAGGTTTTTGTTTGATCTAGCCATCTACACCGGTGGATTTAGTGACTCAYYCAGTCGTCCCCAGACCCTTGAGGGGCCACGGCTCTGCGTGGCTGCCTATCAGTGGAAGTCCTTTGGAAAGCGGCCACAAAGCTACCGCTCATTATGATCAAGACCACCGCCAAAGCGGAGAGCCTGAAGCCATCCCGATAGGCTAGTTGGGCCTCTGGCACGGGCAATAGCTCAATCGCGAACGGCAGAGCAAGTCCCAAGATTGTCGCGCTTATCGTGGTCCCCAGGGTGTGTCCCATTTGGCGGGTGGTCTCCAACATCCCGGAAGCAAAGGTGCGGCTTTCCGGTAGGGTGTTCATCACCACCGCGTTGTTGGCCGTGTTAAATAGGTTGGAACCGATGTACGTAGGTAGCAAGAGCAACGGTATGCCCCACCAACTAACTTCACTGGCGAACGCCCCGACCAAAAGAAATCCCAGGGCTATTCCCATCATTGCCGCCGGCCTTAGCCATCTAGGATTGTAGCGATCGTACCACCATCCGGCGAACGTGGGCAGGAATAGTCCCAACAACTGGTTGGGCAGCAAGACCAGGGTTACGAATATGGGGGCCTTACCCAGGCCGTTTTCGACGACGATGGGAATCAATGTAACCACGGCCAGCATGGAAAGATGGAACGTGGCGTTGGTGTATAAGGCGGTGGAGAAATATTTGTGCTTGAAGTACCTGAAATCTACGAAGGGAACACGCGAGCGGTATTGGACAACGATGAATAATCCGAGGAGCACCAGAAACAGAAGGTGCATGGGCACATGGTAGGAGATGGCATCCGCCGAGGTAAATGTCTCCTCTCCTCCATGWAGGTGTAACCCTGAGAGGAYAAACGTCCCCAGRGTTACTACCATCAAGATAGCTCCGRTRTAGTTGATGGAAATGTTCCTGGCAGCCTCCGTGATCTGGGCGCTGTGGTGCTTTAACAACGGGTAGCTATACTTGACGGCCAGCAAGCCGATGGGGAGGGATGTGAGAAACACAAAACGCCAGTTAAGGAATTGCAAGAAGATACCGAAGAGCACTAGCCCGATCAGTGACCCGAGGCGGGCCGACACCACGGGCACGGAGAAGGCCCTGCCCCGCTCTTTCTCATCGAATACCATCGCCAAAATCGCGTTGGAATTGGCGGTGATCAAGGCGCCCCCAACCCCGACCAGGCCGCTCCACAGAATCAATTGATTGAAATCAAATGATGTGGCAGCCAAGACGCTGGCAATAGAAAGAACGATGATTCCGACGAAGTAAACCCTGGCGTGACCATACTTTTCGCCCAGGCGGGCGGCCAGAAAAACGGTGCTACCCAGCATGAGCAATCGGATTATGACCATCCAGGCCGCTTTCGAAACTTCGACGTCAAAGTCCCGCGCTACCGATGGTATGGTCATGGCTATCGGCATACTGGACAACTGCACCAGCATCTGAGACGACGCCAAACCGATCAGGGTTTCCCGGCGTTCCACATTGGTTCCCAACTCGCGGAACGTGCTGATCACGTTGAGCCTTTGTAGAAGCAACGAAAGAAAGATAAGAATTACTCCGGGTTCRCTCTAGRTTGGTATCACTTYYAAGAATACTGTCTTRAGTGCATTATTGCATTTAATGGCTGCGCTTTCCAGCCCATCGCCTCGATGCACACGAAACGGTCTTCATTGATCGAACCCCGGGACGAACGTCTCAGACTTTTAGACGATCAATTTCCTGGGCCGGTGCCGTCGCAGACGGTCTGACCACTAAGAAGGACTGGTTATCTCTAGTTCGGCTTCCARCAGTTCTACGCCGTACGCCTCTTTCCGAACTCTCAAGTCAAAATACATAAGAGTGCTGCCAATCATAGTCCAGGGTCCAGTCAAGGTCCCGAGGGTGATCAAGGATATCCTCCCCATGACGGAGTCGTTGGACAAATACAGAACTGCCAGCGACAGGGCGGACGGAAGGATCCAGCAAGCGGCCACGATTCCRAAAACCCGCAACCAACTCCCTCGAACCAGAGATATACTGCGGCCAAAGGCTTCCACCGGTCTCAGGTTCTCTAACATAACGGCCTGGGGATAGAGCCACAAGACGACCAGCAGAACCAACAGTATCGGTATGCCAACTAAGACCAAGCTAAGAAGCAAACTGCCGGCCAGTAGGAACGTGTAGATAAACAAACAGGCTTCCAGAGTGACTACACGCCGCCAGGCTCTGGAGTAGGAAGAAGCTACCGAGGGCGTCAGGCCCAAATAATCGATGGCCACCGCGTGGGTGACCGCGCCAAAACTCAAAGCCGTCAAGACCAACGACGTGAGAACCAGAGTTATGCTCCACCACAACGGTAGGGGACCGAGACCGAGAAGCCCTGGGATCTGAGGGATCAATCCGATGCCAAGGAACACCGGCAGGTTCCTACCGTACACGCGGGCCGACTCCACCAGGAGTTTGCTCAGGCTACTCGGTTCAAACGTGGTCCCGTCGGACCGCCTCTCCCCGGTGAACTCAGCTTGACGCTGGCCTAGCTCCTCCGCCGCTGGCGATCCGATAGCCTCTCCGCAATTGCCGCAAAAGAGGGCGTCGTCCGAATTATCGGAGGCGCAGTTGTTACATCTCATAGTGTGYCYWTATTTCACGATGGAGGCTAACCAAATGGGAAGAACCTGAGCGGCCTCATCCTACCGGTTAGCAAAAAACGTAATATGTTCTTCTGATCCCAGGATAGATCGACCGGCGCGGTTAGCGCCCAGGTGTGGAATCCAGGCTAACCCACCCGTTGGGCATCCGGGTTGTGGACCGGCCGGACCATCTCGTAGGAGTCTGTGGTGTGACAATACATGTTGCCCGCCAAACGGCCTACCGGTTTTAGCTTCTGATGGTTGATCCGGTGCCCGTCGATGATGTCGTCTCGCAGGTGGACCAATACGACCTCGCCGATAACCAAACCGTGCTCATGGACGCCTTGGCCGATGGTAATTACCTGGTTGAGCCGGCATTCCATGTTCACCGGAGATTCGGCGACCCGGGGCGGCCTGATTATCTGGGACGGCGCTTGAGTCAGTCCGGCGATCTGAAACTCGTCGGCTTCAGCTGGATATTCGGCGGCGGTGATATTCATGGCCTCGGCAATCTCGTCGGACACAATGTTTATCACGAACTCGCCAGTCTCCTCAATGTTGGCCAGAGTGTCCTTCTGTTTGTCCCCGACGTGCCGGGATGACGAGAAAACAATGGTGGGCGGGTCATACGATACAGCATTGAAAAACGAGTAGGGCGCGAGATTTACGTAACCGTCAGCGGACATACTGGAAACAAAAGCGATGGGACGGGGTACGATCACTCCGGTGAAAACCCGGTTGAAGCCCTCGAAGTTATTGGGGTCGATAATCAAGACGTTACCTCCGAATAGGATGTTAGGAATTATACCCTTTTGACATAAGCCATCGGCGCTGCTATCTTTGGTGCGGCTCAAAAAGTGGCTCCAGCGTAGGTAAACCACCTATGAGGGCCTTTGCATCAATAATAGACGGCTGGAACCAAACTCGATCTATAAAGGACATCCGGCGATGAACTGGGCTGAGATTATCGTGCAGGCACTCAAAGACTGGGATACTTCGTTGATCGCTTACGTGCCGGACATATCCATCGACCAAGTAACCAGACTTATCGACGCTGATCCATTTTTCCACCTGGTATCCGCCACCAGGGAGGAGGAAGCCATTGGCATCGCGGTGGGAGCGTACGCCGTGGGCCGCAACGCCGCRGTGTTCATGCAGTCAAGCGGCTTCGGCAACACGCTCAACGCCGTAACTAGCCTTTGCATCCCCTACCGAACGCCCATACCCATGTTCATCAACATGCGAGGCGGGCCCGGTGAATTCAACATCGCCCAGGTAGCCATGGGCCGCAGCACCAAACCTATTTTAGACCTCTTAGGTTTGGTCCATTTCACTTTCGACGACGACCACCGCATGGGCGAGATCCTGGACGGSGCSWTGAARCTSTGCCAYGCCRRCCGSCAGCCSSTRGCGSTSTGCYTSACYCRRATGCTSCACGGAGGSAAAGTTGCTTAGGTTTGAAGCCACTCAGTTGATCCTGAAGCATGCCGGAGACCGGCCCATCGTCGCCAACTTGGGGCCCACCACCGATGAACTATGGCACGCCCAGCATAGAGATCGAAATTTCTACACCTACGGCAACATGGGCCTTTGCTCCTCCCTCGCGCTGGGCATGGCCGTATCCACCAGCGAACAGGTCATCTCCTTGGATGGGGACGGTTCTCTGCTGATGAACCTGGGAACCATCGCCACCATAGGCAGGGAACAGCCTAAGAACCTGATCGTGGTGGTTTGGGACAACGAAATGTGGGACCAGACCGGCCACCAGCAGAGCCATACCGCCATGGGAACCGACCTGGAACAAGTTGCGAAAAGCTGCGGAATTACCMATACCGCCACCGTGATCGACCTGGAGGAGCTGGAGACGGTGTTCCGCACCGCGCTGGAAGGTGACGGTCCCTGGTTCATCGTRGCCAAAACCGAGCAATCCGAATATATGCCGGTGTCGCCCATCGAACCGGAGATGACCCTGTACCGCTTCCGTAACTCTTTCTCCAGCTAACGAAGTYCCAGAAAAGCTAAGGCCCGGCCGGAATCACCCGGCCGGGCCTTTTACTTTGTATCCTTTGTCTAGATCGGGGGATCAGTGCTTGATGTACTTGTCGAACCACCCCAGCGTGCGGGTSAGRGCATCCTGGGCGGAAGCYTCGTGGTAGCTGCCRCGMTCGTCACARTTGAAGCCGTGTCCGGCGTCCGGGTAGCTCTTGAAGTCGWAGGTTACTCCSKCRYCTTTGAGCTTGGCTTCGATCGTGGCCATATCTTCTGGTGACGGATTGGCATCCTGTCCGCCAAAGTTRCCCATCACYGGGATCTTTATCTGGCTGGTGAGATCGATGGGGGCCRGMCCGTCGCCGAAAGGCAGCAGCGTGCGGCCGGGGTAATAGCACGAAGCGGCGCTGAGGCCGGGGCAACTGGTGGCCGCCAGGTAGGTTATACGGCCGCCCACGCAGTAGCCGACGATCCCAACTTTCAGGTTGTTGGTCCGAAAGAACTCCCTGGACTGGGTCCACTTGATTACCTGGTTGATGTCGTCGATCAACTCGWSGWCRNCRCMGMGCGSCCATATAGCGGTTTCGGGCCGGGGCGTCCTCATCTCCATATCCCAGCTTGGGGTTGGGATGCTCCCGGTGGAACAAGGCGGGAGCTATGGCCACATATCCTTCCGCGGCGATGCGGTCACACACTTTCTCGATGTGCCGGGTGACCCCGAAAGCTTCCTGGATGACTATTATTGCCGGGAAGTTACTTCCTGCGGAAGCCGGCGGATGGCTGACGTACATGACCATATCTTGGCTTTCGTTACCCTCGTTCTCATCATAAGATTGTCCCGCTTGTTCGGGGTTCCCACCTGCAAACCGTAGATTTTCCCAAAATGACGGCATGTCTTTCCCTCCTACTTATGGTCCTTATTCCCATCGGTTCCGTGGTCCGTCGCCCCGATGGGCCCGTTACGCATAACGATTGGCTAGATGGGGCAGATTTTAGCAGAGGGATTGGCTTCAGACAAGTTTGCCTTTTCGGTCAAGATGATGGTGTGTCWGTTTAYTGTTCCCGTKCCAKYAAAAKCCGGGYATYYAAGGCCGAGGMRATTCGATGCATCAGCTTCRATCTCTAAGACGCYRGRCTMAAGGATATCCCKKCSATYGCCGGRCGMGATATGRATCRKYWTRNAAGAGRGWWGRTRGGARSAGRMSMRAGSARRGGAGCGRAAAAAAAGGCCGGACAGGGTGYTTTCCCCGTCCGRCCASTTTGAAACGTACTGATTACCGGCTGTACCGAAAATCCTCGATCTGGTCGGCCATCACCTTGATCTCAGCCAGAGCGGTTGTCACTTCTCTGGGGGCCGACTGCTTGAATACCATCTTCTCGCTTTCCGAGAGCCCGCTGATATCCAGATGCARCTCCATGGTCAGGCCCGCAGCTTCGTCCTGGAGCTTAAGCCCATAATACACCAGGGAGCGGCGCAGGTCAGGGGAGAACATGCTGGGCCCAAACGGCACCTTGTAGTGCTGGGTCAGAGTCATTGTGCCTTCGACGCCATCGAAAGCCAGCACCCTTTCGGATCCGTCCTCGTAGTAAAGGGTGACCATACCTTTCTGTAATTCGGATCCTCTGGTGTAGTTGTTCAACTGAACGGTGCTGAGCACCGACTGCCGTTCCGCATCGAACAGAGCAAAGAATACGGTGATATCCCTTTTCTCRGTATCAACCTGGAAAGTGTACCAGGTATCCACCGATTCACCGCCGGGCATTTTCAGTTTCATCAGGCCTTCATCTAGGACGTCGCCAAACTTCACGTCGGGCAGGAAATTCAGATTCTCACTTTCATCTGCTACTACCACGGCTTCGACGGTCTTCTCCGGTTCGGAGACGACGGCCGGAACTGGTATCGGCGTCGCCGTGGGACGAAGCACCGGGACGGCGGTGGCCGGAACGGCAGTGGGTTCGGGGACCGGCGTTGCCGTCGGCGCCAAGATGACCACCGGTGCYTCGGCTACCGCTTCAGGAACCGTATCGGCTGACGGCTGTGCCACTGGATCGGCGACGAGCTCTATTACTTCGGCCTGGGCGGGCGTCGCCGGAAACGCGCCGAATCCTTGGGTGAAATAGGTTGCGGCCAACCCAGCGAATAGCAACACTGCGATCAAAACTAGGAAAATAACCGGCTTTGGAGTGCCACGGCCCTCGGGCGCTCTCGAATTTCTCATGACTAGCTCCTATCGCGATATCCGCGTAATAATTGCAAGGTAAGGAAGACCATCGATTGACCGTTAGAGATTGGGTAAATTTGCCGCGGCCTCTGAGGCAGTTTCCCATTTGTTTTGTCTTCCTTCCCGCTTGTGCTGGACCTCGCCCAGCATCCGGGTAGCGTCGGTGAAGAAGGTCTCAATTTTGTCCATGGCCGAGCCCTCACCGATATTAGAGATAATCACTGTGAAACTGATTGTGTCCGAAACCCTGCCCGGATAGGTGCCCTTCCTTCGGCCAGCTCCGGGAACCCGCTCCGCCAGAGTGTTGTCCATCATTTCCACGATCTCTTCGGTTGCTTCGTCGGCAGGACCGCTGAATAGACCCAGGACGTTTTGGGCGTCGTAATGGGCCTCGCCGTTCTCCCAAATTTCACAATCGATGGAGAGTTCGCCTAACGCTTGATGCAATACATTCTGCGCCCGCTCGATCTGATTCTTAGCGACCGAAAAGTGGTTGGCCTTGGGAGCAGAACTTCGGAAGCGGCCCAACAAAGATGTCTGTTTCTTGGGAATCGAGGTATGGCTGATACCAATGGCGGTAGGGCCATGGAGGATGCGTATGACGTCGTTGGCGTCGAGCACTTCTCCGATGTAGCGGCGGTCGGTTTCCTCGCCAACGCACAGGATATCCATGAATGAATCGGCGATCTTACGGTTCATCGTCTCGTAGTTGTAGGTCATGGTCTGGTTGCCGCGGACGAACTTCTGGTTGTCCACCAAGAAGACGGCGTCGGCGGAGGAATTATCCATGACCCTCTTCAAGCAGGTTGCGGTGTTTACCATGCTGTCGGGGTCGTCGTACTGATTCTCGAAGGGCAACACCAACAACGCGTAGATCGGCTTTTTGAACGCCTCTTTCAGCAAGTCTACGATCACGCCCACCGAGCCGGACCCGGTGCCCCCGGCGGTTGTGGCGATCACCAACATGGCGTCGGCGGATGGGACGTCTCCGTTGTCCCGAATGGTAGAGACTATCTTGTGGGCCCCCCGCCTTGCTTGCTCTGCTCCGTCGGCGTTGACCTTGCCGGCCCCCCGCCCACGGAACTCGTCGGTGGTTCCCAACAATATTGTATGGTCATCGGTTTGAGGGATATGGTTAAGACCGTAGAGGTCCCCTGCTCCCAAGTTTACCGCGAATACCCCTTTGGACAGAGGTTCTTCATCCGTTCCGGTAAATATTCTGATGCGCCGGTTTTTCCACACCCACTTCCCCAGCGCGACAAACTCATCGGCAATATTTGATCCACCCTGGCCTGCTCCCACTACGACAAGTTTCATGGTCAACTCCTTGATTTAGTTAACTGGTCATACTCCAAGAATGGTGGGTGTGACCCCGTTATATATGAGGCGGCCACGAACCGGTTTGTTCTATAACYKGGGTTACAGAKCGGTCCATGGAGCCATTTGAACAACATTGTAGGGCACTTTATTTAAAGGTYAGCTTTGGTARTTTAACCAATWTTGKCCGTTTTTTGATAATTAGACCAAAWRRRRGAYCGYCAKTGCGRGGGTYGKCGGATATYGCGGCGGGTAGGGAGGGMGTCAGGTCSTTACGGAACAAACAGCAARGAGCSAAAACACGGAGGTTGGAGGGCGATGCTGCGTCACTCCGAGTCTAGCGACGAAGTCGGAGCCTCGCCGCCCTTCCGCCGAAGGGCTGGCGCCGGAATGACGAAGTGTGCCGCCGAAGGTTGCCGATTCTATTTTCGGAGCAATGACAGACGTCAACAAACAGCCRATCATCCACAACGCACTTGACGCGGATCWGGCCAGACAAGTTGAAAACCGTTGACGGCCCGTAGCGCCAGATCAGCGGGCAAAGTTAACTTGTAGGCGTTGCTAGCCAAGGACTTGGGATTGGGCAAGGCCAGTCCACCGGCCTGAGCCGGGTTCACTATGGTGATTTCGGGTTGACACCCCGCCTAAAGAACGTGGTAAAGCAGGAGGTGCTGGCGCAGCACGTCCGAGGCGAAGTCATTCTCCACGTCCCGGTACACCGAGTGAATATGGTTGGCGCCGTCCTGGCGGTTGTCGAACTCGACCAGGAAGTCGCCGCCGTGCAAGCGGTAGTAATGGGCCTTGGTCTTGTCCACGGGACCGGCCCAGGCCAGGTGGATGCCATCGATACCGTTGGTTTTGAACGCGTCCAGCCTTTCTTGGGCAACGTCGCTGCGCACCTGGCTCACGTACAGGGTCACCAACGCCATCAACATCTCCTGCTGAGTGCCCGACATTCGGGAGGCCGGGAGTCCTTCTTCCCGGGGCAAGGAAACCTTGGAGCTGTTGTAGGTGAGGATGTCCAACGGCGCTTCATCGTAGATGATGGCTTTGCTCTGCTGGCCGGCGTCCAAGCTTTCCATAAGCTCAAAGGCCAGATCTTCCCGATCTCCCAGTATCCTCAATCCGTTCTTGGGGCCCTTGCGGACTTCAGCGGGATTTGCGCCGAAGAAAAAGGGCGTGACCGAGATAACTTTGTCGTTCCAAATGCTGTAGTTGAGGCAGACGTGATGGCCTTCCACACGCCATCCCCACGGGTCTGATCCGCCCGGCTCCCCGAAGATGGTGAAATAGTAGCGTTCCGTGTCACGAAGGAACGTGACCTTGTCTTGTTCCACTTCCAACGGTCCCAGAACATCTTCGTGTTCGATGATCAATTTGGCCTGCTCGTAGGACTTATCGGTAAGGCCGCTAGCCATCACCGCATAAGCCAGTTKCCGTTGCTTAGCGTCCATCTCCCGTAGCGGGAGACCATGGCGGTTCAGCGGCGGATAGTACCAAAAGATCCGCTCACCGTCCAGGTAGGAATAAACGGTCTTGGCTTTTTGGTMTGCACTAAGACTATTCAAGAAATTGGAGCATGCCTCGGTCATTTGGCTTACCGCGGTTGCATGGGTGGACTGTACGGCCATCGTCAACTCTCCGTTTCAAGGATTTTAGAGGTCTAATACCCGTATTTGAACGTTCAGAAGGAAAGGGCAGGTCCGGTCACTGGCACGATAAACGCCCTGGTCCGGCTGGAGACTATTGGGTTAAAACGGCGGTGTTTGGTTCTCCGCCGCTAATCCTACCCTACGGTCGTGGCCTCGGCAAGGGCGGGTTAGATTCAACGGCGGCGAACGGCGGCAACTGCCGCGATGAATAAGACCGGGGCTAGAACCGCCATCCAGTCCCAATGCACGTAACGTCCGAACAGGGGATTGATCACCGCGCTCAAAAAGATGCCCACGCCTACCAGGACGGCCGCCACTGGTATGGCTACAGCCYAACTGCGGTTGTCTCTCCGGCTGGGGGACCCTTCCTTTGAATCGCCTTTGATGAGCTTGCTGAGGCTTTTCATGTCACACCTAAGACTGGGGTAGCACTGATCGTAAAGCGGATTCCAATTCTTCCAGAGTAGCGAACCCTTCGAAGCGCTGGCTAACCCGGCCATCCGAATCTAGGACGAACGTCCAAGACTCGTTGAACCAGTCGGGTAGGCCGCTGATGCCCCAATCTTGGATCGGCTGAGACAGCGTGGCTCTGGTCAGGTCGCCCTGAATCTCGTCGGGGGTTTCGTAGATCTCCACGTGGATGAAGTTGGCTTCACCCACGTGGCCGGACTTGAGTTCGGACAGGGTGGCGGTTTGAGGTCCGCAAGTAGGGCTGGTGCAAAAGGCCGGCGACGCAAACACCACGACAGTGGGTTTACCGGTGGCGACGGCGTCTTCAACCGTTATTTGATAAAGGTCCGGGTCCGGAGCATAGTCGGTGGTCAGTTTTTCGATCGACTCGACGCTCTGCAGGGTCTTGTTTCGGCTCAARGGAGGAATCGACCCGATATTCGGCACTCCGCCCCCTTCCGACACGTTTAATATGGCCTCGGCCTTACCTTGGACATCTTCACCCTCGACTACAACGTCCAGTCGCCATGGTCCGGGGCGGTCGAAGTTTATTTCCGTAACGTAGGAGCCTCGAACGCCGTAGGGCCATAGGTGGAATCCGGCCGATTTGGTTTCACTTACGGCCTTTCCTTCGCCCAAAAAAACGGATGTGACCTGTACTTCCGGCACTTTGATCAGGGCTTTGGGGCTGGTGAGCATGAACGCGACCCGTTGTTTCCCCACTTCCAATACCTTGGTAGCGACGATGGTTTTGAGACCAGAGCCATCGACCGAGGGCGAAGCGGCCACGGGAACCTCGGTGGGGACAGTGGTTGCGGCGCCGCCACATGCCACGGCCAAAGTAGCAACGAAAAAGATCAGAACCGCAATAGAGTTCCGGGCAATCGGACGGATGAATCGATTCTCCATTCTGTTAGGGACCTTCCTCGTAGGCTCCGAAGGTAAAAGCAAACAACGCGAAATCCTCTGAGTTGGAACTGAGAATTAGCTCATGGCTGGAGTACTCCGGGAGCGCGACGACTTCGTACAGACGTGGCTCGTCGACGGTGAAGAAGCTCCCTTCTTCGGTTACGACGACGTCAGGACCAGCTTCATCGGGCCGTAAGGGACGTCCATCGATGGTCACCCGAACCTGGAACGGCGGTGCGTCATCGGCGTTTATCACGGCGTTCACGGTGATCGCGGAGAATCGCAGAGCCAGATAATCTTCATAAGCCTCGGTCTTGCGGCCGTGGCGCAGCTCCTCCAAGCCGTTGAACCAGGGACCATGCAGGTACACAAAGTGGTTATCGTGATCTCCAGGGTCGACGTAGTCCACGACCTGRCCTGGGCCCTCGTAATATTCATTTTGGGTGACGTAAAGACCGTTGCGGTTGTTATTGCGACGGAATCCACCGTAAATCTCCCGCGTCAGCCGCTTGCCCAGATCCCGGTCCCGGGCTGCGGGGTCAGGCCGGGGTTCTTTAGCGCTGGTCGGCATAACGCCGGATAAGTCCACTCCGGCTGCCGTTAGCGTCCGGCGGATCTCCATTTCAGTTTCCTGGTAAGCGCCTTCACCAAAGTGTATGTATCGGACGATACCGTCTTTGTCCACCAAATATTTTGCGGGCCAGGCCCGGTTGTCATATGCCCGCCAAGTACCCATATCGTTGTCTTGGGCGATGGGGTAACTCAAGCCGAATTCCTGGGCGCTGTCCGCCACGTTCTCGGTGAGTTTCTCGAACTCGAATTCGGGAGAGTGAACCCCCACAATCACCAATCCTTTGTCAGCATACCTGTCATGCCACTCCTTCAGGTATGGCATGGTGCGGATGCAGTTGACGCAGGTGTAGGTCCAAAAGTCTATGAGAACGACCTTGCCCCGAAGCTTTTTCATCGTCAGCGGTTCTGAGTTGATCCAGTTGGCTATACCCTCGAATTCGGGCGCCGGGCTGCCAACTTTGCCTGCCGGGCCGGCCAGGACCGAGGCCGAGGTGCATGCCACCACCAAGCCTAGCGCCACGGTCAGGAGGACCGGGATCAAGGGCAGGTGGGGTAGGCGAAATCGGAGATCCATCAGCCGGCCTTCTTAATAGACCCCGAAGGTGAAGGCAAACAGCCCAAAATCGGGCGAATCGGAAGCCCTTCKAAGGGTTTCGSGGCGAACGTAGGATGGGTTTTCCAAGACGTTGTACAACCGYGGCCCGGTAACCAGCAGATAGCTCTCGCCATCGCTTCCAATGGTGATGTCCGTGCCCTTGTTATCTTCCGTTAAATAGTCGCCATTCACGGTGATCCTAACCTTGTAGGGCTCCCCCGAGTCCGAGGTCAATACGGCGTTGACGCTGCGTGCCGAATAGACCAAAGTGAGGTAGTCTTCATAATTCATGGACATCCGGCCATGCTTGGCGCTTTCARGGCCGACCCGCCATTCACCGTTCAAATAGACCGCATGGGGCTCCAGTTCATCTGGCGCGACTAATCCCATAACCGCATCCACTTCTTTATAATAATCTTCCTGAAGAACATAGCCGCCTCTGCCGTACAGAACGTCGGAGCGCCCTCGCTCGTATCCGGCGTACAACTCTCTGGTTACTTCGGCATTGCGGTCAGCGCGGTAGGTTGGGTCGATGGTCGGGTCCACGGGCAGGGCGGAAGTTTCGCCGGAAAAGTCCGCCCCTGCTTCCACCAGCAATTTCCGGATCATTTCCTCAGTTTCCGCGTATCGGCCTTCGCCAAAGTGGGTATAGCGCACCACACCGTCTTTGTCGATGAGGTATTTGGCCGGCCAGAACCGGTTGGAGTAGGACCTCCAAGTGATGAAATTGTTGTCTAAGGCCACGGGCCAGGAGATACTGTAATCCTTGGTGGCCATCACCACATTATCTAGCTCCTTCTCGAAATCAAATTCCGGCGAGTGAACACCCAAGATCACCAGGCCATCGTCCTGGTACTTGGAGTACCACTGCTTCAGAAAGGGCATGGTTCGGATGCAGTTGATGCAGGTATAGGTCCAAAATCCACCAGGACCACCTTTCCCCGTAACTCGGCAAGGGACAAGGGCTCCGTGTTGATCCAGGCCACGATTCCCCTGATCTCCGCGCCTTCGTTGCCGATAAAACCGCCGACCCKCCGCCCTGGTGGAGGTTGCTGCGGCTCAATAAAGGTGGGGCTCTCTGGATAKGGGGTTTCGGTGGGGTCAGCGGATCGTTGAATCTCTGGATTCGCGGACGCCTCTTCTTTCTGGGCGCCTTGCATGTCGGTGGGCGTAGGGGCGCCTGCGCTGGATTTATCGGTTTGGGCCACCAAGCCGGACGATTCGGTATTAGTTGCCGGTTTGGGTTCTACCTTGGAATCYGAAGCCGTTGGCAGCAGTTCCGCCAATTTTTTCCGGCGCTCYAGGTCCTCACTGGGGGGCAAGACCACTACGGGATTTTCCGCCGAGAGTTTAGTTGTTTCCGCCGTGTCACCAGTGTTCGGCTTTTCCGCCTCGGCCTTAGGCTCCGATGGTGAATCCGGCGCGGATGCCGGCGTAGAGCCTCCGCAGCCCGCAAGAACCAGACTCAGTAATAAGGTGGCTCCAAGGACCGCCCAGCGGCTCCGGATCAATGAAATCGTCATGATTTTTTCTGCCCTCATGGGAGATTAGCGGCTCAAGGTATTTGTAACTCGGATGATGTCTATGTTACCCCAGAGAAGGGAAGGGCCGCTGTTGATCCTCTTGGAAGATCAACTCTCCGGGATGGCGGATTTGATCGCGGTCCCAAGCACTACGGTCTCCGGGCAAAGACAGGTCYGRAAACAAGCCCAGAACTATAGAATAATACGTTATCGATGTATTTCTTGGATGTACCGGCATAGAGTTGGGTGCGGCCGCCGTACCATCGGCACGTGCTTGCGACATTCGATAAATCAACCGGAATTTCGACCAGATCGCACGTCCGGCATCCGGGGTGTTGCTAGGCTTATTCACTGTGGTAAACTCAGGTAAAGTGACCGTTTTACGTAGCCGCTATTTGGGAGGAGGTCCTTGCTAGAMCAATTGACCCATACYGCTGTAGCCCAACGAATCATCGACAACGTATCCAAAGTGATCGTTGGTAAAAGGGCCGTGATAGAGCAAGCAATGGCGGCCGTGATCGCCCAGGGGCACATCTTGGTTGAAGATGTCCCGGGTGTGGGCAAAACAATGCTGGCCAAGAGCTTGTCCATATCCATAGGCTGTAATTTTAAGCGTATTCAGTTCACGCCTGACCTGTTGCCCAGTGACGTAGCTGGAGTCTCGATTTACAACCAAGCAACTGGGGAATTCCAGTTTCGTCCGGGTCCCATCATGTCACAAGTCGTGCTCGCCGACGAGATCAACCGGGCGACGCCCAAGACCCAGTCGGCGTTGCTGGAAGCGATGGAAGAACTGCAGGTTACCGTAGACGGCGTAACCCACCACTTGGAGCATCCCTTCGTCGTGGTGGCCACTCAAAACCCCATCGAGTACGAAGGTACTTTCCCATTGCCCGAAGCCCAATTGGACCGGTTCTTGATGCGCATCAGTTTGGGATATCCCGAATTCGAAGAAGAATTGGCGGTCATTGAGCAACAAGAGCAGGCACACCCCATCGATAGTTTGGAAGCCGTGGCAAACCCGAAAGATGTGATTGGTCTACAACAAGCAGCCAAAGAGGTTTATGTCGACCGGGCCGTGCGGGAGTACATCGTAAGCCTCACCGAGGCCACACGGAATCATCGGGACGTGGCGCTGGGCGCCTCGCCACGCGCCTCATTGGGACTCTTTCGGGCCGCCAGAGCGTTGGCGTTGGTGTTGRACCGGGATTACGTGATTCCCGACGACATCAAGATGTTAGCTGCCCCAGTCACCGCTCACCGAATCATTCTCTCCCCTTCAGCCCGGATGCGGGGCGTTCGTAGCGCGGACCTGGTGTCCGACTTGCTCAACACATTAACCGTACCAGGGGCAACTCGCTAGTCCCCGCTATGCAACTGGGGATGCCAGTCCATGCACGACCCAACCGGCAGAGGCCGTTTTATGGCAAGCCGCCTAGGCTTTCCCTGCTAGTCGCGACCCAGGACCTTTAGCTAAGCGTGTAGGAAGAGCAAGCTTTTGAGCAAAAGAACTCTAGGGATCCTKGTTCTACTTTTTGTCATAACCTTTTACACCTTCGGAACCGGATTCGCTTTTTTCTTCCGGTTCCTCTATGCCTTACTGTTGTTTGGAACCATCGGATTAACTTGGGCGTGGCTGAACCTGCGAGGCATGGAATTGCAATTGACCCGCATCTCCAGCAGGGGCCAGGTTGGCGAATACTTGGAAGGCCGGATCCGCATCAGTAACAAGAACAAGCTGCCCAAATCCTGGCTGGAAGTCGTTGAGTTCACCGATCTGCCCGGATATTCCACCGGCCGTGGCGTGGCGATGGTTGGGGACCAATCCAGGACGTGGCGGACYGACACCTACCTCAGCAAGCGGGGTATATTCAACGTCGGCCAAGTGGAAATTACCAGCCAAGACCCCTTGGGGGTATTCCATCTAAAGAGGCGTTTCCTGGACCCGGTGCCTTTCATCGTCTTTCCGGCAGTCGAGCCRCTGCCGGAYTTGGATCTCCGTTTCTCTCACCTTCCCAGTGACAGCAAGACAACCCGGCCGGTACATCAAATAACCACCGACGTTTCCGCAGTGCGCGAATACACCCCCGGAGATAGCTTCCGCCGCATCCATTGGCCATACACGGCAAAGATGAACAAGCTAATGGTCAAAGATTTCGACCTGGGTCTATCGGCGGACGCTTGGGTGGTGGTGGATATGCAACGCACCTCCCATTGGGCCCAGGATGACGAGGTTAACAACACCGAGGAGTTATCGGTAACGATCGCCGCCTCAATAATCTCCCGATTGGTGGATCTATCGATGCCCGTGGGACTGGCGGCCAATGGGGACAGCTCTTACATCTTTCGGCCCGATACGAGTCCGGAGCACCAGGGCCGTCTGTTGGAGGCATTAGCGGAGGTCCAGGCCACCGGAACCACTTCGTTGGAGCGATTTCTATATGACCTCCGGGGCCAGATGAGCCGTTTCAACACCTTGACAGTAATAACCCCGTCTACCCGCACCGAGTGGATACCCGCGCTGAACAGCATTCGGCGGCAAGGAGTTAACGTGGCCGTGGTGCTTATAGACCCCAGCGATTTTGGCGGTACCACCAACCCCGAGTTTCTAGTGGACATCCTATTCGCCAACGATATCGCCACCTACACCGTTAAGAAAGATCAGGTTTTGAACGAAGCCCTGAGCTTTCCGGTGGACCACCCGGAAAACCATTTGGGGCAGATGCCCGAGACTACCGCACAGGAGACAACAGCGTGACCGTCAACCGGTTGGCTGATCCCGGCGCTGTTCGCGAACGGCTGAGCACGGAAGTTACTGCCGATAGTCTATTCGCCATCGCCAGATTCTTCCGGCCATCCGACGGCTGGCTCGCGTTCCTTTTCCTAGCAATGAATCTGTGGGTGGTTATATTCTCCGTGGAGCAGGCCGAGTGGGTGCCCGGCATGGAGTTAACCAGCCTGGTCATTATGGCCATGCTCACCGGCATATTACTATACCGGATACCGGYTTGGGCCAGCCTGATGTTACCTATTGGGGCCGCCGTGGGTCTACTGGTGATCGTCTGGCAATTCACCTCCCGGGAAATTGCGGACGTCACGGTGACCAATGCGGACCAGCTCTGGTTCCGGCTGAGCCTGTGGGTTGAAGCCGCCAGGACCGGCTCCATCAACATAGACACGGTTCCGTTCGCCTTTGGCCTTATGACCTTGATCTGGCTGGCCGGGTTCCTGGCAACTTGGATGTTTTTCCGCTACCGCAATTTCTGGGGGGTTTTCGCCCTGGGAGGCGCGGGACTGCTATCCAACCTAACCTACCTGCCACCCCAGGCCAGCGCCCATTTAATCTTGTGGCTATTCACGGGACTTCTGCTGATTGCACGAGTCCAATCGGTCCGGCGGAGACAAGAGTGGGCAAGGCGAAATGTTACTTACGATGACCACCTCGGGCTTCTTTCTTTTTGGGATACCTTTGTCCTAGCCTGTATCGTCTTAGTGGTGGCTTCTTTGCTTCCTGTCGGAGGCAAATTCGGCCCTGCCAACGCCACGTACGAGTTCTTTCGAACACCTCTCACAAGCTATGAGGACGACTTCAACCGATTGTTTGCCGGCCTCCCGGCAAGGCGTCCCCTGGGTTATCGCATCTGGGGGGATGTCCTGGCATTCCAAGGCACCATCAATCCCGCCCCTACYCAGGTACTTTGGGTAGAATCCCCTGTCCCTATGTATTGGAAGGCCCGGACCTATGGCACCTACACCGCCAAAGGCTGGATATCCGATGAAACAGTATTGAAGCCCGTTGATTGGACCCCACCTTTGGCCTCACCCCAACCTTACGCGAGCCGATTTGACGTCAGCTATTCGATAACTCCTCAATACGACTCCAAGACCCTCTTTGCGGGAGACCAAGTGGTCGAGGTAAGCCGGGACGTCCAGATCGAGACCTACGAGTCGCCTACCTACACGATCGATTTTACCGAGTCTAACGGCGCCCGAAATCATCCTCGGCCCGTGGCTCGGGTTGCGTCTAATCTCCAGCAATCCTTCAACTCGGGGGGGTCGCCGGCCAYCGATTCCTCATTGGCGGCCAGGCTTCCCAACGAATTCCGCCTAGTCGATGTCACCCGATCCAAGAACGGCGTCGTTGAGCAAGTCGTTCTGGCGGACGTTCTTCCGGAGCAAGCGGATGTCCTGTCCGTCCGGAGTCCCAAACGTACCATCAAGAGAGGAGACACCTATAGCATCACATCTTCGGTGTCCCTGGCTACACCAGGACAACTTCGAAACTCAGGCACGGATTATCCGTCATGGGTCCTGGAAAAATACACGCAGCTACCCGACGACTTACCCCAGCGTGTGAGGACCTTGGCSGAAAGGCTCACTGCGGACGCCGATACCCCTTTCGATAAAGCACAAGCTATAAAGGAGTATCTGAAAACCCTTCCCTACACTTTGTCGGTTGATCCTCCTCC
This sequence comes from SAR202 cluster bacterium, assembly GCA_002401285.1. The sequence goes on from NVSQ01000014.1 coordinate 19,297, forward strand.
TTTCGACGGCGATGGTGTGGACCATTTTCTTTTCACCTTGAAAMRGGGCTATAGCGAATATTTTGCCTCAGCGATGACCGTAATGTTGCGGTCTGTGGACGTGCCRGCGCGGATGGCCACRGGATACACYACSGGCGACAAAGTGGTGAATGAAGACCTTTACGTGGTTCKAGATAGCAACGCSCACGGCTGGCTYGAAGTYTATTWTCCCAACTATGGCTGGATAGCCKSGGAGCCTACCCCYGGGAAATCCTTCCCYKTWCCGGTGYCRMCTGAGGCTGTGGYYGKGRGCGAAGACACGTCGATCGATGCRGAAGRCMYCSTGGAGGACGAGTGCGAAGACGATGACTTCGAAGACTGCGACGACGGRTTATTCCCWACTGATGGAGGGRGCAGMSRGTCACAAACAACSGTGTTCGGARCAGGGCTAACCAAGATTCTTTATTGGCTGGCCGGCATATTCGGCGTGGCCGTCGTGGGCGGCTTCGTAGGCAACTTGCTGTGGCGGAAGTATATGTACCCGGCCGAAGACCCCCACGTAGCCTACAGGCGATTGGCATTTCTTGGCAGGTTGGCCTCCGTTGGACCGGTCGCCCATCAGACTCCGTATCAATAYCGCCAGCGCTTGTCTCAACTCCTGCCGGACCATCGGGACCAATTGTCGGTAGTTATAGATTCTTACGTCCGTAGCCGTTATGGCAGAAGACAATTGGACGATGGAGGGCGCCTCAATCTGGCCCAAGCTTGGATCGAATTGCGCATGCCCTTGTTGCTGAGGAGTCTGCGCCGGAGGAACACGTGACAGCAAACCGCTATCACATATGCCAGGTGAACATGGGGTGGGTTGGCCTTGTCGCCTCGGACTTTGGCCTGTGCCGGTTAAGCTTCCAGCCGTCTCCCCAAGAATTGCTGGAGGATCTGGGCTCGTCTCTGGACCACGCCACCGAGGATGCCGATGGCTTTACCCAGGTGGTTTCCTGTGTGGAGCGCTACTTCCAGGGGGAGACAACCGCCTTGGATGAGATAAACCTGGACCTGCGGGGCGTCCCGCCATTTTTTGGCGCGGCCTATACCGCYTGCCGAAGTATACCGCCGGGAGAGACCCGTAGCTACGCCTGGCTGGCCGCCGAGGCAGGCAGGCCCTTGGCCGCCCGCGCGGCAGGACAGGCGATGGCCAAAAACCCCTATGCYCTGATCATACCGTGTCACCGGGTCATAGCCAGCAACGGYGACCTTCGAGGCTACGGGGCCGGAGGTCTTCGGGTTAAGGCCAAACTTTTGGAGATGGAACGCAAAGACGGCTAGAGCACGAACACCACGTTCGCCGGTCCCCAGTGACGGCRCGCGAACAAAAGAAGTAAAGGGAACGCACGATCGGGCTAGGAGGCGTTGATTTGACGGTATCAGGCGGCCCAGTGGAGCATTGGGCGGATGTAGGCGACCTSCGCATGCGGTACCTGGATTGGGGAGGAGACGGCCCTCCGGTGATGGCGTTGCACGGATTGGCATCCTCGTCCCATTGGTACGATATCGTAGTGCCCCTGCTCCGCGACCACTATCGAATCATCGCGCCCGACCAGCGGGGCCATGGTCAGACAACTCAAGCCACAACCGGCTACGACTGGGCAACCCTATCAGGAGACGTGGCCAGACTAATGGACCACTTGGGGATGGACAAGGCCGCAGTATTGGGCCACTCCTGGGGTGGGAACGTCGCTACCAACATGGCAGCCCTTTATCCAGATAGGGTGAACCGGGTGGTGATGATCGACGGAGGGTTCTTGGGCGGCCAAAACTCCCGGGATACCAACTGGGAAGAGTTCTCCCAACGGGTGCGGCCYCGKGACGTGTCCGGAAAGCGWGAGGAATTTCTTGACCGGTTGCGGGTACAGTTGGCTGAYTGCTGGTCAGACGACCTGGAGCGCATCGTTCAAACCATGGTTTACGAAGATGCTGAAGGGCAGATCAGGGACATCTTACATCCAGACAACCACGCCCAGGTCATCCGTGCCATGTGGGACCAGCCTCCATCCACCGTATTGCCCCTTATCACCTGCCCGGCGATGATCGTAGCAGCAGGACCAAGGCCCGATCGGGCTGGCTCAGATTTCTCCATCCGCCGGGAAGAAATGGTGACCGCTGCCGCCGGATTCCTCAAGGACGTCCAAGTTCACTGGATCCCGAACACCATCCACGACATTGGATACCACAAGCCGGTGGAGTTGGCCGATCTCATCAAGAGTTTCATCCCCCAGGGATGACACACACAAAGGGCGAGGCTCAGGTTACAGGCTATCGCCTGCCTTACGTGCGAAGAATACGCAGTGATCCACGGGTTTAGGGTCGGTGAAGTACAGCAGTCCGCCCAGTTCCTCGGGAGGTTCAGCCTCTATCAAACTGAGTCCCAACCCCTTGAGCATCTCCAATAGTTCGCTGGCCTGGTACAACCGAAAGGTGCGGTCTATCCCGTAGTCCTTGTCGAAGACGGTGATAACGCCGTCACCGCATTTGAACATCAACTCCAGTACCCCGCCAGAACGCAACACCCGGGCAAACTCCGGCAAGACTACGCTCTGGACTATCTCCGGGTCGATGTGTTGTATAACCGCGTTACAGGCCACAAAGTCAAAGGACACGTTGTCGAAGGGTAGCGCGTTGGTCAAGTCGGCCACGAATACCCGGTCAGCAATCTCTTGGTGCAATTCCCGGGCTGCTTGAATATTCTCCTCAATGGAATCGATCCCCACTACGTCGTAGCCCTCAGAGATGGCGTGCAACACATCCCTGGCCCCGGCGCCGCATCCAGCATCCAAGCCTYGCCGGCCGGGCGCCARCGCCATCATTCGGTCCCAAAGATCCCAATCGTGTCTCAATTTCGGGTGGGAGGTCTTGGTGTAAACGGATTGGATAAATTCGCCGGACACCTGGGCGTACCGGCCGGCATGATCATGGTAGAAATTTGCCGAGTAGTCAGCGGTGGTCAATGAATATCCTCGTAGTTGCTGGCGGTTGGAATCACTAACGGCATCACAAAAGGTGGCTGAGGGCCCCCAGGAATCCGCTGACATCATCTTGGGATAGGACGCCTACGGTGCCTAGCCTGAACGTCGACTCGCTCAGATGCCCTTGCGACTTGTAAATGACGTATCCCTGTTCTTTCAGGGGCCGATGGAGATCTTCGTAGGAAATTCCTTCCGGCATCGTCACCGTGGTCATTGTGTTCGATAAGTATTCCCGCGGCACGAGGAACGATAACTCCAGGGAAGTTAGTCCGTCACGAAGAGACTTGGCGATGTCCTGGTAATGGGTGATGCGTGATGACACGCCCTCCTCAAGCAACTCCGCCGAAGCTTCGCGAAGGGCGTAAATCGTCTGCACCGGAGGGGTGAACGGGGTTTCACCGCGTTCCTCCCGGTCCAATGTGCTCACTAGATCTGTTGAGAACGCCACTTGGTGGCGATGGGAGATGGCCTCCCGAAACTCGGCGGAGACGACCACGAAACCAATACCGGGCACGCCCCTCAGGCATTTGTTTGCCGACCCGATGACTAGATCGACTCCCCATCCGGGAAGGTCCAGTTCTTCTCCGCCGATGCTGCTGACCGCGTCCACCATCACCCACTTCCCGTGGCTCTTGGCGATGCCAGCCACCTGTTCCAATGGGTTGAGGATCCCGGTGGTGGTCTCATGGTGGATCAGGTACACGCTGTCATGAGGCGTGTCCGAGATAAGCTGTTCCACCTTATCCATCGGCATTGGCGAGGTCCAGTCGAACTTTTCAACCGTATACGGGACCTGAAACACCTGGGCGATCTGGGCGGCTCGTTCGCCATAGACTCCATTGGCGAGAATCAGTACACCGCTSCCCACGTCCCGGAGGGAGGTGATGGAGGCTTCGATACCGGTGGTACCGGAACCACTCAACACCGCGCAAGYATATCCATCAGAAACACCGCAAACTTGCAACAACTGAGATCGGGTTTCYTGGAGCAAGTCCGTGAACTCGCTCTCCCGGTGTCCTATGTCGGGGTTGGTCAGGGCGGCGCGTACACGCTCCGAGATATTCGCCGGCCCTGGGGAAAAAATTATCATTTGCGTAAGCCCCCTGGCAATAGCTTATGTTTGGATGGGACGAATCACGTAGGCCCCGGGACTCGCCACCTTCCGAATCGTTGCGGAGCCCGTTACGCCAACCCTACGCCCGAGTCCTCGACCCTGCTTCGACTTGATTCGGCACCGACGACAAGAGCCGGCGCGCCTCGGTTCGCTCCCGGTCTTTGCGCGTGATTCGATCGAAACCGACGGTAGCGAACACCTCTTTGACCTGGGCACATATTGGACCTGCGGCGAGGCTGCTCCCTCCTTCCAGGATCGCGGCCGCTACCTCTGACATCGCTTTGTGGGCGGCGCGGAGCATGTGGTTGGCATGGATAATAATGTTGAATCCCCTAGCTATAAGCTCATCATCAGATATTGTGTTGTACGTGGTGGGTACRCTCACCAGCMAGGGCCGCCGTCCCGCRCGTTGACACAACGCTGGGTAGGCRTCCGTAAAGGCAAATATCTCGGCGGGGTCCGATTTGTTCGAGTGAATCATGATGCCATCGGTACCAGCTTKGATATATTGCTCCGCACGGCTYARCGCRTCGTCGACTCCTGCTCCTGAKATAAGGCTTTCCAGGCGGGAAATAATCATGAAATCGTCGGTGGTTGCAATTTCCTTGCCCGCTTGAATTTTTTCCGCGAAGGCCCAAGGATCCTCCAGATCTTGATTGGCGGCAGCGTCGAGACTATTTCGCTTCGGGTACACTTTGTCTTCGATGATGACCGCCGACACTCCCAATCTTTCTAGAGTCCGTACCAAGTACTCGAACTGGGCAGGTTCGCCGCCTGTATCGCCATCCACTATGAGGGGCTTCGACGTGACGGTGAGAATTTCGTTGATAGTGTGGACTCGTGAGTCRTTGCCGACGATAGACGCGTCGGGCAAGCCTTTAGAGGCGGAGTCCGTCAAGCTACTCTCCCAAAGACCGTCATATTCCAGAACCTGGCCGTTCTTCTCGACCTGGRCAGTTTCCGCGATGATACCGCTTAGACCGTTGTGAGCTTCCATGATACGAGCGAAGCCCTTGCGGTCGATGCACTCCCGTAGCGACTTGAGCCGTTCAAACGGGGAACGTTTGTTCTCTAAAATCATGGTATACCACCTCATTTTGTAAGATTGCCGGCTGAGAATCTTTTCTCAAACCGGTCCAGCRGATTATTTACCGGTAGATTCTACGACGGGAGTTCAGGCGAGTCCTATGCCGGTTTTACCCCGGTGACCACGCCCAGTTGGGTGGGTAATCCTATCAATTTGGTGTTTTGGAATCCTTCCCTTTCAAGCCACTCCGCCACTTCTTTTCCTTCTCGGTCACCGGCGCCTGGGTCGAAAGCTACAAGGACATACAGGTCTTCCAGTGTATCCAAGCGGTTACGCTGAGCGTCGTGATCTATCCGCATATAGTCTTGGATAACGATAAGTCCGCCCGGTTCCATGAGATCGTAGGCAAGTTTGAACAGTCGGCGTGAGTCTTCCTCAGGCTTGATCAGAACCACGCCAGAGATCAGAACAACGTCGTAGCCGCTGCCAAGATCGGTCTGGAAAAAATCGCCTTCCAGCAGGGTGATGCGGTTTTCYAGGTTGCTTTCCTTGACCAAGGGCCTGGCGATGGCAAGAGGCTCTTTTTGATCCGCCACCACCGCTTTCAACTGGGGATTGCCCGCACAGAGAGCAATGCTGTAGCTTGCCGCCCCTCCACCCAAGTCAAGGAGCTTACGCTTGTCTGTCAGGTCGAGGCTCTCCACCAAATAGTGCGCCTGACCCGAAGTAGCCCGATTATGCTGGCCTATCATGTAGTCGGACCAGTAGGTGTCCGCATCAACGAACCCAGTATCATAAGGTAGAAGGGWCTTGCCCTCCCTRACTATCTCGTCCAGCCTGCCCCATGAWGCCCACGTRTTGGTRTGGTGAAGTGCRTGGYCRCCCACGTATGCCGGTTTGTTTTTTACCAGGAACCTAGAGGTAAGAGATGAGTTTGTGTACTTGTCGTCATCGCTATCCAACAGATCCAAGACAACACAACAATTCAGAAATGACTGGGTGTACCTGGGCGACGCATCGATGCCCGAAGCCACTTCTTGGGAGGTCAAACTGACTCCCTCAAGCARGGAAAAGACATCGAGCTTTATGGCGGCTCGCAAGATYGCYGAGTACCARAAATTYCGAGCTAACTCATTAACGCGTTCCGCGTCCAGATCGACGACGGAACTGAATTGGTCCTTCATATTCGTTATTTCACCACGGTTATCTTAGTTGTGAGCGCCAAGGCGGCRATYGGGCTGGTTTTGATTGCCCTAAATACACGCTTTACAATCTGCCTTGCAGAACGATACAAAGGGCGGTACACGGATCTGAGATCAGAATCAGGTGACGGGAGAGAAGAAAGAAGCTAGGGCTCGCAGGGGAGGGAATACCTGCGMAGGGAATCCGAMGTATTGTCAATCGAAAGACAACACAAGGTATGCTGTTTTACTAAGTCTGTTACCATGGTTAGCTCCGGCGTCGTCCGTGCACTAGATGCTCCCATAATGATAACGTTGGCGTCAGATTCGGAATAGGTTTGAGGCTAGACATTGCCCTCCGGCTGGCTACACCGGCGTAAACCCTGRCGCAACTCAGGGAGCTTACCAGCACCTTCCATACCCGTCAAATCCAACTTTTGGTTATGTTCCTCCGTTTCCACCTGGTCTTATGGTCAATTCACTCAACYACCGGTGATACTCGCTGTCTTTCGGCGATATCGTAAATTTTATGTTGGTGTCCGTAGAGCCATGTCATTAATAACTACGATGTAAGCTGCGTTGGGAATCACCTGCGCAATAGCCACGGCTTATTAAGCCAGGCGCGTGGCGGCAGATAGTTGGCTAACCGTAGTGCCGACACTTGCCGTATCGGCTAATAGGGGAACAAGGAGCTTGACGCAGATGAGTAAGGAGGTTTATCCGTTGGAGCTCAGCTTGAGTCTATTCGGACCCTATATCCTGGGAGCCATCGAGACGAACCGAACCGGCGCCAAGCAACTTTGATAACCGCTCACCTAGTTCATCACAATAACCGGTGTTGACCGGCGTCAGGTCCATGATAACTCGCCTGGTGGGCGTATGAATGTCCAGATTAACCCGGTCTTGGCCGGAATACTCCAGCAAAACYCCGATGACTTCCCGTAGCATATGGGCGTCGTTAACGGCGTTGTCCGATTCCGTCACGGCCAGAGACAACGTCCGATARGAACCCCCGTTCGCGGCGAGCTCTGGATTTGGACGGCTGACAGGCGCGGTTTGAGGGTGTCCATTAGACGACCCGTTAGAGTTTCCGTTTCCGCTATGCTTCCCGTTGCCATTACCATTTCCATTGATAATTCCGTTCCCGTTACCGCCGGTCGATGGCGACTGATCAAACATGTGCTCCTGAGCCTGATCRCAGGCCAGGGAAAGTTGGTCTCCGCGGAGCCGCAATTTCCCTGTGACTCTTAATATCTTACCCTCGGTCCATAACTGTTGGGTACGCTCCAATACGTTCGGCCAGACCACTACTTCCACGGCGCCGCCCAGGAGATCCAGGGTTACCACGACAAATCTTTTCTGTTCTTTGGTGAACCGTTCGTTGACGGCTGAGATATGGCCCAGCAAAGACACAGATTGTCCCTGCATGTCGTCGTCAAGTTGGTCGATGGAGCTAARMGCGTCTCCGGCATTCAGGCCAGCCAGTTGCCACATGGGGTTGTAGGACAAGGAAACGCCCAACAACTCTCTCTCCCAAGTCRCTTTTTCCTCGGGAGGAACATCCGAATCTCCCAATTCGATGCCCGGAAGACCGACGCCGCCATCTTCGTTGGAGGTGCCGTCGAAAAGGCTTGATTGGCCGGAACCGCGGCTTTTGGCCTCCAGTTGAGCGAAGGCAACGATCTGGTCCAGGGAGTCCAACATGGCGCCGCGGGTAGCCAAACTGTCGAAAGCCCCCGCCTTGGTTAGACTCTCCAAGGTGCGCCTGTTGAGCCCCCTGGCGCCAGCCCGATGACAGAAATCGTCGATGGACTCATAGGGGCCGTTGGCCTCTCGCTCCTCCACCAAGGGACGCACGGCGGCYTCKCCCACGGTTTTAACGGCGGCCARRCCAACWCGGATGCCGGCTATTGGGCCGCTATCTTGGTCAATAGTGAAGAATTCGTCGGACCGGTTGATATCGGGCAGCAGCACGGGWAKTCCCARCCGGAAACACTCRTTGATCGAGSTTACGATTTTTTCRGGATGGTCCAGCCGGGAATTCAGCACCGCCGCCATATATTCCAAGGGATAGTGGGTTTTGAAATAACCCGTCCAATAGGAGATAAGGGCATAGCTGACGCTGTGGGCCTTGTTGAACGCATAGCCGGCGAAAGGCTCTATCAGGTCGAATACAGAGGTTGCCAGGCTCTCTTCAAACCCTTTGGCGGCTGCGCCGGCCACGAATTTTTGCCTTTCCTCGGCCATCAACGATGCGATCTTCTTGCCCATGGCCTTGCGCACGATGTCGGCTTCACCCAGCGTGTATCCGGCGAATTGTTGAAGGATCAACAGYACCTGGTCTTGATAGACGATGATGCCGTAGGTCTCGTCCAGCAATTCTTTCATGCTGGGGTCTGGATAGGTGACTGCTTTGCGCCCGAATTTCGCGTCGATGAAATCGTCTATGTTTTCCATGGGACCCGGCCGGTACAGGGCGATCATGGCCGAGATATCCATTAGATTAGAAGGTTTCAATTCCTTTATGTACCGGCGCATCCCGGCGCTTTCCAACTGGAACAGGTCGGTAGTGTTGCCGGACGAGAGCAGGTCGAACGTGGGTTGATCGTCCAACGGGAGGTCGTCCAGGACAATCTTGACCCCCCGGTTCTTATCCACGAATTTCACGGCCCGGTCCAGGATAGTCAGGTTGGTCAACCCCAGGAAGTCCATCTTCAACAGACCCAACTTGGCCACYGGGTCCATGGAATACTGGGTCATCAACACCGGGCTGTCTTCGTCACCACGGCTAGGCCGTTGCAACGGAACAGTGTGGGTCAAAGGCTCGTCGGCGATCAGCACGCCGGCCGCATGGGTGCTGACATGGTGCACATTACCCTCCAATCCTTGGGCAATATCCACCAGTTCTTTGGTTTTCTCCTCGCTCTGGTAGGCTTCTTTAAATTCGGCGTTGACCCGTAGCGCATCTTCTATCGTTCTTGCTTTAAATGGGACCATCCGGGCGATGCGGTCTACGTCACCGTAGCTCATGCCCAGACCGCGGCCCACGTCCCGCAATGCCGCCTTGGCGCCCATGGTGCCGAAGGTCACGATCTGAGCAACACGGTCGGTGCCATACCGGTCGACGACGTAATGAAGGACCTCGTCCCGGCGATCGTCCTGAAAGTCCAGGTCGATGTCGGGCATCTCTTTGCGCTCTAGATTCAAGAACCGCTCGAAGACCAGGCGGTACTGCAGGGGGTCCACATTGGTGATGCCGAGACAATAGAGGGCGACGCTGGCGGCGGCGCTTCCCCGTACGCCGTAGAGGATCTGACTCCTTCGGACGAAGCCGATGATGTCCCAAACGACCAGGAAGTAGTTGGCGAACTGCGTGTGTTTGACCACCTCGAGTTCGTATTTCAGACGCGCCACGGCGTCCGGAGGCGCATTGGGGTACCGCTGCTTAAAGCCTTCCCAACATAGTTCGTCAAGGTATTCGTCGGCGTCCTTGTCCCCGGGAACCGRGTATTTGGGCAGGTGGGTTTGGCCGAAGCTCAGGTCCACGTTGCACATGTCGGAGATGAGCCCGGTGTTATTTAACGCRTYTGGWAAATCAGCGAAGAGACGWCCCATYTCTTCCGGGCTTTTRACGTAGTARGAGTYGTCCTCCATCCGCAAGCGCTTTTCATCTTGCACGGTGGTATTGGTTTGGATGCTCATGTACATGTCTTGAAGGGACGACTCGGCTTGTCTGACGTAGTGGGAGTCGTTGGTGACCACYAAGGGAATGTCCAATTCCCGCCCCATCGTCACCAGAGCCTGATTCAATTCGGGAAGATTAGGCACATGCTCGTGGCGCTGCAATTCCAGGAAATATCCGTCGCCGAACAGCTCTTTGAACCAGCCAGCGACCCGGTTAGCTTCATCAAGGTTCCCGTCATTGATCAGCCGGGGCACCTCGGCCGAAGGGCAGCCGGAGACAGCGATGAGGCCGCTGTGGTTCTGTTCCAGCAACTCGCGGTCGATGCGGGGACGGTAGTRGAARCCWTCWASGTGKGCCSKRGTGACCARYTYYATSAGGTTGCGATAGCCCGCATTGTCCCGTGCCAGCAGGAGCAGGTGGTGGGGGCTGCGCTCGTTGGCCGATTTGTCGAAGCGGCTGCCTTBGGCGACGTAAACCTCGCACCCGATAATTGGCTTGACGGCCGCCTCTTTGCAGGCTTGGTAGAATTCCACGACGCCGTACATGGAGCCATGGTCAGTAATTGCTATGGAGTCCATTCCCAGCGCTTTCGTCTGGGTCACCAAGTCGGAAATCTTGCTGATGCCGTCCAGCATGCTGTACTCAGTGTGGACGTGCAGGTGGGTGAATCGGTTGTCAATGATCGTATTTGTCATTCGGACCTCTAGTAGGAATATTATAATCCCTAAACAGGTAGGTCCTTGTCAAGGCAAAATTCACGAAAACCACAATATATGCCATTTTGCCCAGTTCCACCTACCATAGGTTGGTGTCTGCCGGAAGAAAGAAGGGCCGTCTTGATTGTAGCAAGCGAAGCGGGGCGAATGAATCGTCRATCGTCTGTAAGTGTACGTTGCCGGCACGGCTAACTCCGGAAAGAGACGCCCGAAACCGGTTTTGACCAGGGATGGTGGGCTGATAATTCGACCTTACCAATGGCACTGGATACGGTTTCGCTCGAGGCCGTTTCGGATGCCTCGCCGGTCATTTGCCAATGCAAAAGCCCCGCAACTTCATGCAGGGCTTCATCAAAAAAGCTTCGTCTARTTATCGGTTAGTGGCAGGCGCCTTAGCGCCGGCGCCGCATTTTACTCTTCGTCGTCGTCCTGCCCGGTGGAATTGTTTAGAGCCATGACCTCTTTACCGGCTTCCCCGRAGCGGTCGGCGTGCCTRGAATCKCCCCAGGAAGCGGCTTCCACGTAGTTCTGAAAATCCTTGGATTCACCGCAGATCTGGCAGACGCCTTGGCTTGACGGTCCCATAGCGGGTTGAATCACCCAGTGATGGGCGCAACCCGGGATATTTTCTACTTCAATCGTTGGGGTAGCTGTTGTTGGGGTAGCTGTTGATTTTTGAGCCATGATATTCGACCTCCGGATTCTAAGAACTTATTGTATCACGCGGCAACGTTATTCGTCAACATATTATGAATAATTAGTCATGATATGGCTGATTAYTAGATGYTTCAGTAACATAATAAGTTGTRATATGTCTTGGTTTCGTTGTCATTATACTAAATACCGACCGGGCTAGGTAGATATCTATTCCCGATCTACGCCCGGCGATGGCCAGGATTCGCCCGCCGTAATCCGCCCTCATTATGTTTGATGACCGCACGACACAAAGGGATCCGTATCCAAAGAATCGTAGTCAATATACGCAATACRCACCAACGGCGGTACCGGTTTTCTTGGAGAAAATTGATCCCAGGGGTGGTCCTGCATTGAATGGCAAGATTAACGGAGTTGATCTGAAGGATAGTGGGGCAACAGGAAGGTAACCTAGAAAATCTACGGACCGACGGAGGGAGGGCGATCTAGACGATCTGCTGCGTCACTATCCTGGTGACTCCCCAGCCGGCCAGCCAGGCCGAGTGGCGGCCATCGCCGCCGGCTACCACGACCACCAGATCGTCRGCAGACCGTACTATGGGGACCATGGTATCGGGATTGGCCTCATCCACCCACGAGGGCCAGTTGCGGTTTCCATAGTGGGCCACGCCGATGAGTTGACGCAGGGGCATGCGGGCGTTTTGGTAGACGTATTCCCGAACATCGGCTTTGGAGAGGCCGGAGGCGGCGATATCGGCGGCGTGCTCGGGACACAGCACTAAAACGATCTGAGCACCCGTACCGATCTGATAGTAGTTGGAAACTCCCGACCCCGTCATCGTGCCAACCAACGTCTGCAGAACTTCGAAACCCGTGGGCACCGTGGTTTCCATCACCACGTAGATTCCCCGGATCCCAGCGACCGTGACGATGCTATCGCTGGGACTGTAACCCAGTTCCAAGTGGCGCGGTTCCCAAGGGCTGCGCTCTTCGTTCTCCGAGAAGCAGAAAGAGAAACGGGCGGGAGTCGACAGAGTAGCCTTGTCCATCTCCCCCGGGATGAGTCCACCCACATTCCGGATCATCAGGCGAAGGGCCCGGCCGATCGATGAATTGGCTCGATAGCCCGGACCAAAGCATCCGGCGTCSCCGTTAATGCCCAGTTGCCGGGCGATGGGTCCGTTTACGATAACCGCTGGGGTTGCGCCTCCAGTCGTAGACGACACCCCTGCAACGTTAAACTCGTCTTGGAGCATGGCTTTAACGGCGGCCACCACCACCGGGAAGTACTCCGGCCGGCATCCTGCCATCACCGCGTTGATAGCGATCTTTTCCAGGGTAACTCTGGCGTTGCGGGGTTGAATTATTCCCAGAGAGTCGTTGGGCGCGCCCTCGCATCCAGCCAGCATACGGCGAACCAATTCTTCGGTCGCCGGCACCACCGGCAGCCCGTCGGTCCAGCCTTGTTCATCATAGTAGTCTTGAATCGCATCGAAGGAATCTTCGACATCGATCCGCCGGGACTGGAGATTTGACGTGCTCAAAATATATGGCTGCGGCTACAGTTATTTTTCATCATCGAGAACATTAGACCTAAGTGGCCGAGATCTCGCTGGTCAATAGGCCGACAATCTCGGGTGCGAAGTCATGGGCCATCTGCTTTACGTCATCGACAGACTTGGTGACCAGGGGGCTGGGTATGACCACGATTCTTGCTCCAGGCATCCCCAGAGCGGACGTACGGGCCCGGGCCGCCCGGGTAAATGAACTGGTGATTACGCTCAGAGACGGCACTCCYTTGGACTCGGTGRCTACTGTGTCGTGGAGACCCCACGTCGTGCAGGACCCTCAATCCGCCACACCGTGAATCACCACGTCGCACTCTTCGGCCAGAGAATCCAGGRTTTCCGCGGCGCAGGGCGCACTATAGCTGAACTTGGTGGCGTAAACCACTTTTTGAGCGCCGTAGTCCTGCACGAGAACCTCCTTCAACTCTTGGAGGAAGGCATCTGCGTGGTACTTGCGGTTTTCCAGAAGACCGACCACTTTGCCCTTGAGGCTGGGAAGGTTGGTATTAAGGCCTACCTCCTCGGGCACGTCTTCAGCGCGAGGGTCCAGGATCTGGATGGTAGAATTCCTGGTTGCCATGGCGGCTACCTCCTTAGGAAATGGGGCGGGAGCGACAGGACTAGAATTTTCATATAGTGGCAAACGGGATTTAATCGCTCCTACCGTAGATGAATGTAGCGCARAAGTCTAGCCCGATTTTGGCGCTAGGAGSTTCCGCAGACGCCCTTACCATAGGGGTGCTATGAATKAAAGAGGAGTGGGAGCAGACGGAAGAGCCGAGGTTTGGGGAAACGGACTACTMGGACATCTGGAAGTATTTGCCYTCGGTCTTRATGGAGGGCGCYACGACCATTTCAGCCTTGTGAAGGTCGCGTACGGTGTAGGCTCCGCACATCCCCATGCAGACACGGAGAGCGCCAATCAGGTTCTGGGTGCCATCAGTCTTGGATGTTGGGCCGTAGAGTATCTGCTGTAGAGTACCCTTGGTCCCTACATTTATCCTGGTCCCCCTAGGCAACTCCGGATGGGGATTGGCCATGCCCCAGTTGTAACCGCGYCCCGGAGCTTCTTCAGCTTGTGCGAACGGCGTACCCAGCATAACCCCGTCGGCGCCGCTGGCTATCGCCTTACAAAAGTCGCCGCCGGTGCGGATGCCGCCGTCRGTGATAACGGTGACRTAACGGCCGGTGCGGCGGAAATAGTCCTCACGGGCGGCGGCGCACTCCAACGTGGCCGTAACTTGAGGGACACCCACCCCGACCACTTCCCGTGTAGTGCAGGCGGCCCCAGGCCCGACACCCACCAATATGCCGTCGATGCCGGTCTCCATCAACTCCTGAGCAACGGAATACGTTACGCAATTGCCAACTACCACCGGAACTTTAAGCGAACTGACCATTTCCGAGAAGATCAAACCGCGGTAGCTTCTGGACATGTGCCTGGCGGTTGTTACCGTCGACTGCACCACCACCATCTCCGCCCCGGCCTCCACGGCCACCGGGGACATGCGCTTGGTGTTCTGAGGAGTAAAGGAAACGGCGCACGTCGCGCCGGACTCCCGRATCTCCTGCACTCGTTGCGCCACCAAGTTTTCCTGAATCGGTTCGGAATACACGTGCTGAAGATGCTCGGTAATCTCGGACTGCGGGATGGACATGATCTCTTCAAGAACGGAGTATGGGTCTTCGTACCGGGTGTACAACCCCTCGGCGTTAAGAACACCGAGACCGCCCATCTGGTGCATCAATGTAGCGAAATGAGGAGACACGGCGCCGTCCATGGCCGATGCCAGAACGGGTATGTCTAGAGAGATGTTGCCAATGGTCATTTTGGTCGAGGTCAGATCGGGGTTTATCGTCACCTGGCCTGGAACGATCGCCACTTCATCRAAGCCGTAGGACCTTTCCAGTTCCTTGAACAGGCGTCTCGGCATCGCCACTTACCTCGACTAAATTTACGTTTTATGTTCATTCGACTCTATCAGTAACTYGAGCCGGAAGTCAACGGGGAGAACCCATGGACATAGTTGCCATTAACTCAGCCAGACCCMCTTTCGAATCTCGAGCATGGCCCGCAATCACTAATCACCTGCAATAACCGTCTATTTACCTCCGGCTTGATACATTTTTGACGTGTCAAAGCTCTTGCCAGGTTGTGAAAAATAGTGCATACTCTTGTCAGATTTACTCTCTGGTGGTTCTAGCGCAGCGGACCCACCCGTTCCCATCCCGAACACGGTAGTGAAACGCTGCAGCGCCCACGATACTGCCTTGGTGACGGGGTGGGAAAATAGGTCACCGCCGGGGGGTATAAATCTACTTCNNACAGTCAGGTCCAACCCATGGAACCATGGCCGGTAGCCGGCCTCTTGAATTCTGTGGATCTCCGTTTGGATCCTGTGGCCAAGCTCTCAGCCACGGCACCTGTAACAACCAAATCCAGCTTCTCCACCGCCCAAAAAGATGGGTTTATGCCTTTACACAATGTTGGGCGTAATCTATAATCTTARATTGGGACCCTAGTTTAGAAACGRGCAGGCTCCAGCGCCCTCGATTCTTGGAGCTTGGTGGATAACAAGTGGGGWGGAYGTCAGTTGCTGTGCGGCCACAAACCCAATATGGAGACACTCCAGCGGTAGAGGCAACTCACCTTCACCACCAGGAGCATTAGTATGGGAAGTAGGTTCGAGAAATTCTCCGAAAGAGCACGCCGGGTATTATCTCTGGCTCAGGAAGAGGCCCAGCGGTTTAACCACAACTATATCGGGACCGAGCATATCCTCCTTGGCCTAGTAAGGGAAACCGAAGGAGTCGCCGCTCGAGTCCTTTCCAGTCTCGAGGTTGACTTGAGCAAGGTTCGGTCAGCCGTCGAGTTTATTATCGGGCGCGGCGAGAAGCCGGCCCAAGGGGAAATCGGACTGACGCCGCGAGCCAAGAAAGTCGTGGAGTTGGCCGTAGATGAAGCCCGCCGGATGAACCATACCTACATCGGCACCGAACACCTGCTTATTGGGCTATTGCGCGAGGGCGAGGGAGTGGCCGCCGGGGTTTTGGAAAGTCTGGGCGTCACTCTGGACAAAGTCCGCGCCGAGACCCACCGCATCTTGAGCCACAGTTCCGGCAGCGGCAGCCAAGGTTCCCGGAGTACTTCTCGCACCCCCACCCTAGACCAATTGGGCGTGGATCTCACCGTGGCCGCCCGGAGCGACAAACTCGACCCCGTGATAGGCCGYGAAAAAGAGATTGAGCGCGTAGTGCAGATTCTCAGCCGTCGTACCAAGAACAATCCYGTTTTGGTGGGAGAGCCCGGTGTTGGCAAGACCGCCATCGTTGARGCCCTGGCACAACGCATCGGTTCCGGCGATGTCCCGGAAACCCTTCAAGGCAAGCGATTGGTCACTCTCGACATGGGTGCCTTGGTTGCCGGCACCAAATACCGGGGGGAGTTCGAAGAACGGCTTAAGAAAGTAATCGAAGAGATAAAGAGCTCCGGCAACTGCGTCCTRTTCATCGACGAGATACACACCATCGTTGGCGCAGGAGCAGCSGAAGGGGCGGTGGACGCCTCCAACATACTCAAGCCTTCCCTGGCCCGGGGCGAGTTGCAATGCATCGGCGCCACCACTCTGGACGATTACCGCAAGTACGTGGAGCGAGACCCTGCCCTAGAACGCCGGTTGCAGCCGGTGCGGGTGGAGGAGCCCTCTAACGACGACACCATAGAGATACTGATGGGTATCAGGAGCCGCTACGAAGACCACCACAAGGTGRATATCACTGATGAGGCCATCCGATCGGCGGCCACGTTGGCGGCTCGTTTCATACCCGACCGGTTCTTGCCCGACAAAGCCATCGACTTGATCGATGAAGCCGGCTCCCGGGTACGTCTTAGGGGAAGTGTAACCCCCACTTCGGTGAAAGACGCCAAGGAATCTCTGGAGCAGGTCCGGAAGGAAAAAGACGAAGCAATTGCCTCGCAGCAATACGAGCAGGCCGCCGAACTACGCGACCGGGAGCTGCGGTACTCCGATGAACTTGACACTCTGGAGAAGGAGTGGCAAGAAGGCCTGGGCAAAGACCGGRMGGTGGTCACTGAAGAGGACATAGCCGAAGTAGTCAGTATGTGGACCGGGATTCCGGTTACCCGCCTGGCCGCTGAAGAGACGGAACGGCTGCTCCACATGGAGCAGGAGCTTCACAAGCGCATAATCGGCCAAGACGAAGCCATCGTCAACATCGCCAAATCGGTTCGRAGGGCTAGAGCCGGTCTGAAAGACCCTCGAAGGCCCATCGGCGTGTTCATGTTCCTAGGCCCCACTGGGGTAGGTAAGACCGAGTTGGTCCGGGCCATGGCCGAATTTATGTTCGGAAACGAAGACGCGATGCTTCGCCTGGATATGTCCGAGTTCCAAGAGCGGCATACTGTAGCCAGGTTGATCGGCGCCCCTCCCGGGTACGTGGGATACGACGAAGGGGGGCAACTCACGGAGGGTGTGCGCCGAAAGAACTATTGCGCMGTTCTGCTGGATGAGATYGAGAAGGCCCATCCAGACGTTTTCAATRTCCTGTTGCAGATATTCGACGCTGGACAGTTGACCGATGCCCGTGGGCGGCGGGTCGACTTCCGAAACTCGATCCTGGTGATGACCAGCAACCTGGGGTCGGACTTGATCAAACGGGAAACRACCCTGGGCTTCACMGTTAAGAGCGRCGAYGCTCARACGGCGGCKGCSAGCTACGACCGGATGAAAGACAAAGTCATGGACGAAGTCAARCGCTTCTTCCGTCCCGAGTTCCTAAACCGGATCGACGCCACCGTGGTGTTCCATCAACTCGACGAGTCCGAGATACTGTCCATAGTCGATCTTATGATGGACCAGGTCAAGAAGGAACTTGACGAAAAGAAGATCGGCCTGGAAATAACCGAGGAGGCCAAAAAGCACTTGGSCGAAAAAGGATTCGACCCKGTGTTGGGCGCTCGTCCCTTGCGGCGCTTGATACAGAACGAGGTTGAAGACTCTCTGTCCGATGAGGTCTTGGGCGGGCACCTAAACGATGGGGATGTGGCGGTGGTGGACTTTGAAGACGACAAGATCGTGATTCGCACCAAGAAAAAAGCCGTCGAGAGCAGCACCGGTGATGACGCCAGCGACGACGACGAGGCCAGTGCCGACGACGAGGCGCCCGTCGAGGCGGGGTCCCCAGCGTAGACCTCAAAAGCCCATCAACAAACTAATGGTACTGACAGAAGGCCCCGYTWWARCGGGGCCTTCGCTGTTATAATGGCGCGAGTCACCTTAGGAGATCATCACCGCCGGTGATCCGAAGTAGATTGTGTTGGAGGGAGGCCGGTGACCCGTCCTAAAGAACGGTCTCGCACCGTGTTCTTTTGTCCGGAATGCGGCTACGAAAGCCCTAAATGGATGGGCTTCTGCCCCGCCCCAACTTGCCAGTCCGGGCAACCTCTGGTGGAAGCTACTCCGGCAAGAACTAAGCCAACGAATTCAAGTTGGATCCCCACCCAGTCAGAACCCGTCCAAGAACTCTCCGCTCTGGAGTTGGACAGCCAGCAACGCATCGTGTTGCCCTGCCAAGAACTCAACCGGGTGCTCGGCGGCGGCATCGTGCCTGGCTCGGTTGTATTGTTGGCGGGCGAGCCGGGGGTAGGGAAGTCCACCTTGCTCCTTCAGATCGCTCAGGATATGGCCACCGCCGGACGATCCGTGCTCTATGTTTCCGGGGAGGAGTCTCCTCACCAGATAAAACTCCGCTCTCAAAGATTGGGCTTTGCCGGAAAGGGAATCTTTCTACTATCCGAAACCGACGTCGACGTGGTGGTGGATAGGTTGGAAGAGCACCGGCCGGGCCTGGCGATAATCGACTCGGTTCAAACCCTTTACAGCAGGGACACACCCTCAGGCCCCGGAAGCGTAGCCCAGATTCGGGAGGCTGGACTACGCTTGATGCGGTGGTCCAAAGCCCGGCAAACACCCGTGTTTCTGGCCGGACACGTGACTAAAGACGGCTCGGTAGCGGGTCCAAAGGTCCTCGAGCATATGGTAGACGTCGTCACCTACCTGGAATCCCAAGAGTACGGTGCTTTTCGATTGCTCCGTTGCGCCAAGAACCGATTCGGTTCTACCGCCGAGGTAGGTGTATTTGAAATGTCTGGGGCCGGTCTAGTCGAAGTCGTYGACCCTTCCAAAACCTTGCTGGCCCAGCGGTATGATCAGGCCGTCGGGTCTGCCCTAGTGACGGTGCTGGAAGGGAGCCGACCGTTGGTTCTGGAAGTTCAAGCCCTAACTTCGTTCTCCCATCTCCCCTCGCCCAGGCGGGTAGCCAACGGTGTGGATCACAACCGGCTCTTGATGTTGACTGCGGTTKCCGGGCGGAGGGCCGGATTGGACCTTTCCGGCCAAGACATAATCGTCAACGTGGCCGGGGGAATGCGGATCAGCGAGCCAGCGGCGGAYCTGGCCATCATCCTGGCCATTGCGTCAAGCCTGCACAACCGCCCATTGGACTCGGAAATGGTTGTGTTTGGCGAGGTGGGTCTRGGTGGCGAAGTACGTACGGTGCCTCAAGCGCAACGCCGCCTACAAGAGGCCCAGAGGCTGGGTCTGACTCGTGCGGTATTACCCGATACAGCCCTGGATGCGGAGGCCCGCCCTCCCGGAATGGGCCTTGTTTTCGCTCGAACAGTGAGTCAGGCTATCAAAGCCGGTTTGGGTGAACGGCTTGAGCACCGGGAAGCTGTGGCTACCGAATAAGCCCGTTGGCCAGACGATTTACTCCCCAGCCGGATCGATCTCTAGCCGTCCTCGGCCGTCACCGGTGCTGCCGCCTCCGGCGCGYGAAAATCATGGTCCTCGCAAGCAACCCACCTGGACCCGTCCTCATAGATCTCCTTCTTCCAGATGGGGACTGTCGCTTTTAGCCGGTCAACCGCCTCGTGGCAGGCCAAGAAAGCTTCCTTGCGGTGYGGTGAAGCTACCGCAACGACCAGGCTGATCTGCCCGATGTCCACCCGGCCGATGCGGTGGGCGATAGCAATATCTTCAATCTGGAACTCGGCCATCAATCCTTGCCGAATCTCTTCCAGCTTCTTAACGGCCATCTCTTCAAAAGCTTCGTACTCCAGGGTGATAACCCGCTTTCCCTCAAAGTTGTCCCGGGTAGTGCCCAGGAAAGTCACAACCGCGCCGTTGGTATCTTTGACTACTTTTCTGGTGACAGCCTCCGGGTCGAGAGGTTCGTGGGTGACTTCGATCATGGCATTATCCTCCGCTGACCGGTGGTATCAGGCATACGTCGTCGCCTTGGTGCAAGAGGTCTCCGGGCTCGGCGTAGTCGGCGTTAACCGCCACGACAATCTTCACTTCCGGCGGCGCCAGCCGTGGAAATAGATTTCTGATCTCCGACGTCATATCGGCCACCGTGGCCCCTTCGGACAGAGTCAATAAATGAGAATTACAGGCGGCTCTTTCCCGATAGAGTGCGAAAAATCTGACAACTATTTCCAATCTRCTACCTGTGACTCTTAATGCGTTGTGTTGCCACTGAATCTCCCATCCGTCTAGCGCATGAACCCCGAAAAATCGCCGGCGGTCCAAGTTAGAGCCATATTATCGCACAGGAGCAGTGACATTACAGGGACGGRGGCTTTAACGATAATCAAGTTACCAGGAGACCGGATTCCAACCGGCGAAAAGCACCCTTTCTTTGCCGTTGAGCGTTACCGTCCGGCCCTCTTTCACGCTCACCCAATAGAATTTACCCGTCGTTAGACGCGTCACCGTATTGGCAAKGGCAAATATGGGCCTAGGGTCGTATAKAGCCCAGCCAAAACTGGGCGGAGTATCTTGGGCAGAGGGGTCGAAGTGCCACACCCGTACCAMCTTTTCGTCGTCGATCAAGGGCGCAAGGYCGATCGCCGGCGTGATGGAGGGCGCCGGAGTGGGTGTAGGCGCAAATGTTGGCGTGGGCGGCACATCAGGTTGGAGAACGTTAAAGCTTGAGAATGACTTGACGCCACCGACGGTTGAGGACACTACCTTGACCCCAGCCGGTAGCACGGGCACGACTCCGGTGATGGTGAAACCTCCATCGGCGTCGGTGGTCTCGGATGACCGCAAGATCGTCAGAACTCCGATGGTCACGTCGGTAATAGTGMGAAAGGCACGAAAGTTGGTCCCGGTCACCGTGACGGTGGTGCCGCTTGGGCCCGCCGAAGGGGCCACGCTGGTGCTGGCAGCCGGGACGGAATGGTCTTTTTCCGCCGTTGTTGTGGTCCCCACAATCGTCGCGGTGATGGTGTTTGTGGAAGGAATCAGAGCCGAAGTTGGGACGATGATGGTGACTTCGAACTCGCCGTCCGTGTCGGGAGTCACGGAGGTCAGGTTGTTGGACCCGTAGGTGAGATTCACCCGGAAGCTATTAGRTGAGAGGACGTTGGTCGCCGGAAACCCAACTCCGTTTATCTTCACATTGGTGCCTATGCGGCTTTCGTCGTCGTCCAAGGAAATTTTCGGTTTCGTCAAGGACACGCTGGCCGATGCAGAAGCGCCCCCGGTGTCTGTAGCCTTAAATACTAGGTTAGACGCCCCAAGGGTGGAGGAATTGCCTTCGATAATTATCTCAGCTACCCAACTGCCACCGTCGTCCAGGTCGATGGGATAGGTTATGTAGGGCGACTGTATGACAGTTCCGCCCATGGTTATCGTGCTGGACCCAGTCCCGGTGATCTGGTGCCTACCACCACTCCCCGTCCCCCCAGCGACGGACTTGGCGCTGAAGCCACCGCCGATCAGGACGACCGCTTGGTTGACTACGGCGGTCTTAGGAGTTGCTTCTATTTTGGGGGTCGCGGCGGCGGGTGGCCGGGAAACGTGCGAAGCGCCAACATGACCGCCAGGCTCCAACGCTGCCTGGATGACGGCCGGGCCCGAAATTAAACCGGCGATCAGCGTCGCTATCAATGCGGCAATCATCGGGCGAGCAAGTTTAGGCCGAAATCTCAATTGGCCCTCCCTGYCCTCATGTCTACAGATATTGTAGCAGGTATGGTCACACACTAGCCTGATACAACCGCCGGGAACGGCAATTTTTCGGGAAGTTAGAACCCGGCAAGCAACCCAATGCTGCCAAGTGGTCATAACCAGTGGCTTAAAATCCTTGAACAATCGCTAAACAATATTTTATATTTCTACCARTTGTTCCCGTTGACTATCCTACAAAGCGGATTTTGGYTTGCCGGCCCAGGCTGAATTATGAACGGCTGGATAAGCCAAACCGGCCGACGTGGAAGATCTGACGACATAAATATATTCCGTGACGCCGGRCCGGACCGTATGGAATCGTAATAAACACGGGAGCCCGGAATGATACCGGGGGGTTGTGACGATGTTGAAGGCGAGGTGCCCTGGTAGGCTWGAGTTGCTGGGCTGGTCGTTCCTATTGCTGCTGATTCTGGCTGGCTGTGGACTTCCATTCCGGTCCGATGAAAACCCTGACGATACGACTCAAGGGGAAGAATCGACCACTCCTTCCTCCGAGGTCGATGGTGACAAGTCAACGGACGCCAGCGGTCCCACTCCTACCCCAGCCCTAGAGCAGAAGCCCGACCCAACTCCCACGCCCCAAGTGCTGCCCACCGCCACTGTGGTTTCCACGCCGGAGGTTGGATCACGCCCATCTCAGTCACCGGCTTCCGGTAGCCAGTCCGGCCCCGGTCTACAGGCGGCTCTGACAGCTAGTGTCACCGCCGGCCAAGCTCCTTTGAGCGTCCAGTTCACTAATCAGTCGTTGAATGCCGACAACTTTCGATGGGACTTCGGAGACGGAGAGTCTGCCGCAACCAACCTGATCGGCGAAACCGTATCCCATCAATACGTTAAGTCTGGAACGTACGAAGTAGCCCTGGCGATAGCCAAGACGGGAGATGATACCACTATCGCGCTGGCCACCACCACGATAGTGGTCGAGCCCGGCCTGTTGCATCGAATCGTTTTAGAGCCATCCAACCCGAACGTGATCGCGGCGGGATCGGAACAGTTCACGGTCACAGCCTTTGACCGGTTCGGAAATGTGATTTCCGGATTAGCCAGCGAACTTTCCGCCGGAGATTCGGCRGGACAGATCAATGCGGGCGGAATATTCACGGCCGGCACCAAAGCCGGACAATATGAAGCGGTGATAAAAGCCGTCGTCACTCAGGGACCAGCCACAAAGACCGCCACGGCCGACGTTACAATCGAACCCGGAGTATTAACTGAGGTCCGGCTAAAGCCGGATACGGTCGAGTTGAACATCGGTGAAAGCCAGGAGTTCACCGCCACGGCGGTGGACATCTACGGCAATCCCCTCCCCAACGCCCGATTAACTTGGCGCATCGACCACCGTATCGGAACAATCAGCGCCAGCGGCCTGGTGACCGCAGGCAACGTCGCCGGCTTCTACGAAGACGGGGTGACAGCCGCCATTCTTTCCGTAGAGGCTACCGCGTCCATCACCGTGAATCCTGAGCCTCCAGCCAAGGTGACTATTCCCGCCGTATTGGTGGCCGCCGGAGAGCCGGTCACGCTGGAAGCCCTCGTTGTAGACCAATACGGAAACGTAGCCCCTACCTCGGGTATCATCTGGTCGGTGGAAGATCCCAAAGTAGGCTCCATCTCTTCCGCYAACACMCTGAYTGCCGGGGAATTGGCGCGCATTTATCCAAGCGCCATCCAGGTTGTCGTCCGCCCAGGCGGGCTGACTGCCACAGTCGCGGTAACCATTGTTCCAGGACCTTTGGACCGGGTGGTGGTTGCTCCCGATGCGGTAGCTATCGGCATGGGTATGAACCAGCAGTACGTAGCGGCAGGGGTTGACCGGTTTGGCAACCGTATCTCCGGATTGGATATAACCTGGACGCTGAACCAGGACATTGGGACCATCGACATCGACGGATTGTTTTCCTCAGGGGACACCCCCGTCAACCAAGTAAACGCGGTCAAAGCGATGGCCATACAGAACAACCTCATCCGGTCCGGGGAGGCCGCTTTAACGATAGAGCCGGACCATGTCGCGTTCATCTCGGACCGCAACGACGGCCAGCTTGACGTTTACGTAATGAACATAGACGGCACCGCCGTGCGCCGGATCACCACTGGAGCGGCCCCGGTGGTGTTCTCCTGGTCACCGGACGGAAGGCGTATAGTTTCCGACTTCGATTTTTTCGATAGCCGCTACATCGTCTCCACCAACGACGACGGGATCTGGGACGTCTTGCTTACCGATTCGGGAGTGGACTCGGACCCAGACTGGTCACCCAACGGCAACCGGGTCGCCTATGCGTCCAACGTCGCCGGGAATGGCGAGATATACGTGATGGACGTTGACGGCGGTAACCCGGTAAGAATTACCGACCACCCRGCAGWGGACCAAAACCCCGCCTGGTCGCCCGACGGAGAGAGCCTCCTATTCGCGTCGGACAGAGACGGTAATCTTGATATCTACATGGTGAGGATATCCAGTGGAGAGATGACCAGGCTAACCAGCCGGCCCGGCCCGGATAGCCACCCTCGTTGGTCTCCCGATGGCGCCGAGATATTGTTCATTTCCGGTCAGGATGGGGACAGCGAGATATATCTGATGAAATCCAACGGCACCGATGTTCGAAAGCTAACGTCCAACCGGGTTGAGGATACATCTCCGTCATGGTCGCCGGATGGCCGCCGCATAATTTTCGCTTCCGGGGGCAAGCAYAARGATTGGGAGATATATACAATGTCGCGGGTCGGGGACCAGATCAACCAATTGACCGACAACGATAGCCTAGACTTGGCTCCCCGGTGGGCGCCCAGAAAGCGAGGAGTGGAGGTGAATCAGGCATCGGTGTTCATTCCTGAGAYGAGCTCCCGCGCACCGCTGACGCAAGAGGACACCATCGGCCAGGCCAGCGCGGCGATCGTGCGAATCRAGGCCGGAGATTCCACTGCCTCCGGGTTTATCATCGACCCTAACGGGTTGATCCTCACCAACAATCACGCAACCCGCGATTCTGAAGTAGTTTCCGTGTCGCTCAGAGACGGCAGCACCCATGCCGGTCAGGTTGTGGGCCGAGACCTGCTTCGGAATATAGCGCTGATCAGAATYGAAGCCAGAGGCCTTTCCTGGTTGGAGCTGGCTGATGTCGGGCAGGTCGAAGCCGGGTCGGAAGTATTCGCCTTGGGTTACACCACGTCCCCCRAYGARATCAAGTTGGTTTCAGGGGTGGTTTCAGACCTGAAGATCGACGYGGGCCGCAACATCCGYTGGCTGCAGATCAACGTCCCGCTAGGCTGGGAGTACAGCGGAGGCCCGGTGCTGAATCTCTACGGAGAAGTGGCCGGTATCGTGGATGCTAAGACCGTGARCGGTGGCATCCAGAGCGCCGGGCTGGCGATAGCCGCGAATACGGTGAATGTATATCTGGAACGTCTTAAAGCTGGAGAGATAATCTCCGATTAAGGACATTCTCACAGGGACCCAAGCGCCGATACTCCATGGTATTGGCGCAGGCGGCGAACCCCTACTCTAACTCTCCGAAGTATAAGAGGGGAGGAAAAATCCCTTCCCTGTCGACGGGGRAAGGTTAGAGCCTGCCCTCAGCTGCGCTCAGGGCAGTGTGGGTGACTCGCATCTATCTTGTTGAACATCAGAGCCTGCTCAATTCATGCCCTGGCTTCCGGTGGAAGCCAGGCCTTACAGCGTAGACACCCTTCCCGGACCCATCTCCAATTGCAGAGCGATTTGGGCCAGGCCTAACGCGCTGTAATAAGAAACCGTCAGCGTCAGGTCAACAACCCCCCGCTGTCCAACCAGTTTCTCCGCATCGGCATAAGTCCCATCCGACACCTGCTTGTCCTGTATCATCTCGTGAACGAACCGGGAAATCACCCCTTCGTCCCCACTCAATCCTTCGGCAGTACGCYGAGTACGGATCGCCTCTATGGAGGCATCGCTGACCCCGGCCTTGGCGGCCAAGATGGAATGGCCGGTCCATTCAATATCGCTGTTCCACTCCCGGGCCACCAGTATGATCGCCAATTCCTTCAGGTTCTCCGGCATGGAACTCTGGAAGCGTAGCGAGGCGCCCAAGGAGGTCAGGTGCCCGGCGGCCTGGGGGCTGTTCAGCAATGCCCTGAACTGCAGGCCAACTTCCTCCGTGTTCCGGTCTTGGCGAATCTTGTCATAGATCTGCTGCCCCTCGGCGTCCAATTCTTCTCGAGATACATAAGGCACGCGGACCATATTAAATCACCTCAGTATTACTTTTCTACGGGTTGATGATTCGCCGCTGGCGTCCGACGATAAAAGTCTCACGGCGCTCCACGTAGTCGGATACCGCGTCGATTAGAGCCTCSGGCCTCTCCGCCACGATCACGTGTCCCGCGTCGTACACGATGGAAACGTTGCTGTTGGCGATTTTCTCCCGGTATATGGCCGCCGCCGCTGACTCCACGGTCTTGTCCGCCAAACCGAAGACGATGAGAGTGGCGCACCGAATGTCCCCAAGCTTGCCTTCAACCTCAGTATCGTGGATTGCCCCGCCCAGCCGGAGCGCAAGAGCCTGCTCCTTGGCGATAATATCCGGATCTCCCAAAGGCAATTCTGGTACGTTTTCCGGGTGGGTGAACAGCCGCGCCTTTGATTCCTCCGGAGTTCCAGAGAATGAGCCAGACACGGGCTTGATCGCCGTGGGCGAGATCAGCACCAGGGCTTCTATGGGATCAGGCGTCAACAGGGCCTGCCATAGAGCGACGTTGGCGGCGAAGGACGTGCCGATGAGGGTGAAATTGCCGGGCGCCACCGCCGCGRCGGYTTGAGCCATGATGTTGGCCAGGTCCTTTACCGATTCGGAGGTGGCATTTGGCGATGATAGGCCCATCCCCGGCACTTCAAAGACAATCACTCGATACGATTGGGCCAGTGYGTCGTTCAGCGGAGACCAGCCCCACACCGAACTGTCCAGCATCACAACGGTCTCGCCCTGTCCGGCCTGCCGGTAGCGGATYCGGAAGCCGTCTACCTCAACATAAGCCTCTGTGAATTCCTGTTCCGACATGAATCGTCCTTGATCGATCTAGTACGCAGTRATTCCTCACCCCCGGCCCCTCTCCCGGCGGGAGAGGGGTGCCGACGATGGAATCGGTGGCGGGGTGAGGGGATTAAAACTCTTTGATCCGAGGCAGTACTTCCCTACCGAACAACTCAAGCTGCTTCATCACGCCCCGGTGGTCGACGCCGGGCTGCTGGAAGAATAGATCGACGACTCCGGCGCCGCATTGGTCGTGAAACGCTTTAATCTGCTCGACAACGGTGTCAGGACCGCCCATGAARCTCAGCGACCGCGCGGGCCCGGCCACATCCCCGGTAGCGCTGCCGGCGAGGACGCTACGCAAGTCGAATTCCTGACCGGCGCGGGCCGCCTGGACTGCTCCCGGCACGTTGCCTGCCATCGCGATACCACCCCGGGCCGGAGCCGCGCTCCGCCTGCTTTCCAACCATTCGTCAGCCTGCCGATCGGTTTCCGCCAGATAGATACTCCCCCGGTAGACCACCTGGTCAGGCTCGGGTTCCCACCCGGCGTCCTGGCACCATTGGTAGTACTTGCCGGTGACCTTCGCCATCTGTTCCACTGGAATGAAAGAGATACCCAGTCCCAGCCGGTGGGCGGCGGCGTACTCGACGGTATCGTCGCTTCGGGTTGCCACGATGACTGGCGGCAACGGCTGCTGGACGGGACGCGGCCAGACCGACACGGTACGGAATTGGTAATATCGCCCTTCCCAAGAAAAAGGCTGGGGCTCGGTCAGCGCTTTGATGACCAAGGCCATGCCCTCCAACAATCTGCCCCTGCCTTCCGCCGGGTTCACGCCGTAGGTTTGGTCCTCGTTGGGCGTACCCCTTAAGAAGCCGATGATCAGACGCCCGTTGGTCAGGTTATCCAGCATGCCCAACTCTTCGGCTATTCGGATCGGGTTGTTAAGGGGCAACAACTGCCCCAAGATGGCGATCTTGGCTTTCTTGCATCGTTCGGCAACCGCCGCCGCCATTACCGCCGGATTTCCGGTGGCGATACGGCCGGAGTAGTGATGCTCGGATAAGCTGATCCACTCGAAGCCCATCTCTTCGGCGAACTCACACTCTTCCATCCCTTCCTGATAACTTCGCACCGAAGTTTCCGGGTCGTGATAAGCCGGGGGAATCGGCCAGCCGTCTGGGAATTCGTGGCGTTGAGAATATCCCATGGGGCCGAAATAGGACGCTTTCATCGACTTACTCCTCGATATGGAGCCAGCATGCTCGCCCAGATGCGAGCCTAAAGATGCCGTGGACGGTGTTAGCCCAGCCTCGATACCTTCCGGTGTACGTGGGCCAATGGTACTTCCCATACAAGGCCTTGTCCACCGGGATGATTGACAGGGGCCAAACGACTCTATTTAATGGTGACCTGAGTAACGAAATTATGGCCATATGTTGGTCGTGCCTCGACCCACACGCATAGATCCACCAGCTTATCAACGCTGAAAAATATCATTCCCCATTCCCGTCCAAGGAGTGAACAATGGCTGACCATGATATCGCGTTAATGGCTCATCTGCTTCGCCGCGCCGGTTTCGGGGCCAGCCGTGACGAAGTGGAAGCAAGGGTGGCCCAGGGATACGACAACGTGGTGGAAGAACTATTGAACGTTGGGGATGACCCCGGCATCGACGAAGACCTGATGTACCGGGCGTACCCCTCATACTTCGACAAAGTTGCCGTAGAGACCGGTCAGACCGAGTGGGTCTACCGGATGATTAACAACCGGCACCAATTACAGGAGAAGATGTCCCTGTTTTGGCACACCATTTTCTGCTCCGGCGACAACAAAGTAGACAACGCCCGCACCACCGCCATCCAGATCGACAAGTTCCGGGATCAAGGCATGGGAAACTTCCAGGACCTGATCCTGATGCTGTCCAAAGACCCGGCGATGCTCTATTACCTGGACAATATCGAAAGCCACAAGACAGCGGTAAACGAGAACTWTGGCCGGGAGCTGCTGGAGCTCTTTTCMATGGGGGTGGGCAAAGACGGGGAACTCAATTACACCGAGGACGACGTGAAGGCCTGCGCACGGGCTTTTACCGGCTGGAACCTGGCTCCCACCATCCCGGTCTTCCCTTACGGGAGGACTCCATTCGAATTCCGCTACGATCCGGCRGACCACGACCACGAGGATAAGACATTTCTCGGTGAAACCGGCCCCTGGAACGGCGAAGACATCATCGATATCATCTGTAAGCAGCCGGCTACTGCCCGGTTCATCGCCAGGAAGATGTACGACTTCTTCGTGGCCGACGAGCCTCCCGTGCCATCCTGGCGCCAGTCCCAGCCTAGAGACTTGGCAGCCATCAATACACTGGAGAAAGCCTACTTCGACTCGGGATACGAGATCAAAGCCATGCTGCAGGCCCTGTTTACTTCCGATTTCTTCAAGTCGGAATCGGTGCATTACGCCAAGGTGAAGAGCCCGGCGGAGGTCGTTATCGGCACCCTCCGCATGGTAGGCCATCACACCTCGCCCCAGCCAGGACTATTCTTCGTGGCCATGGAACCCAAGTACATGGGCATGGACCTGCTGAACCCGCCCACGGTGGAGGGATGGCATACCGGCGCCGAGTGGATCAACAGCGGCACCCTCATCGACCGCATCAACTTTGCCGCCGGGCTTTTGGGCGACACCGGTCTGCCGGGCGTCAAGTCGATCGTTGGCCGGCTGATGGACCGGTCCGATTCCATTCCTCCCGAAGAATTCGTCGATGGATGCCTGGACTTGACCGGGCCGCTGACGATCGCCGAGGAAACGCGAAGCGAATTGGTTGCCCACGTCCAGGCGGGCGGGGAGCTTCGCCATGGGACCGAATCAGAGCGGGAAAACTTTAGCCAACGCACCGGTGAGATGCTTCAATTCATCGCCACGACATCGGAATTTCAGTTCGGTTAGAGCCAAGTACCTAGGTTTACAAATTGCCGTTAAGATTTTCCGTTCGCCCTGAGCGTGTCGAAGGGTCCTTCAGCCTAAGGATGGTTCGACAAGCTCACCACGAACGGTATTGGTAACGCTAATTATCGCGCGGCGGTACCAGTTCGGTTAGATATATGGAGGGCAGTTATGGTTGCCACTAACAAAGACCCGGTCCTGGCGGTYTTTTCCCTTTCCGGGGGGAATGACTTCATGAACACGGTGATTCCATATACCAATCCCCTGTACCGGGATTACCGCCCTACTTTGGCCGTTGCTGAAGACCAAGTAATCCCAATCAACGACGAGTTGGCCTTCCACCCGGCCATGGCTTCGTTGAAGAAATACTGGGACGAAGGCAAGCTGGCCATCATACTAGGCGTCGGCTATCCTCATCCCAGCCTGTCCCACTTCCGGTCCATGGATATCTGGGCCACTTGCGAGCCCGATGAACTGGGCTTGATCGGATGGCTAGGCAGCGTGATTCAGGAAGTAGACCCCAAAGCAGAGAACGTCCTTACCGGCGTGAACTTTGGACGGGGACTTCCCCGTTCCATGGCAAAAGATGGGGTCCCGGTAGCTTCGGTGGGCGATCTCAGCAGTTACGGTCTGCTGACCGATATCGAGGAAACCGGCCAGCGGGACCAGGCTCTAGACCTTTTCGGACGCATGTACTCCCCGGTCCTAGGGCGAGGTGTCGTCAACGACTATATACGCCGCACCGGCCTGGAAGCGATGGCGGGCGCCGACATCTTGGGCACGGCTCCCGGCAAGTACAGCTCCACGGTTGAGTACGGCAACAGCGACGTCGGTAGATACCTGAAAGACATGGTACAGRTCCATAACGCCGGTTTCGGCACTCGGGTGCTGTTCACCACGGCCCCCTATAACATCTTCGACACCCACGCCAACCAGGCCGTGGGACACTCCAACCTACTGATGGACATCTCAACCAACATCGACTGCTTCATGACCGATCTACGAGAACAAAATATCAGCGACAACGTGATGCTGTTCTTCTACTCCGAGTTCGGCCGGCGGGCCATGGACAACGGCTCGGGTACCGATCACGGCAGCGGAGGCGTAGCCTTCGCCCTGGGTGAGCACGTTAAGGGCGGCATCTACGGCGAATATCCCTCACTGGAACTGGGYAAGCTGGAAGACGGCGGCAATCTGCAGCACAACGTGGACTTCCGCTCCGCCTACTCCACCATCCTGGAGCGCTGGATGGGCATGGACGCCAAACCCATCGTTGGTGGAACCTACGAGCAACTGGACTTTCTGTAGGACTGAGTTTCGAATGGGTTTCGTGCACACGCKKYASCCMYNANNNNAACCTTATGCAACAAAGCCAACCCACCGCCTAGGAAAGGCCCCGCAACCACTAAGGAGGCAAGCCATGGCCAGCGTTTTTCTGGGAATCAACGACCGGACCTTCACATTTATGTTCGTTGCCGGACGGTCCGAATTTCAGGGCACTGGGTTCCGAAATCCCATGGACATGGCGCTGGCTCCCGACGACGTGATCTACGTGGTGAACCGGTCTTATGAGTCTCGCTCCGACGGCACCCGGATCAACGTGTTCCGCCTAGGCGACGAGGGCGAGGAATATATCACCGAGTTCGGTTCTTATGGGGAAGGGAAGGGACAGTTCATCTGGCCCATCTCCATCGCCGTGGACWCCGACGTCAACGTTTACGTCGCCGACGAATGGCTCAACCGCATCAACGTCTACGACCGGGACGGCGAGTTCCTCCGCGATTGGGGAATCCWCGGCKCGGGAGACGGGGAGCTAAACCGCCCTTCCGGATTAGCGATAGGCCAGGACGGCACGATGTTCGTGGTGGACAGCCTGAACCATCGAGTACAGAGATTTACTCTTAACGGTGAGTACCTGGGTCAGTTCGGCAGCTTCGGCAGCGGTCCCGGCCAGTTGAACACTCCCTGGGGCATCGGACTGGACAAAGACGGCAACGTGTTCGTAGCCGATTGGCGCAACGACCGCATCCAGCAGTTCACCGCTCAGGGTGAGTGGCAGGCATCCTTCGGCCAACCGGGGACCGGCGGCGACACGTCRATCGTCCAGAAGATGGGAGGGATCAAGTTATCCAACGTACCCGTCGGACAGTTCAACCGCCCCGCCGGGGTCTGTGTCGACCAGGACGGCGATATTTACGTGGCCGACTGGCTGAACAACCGGGTCCAGGTACTGACCCCGGATGGCCGCTTCATCAGCGAATTCACCGGCGACGCCGGCCTGTCCAAGTGGGGCGTGGATAAGATCAGGTCCAACCCGGACATGATCCGCCAGCGTAACGGTGTCCGCGACTTCACACCCGAGCGAGTGCTCTGGGCGCCCTGCGCGGTCAAGGTCGACCGTAAAGGCCGGGTCATCATCGCCGACACCACCCGCCACCGCTTCCAGGTTTACCAGAAGAACACCGAGCCGGTTCTGATTTAGCACCCGTTCCCACACCCGCCCTCTCGCTTCTGAAATAGTGGGCCTATTGACTTCCCTCWACAAAGGGTAGGGTGGATACTCGGGCGACCCCCGSCCAATTGGTGATTCGGTGACTGCCGCCTTTACCGATGTTCAGTTGAGGGTTAGGACCTCTRATYCATGAAATATGATGCCGTCATTTTTGACCTTTTTGGGACCTTGGTCGACAATACTGAGTTCCTCGATTTCTCGCGTTCAGAGTACAATCGAACGCTTTCGAATGTAGCCGCTACATTGTCAATCCCTGAGACGGATCTGCTTCGTYTGTGGTCCGAAACGGTTCACGAGCGGGACGCCGGATTATTTCCTTCGATGGAGGAATATTTTCGACACATTTGCCGCGAAATCGGTGTCGAAGCTGATCCTCGGCAAATARCCCGTGCCGTGGAACTTAGGCTTGAATATCTACGCAGTATTCTCCTGCCGCGAGATCACACAGTTGAAACCCTCACGGAACTGAAGGCTTCTGGATACAGACTAGGACTCATAAGCGACTGCTCTTCGGAAGTCCCGCTCCTGTGGCCAGAAACTCCCTTCGCTGCATTGTTAGACGGAGCCATTTTCTCTTGCGAAGTGAAACTTACGAAGCCTGACCCCAGCATCTACCGGATGGTGTGCGACAGCTTGGAAGTCGCGCCTGATAGATGCCTGTACGTCGGAGATGGAGGGAGTAGTGAACTGACCGGCGCAGTTGAATTCGGCATGGACCCAGTGTTGATTCGAGCACCGTACGATACGGTTAAAGGCAATCGTGAGGATTGGAAGGGAACGAGGATATYTGAACTTAATGAAGTGCTGGAGCTAGTACTCGGCTAACCGTCAATCTGAAGGCTAGAGACGTTGAGCGCCAGGTCAACGTTCCCAGACGTGCTTATGATCCGCCCGTGTTCCAACTCGATGCGGGCGTCGCAGATGTCCAGGGTGCTGATCCGGTGAGCGATCATCAGAGTCGTGCGGCCCACCATCAGCCGCTCCATTGCCTCCATGATCCCGGCCTCGGTGGTCATGTCTACCGAGCTGGTGGRTTCATCCAGGATGAGTATGGGCGCGTCTTTCAAGAACGCCCTGGCCAGCGCTATCCGCTGGCGCTCTCCCCCAGAAAGCATCATGCCCCGCTCTCCCACCGCCGTGTCGTACCCATCGGGCAGMSYMGCSANNHMCTCGTGAWCSTYGGCTGCCTGGGCCGCCTCVACTATCTGGGAGAATTCCGCTCCGGGACGCCCATAGCCGATATTCTCGGCGATGCTCGTAGAGAATAGCACCGGGTCTTGTAGGACAATGGCCATCTGGTTGCGCAGGTCCGCCAGTTTGTAGTCCCTCAGGTCCACGCCGTCCAACAGAATCTCACCGTCACTAGGGTCGTAGAACCGGGATGCAAGRCTGACCAGCGTGCTCTTTCCGGCACCGGTCCTCCCCTCGATTCCGAGCCGGGTGCCTGGGGCGATACAGAAAGACACTYCCTGCAACACCGGCGTGTTTTCACCGTAAGCGAAAGTCACGCCGTTAAATCGAAGYTCTCCAGCCGCTCGCTTCAGGGAGCGGGCGCTAGGTCGGTCAGTTAMGTCTGGTATCTCGTCGAGCAGTTGGAAAGCGCGTTCGGCGCTGGCCAGTGACGACTGGAGGTTGGCGACTTGCCGGCTGATGGTCCGCAGTGGATTGTAAAGCTGGGTCAGGTAGGCCAGAACCATCAGTAACTCACCCAACGACAGGACTCCTGCCTGAACATTACGTATCCCGATAAAGAGGACCGCCGYCGTGCCGATCGCCGTAGTCATGTTGACCAGCAACCCGAAGGTCCCTTCAGCTAACGACAGGCGGATGCGGGCGCGCACCCCCACTAGAGACTGGGCCACAAACCGGTCCTGCTCCCGGTCCTCCCGGCCAAACGCCTTCACCACTCGGAACGCACTCAAAACCTCCTGAACTACCTGCAGTGCCGAGCTCTCCATGYCCCGGACTTYCCGGTAGCGGGGCCGCATCCGCAGGTTGTAGGTGCGGGCGAATACGAACAGAAACGGGCAGACTACCAGCGCGACCAGGGCAAGCTGCCAGTCGAGACGAGTGATGACAACYAGAGTAGCCACCAGCATCACCGCCGCCGACAGCAGAGAGATGATGCTGTTGACGGTGATATCCCGAATGGCCGGAGCGTCGTATTGTATCCGGTAGAGGGAGTCAGCCGTGCCTCGGGTRTCGTGGAACAAAAGAGACAGGCGCTGCACRTGGCGGAAGAGGGCCGACCGGAATTCGAGCATCATCCCTTCGCCGGCCCGCGCCCGCAATACATGGCCGCATAACTCGTGCAGTTGGCTAAACAGGACCACCATCACTTGGAGACCGGCGGCCAGGCTCAACAGTCTGATCGTAGAACCCGATAGCCAATCCGGCGTCACCGGTTCCATGAATCCCGGCAGCGGACTGGATCCCACCACGCTATCGACGGCAATCTTAAGTGGCAGGGGAGCCAGCAGCATCAAGGGGGTGGCCAGCAGGCCCAACAGGAATACCCCGGCGATGTGCGGCCAGTATGGTTTGGCCTGGCGCAAGAGSCGSRMGWMMASYMYSKYRTCRSKSTWRKYRCYKRKMWYYWSARGMKCMWSKMSKWKMRRYRYKSCGWCSKGTCTATTCAGTATAATGGTTGCATGCCCCGCCGCTCCAGACATTAGGCGCATGAGAAGGATGCAGCAAGAAATTGACTACTCAAACTGAAATGAACCAAAGCTTTATCGCCAAGATCGCTGGCGAGTTACACCTGCTGACCAYTCAAGTACGCGCGACAGTTT
Organism: SAR202 cluster bacterium; assembly: GCA_002401285.1. Next base: position 54,562 of record NVSQ01000014.1, read on the forward strand.
CGTTGATCGAGGAAGGAGCCACGGTGCCATTTATCGCCCGATACCGCAAGGAGGTCACGGGCAGCCTGGACGAAGTGGCGATCGAGTCGATTCGGGATAGGTTGGCCCAGCTCAAGGAACTGGCAAGCCGGATGGATGCCATCCTGGCTTCTCTGGAGGAGCGGGACCTGCTCACCGAGGAGTTGAAGGACCGAGTTCAATCAGCGGAGACGCTGGCGGCATTGGAGGACATTTACCTTCCCTACCGTCCCAAACGCCGAACCAGAGCGACCATCGCCAAGGAAAAGGGCCTGGAGCCGTTGGCGAGCWTTCTTTGGCAGCAAGAAGACATGGACGTGGCAGCTGAGGCAGCCTTGACCGTGGACCCGGAAAAAGGCGTCGCCAGCCCCGGCGAGGCGTTGCAGGGAGCCCGGGACATCATGGCCGAATGGGTCAGCGAAGACTCCACCGCCCGCGCTCAGATCAGGRGACTGTTTTGGACYAARGGCGCCCTGACTTCCAAACTGTCCCAGGGCAAGGAAAGCGAAGCCGCCAAATACCGGGACTACTTCGACTGGGGAGAGCCATTGTCCCAGGCCCCCTCCCACCGGGTTCTGGCCATGTTACGGGGCGAGAAAGAGTCCATGTTGACGCTGCATCTGTTGCCTCCTGAGGAAGAGGCGCTGACGGAACTGGAAGCTCTGTTCGTAAAGCATTCCAACGACAGTTCCCAGCAGGTATCTCTGGCCATCCAGGACAGCTATAAGCGTCTCTTGGGGCCGTCATTGGAGACCGAAGCGCGTAACGAGGCCAAGGAGCGGGCCGACGAGGTAGCCACCCGTGTCTTCGCCGACAATCTCCGTCAACTACTGTTGGCGTCGCCCTTGGGACAGAAGAGCTTGTTGGCTATAGACCCTGGGTTGCGTACGGGTTGCAAGATAGCGGTCCTGGATTCGCTGGGCAAGTTCATCGAATCGACGACCATATATCTGCTGGGCGAGCGTCAGGCTGCCGAAGCATCTCAGATTATCTTGGCTCTTTGTCAGCGGCATCAGCCCCAGGTCATCGCCGTGGGCAACGGGACCGGCGGCCGGGAAACGGAAACGTTTCTGCGGGGCCTGGGTTTGGGTTCAGGAATCCAGATCGTCATGGTCAGCGAAAGCGGGGCTTCGATCTACTCCGCTTCCCCTGCCGCCAGGGAAGAGTTTCCCGACATGGATATCACCGTCCGGGGAGCGGTATCTATCGGGCGGCGCTTGATGGACCCTCTGGCCGAACTGGTCAAGATCGACCCCCGATCCATCGGCGTGGGACAGTACCAGCACGACGTCGACCAGAGTCTYCTCCAAAGCAAGCTGAACGACGTGGTTGTAAGTTGCGTGAACGGGGTGGGTGTTGAGGTCAATACGGCCAGCCGCCAGCTCTTGAGCTACGTTTCCGGATTGGGCCCCAGCCTGGCCAAGGCGATCCAAGATTACCGGGATGCCAACGGCGGATTTAAGTCTAGGCGTGACCTCCTCAAAGTGCCCAGGCTTGGCCCCAAGGCGTTCGAGCAAGCGGCTGGATTCCTTCGCATCGGCAACGGGGACCAGCCCCTGGACGCCAGCGCCGTCCACCCCGAAAGCTACAAGTTAGTACAGTCCATGGCCAAGACCCAAGGCTGCAGTGTCAATGACTTGATGACCGACGAAGCCATCCGCTCACGCGTCGATCTGGATAGCTATGTCAGCRATACGGTAGGGCTTCCGACACTTAAGGATATCATGGCGGAATTGGCCCGCCCGGGACGGGACCCACGCCAGGAGTTTGAGCCCTTCGCCTTTGACGAAAGCGTGCAGAACATTCAAGACCTGGAAACGGGTATGCGGCTGCCGGGGCTGGTAACTAACGTTACGGCTTTCGGCGCGTTCGTGGACGTTGGAGTTCATCAAGACGGGTTGGTGCACATCAGCCAACTGGCGGACCGGTTCGTRCGCGATCCGGGCGAGATCGTCAAAGTGAATCAGCGGGTTACAGTCACTGTCCTGGAGGTAGACATAGACCGCAAACGCATATCATTGAGCATGAAAAGCGGTCCCAAGGCCCAGCCGTCCAACGACTAGAGTGATGCAACACGATAACCTGATAGGGTACACTGTCACCGATATCAGACAGGCTTGACGAGAGAAGCAACAYCCCCACACTGACTCTCCCCAACGGGTGGGAGAGAACAAGTCCCTTCCCCNATAAAGGGGGAAGGTTAGGATGGGGGTGAATCGGCCCTGGTCAAACCAGATCGCATACGGCGAGAACTCCTAGAACCTGATTTTTTAAGAGCGAGCGAATATATTGATTTCCAGTCTTGGCACACCYCCGATCAGCGCCCAAGCAGCCCGTGAAGTGCGGCGCGACACGGCCTTGCGCCGGGCACGGACTTGTTACGATCATCTTGCCGGTGTCGCCGGGGTAGCGTTGTTCGACGAAATGCTGAACCGAGGCTGGATGGAGCAGACCGAAAGCCAAGACTCGCCTCGTGTGTCCTACCRCCTGACACCGTTAGGGCAACAVACCCTTGCCGCTAAGGGTGTAGATCTGACACCTTCCGGTTCGAAACGCCGGTTCGCTTACGGGTGCACCGACTGGACGGAGCGCCGGTTGCACGTGGGAGGCGCACTTGGMGCCGCCGTATTGCGGGCTTTGCAGGCGAGAGACATCGTTCRCCGAACCCCTGGGACGCGTACGGTCGCAGTCCARGGYGGCATTGCCAAGTGGTTTGGTTCCTAGTAAAGGGTTGGGTATTGTTTGGTGACCTCTGGTGTCACGAGCGGAACGCCCGCAACATCTACTGATAAATTTGTTTAATTAGCCATGGGRACTGGTCCTTCGAAAGSCTCAGGRCGAACGGTGAAGATCGCTGCCCCCGTTYGTAGTGACCCCGATTTCATCGGGGCGAATCCCAACATTTCATGAGCGCCGGTAATTAATAAGGAGACTAAACGAATGAAAGCGGTCCGTATCAACGAATTCGGYRGCCTGGATGTCCTCAAGTGGGAGGAWACTCCYCAACCCACGCCAAGGCCCCACCAAGTCCTCATCAAAGTGGRGTCGGCGGGGGTCAACTACGCCGACATCATGCGCCGGGGCGGCAACTATCCCGGCCCCGACCTGCCCTCCTCCCTAGGATTGGAAGCGGCGGGGACGGTGGTCGAAGTTGGGTCCGCGGTCGACTGGATATCCGTGGGGCAGCAGGTGATGGCTATGGGACCCGGCGGACAAGCCGAATACGTTGCCGTAAACGGGAACCTGGTTTTTCCGTATCCGGAAACTATCGACCCAGTGCATGCCGGGGGAATGCCCATCGTATTTCTAACGTCCTACCATCTGCTGAAAACCCGGGGCCAGATGCAACCCGGTGATACGGTTCTGGTGCAGGCCGGGGCCTCGGGCGTTGGCACCGTGGCGATTCAGTTGGCCAAAGCCTGGGGCGCAAAAGTCATTGCCACCGCCTCCACTCAGGACAAGCTGGACCTRTGCAGTTCTCTGGGAGCAGACGTAACCATCAACTACACCACCCACGACTTCGAAGAAATCGTAGGTGAAGAAACCCACGGCAACGGCGTGGAATTGGTGCTGGAGTGCGTGGGAGGACCGGTCTTGGAGAAGAGCGTACGTTGCGTCGCGGCCTATGGGCGGCTATTATCCTACGGAAATGCCTCTAACACTCCGGCGTCGATAGCTTCGGCGGACTTTACCGGAGCCAACCGAACGGTGATAGGCTTCAGCATGGGCCGCTCTCCTGTGGGAAGTTTGGATCACAAATCGGCGATGGAGGAACTGTTCCCCATGCTCGCCGATGGGAAGGCCAAACTGATCGTGGACCAGGTGTTACCCATGTCCGAGGTGGCCAAAGCCCACCAGCACCTGTCTAGCCGGGGAACCAGAGGCAAAGTTATTCTGACGCCGTAACACATCTATCTACGAACAACCAAAAAAAACGTTCGTCGTGAGCTTGTCGAACCACCGCTTGAGACAGATATAAAGGAGTCATAAAATGGGAAAAGCATTGGAAGGCATCCGGGTAATCGACATGACCCACGACCAGGCCGGTCCCTCGTGTACCCAAATGTTGGCCTGGCTGGGCGCCGAGGTCATCAAAGTGGAGATGGCCGACGGCAAGGGTGACCGGGCCCGCTGGCTACGCCGGGTCGACGCCGACAAAGACAGCTTTTTCTTCCTGCTGCTCAATAGCAACAAGAAAAGCACCACCCTGGACCTCAGGAACCCCAAGGCCATTGAGCTATTCAAGACCTTGGTCAAAGACGCCGATATTTTGGCCGAGAACCGTGGGCCCGGCGCCATGGACCGGCTGGGGTTGGGTTACGACGACTTGAAGGAGATCAATCCCCGGTTGATCTACGCCTCGGTAAAGGGATTCGGCTCCTTCGGCCCTTACTCWGACTACAAGTGCTTTGAACAGGTGGCCCAGGCCACCAGCGGCGCTCTCAGCGTCACCGGGTGGGCCGACCGGCCGCCATCACCCCTCGGGGCCAACGTGGGAGACTCGGGCACCGGAATGCACACGGTCATCGGCATATTGGCGGCGCTGGTGCAGCGGGGAGTTACCGGCCATGGTCAGATGGTGGAAGTCGCCATGCAGGAAGCGGTGCTGAACTTGACCAGGGTCCGCTTCACCGGCACGCTKARCGACGGCKCGSCSGARCCGCGCCAAGARTTCTCCRGCAGCGCYTACACCGGWGGYCTGGGCGGKTTGGTGGCCTGCGCTCCCGGCGGCATGAACGACTACGTTTACATGATGATCCCCGCGGATAATCCCGGCATGTTTACCGCGGCGATGCGGGCCATGGGACGGGAAGACYTGATTGAGAATCCCCGGTATGCCAGCCCCGAGGAAAGGCAGAATAACTCCGAGGAGCTTTCCCAGATCATTCGAGACTGGACAGGCACCCGGGACAAGCGGGAGGTCATGGCGGCCTTCGCCGGCGAGGGAGTCCCCTGCGGCGCGGTATTCGACACCAGCGAAGTCATAAAACAACCCCACCTGATCGAGCGCGGCATGATCTCGGAAGTCGACCATCCCGTCCGGGGCAAGTACCCGGTCATCGGCTGCCCGGTCCGCCTTTCAGACTCCCAAGTAGAAATAAACCGGGCCCCCATGTACAGCGAGCACTCCGACGAGATATTCACCACGCTGGGAGGCCTAACCCAGGCGGAAGTGGACCAGTTAAGGCGGGAGAATGTGATYGTTTAGGGGGTGAGGTAACGGCAAATCAGGAGATGCGGCGGGTTTGACGATATTGGCAATAGTGCCCACACAGCGTGAATTCGAGGCGCTTGTCGGGGTATTTTCGGAAACGGGCGTTGAAACMCTCGAACGAACTATTGGCCGGGTRTYCGCMCTGGAGTGCTACGGMGGCTCGMTCCTAGTTTCGCAAGGTGGGTTAGGGAAAGCTCARACRGCCCTGGTCACCCAACACATTATCGACCAYTGGGAAGGTATAAGTTTGGTGGTTTGCGCCGGGTCGGCAGGGGCTTTGCTCGATGCCCTCGCCGTAGGAGATGTGGTAGTCGCTACCGCTACGATTGAGCATGACTKYWRRYMRYSRRYMMMMGKSSGRCMYYTKSSKYKMKKSRARRKCRRSGSSAWGTSSCWKTMYTSKCKSAMWMCCGSYWMYSSSRKYYGTMGCCACTCCTTTCAGGTAAAGTTCGGACCGATCGCTTCGGGTGATGAGACTGTCGTCAATCCTGATAAGGCGGCACAAGTCCGTGCCGCCACAGGGGCGTTCGCTGTGGCCTGGGAAGGCGCCGGTGCGGCGAGAGCTTGCGAGTTTTCCGGCGTTCCTTTCTTGGAAGTTCGGGGTATGACCGACTCGGCGAACCAGCTTCCTGAAGATTTCGTCGCGAACACTCCTTCGGCGATGAGAAGCGTGGCGTATATCCTTGAGCAGCTTTCCAATTTCTAKGTGTGAGACGACCAATTGTATTWGGGTCCGACAGGCCGCACTAACGCCTTAATAGCCGCGACCACCACCCCCGTCGTCATCTCCACCGCCACCGCCGTCATCATCTCCTCCGCCGTCATCCCCGTCGTCATCTTCCGTTTTTATGTAGGTGCCGGTTAGGGTGCCTTGGGCCACTATGTGCCCTTGCAAGGCGTCTTGTACTTGATCGAAGTTAGCCCCCGCTGGAAGGGTGAGGGTCGAGTCCAACGCGTAGACGGTAAACCGGTAGTTGTGTTGCTCGGWGTCANGGGGGCAAGGCCCASCATATCCAACGTTGCCCCAACTGTTGTTTCCTTGGGTTGCCCCGTTGGAGAGCTGGGCAGTCTGGGTTTGGTCCTCAGGTAAGCTGTTGGTTGTGGACGGAAGGTTGAACAGGACCCAATGGACCCAGGTCCCTCCCGCGGCGTCTGGGTCATCCATGAGAATGACCAAGGTGACGGTCCCTTCCGGATGTGTGCCCCATGAAAGGGGCGGTGAAATGTTGAAACGATCGCAGGTATAGCGAGAGGGTATARCGCCACCCGGGAGTGCTGTGGAGGTTAACGTTATTGATACGGGGACCGGCGTGGGGGTTGGCGCCGGCGTTGTAGTGGGGGTGGG
>NVSQ01000057.1 GCA_002401285.1 SAR202 cluster bacterium
CACCGGGGTCGGCTCCCTCAAAGGACCATCCGGTGTGGCTGTGGACTCGGATGGGGATGTATACGTAACCGACTGGGGGAACCACCGCGTCCAGATCTACGACGCCGATGGCCATTACATTACAGCGCTGGTCGGTGACGCACAAGAGCCTTCGCCTTGGGCTCAGGCGTACATCGACGCTAATTCGGACATCATCAAAGCCAGGCGCCGGGTAGATCTGGAGCCTGAATGGCGGTTCCGGCGACCTGTGGCGGTAAACGTTGACGCCGACGACCGAATCATAATTTTGGAGTCCTACCGGCACCGGCTCCAAATCTACAACAAGCTAAAAGATTACGAAGAACACGCACTAAACTTGTAGGTTTATTCAGACTCGTTTGGTGGCATTTGGTAACAGAAGCCCCCTCAGTGAGGGGGCTTTTCTGGTTGTTAAGGCTCAAGGACTAAGTCACCCTTTTAACCAGACGATCGATCGGATACGAATCGATCGAGATCCCAAGGGGGCAAACTATCTGCTCATTTTTACCGCCCATCGGGGAGAGTTGTTTCGTTGGCGGTACTCGCTGCGATCCGTCCCGCCTGTGCCCCTAGGCCAGTGAATTCCTCCACATCTTGATCGCCGGACAACAAGTTTTTGACTCGTTGCGCCACCGCAATCACTTGCTCCAAGTTGCTGTCCTGGGCCCAATAGCTCTCGCGAAGAATCTCCGCGTACTCGGCCACTACGGCATCGAGCTGAAAGCGGGGCGATGCTTCCTCGAACACTGTTGCGAACTCTTTCCAGTGGAATTCTCGAGAGACCTCTTGGACATCGCAAGATTCAGGGTTTTGATAACGGATGTACACCGTGGCGATTCGCCCTTGGACATCATCCGAGAGCTTAATTTCGTATAATGCCGTCACCGTGTGCCCGGCACCCACCTCCCCAGCGTCCACTGTGTCGTTTCGGAAGTCCCGGTCGGCTATCCTCCGGTTCTCATATCCCAGCAACCGGTAACGGCTGACCACGCCGGGGTCGAAGTCTACCTGCACCTTGGAGTATTTGGCAATCACCTTCAGCATACCCGTAAGGTTGTCGACAAACACCTGGCGGGCCTGGCTGAGAGTGTCCACATAGGCGTAGTTACCGTCGCCGTCGTTGGCCAACTGCTCCATGAGTACATCGTTGAAATTCGCTATGCCAAAGCCGACAGTGGGCAGTGTTATTTCGTCATCGGCGTAACGGCCCACTTCCCTTAGAATCGAGTCCGGTCGGGTACTCCCAACGTTGGCCACGCCGTCGGAAAGTAAGATCAGACGAATGATGCGTCCTTCACTGTCCCCGGCCGGCACCCCAGGGCCACCGCTATCTCGGCTTCACTGAATCCCTGGTAGTAGCGCAAAACCACCGCAGCGCGGTGCTTCGGCTCCAGGGAATCCAGGGCGCTTCGAACGGCCGACCGTAGCTCCGACTCCTCGGCGGCCTGCTCAGGGGTGTTGGATGGCGAAGGGAGTTCGGCGGCGGCCTCGATAGGGACATCTCGTACTTTCCGGCGCCGAAGTTCGTCCAGACTGCGATGCACCGCAATCTGGTGGAGCCATGGAGGGAAGGGGCGGCGCGCATCGTAGCGCCTGATGGCGGTGAAWAGCTCRATGAAAACCTGCTGGGTAACGTCTTYGGCCAGATCGTGCCGYCGCACGATGCCRTAAGAGGTACGAAARMCGKASYGGYGATGAAGCTCAAASAGRRCYCCCAGAGCCRCCACATTCCCARCCTGACATTGYAGGATCGCCTCTTGCTCTTCCAATTGCCCTCCCTATMCCRGGGGCCGCTTACCTCTTCCTTMCRACCTATATYCGTATAGACGGRAAGAAAGGTWCATTTTCAAGACGRAAYTCASMGGGRAAAGGTTCCACGGCATTCTTCRACCGSAYCRGTGGCGTGGGCTCGTGAACTGATCGCCWWTTCATCRTGGRCATGATKACTAYCRWGATCGGGTTCTTCGGGGACATYTKGGCAGATATGATYCGCCATCGCATATCAAGGCCGYGGCGTTGAGGATTTCTTGAATCGTGATATAAACCTGACTGCGTCAGGAAGAGCGGCCGCAGGCTGGGAACCCTACAGRTCTAGCATGAGTTCGATGGCTTGCCAGGATTACCCCGGCCAATCACCCGGCGGTACACAGCCACCTTGGAGCGTTCTATACTATCGGTATAATCTAGGGGATTCCGGCTGAATCCAGCATAAGGATGTGCCCCGCGAACCCAAGCCGTCCTTCTCACTTAACGAATAGCTGTTCGCAGGAGAGCTAGCCGGCCCAAACCAACAGAAGCGAGCTATACGGATGAACCGAAACCAGTTTCTGCGGCTTCTCAATTATGTAAGGCACTACTGGTATCTGCTGCCCTTCGTTCTGGTAAGCATGATTGCTGCTACGCTGCTGGATCTGGTGGCGCCCTGGATCACCGGCGTGRTCCTYATCGATAGAGTGATCATAGMTSGCGAYGCTTCMTTGTTGCCTTGGGTAGCGTTAGGACTTCTCGGGGCGGTRATTCTCCGGCAGGTATTTGAATTCGCTCACCGGTATTTCTTRGCGYTATTGACCCAGCGGACCATACATCRCCTTCGGTGCGACCTTTATCAACATATCGAAGRCCTRCCGGTCAGCTTTTTYGCCGGAACTCCCGTGGGTGACATGGTCTCTCGCCARGTGRGCGATGCCGATGCGATAGAAGAAGGYTTGAAGGCATTCGTCACCGAGGCGGGCGTYCATCTGGTTATGGTGTTTGGAGTRCTWGSGCTGCTTTTCGCRTTGAACGTCCAGTTGACGCTGGTCATCTTACCTTTTCTGCTGRTCCTWGCRGTGGTGATGCATATCTTTCGGCGGRYGGTTAAGGGGTTTTCSCGSCARGTACGRGACAGTATGGGCCGCTTGGCCACTCTGGCCACGGAAACYCTGTCGGGCATCAGGATWGTGAAAGCCTTCGCCATGGAGCGGGCCGAGYTGATCCGGTTCCGTGGAACGTCCCAGGAGATATTAACCKCCAGCGTCCGGCTGGCCCGCCTRGAAGGCTACTATCATGTTTCSGTGGAGATGATCCTGATCGGCAGCGTTGTGTTGGTGATTTGGCTKGCTGCCCCTARGGTGCTGGCCGAGCAGATGACYGTGGGCGCGCTGGTCGCTTACTTRGGATACCTTGCCCGCGTCCAGGAACCCCTCAAAGGCCTCAGCAAGGCCAACTTCAGGATCCAAAAGGCAATGGGCGCGGCTCAGCGGATCTTCGCCGTGCTAGATGTTCCYACKGAGGAATCTARRTCSACCGGGACGGTTGTYCTRCCCAAAGCCCAGGGACACCTGCGKTTCGAGGARGTCTCTTTTGGGTATCGAGACGACAAACCGGTGCTCAACGATTTTTCYYTAGAGATMCAACCGGGAGAGGCRGTGGCCTTGATGGGGCCGAGYGGGGYCGGTAAGACCACSATAGTCAAYCTTTTACTCCGTTTCTACGCTCCYASCCAGGGGMKWATCCTACTGGACGGCCACCCTTTGGATAGTTTAGACGSCCATTCCCTTCGCAARCAGATCGCGGTGGTGAATCAAGACACCTTCCTCTTCTCGACCACTGTCGGGGAAAATATCCTTTACGGCAAACCCGAAGCCAATCACGACGAGGTTGAACAAGCGGCCCGGGCCGCCAACATCCATGACTTCATCGCTGCTTTGCCTCAGGGATATGACACCGAGGTGGGCCAGCGAGGAGTGGCYCTATCCGGTGGCCARCGCCAGCGMATCGCTTTGGCCMGGGCATTCTTGAAAGACGCGCCGATACTGATATTGGACGAGGCTACCACCAGCGTGGAYTCGGAGGCTGAAGCGTTGATCCAGGACGCGTTGGCCAACCTGATGGGRGGGCGCACCACTCTTATAATCGCCCACCGCCTCTCGACGCTCCACCACGCCGGCCGCATCATAATYYTGSAGGAYGGRCGRATCGCGGAAGAAGGTTCACACCAGGAGTTGTTGGCGGGACAAGGCCTTTATAAGCGCTTATACGACCTGCAAGCCCTTGCRTAGCCGCKTCCGGAGCCCGGRATGCCAGCGCATCGGTATTGGGACACGGNTTAGTCMGGGGAAGTGGTTATGATGTCCCCTTCTTTAATGATTCCTTCACTTAAAATCTCGCAACTGATGCCGCCGTTGTCCCAGAGTTCCTTGTACAAACCCGGTTGACCCAGAAGTTCCTCGAGGTAGAGGCACGGCTGGGTGATCCGGTGGGCCCGCAAGCGAACCGGCCCCACAAAGAATTCGGTTCCGATGAGATCRTTKATCTCGATGCCCYGAGTCAGAATGTTGCGGCGGGACTCTTCGGGCTTAACGGTTATGTCGAACTTGTCCTTGAGCGACTCCAAAGTTTCACTCTTGAYCAGGGTGACCTGCCGGCCGGGCTCAGGTTTTTTCGAGTATGTCCCAGTGCCCAGAAAGTACCGGTCGCCTTCTATTCCCTGTCCGGCTAACGCATTCATATGTTCAACTTTTTTCATTGGAGCAGCCCTTTTGTCCACAATGAAGAGCGCAACCACATTGCCGGTTCTTAGCTCTGAATCTGCCATATAGTAACTCCAAGATTACTGACTACGATCAGTGGCATCGGCGCGGTCTTCGACTCAACCGCCGTTCTCGCCTTCTCGAACCCTCATCTCTCCACGTAGTGCCTCAGTGGCCCTGAGGTCCAACTCCAGGGTTCCAGGATCTATGACAACTCCATACTCACGGCGAACGTGATCCAAAGTTAGTTTCTCCTGTTGGACATCGTCCAGCACGGCGTAAACGTCCCGGTCTAAGGGGTCGCCGTAGCCACCGCCACCAGCCTGAATCACCCGGTAAACGTCGCCTTTCTTTAGCGTCGTCAGGTACTTGCCGGGCAACTCTTGCAGGTCGGTGTCGGGGTTGAGGTAGTTACGCGTCGGCGTCCCCGGCTTGCCGCCTTGCACTCCCCATGGCAGAAAATCGGTGCGGTCCGTGCGGAGTTGGAAGGTGGCTTCTTCGGCCAGGATGCGGAAATCGCGAATCAGGCTCAGCCCGCCGCGAAACTTGCCGGCCCCCGCCGTGTCGGGATACAAGCCAAACCGTTCGATAAGCAGCGGCTGTTCCGACTCGATGCTTTCTATCGGCGTGTTGGCCATATTCAGCACYGGAGAGGACAAACCGTCGGCGCCATCGATATGGGGACCGCCGCCTCGGGGTCCGTCGTTGTYGAACTCCAGATAGACCCAAGCCTTACGGTTCTGGTCGTAGCCACCAAAGCTGATTCCGACCTCTCCGCCGCCCCATGCCGCGGGTACCTTTTCGGKCATCGCCTGAGCCATAGCCCCGAACAGGGTGTGGCATATRCGGAATCCGGCCARGCCGCGAGCCGCCACGGGCGCCGGATGCTGGGGATTCACGAAGCAGCCTTCGGGGGCGGAGATATTAAACGCCCGGAAGAAGCCGCTGTTCGACTGGATGGCCGGGTCGATCAAGCATTTGAAAACAGCGTAAACGTTTGACTTRGTGTAAGCAAAGTTGGGATTGATCGAGCCCTTGGCTTGGGGTGAAGTACCGTTGAAGTCAACGAATACTTCATCCCCGTCGATCTTGACCTTGGCGTGAATGGCGATCGGTTGAGGGTCGATACCGTCGTTGTCGATGTAGTCGGTGAACTCCCATTCGCCATGAGGCAGGGAGCTGATCTCGGCCCTGGTCAGTTGCTCGGTGGAGTCTAGGATGTCAGCCATGTAATCTTTCATTTCTTCCACACCGTACTCGCCGACCAGTCTTAACAGGTCACGCTCGCCAAACCGAACGGCAGCCAACAGGGCCTGAACGTCGCCTAGAACCATTTCCGGCACTCGCACATTCTTTTCCAGGATCCGCCAAACTGCTTGATTCAAGTTCCCCCGGTCATAAAGCTTCAACGGAGGGATAATGAGACCTTCCTGATAGATCTCCGTGTTRTCGCAAGCGTTGCCGCCGGCYACCCGGCCTCCGATGTCCGTTTGGTGCCCGATGCAACARSTCCARCCRAATAGGGCGTCGTTAACGAATATCGGCTTGAACAGGAAGATGTCGGGCAGGTGGCTGCCGCCCTCGTAGGGATCGTTGTTGGCGAAGATATCTTCGGGATGGACGTCGTCGCCAAAGGCATTCATCACTCCTTCCAACGCCGGCGCCATTGAACCGAGGTGAGGAGGGAGGGTAAGTCCTTGAGCAACCTGCTCTCCTTCGGCAGTGAATATGGACGTGGAGAAGTCCATGCCGTGTTTAATGACCGCCGAGCGAGCGGTACGCACCACCGTCAAGGCCATGGTATCGGCGGCGCTCATCAATGCGTTCTTGATGATTTCCCTGGTGACCGCATCCGTGGCACGGCGCATATCGATCTCCTTTACGTGCCTTTTTCCAGGATAATGTTTCGCCACGAGTCGACCGACGCTCGCCATCGGGGAGGGACCACGGTGGTCGAGTCGTATTCTTCAATGATCAACGGCCCGTCGGCCGGGTTGTCAGTCAGTCCGCCACGGTCGATCACTGTAGTATCGATCCAACCGATGTCRCCGCCGAAGTACACCTGGCGTTTAGACGGCCCATTTCGATCAGACACCGGTAGATCCAAACGCTCCGGAGTCCGCGATTCTTGGGACAAACCACGGGCGATCACTCGCAGATTGACCATCTGATAGGGGGCGTCTGTCCTGTAGCCGAAACTCTTCACGTGCTCCTCGGCGAACACCTCTCCGAGTTCGGAAAGGGTTTTTTGAGTGACTTTCCCCGGCGGCATCAAGACCGTCAACTCCGAAACCTGCCCTTTATATTTCATGTCGACCTGGGTAACGATCTGCTGGGCGGAATCAGCGAACCCTTCGGCCCGTAGCTGTTGCCTTCCCTCCTCCCAGAGACCATCGAGAATCTCGGCGAGGTCAGATACTTGAAGCTGGTCGAAGATCTTGAAGTAGGTGCGGACAAAGTGGTGCTCCACGTTGGCAAGCAACAAGCCAAAAGAACTGAACACTCCGGGAAAGGGGGGCACCACCATCCGGTTGATGTCCAACATCTCGGCCAATCCAGCCGCGTGTACCGGCCCGCCGCCACCAAAGGAAAAGAGGACGAACCGGCGGGGGTCCCGGCCCCGTTCGCTCGACACCGCCCGCAGAGCTCGAGCCATGTTGGAGTTGACCAGCAGGTGAATGCCGTGAGCAGCCTCGACGGCCGAGATTCCCAAAGGCATGGCCACGTCCCTCGTGATCGCCTCCTCCGCCAGATCCCGGTCGATGGGAAAGTCCCCACCAAGCAGGTATTCGGGATTCAGATAGCCCAGCAGAACGTCTGCGTCGGTGACGGTAGCGTCCTGGCCTCCTAGGCGGTAGCAGGCGGGACCGGGCACGGCTCCGGAGCTTTGAGGGCCAACCCTGATAGAGCCGCCCCGGTCGACGCTGGCGATGCTGCCTCCACCGGCCCCCACCTCCGCAAGGTCGATGGACGGCACTCGAAGGATGTGACCCGACCCTCGCAAAAGCCGGTGACCCGCGCTTATGTCCCCGCCGACTTCATATTCCGGGGCTTGAAGTATCTCCCCGTTTTCGATTATGGACGCTTTGGCCGTGGTGCCACCCATATCCAAAGTCATCAGATCGTCCAAACCGAGACGGCTACCCAAGTGGTAAGCCCCCACTACTCCCGCGGCAGGCCCAGACTCGATGCAGTAAACCGGCTTCTCCATGGCTATTTTGGAGGTGGCCAACCCGCCGTTGGACTGCATCACCACCAACGGCACACTTATGCCCATCCTCTGTAGCCCTTCGATCAGCCGGCCTAGGTAGCGCTCCACTACCGGGCGGACGTAGCAGTTGATCACCGTGGTGCTGGTGCGCTCGTATTCCTTCATCTCCGGCAGCAGATCGCTGGAAAGGGTGAGAATCACATCAGGAGCACGTTGCCGGATCACTTGGCCGATCTGCTGTTCGTGGTCCGGGTTGGCGTAGGAGTGAAGGAGGCACACCGCCACCGCCTCCACTTCCTCTTCCAAGATGCGGTCGACGGCCTTGTCGACGTCGGCATTGTCCAGGGGACGCAGGACTTCGCCTTGGAAATTCAGGCGCTCCCGCACCTCCAGGCGTAGCTGGCGTTTGACCAGGGCCGGGGGCTTTTCGTAGTAGAGATCGTACAGCCTGGGGACTCGGTTTCGGCGTAGTTCCAGAACATCCCGAAATCCTTCGGTGGTGATGAGGGCGGTTTTRGCTCCCTTGTTCTCAATGATGGCGTTGGTGGCGACGGTGAAGCCGTGGCTCACTTCYGACACGGAATCCGGYCCGATGCCCAGTTCTTTCACGCCATTATCTATGGCCTCCAGAACTGCCCGGCTATAGTCGTCCGGAGTGCTGGCGACCTTCCTCGCCAGGACATGCCCGCCGCTGGACAGGAAGACAACATCGGTGAAGGTGCCGCCGATGTCCACGCCTATCCGGTAATCCACCATATTGACCACGCTTTAAATTCGGTTGACTGGAGGGGAGCTTGACGGTGGGAGTGCCCCGTGGGGCATGTTACGTTGGCTTGGGCGGCTTGTCCATCCGGTCTCCCCTACAGGCTCCGGCTTAGCGGCGAGCAGGCTTCGTTCGAGACGAAGAAGCCGGTGGTACAATCCAAGCAGCCGTGGGGACCGGTAGGCGGCTTCATATTTCAGCGGAGGCAGTGATGGGCAAATTCGACGGCAAAGTGGCGGTGGTTACCGGTGCGGGCCGCATGCGGGGTATCGGGCGAGCCGCCGCTCTGGCTTTTGCCCGGGAAGGCGCCAATGTAACCCTAGCCGGTACCGGCCGCGACCCCACAACCTTCCCCCAAGACGAGCAGGACGCCGGATGGAAAGACGTGGACAGCGTAGCCCAGGARATCAAAAGCCTGGGAGTTGACGCCCTTCCTCTGGTGGCCGACGTTACCAAGTCGGATCAGATCCAAAGCATGGTGGACCGAACAGTGGAGCGGTTTGGCAGGATCGATTTTCTGGTGAACAACGCCAGCGCTCCACGCATGGCTGCCTGGGCTGAACTGGAGGACCTGACCGAAGAGGCTTGGCGGTACGTGATGGACGTGAAGGTCACCGGCGCGTTCCTCTGTACCCAGGCGGTCACCAAAGTGATGATGCGCCAGGGTTGGGGAGGCAGCATAGTCAACGTGATCTCGGTGGAAGCCAAGATAAGCCGGCCCACCGACCTGGCCTACGCCACCGCCAGCGGCGCTCTGTACACTTTCACAACCAAAGCCGGACGGGCCCTGGCGCCCCACGGGATCCGCGTCAACGGCGTCAGCCCCGGAACCACCGACACCGCCCGTAACGATGCCCTTTATGGATACCCCCGTAGCCCGGAGTGGGCCGCAAGGGTGGAGTCCATACCGATAGGCCGGGCGGGAACGCCCGAGGAGATGGGCGGCTTTATCGCCTGGCTGTGTAGCAAAGAGGCCGAGTTTATCGTGGGCCAATGTATCGAGATCGACGGTGGCCAGGCGACCTGAAGAGTATTCGCCACCCSCACCCCAACCGATTCCCACACCCGAGCGAACCGCGATAAGGAGGCGGCAGGTAAATGTCCATTTTGATCAAGGCTGCAAAATTGATCGACGGCAAGGGGACCACCATTGAAAACGCCGCGTTATTGATGGATGGCGACCGGATAACCGCCCTAGGCCGTCAGGCAGACATCCAGCCCGCCGAAGGGGTGGAGGTGATCGACGCCGGTAATAGAACCATCATGCCGGGGTTAGTCGACGCCCACGTCCATCTGGTCAACTCCGGTGGGCCGCTCAGCGCGATGGATGCACGAAGCGCGTCGGACGACGACATGATGATATTGAGCACGAAAAACGCCCTGTTGGCGATCAGATCAGGGATCACCACCATCAGGGACCTGGGCGGCAAGGGGTTCATCACCGTGGCGATCAGAGACGCCATTGCCAAGGGCATCATCCCTGGCCCACGGGTCGTGTCTTGTGCGGCCGCGTTGACTATTACCGGTGGGCAAGCCCACTTCAAGTCCCTTGAAGTCGACACTCTCGACGAGATGAAGAAAGCCGTCCGCTACACGATCAAAGGCGGGGCCGACTGCATCAAGATCTTCGGCTCAGGAGGAAACGCCACCCCCGGAAGCAATCCTTTGGCAGCCCAATACAGCATGGAGGAGTTCCGGGTGGCCGCCGACGAGGCACACCGTTTGGGGAAACACGTGGCCGCACACGTACACCCAACAGTTGCCATCCGCTCGGCRGTCGAAGCGGGCATCGACTCCTTGGAGCACTGTAGCTGGATGGGTCTTGGTGGAATCAGTGTGGACCAAGGTTTGCTTGAGGAGATAATCAACAAAGGCATAACCATAAGCCTGGGTTTTCCGGCCAGCTGGTACCGGGTACCTTTGGACGAGATTCAAGATGTGATGGACCGGGATGGGCGGGAGGCGATGTTGGAACCCCGCTACCGAACCATAAGGGAGATGTACGATTCGGACGCCAAAGTGGTAGCCAGCAGCGATGCTGGGTCCACGGCCACCCGGATCGACGAGTTCGCCTTGTTGCTGGAATTCCTGGTCAACCGGTTGGAGATACCGGCGGAGCGAGTCATCACGTCGGCCACCAGCCTCGCGGCGGAGGCCATCGGCCTAGGCAAGGAGACTGGGAGCCTGGAACCAGGTAAAAAGGCCGATATCATTTTGATCGACGGAGACCCGTTGTCGGACATCACCGCTCTACAGCGGGTGGACACCGTGATCAAGGACGGCCGGGTGGCCGCCAGTATGGGTCAGGTGGTCATTTAAGGAAAACATTCTTGCCACACGGAGACTGAGATGCCCGTACCGGAAAGAATACAGCCCAAAAGTCTTGGCGATTACCTAGAGATTATGACTAAGGCCGTTTTCCAAAGTGGTATTTCCTGGAAAGTAGTCGAAGCCAAGTGGCCTGGCATCAAAGAAGCCTTTCAGGACTTTGATTCTGATATTGTCGCCGGCTTTTCCGAGCCGGAGTTGGACGATCTGTGTCAAGACACCCGCGTGATACGAAACCGCCGCAAACTGTCAGCGATCGTGTCCAACACCCAGCGCATGGTAGAGCTTGACGAGGAGCACGGCGGCTTTCAAAAATACCTCCGGTCCCACCCTGATTTCTCATCCACGGTTCAGGACATCCGTAAACAGTTCAAGTTCATGGGAGACACGGGAACTTACTTCTTCCTACACGTGGTAGGCGAAGAAGTCCCTCCCCACGATGAATGGTCCGCGTCCCGGAAAAGTAAGTAGTGCTAAGCCTAATTCCATCGTAGACAAACAAGGAAAGTTATAAATTAACGTACTACCCATGTTTAACGCCTGCAAAACCACTCATATTTTCTGCCGCCCAAACTGCCCCCCAGGCAGGCGGACCAAGCCGGAGAACCGGTTGGTCTTCCCCAGTTCCAGTGCGGCTATCGACATGGGATACAGGCCATGCCTAGTATGCGTGCCGATGGAAGGACAACCCGGACCGTGGAAACCCAAAAAGCAGCGGTAGGTAGGAGCAAGCCCGAATGACCAGCAGCGCCCCTGGAACCTCCGGCCGAAAGGATCCCATCGACGCCTTGGTGCGTAACGTCGTCAACACCCGCTATGAAGACTTGTCTCAAGGGGCAGTGGACGCCACCAAGATCTTCATCCTCGATGCGTTCGGCGTCGCTATCGCCGGCACGTTGGCTCCCGGCGTTGCCGAAACCTTGGGCCTTCTCCAAGACTGGGGAGGGAAACCGGAGTCGACGGTGCTGGTTTCCGGAGAGCGGTTACCGGCGCCCTCGTCCGCRATGATGAATAGCTTCCTGATGCACAATCAGGAATTCGACCCAGTACACGACTTGGCCGTGGTCCATGCCTTTACGACAGTMCTCCCGGTCGCGTTAGCCGTAGCCGAGGCCCAAGGTGGAGTAACTGGCAGGGAATTGCTTACCGCCGTCGCGCTGGGCGTGGACGTGGCCTGTGCGATCGGATTATCGTCAAGGTCGCCCATCGCGCATTTCCGGCCAGGCACGCTAGGTGCATTTGGCGCCGTGGCCGCAGCGGGGAAGATCTCCGGGTTGGACCGGGCAACCTTAACCCACGCTATGGGAATCGTATATAGCCAGATCTGCGGTACGCTGCAGCCCCACACCGAAGGAGTTCAGGTGAACTCCATGCAGACCGCCTTCAACGCTAGGGCGGCGGTGACCGCGATCTCACTGTCGGCCCGGGGGATCCAGGGGCCATCTGAGGTGCTGGAGGGCCGGTACGGATACTTCAGGCTATTTGAAGGGGAGTACGACGTTGCGGATGTACTGGCCAACTTGGGCAGCGTCTGGCATGTGGAGCAGATAGCCCACAAGCCGTTTCCCTGCGGCCGCCTRACCCACGGSGCGGCGGAGGCCGTYCTGATYCTGAAAGAACGTCATGGWTTCAATGCGGAAGAYGTGGACGACATTGAAGTCCTRGTYCCGCCGTTGCCATACCGTTTGGTGGGACGTCCCTTGGAAGAAGGAGTTCCGTCGCCGCAATACGCCAAGCTGTCGATCCCATACGTCGCGGCAGTGGCCTTGATTCGGGGTACGGTTTTCATCACCGATTTCTGGGAAGAGCGGCTCCGTGATCCGGCGGTCCGCGAATTGGCAGGCCGGATAACGGTGGTGCAAGACCTGACGATCACGGACCAAAACGTCATGGTGCCGCAGCGGATGCGTATCCGTCTCAAAAACGGAGCGGAGCACGAACTGATCCTGGATCAGGTGCTGGGGCACCCGGAAAAACCGCTGAGCAGGCATCAGCACCTGGAGAAATTTCACGCCTGCTGGGCGGTGGGCGCCGGCCACCTGCCTGAAAGCAACCGAGACCTCCTGGCCGATCTAGTGGACGGCCTGGAAGACGCGCCGTCAGTCGAGGAGATCGTGCGGTTGCTCGTACCCTGAGCAACAGTTCCGATGGGATCATGGCTTGTATCCGGAAATGACCGAGGACTAGGATAAGAGAGGGTTAACGCGAATGCCGTATCTACAGTTAAACGGAACTCGGTTCCATTACCATCTCGACGATTTTACCGAGCCCTGGCAGGATAAAAGTGTTGTATTGCTGCACCATGCGGCGGCGGGAAACCTGCACCGATGGCGGGCTTGGGTGCCTACGCTGGCTCGCCACCACCGGGTACTCCGCTTCGACATGCGGGGCCATGCCGGCACGCAGCCTCCTCCCACGGGGGCCTTCTCGCTACCGGGATTGGCTGCCGACATCGCCGCGGTATTGGACGGCCTGGAGATCGAGAAGGTGCACCTGGTAGGAGCCTCCGCCGGTGGCATCGTCAGCCTGCGCTTCGCCCACGACTTCCCGCAGCGGCTCCATAGTCTCAGCCTGGTGGCCTCCACCCCCAAACTGGCTCAGATGGGAGCGGAAATCGACGCCGCAGTGTGGCGCCGGACGCTTGAGGAAGAAGGAACCGAGGCYKRSWYRMKKKMSRMYGSSSWSWARRSGWWSGGWCYWSRGRMSGMACYMGGCSKRRYAAARWRRKAYRMMGCCGAAGGAGGAAAAACCCAGGCCGAAGTAGTCTTGGCCCTTCAAGGCTSTCTCTTGCAAGAGGACCTCACCCCGCTGCTGCCCCATATCCCGGCCCCAACCCTGATCTTGGCGGCTGCCCAGGACGAGATTACTCCCCCAGAAGTCCAACGTCTGATGGCCGAACTGATGCCAAACGCCCGATTGCGGACCTTCGAAGGCGTGGGCCACAACATGAAGGTGGAGATTCCTGACCTGCTGGCGGGGAGTGTGCGTGATTTCATCGGGGAGATTGAATCCGCCTAATCAGGCAACGCCTGGGCTGAGTGGGCCGGACGGGTGGTCAACATAATTTTGGTGGATCCAAGCGCGGCCAAGAGGAGGCTACCGATGAGCGAGACACCTCTACACTTCAAAACAATCACCGAGTTGGCGGAGTTGATTAAGTCCAAGGAGCTATCGCCCGTGGAAGTCACGGACGCCATGCTCGACCGCATCCGGGAACGGGACCTACAATATAAGAGCTACGCAACCGTCATGGCCGAGCAGGCAAGGACATCCGCTCAGGCTGCGGAGCGGGCCATCTCCTCCGGAAACTATCTGGGACCGCTCCACGGGGTGCCCATCGCCGTCAAAGACCTGTGCTTCACCAAAGGCGTGAAGACGATGGGCGCCACCAAGGCTTTGATGAATCATGTCCCGGATTTTGATTGCACGGTGGTTCAGAAGCTGAACGCCGCCGGTATCGAGACGGTGGAGCGGATGGTCTCGGCGACCGCGACCGAACTCGGCGAGGTGCTGGGTATTTCAGAGGGCGCGGCGGAGGCGCTCCGGCAGGACGATCCTCCAATAGGATACTCGGGTACGGTCGGCGGTGATCTGACCTTTAGGACCGGAAACGTGGACCTGGTCCAGGTCGGTCTGAACGCACGTCTCTACAGAGTCACAGAATCCGCAACGAGGCTGATCGTAGGAAACG
>NVSQ01000015.1 GCA_002401285.1 SAR202 cluster bacterium
TCCAAAAGCGGGCCTGGTTCGCCGGCAGCCCGGAAGAGACCATCGCCTACCTGAAGGAGCTAGAGGACAAATATCCCGGCCTTGAACACATAATGCTGGGATTTCCCATGGGCGCCTCCGTCCAGCAGTTCAAGGAGCAGATGACCAGGTTCGCTAAGCAAGTGATGCCCGCGTTCGGTCCGCAAAGGGTTAAGGCATAGAGAACAGCAAAATCGCCTGGCGGGCCGCCCAATTCGATTCGATGGGATACTGTCCCCGGTTCCGTCGGCGAGGTGAACGACGCCGCTTCTCTCGAATCGAATCGATCATGAACGGCATCTATGGTATTTGGACCGGTTGCTCTTGGCCGGTCGTAACGCCTGAGGTGTCGATGCGGTTAGTATTTTTCCTGATTCCGCTTCTGCTAGCAATGGCCGCTGCTGCCTGTAGCAACTTCACGCCAAAAGAAGCTCCACTTGTTCCCTCGGAAAGTTTGCCGGTAGAGAATCTTACGTTGGGGAATCCCACTGTGGTTGTTGCCGGGGAATCCATTCCTACYYAGGAATCAMCAACCGGCGTCCCGAAGGCCACGGAGGAGCCGAGGGAGATCATCAGCCTGAGCATCTCCCTCTTTCTGCTGGTGGACGACAAGGAGAACCCTGATCCCGATATCTCTACCCACCGCACGGAAGCCGATCTGCGGGAGATCCTTGAGRGAATGAACGCGATATGGAGTCAAGCCGGCATCCGGTTGGAATTAGTTACGGCCGAATCTGTGGAAGTCCCGGAAGCAATGCTCCGGGGGATGCTGGCGGGGGAYCTGCGCCCCTTCTTCCGAGCGATGGGACGCGGGATTGCTCTTCCTGAGCCCTCAACGATAAACGGTTTTTATGTCCGAAGAGTCGGCGGTCCCAACGGTATCAATCCCTTCCAGTCCCGCACTTTCTTCGTGATCGATGAACCCTCGGTGTTTGACCGGCGCGTCAGCAGTCATGAGGTGGGGCACATGCTGGGCTTACACCACGTTTTGGACGACCCTGGCCGGTTGTTGTACTCCGGAACCAACGGCATGTCCCTGACCGAGGACGAAGCCACCGTGGCCCGGTATTTCGCCCGAGGGATAAATCGGGGAGTTAGATAGGGGCTGTCCTTCAAGATTCCGGCGCCACCGTTACTTCTAGTTCAAAAATGCCCGGCTGGTTGGTGTTTGAATTGGAGATGAAAAAGACAACCATGTCCGGGGTCCCATCACTATTTCCAGCCCGGTCCAGAAGCAACCGGAATTGGGCAAGGGGATATGAATCGTTCAACGACCTTTGGACGGTTTCGGCCAGGTCGCACTGGAACGGGCCGTTAGGCGACGTGGCAAATTCGCAAACAGCGCCGCCGGGAAGAGGCTCCAAGTTCCACAGTTCCGAGGAAAACTTGTCGTAGCGAATCTCCTCAGCCCGCAAAGYYCCCAAGTCTTTCAAAGGCATTCCACGGATGGAGACGTTATYYGAGCGGAGCACRGCGGAGACTATCTTTCCAGCGGGYACGGCGTTCAGATCGRAGGTCAAAAATATCTGGACGCCGTCGCCCTCGGGAAAACGCGGATTTAGGTTATCCCCGGCAAACAACCCCGTGCCCATACCCCGGAAACCTCTGGGCGTGTGTCCTTCCATCGCCCCGCCCTGGTTCCGTATCACAACGACGTTGCTCTCGTCTGTCTGCTCGGTGGGGGCAGCTTGCCTGATTGGAGGTTCCGGGGACGGGACAGCCCGAGTAGGGGAAGCGATTGGGGCGCTTTGGCCGCAGGCAATCGCCAATAATAATAGAATGGTCAAAGCAACCAGAYCGGACCGACGTGGAATTGCCAAGATAAATTTCAACTGCGCCTACCCGTTCCGGCGCCGCGAGATTTACCCTGGTGAGGACATTGGRCGCCACTGGACGGTTAGATGCTTAACCGGCGAAATTAGGTCTATGAACGGTTGATGCTCTGGCTCACCTCTTTGATCCGTSCTAGAGCGGGTGACAGACTTCAAAGCCTGTACCGGACGCTATCCGCGGTGCAGTCGCCGCCCCAGTGTCAAGGACTCAAGAATCACAGCTGATCAGGCAAAAACCCAGCTAGCAACAGAAACGGGTTATTCAAGCAATCTCTGCTTGAGTTGGGCGATCGTTGAATCGGACAATCCGTGAGTCCGCACATAACCCACGACACTGCTGTATTCATCTCGAATTCCATCTAGCACCTGCTTCAACAGACCAGGTGGAACTCCAAGGGATTCTGTTGACCGATTCTCAAGGCCGGGTCTGCTGCGCAATCGGTTCGCAAGTTTGTCGATGATTTGATTGGTCAGATAGTAGTCTTCAAGTATTCGTTCTTCGTCCACGCCTAGAAGCTCGAGAACCATGGCGGACAAGATGCCGGTGCGGTCTTTACCCGCGRTACAGTGGATCACAGCAGGACTGTTGGATGATTGGGCAAGCACCGYCAGGGCCTCGACGATGCGGGCTCCCGAGTTAGCTATGATCCAATGATACGCTCCGGCCAATCTTTCTACTGGGTCTTCCCCGGGCCCAGGCGGCGTCATGTCCCATCCTTCGAGGAATGGCACGTTTGTCTACCGGACAGGTGAGCCTGGCGGAGGCCAGCGTTCGGATTCCAGGGCGTCTTCGGGGTTCCGAAGATCAATCACCATGGCTATGCCGAGGTCTGACGCTACGTAAGCGGCGTCGGCCTCGGTCAAGAATTGCAGATTGTCGGCCCGGAACAGCGTCCGGTATTTTACGGTGSGGCTGTCCAGAGTTTGATATCCGCCCAGATCCCGAAAATTGAAGCAACCCTCAAGGGGAATGAACCGTTGTGGTTCACCGCTAGTCATTGGCAATCCCCCGGCGCAAGCGGATTACTSGTTCGCCAACGGTACCGTGGCGGTGACGCAAGGTACGTCGCCGTAGGTGCCGGTGGTGTGGCCGGAGCCGGTGGTGTCTTCTACCAGGCGGGCGTCGCCAGGTCCAAAGACGTGCTTCGACCCGTCCTTCAGGCCGATCTCCAATTGGCCGGAAAGTATGATGACGAACTGACGCCTTGGGGCGCAATGATAGTCAGAATAGTTACCCACCGCTGATTCACGGAAAGTGATGTTGGTGGTGGCTTGCGCCTGGGTCCAGTCCGGTGTCTTGTTCAAGTCAATGTCCTCGAATTCGGAAAGGCCTTGTGAGTTGGTGAATAGTCGATAAGTACCCATTGCGATTTCATCTCCACGTATGATCTGGCTTGAGTTTGGCTATTATAGCCTAACGTTGGAGCGGTCAGAGCGATATTTCTTCTCATGTGCTTTCGCGTTGGCGAGCGCGGGTGACTTCCCGCCGCGGGTTGGATCTTCAGGGACTGGGACTGGAGAGAATGTCGATCAGCGAAGCCACGGCGGCTTCAAATACCCCATTCTCCTCCCAGCCTCGGAAATCGATCACCTCACCCTGCTTGAGACGCCCGCACAGTTCATCATCTCTGGCGTCGAAAAGGGCATCCGCGGCGAGGGATGTGATGTTACTTTGGGATTCCGGGCCCTTGCCTCCGGCCAATTCGGACATGTATCGCCTRGCCTGGGGGCTTTGAAGGGACGATTCGGTGCATAGCAGCACCAGTTTGTCRAAATAGACCGTGTGGTCCAGRATCGTTTCACCCGTCTGAAGCCGCGATTCGTCATCCGCCGCGATGCTCCAGCAAGGTATCTGGGCTGCCCTTAGGCTGTCACGGAGCCGCCCGGCCAGGTTTCCATCTTCCATGGAGCCGATGGTCAACACCGACGGGAAATCCCGGTTAACGCCCATGATTAAGTCTTGGGCTTTCATCAACGGCGCGGCTACTCCGGCGTCTTCCAGGAATTTTCTTGGGATACGGCCGCCGGACTTGGCCAGAGTGTCCAACCCGATGGTGCTGGGCCCCGTGTGGCGCGCGAACTCCAACGCCATGGCTTTACTCAGGTCACAGTTGACGAAGGTGGAGAACCCGAAGACGGTTTCGTAAAAATTGGCGCTTTYCAGATCGGCTTTGATCAGGGAAGCCCCACGGAGGTCCGCGCCGGTAAGATCGGCTTGCTTGAGGATCGTCGACGACAAWATGGCKCCCCGRAGATTGGCGCCGGTYAGGTCCGCTCCGGTCAGGTCCGCTGAGGWGAGRTTTGYTCTGGATAGATTGGCYCCTTCCARGTTGGCGAAACTGATGTCGGAGGACGACAGGTCGGCCCCCGTCAGATCGGYCGCCCGCAGCGTGCTTCTGGATAGATTGCTACGAATCAGAACGCACCTGGCCATATTAGCCCGGGTGAGGATTGCATGGGAGAGGTTAGACCGGGATAGATGGGCGGAATTTAGATTGGCCCCTTGCAGTTCCGCCAGGCGGAGGTTGCTGCTCGTTAGGTCGACGCCGTTTAGCTCGTCGAACGCCAGATCGGCGCCCCCCAGTTTGGCGCGGCTTAAATAAGCGCCCGAAAGGTCGAGCTTTGGGCGTCCGTAGACCAACTCAGGTTCAAACGTTTCGCTGGCCGCGCGGTCCCCGAGTTGATAGTTYAAGGTGTGCGGGCTGGGAGTGGCGGGAATCACGTGGTTAACTTCCCGCCACCGGGCTATCGCGTTCGCTCCCGACTTTGCGAGCACCACATGCTCGGGATCAGCCAATAGAAGCTCCTACGCCCAGTCCTTGGATGGGATGTGAGCGATTTCACCCATGGTTACGCCGGCCTCTTATCYCCGTGTCAGATAAGTCCGAAGTTTAGAGACTAATCTTTGGAATCGCCTTAGTYGTCCAGGTGTACGGTGGCGGTYACACGGGGCACATCGCCGACCACCCGGGTGGTGTGTCCATGGCCGGTCAGGTCTTCCGCCAAGTTGACGTCTCCCGGCCCCAGGTGGTGAATCGTTCCATCCGCCAGCCCGATCTCCGCCTCACCGGATAGGGTAATTATGTACTGGCGCCTGGGTGCTATGTGGAAGTCGCTGAAACGTCCGGGGGGCGACGAGCGGAACACGATGCCCTTGGCGTTGTGCAGGGTGCTCCAAGCGGGATGGGTGGTCGGGTCGATCTCCTCTATGTGAGACTCCCCGTCGTCGCCTGAATAAAGTCTGATGGAACTCACGTTAAGCCTCCTTGGAATGCATGCAAGTCAAACTCTAAGGATGGATTATAGCTTAACCTGGGGCCGGTGGCTCAAGATACACCGTATCGGCCCAAATCGACTGCCTTACTGGACGCAATGGATTCGGCGTACTATTCTTCCGTCATGGCYGCGGCGAGCGTAGGGCGTTCAAAGAGAGCGCAACCCCTGTCCGTCAGGCCCAAATGCTTACCAAGGAGTACAAGATGCCGTTCGGAGACAATGCCTGGCTGGCGCTGACGCAGGAAGACACGCTGGAGCCGGAGATCCCTATCTGCGACCCCCACCATCACATGTGGGACCGCCGCCCGGCGCGTATCCCGTACCAGAAGTACATGCTGGACGAGCTATACGCCGACCTGAATAGCGGCCACAACGTTCGGTCTACCGTATTTATCGAAACGAGGGCGATGTACCGCATCGACGGGCCGGAAGAGATGCGCCCGGTAGGTGAAGTGGAGTTTGTTCAGGGTATGGCCGCCGCCGGGGCGACGGGTCTCTATGGTCCGGCGCACGCCGCTGCGTCCATCGTGGGACATGCCAACCTCAATCTGGGTGAGGGGGYGGCTCCGGTACTAGAAGCCTTGCAGGCGGCCAGTCCCAACCGGTTTCGCGGGATCCGCCATGGTCTGACCTGGGACGCGGACCCCCGCATCCCCAACGGCGCCTACGACCGCCAGGGCCAGTTGGCCGACGAGGGCTTTCGGGCCGGCGCCCGCGTGCTGGCTAGAATGGGCCTTTCCTTCGACGCATGGCTCTACTTTCCCCAATTGCCCGAACTCGCGGAATTCGCYCGGGCGATCCCCGATCTGACCATCATCCTCAACCATATCGGCGGGATGCTGCGGGTCGGGCCCTATGCGAACCGGGATGAGGAAGTCCTGCCCACTTGGCGGAGCGGCCTTGCCGCCGTGGCCCAATGTCCTAATGTCTACGTTAAGCTTGGGGGCATCGGCCAGCCCCGCACCGGTTACGACTGGTCCGTTAGAGACGTACCCATCGGGTCCGAAGAATTGGCCGGAGTCATGGCTCCGTACATGAACTATTGCATCGAGCAGTTCGGACCCAACCGGTGCATGTTCGAAAGCAACTTCCCGCCGGACAAGGTGGGCCATTCCTACAACGTGTTGTTCAACGCCTTCAAACGCTTGTCCAAGGGCTACTCAGCCTCGGAGCGGGCCGACATGTTCCACGAYACCGCCGTGCGSGCGTACCGRGTHGAGTATTARCGAAGACCNACGCCTTGCCATGGCAGACCAACCTAAGCCCGGCGRAGCTTGGGAGTAAACAGGCTCAGCAGTCCAACCAGTCCGATGCCGATGGCGGCGTTCACGTTGGCGGCCACCGGCGCGCTCCAGGTGCTCGCGATCGCCCCGGAGTTCATGCTGCCAAACGTGAAGGAATAGATGGCCATCGACCGGAGTCCCATGATCCGGCCACGGAATTCGGGCAGCACGGTCCTTAGAATCACCGTCAGCATCATCACCTGGGTTGAGGAGAACGCCATTCCGGTGAACAGCAGAATCGTCAAAGAGAGGTAGAAGGAATGGGAGGCCGAGAACACGATCATCGTGCCGTGCCATATCATCACCGATAGGATCAGCCACTTGCCGGCGTTTCTGATATTGYGCACCGAAGCCAGACCGGTGGAACCTATAAGCGCCCCGATGCCGAATGCCGCCATCAGCATGCCCAAACCGGTGGGGCCCTGGCCCAATACGTCCCTGGCGAAAACGGGCATCAACGATGTGTGCAAGGGCCAGCCGGTGAAATTGAGAATGACCGCCAGCAAAATCATTGCCCACAACACCTGCTGCCCTTTGACGTACTTCAGGCCTTCCAGCATCGACTTGAGGACCGAATCTTCCCGTGATTGAGAACCGGTTCGGCTACTCCTGATGTACAACGCCAAGATTCCAGCCGAAAGGTACAGGAGGGCTATCACCGTATAGACGCCTTGAGGTTTGATCGCTTGGAAAAGGAAACCACCCACCAAAGGTCCCAACACTGTGTTCAGGTTCATTCCCATGGTGGTCAGAGCCGCGCCGTTGGAAAGACGGTCCTCCGGCAAGATATCGGCGACCAGCGCCTGGGCAGCGGGCATCTGAAATAACCGGACGACACTTGCGGTCAACACCAACGCGAAAATATGCCAGATCTCCAGGCGTCCGCTCAAAAGCAGCGCGAGCATAGCCAGGCTCAGAAAGGTCATGAGAAACATAACTATCGCCAATAAGCGTTGACGGGGCACCCGGTCGGCGACGGCCCCGGAGAATAAGGCCAGGAAGTTGAACGCCATCCGGGCTGAGGCAATCAACCCCACCAGGAAGGGGTTGTTTGTTTCCGTGAGCACCAGCCAACCCAGGGCCAACGCGTCCATCTGCATGCYAGTTCCGGACAGCGCCATGGAACACCAGAGAATACCGAAGTTGCGTTGGCGTAGTATCCCGAAGGGGTAGGCCGCTTGTCGGAGTGWAGTAGATAGATTCAATTAAAGATAAACGCGTTGAATCGACGGTCCAGTTTGTCCTGCAGGCCGGTCAATCCGCGATCATTAGTAAGCGAGATGAATGCGGTGTGCGCAACGTTTCCTAAGCCAGCCGCCAGCCGGGAGTGGTATCGCGGGAAACAGGGCCAGGGCCGATAAGCGAGTCTACCAACCATTGATCGGTCTGATTCCGTTACCTAGAGTACGCCTAATCTGATGGGTATGTACAGATGCCGCTTTGGTGGCAAATTGGGGATAGGCGTCTTGAGGAGGCCTTTGAGACGACAAATAGGCGTGAGTGAGCGCCGCCCCATGTTTCAGGGCGGGACTTGTATTCAGGCAGGCGGGCCGAAATATTCTCGGCGGGGGAGATATTAGCCGAGTCGCGGTCAACGCACGATCGAACCCGCCGAACAGCGGGTCTGGCAATCTTAACTCTCCCGGTCTTGAGACCGCTGTGCTCGCCGGGCGATTTTTGGATCCACCCACAAGCCGCCCAACCACACCCCGGTCACCAATCAGTCGCCGTCCTGATTCTCGCTGCCCACCGGTCGCAACAGACCCAAAGTTCTAGTCATCGCTCCGCCTGCGGGATTGTGACTCGTAGATTAGGCGTCCCATCGCCCCCTTAATGTCCTCCGCATACTTTACATAACCGAGGATAGCCAGCATCATCGCACAGAGCCAAGCTGCCACGAACCCAACAGCCAGACCTTGCAATCCGCCTAATCCAATCATATACAGTGCCGGTAAGGTAACGACCCCTGCGGCTAGCAACGGCGCGATAATCACCAATATAACGATATTCATATCAGGTCTTCCTATCTAACCTTAMCCATTGTCCCACACATCATGTTCCCTGAGCACCGGTACCAAGAACTTCACCCTTGAAAGTCAATCCAAATGGCCTGGCAGGTGGGAAAGAGCACTATGTGCCCATGGAACAATATCGCCGATATATGCGCAATGCGTAGAACTACGTAGAAAGCGCTCACCCTCAAGGTAGTTCGTTGGGGACGATGAGGGGACGCTGGCAGTCACGGTGTGACGCGGCCCAATATCGGGTGTTCAAGTTTGCCAGACGTATCGTACCCCGCGACTCGATCATCTCAATAAACCGGCTTCGTGCATAAGAGTCGGCCGGGCGCAAAAYGTCSTGGACAATCCGTGGCCACTGGGCTAAATCAAAGGCCTCTACCCAAGATGTAAGGGCCATTATCGAGCCTAAAAAATGGCTCCGGCCCGGGGAGTCGAACTGTTGACCTGCAGTTTGCGAAACTGTTGAGATCCGTCCGGCACGTCCGATCAGCTACGGTTCGGTATACTGATCAGGGCCGTTTTTGTGCCTATTAGCCCGGTGGGCCCGTTGTTGTCTACGRGAGKAGACGTCCCAATGGATGTCCAAGATCCAATGTTGGGAAGCGCCAGATCAGGCCAGTGTGGGGTGTCAGCGGGGAGAGTATGGGGAGCGTATAATGTAGGACACAAGGACAACCTGTCGGCGGACCGCCGGATTATTGGGGAGGGCATCCCGGTTTGATTAAAAACATGTTTAAGTGGTTCTTTGTAAAACACTCACCCGATGCGCTGGAAAAGTCCGACGAAGCCCGGCAAAGACATGCCGAAAATCTGGTATGGCCCCACCAATGGCTTTGCTGGAAGTAGTGTTCAAATGGCCCAATACCTACTCCCCGTCTTGTAATTCTTGAAGATCCCCAACTCCSGCCCGTCCTCCATCGTCACTTGGTAGTGCGTCTTCCACACCGCCTTCGGCTCACACCACTCGGCCCCCTCTTCCACCCGATTGTCTATCGAACTCACCTGTAGGTANCCCCCCTTCCGTGATACGGCAACCGGNCGGACTCCTCGTCCTCCTCTAGTCCAGGGTTGAAAAAATGGAGCCGGTGAGGGGAGTCGAACCCTTGACCTGCTGTTTACGAAACAGCTGCTCTGCCACTGAGCTACACCGGCTGGGGTGCCTTTTGGGCAGTGTACCCGGCTGCATCYGGAACCCTTGTTTGTCCATGAGAGCCGGGATGCCCGAGAGGGGTATGTAGTCATATAAGTATAGCATTCCAGGGTTAATCCCTGGGCGGATGCTGGCGATTTGGCCGGTACTGTTACCCGTTCCGCCGCGTGAAATGGCCGGGTTAATCGCGATGCTAGGCTCCGGTCCACTCAAAGCCCAGGTTGGCGTAGCGGACAAAGACCGTGCCGCCGGGGGCGGCTAGGGGGCCGTTGGCCGCCAGAAGGGCGATGGTGTGCTGCTCGCCGGGGGCGGCGTTGCCGCTGATGAGGACCCGCTGGGGCACGTTGAACCCCTGGATGGCGCCCCGGTCCCGGTTGCATTCCCCGTCGACCCAAATCTCCCCGTAGTCATCGATGCAGGTCTCGAACTGGACTCGCATGCCGTTAACTGGATGTCCGTCCACCTGTTCGGGAAAGGTCACGCTGATCCGGTACCACATGAAGCTGAAGCCGTGGGACATACGCCCAGTCAGATCGTGGCAGGTCTCCCAGCCCGAATCGTCGTAATCGGCTAGTCGGGCCGGGCTGCCCTCGGCCTGCTCCACCAGTCCCTCGTTGGGTTGTCCGGGCACGTAGCCCCGGGCGAACTTCCAGGTTCCCCTGACCAACGCCTGTCCGGAGGAATCTCCCAGATATACCGTTGCTCTTGGCATGTCGTCTCCTATCAAATACACGTAATTAGAAGGCTTATGATACTCGATTTCCACCACCGGGGACCGGCAGCACGGTGGCCGTCTCTTTGCGGGTGTGGGAGGCTTAATCACACCTACTTGGCGTCCATTCCATTAGGCCGGGTCGTGCTGTTTGGTGTATGATAGTCGTGAACCGTCTCTTAGCGAGTTCGAAAAGAATCAGGAATGCTTGAGGTAGGTTCTCTATTGGGGCATGCTCTCATTCCTGGGCATCAAATCGAGGGGGAAATCCATCATGGTCAAATCCAAGGCTAAGCAAGAAAAGAAAGAAGAAACGGTAGAAGAATTCGTTGCGCGAATCAACAAGTCGGCGGTCCGGACTAACGGGTTAAAGAAAAACCTTAAAGGGGCTCGCCGGTAGCAGAGGGGGCGCTTGAGCACTATTAGCGCCTATGACCTCTCCCCTTTCCCTCCCCTTCCGCTCCGGTTCCAGCCACCGTTCACCGGCAACTTCCGTGAGACCGCTTCGATCCCTAGGGCTTCATCGGAATGTTGCGGAAGTGGCGCAGTCGTAAATCAGGTCCCACCGCGCTTTCAACCGCCGTTAGCGGCAACAACAACCACCAGTTCCCGTTTATCGACTCGCCCGGCGCTCGCCGTGGGCCTTGATCTTTCCCAAGCCCGGCACAAGGATATCTGACCAACGTATGCCCCTCCTATCGACCTCAGGCATCGGCATAACCTACGGCGCGGACGAGATTTTCGCGAACATAAACGTGGAGATCAACGAACGGGCGCGCATCGGGATCGTCGGACCCAACGGCGGCGGCAAAACCTCTTTGCTTGAGATTCTCGTCGGCGGGCTCGAACCGACTGCCGGCTCGGTGAATATCGCGCGAGGCATCCGGGTTGGGTATGTTCCCCAGTCTCCGGAAATCTCTGTCACCGGCTCTTTGAAAGACGAGATTATGACAGCTTTCGACCGGTTGAAGTGGTTGGAAGATGCCATTGAAGCCGGCGCCCGGCAATTGCGTCCATCAGGTGACGGCCAGGATGAGCAAGCTGCGGAGCGCTATGCTGAGTTGCTGGACGAATACGAGTCCCTGGGCGGGTACTCTTACGAAAACACGATGGACCGGATGGTCGAGGGATTAGGACTTTCCCATCGGGCCCTAGAAACGCCGGCCTCGCAAGCCAGCGGAGGGGAGAGGTCCAGGGCTGCTCTGGCCCAGGCCCTTCTCGGCGAACCTAATCTATTGATACTGGATGAACCCACCAACCATCTGGACATGAAGGGTCTGGCCTGGTTAGAACGCTTCCTGACCCACTTTCCTTCGGCGGTAGTGGTGGTTTCCCA
This sequence comes from SAR202 cluster bacterium, assembly GCA_002401285.1. The sequence goes on from NVSQ01000015.1 coordinate 11,629, forward strand.
CGATCGGTATTTCCTTGACCGGACCGTGAACCAGGTGTGGGAGCTGGACCATGGCGGGATCGAATCCTACGTGGGTAACTACTCTAAATACCGCACGTTGAAGGCGGAGCGAACGCTAACTCGCCAGCGGGAGTATGCGAAGCAGCAGGAATACATCGCCAAGGAAGAGGATTTCATTCGCCGTTATCACGCGGGYCAAAGAGCCCGGGAGGCCAAGGGACGRCAGACGCGGCTGAACCGGTTGGAAAGAATAGACAAACCGGAAAATGATCGGGCCATCGCTATATCCAGCGCGGCTGCCCGCCGGTCGGACCAAACGGTCCTCAGAACTCATGGGCTGACGGTGGGATTCCCTGAAAACGAGCYACCGATCGAGCTGTTTTCGGTCCCAGACATAAAATTAGAGCGCGGCTCTCGAACSGCCYTGGTCGGAYCCAATGGAACGGGTAAGACGACCCTGCTCRGAACTCTTTTGGGTTTGCTGCCGCCGGTMCAAGGCCGGRTYACGTTGGGSCGCAACGTGGCGGTGGGATATCACCGGCAGGGCCTAGATGACTTGGATCGGGATTCTACTGTTCTGGATTCCCTRTTGGACGCCAAGGAGATGTCCTTTGGGGAGGCCCGGTCTTATCTAGCCCGTTTCCTATTCCAAGGCGAGGACGTTTTCCGGCAAGTAGGCTMTTGCAGCGGCGGGGAACGCAGCCGGCTGGCACTGGCCCGGCTGTTGGTCACCCAGCCAAATCTCCTCATTCTGGACGAACCTACCACCCACCTGGATATCCCCAGCCGGGAGGCCCTGGAGCAGGTCCTTCTGTCCTACGAGGGCACTCTTCTCTTCGTCTCTCACGACCGCCAATTCGCTTCGCTGTTAGCCCAGGAGCTGTGGGTCGTGGAAGAGGGGGAGCTTCATCAATTCCTCGGCACGTTCGAGGAGTGGCTTGAAAGCGACAAGGAAAAGGTTGATGAGTCTCCAGCTCCTAGAAAACCCAGACCGGCCAGACAACGGCCTCCCCAAGGTAACAAAGGCCCCTCTCCCGCCGCCGAAGAACGTATGATTCGAATCATTGACGGTCTTGAAACCCATCTCCAAGAGATACAATCGGAGCTGGAAGAAGCCTCGGAGCAAGGAAACTGGGAGGCGCTTCTCAGCATCGGCCTAGACTACGACCGCACCAAGGCTGAGTTGGACGAAAAACTGGCCCAGTGGGGCGGATAAGTTCCTCCGATCCCTTGAAGCGGTCTGATATTCCTTATACTTGCCCAAGACATTACAATGTAGRGCATTCTAAGGCTGGCAAGTAGCCAGCCCGGCCCGCCTCGAAAGGGACTGAATCATCTTGATTGTTCTACAYGGTTTTCAAGAAACGCYGGGGCCGGCTTAAATTAGGAGTTAAGGGAATGGCAAGCGACGATATCTTGTTGATGGGCCACCTGATGCGGCGAGCCGGMTTYGGSGCSWCYTWYGRRGAGYTGGARSSSCGSGCSGCSRWTGGCTACGAAGCCACGGTTGAAGAATTGCTCCATCCGGAAGAGCAACCTGACATGGATATGGACGTGATGCAGCGGTACATGCACGGYTGGCGTGACATGACCAGCATCATGGCCAACCAAGGCTACTGGACCTACCGTATGGTCAACTCCCCCCGGCAACTGGAAGAGAAGATCTGCCTGTTCTGGCACGGGATCCTTTGCGTTGGCGATTCCAAGTGCATGGCGGCCAATCAGATCCTGGTTCAACTGAACAATTTCCGAGCTCATGGATTCGGCAGCTTTTCCGACCTGTTGATGGGCCTGGCCAGCGATCCGGCCATGATCTATTACCTGGATAACCAGCTGAGCCACAAAGAGGCGGTTAACGAGAACTGGGGCAGAGAGCTGCTTGAGCTGTTTTCCATGGGYGTGGGCATGGACGGCAACTCCAACTACTCTGAAGAGGACGTGCAAGCTTGCGCCAGGGCCTTTACCGGATGGACCATCGCCAACGCGATACCCAGGTATCCTTACGGCCGTCACAACAACACCTACCTGTACAACCAGTTCGACCACGACGATGGAGAAAAGATTTTCTTGGGAGAAACCGGGCCGTTCAACGGCGAGGACATCATAGCGATCATCGCGAAACAGCCCAGCACCGCACGGTTCATCTCCCGGCACCTTTACAACTTCTTCGTCGCCGATGAGCCCGCGGTKGCGATGTGGCAGATCACCCCGCCGCAAGACCCGGAAACCATTAAGGCCCTTGAGGATGAGTATTTCCGCTCCGGCTATGAGATTCGCTCAATGCTCCGGGKTTTGTTCAATTCCGACGCCTTCAAGAGCGCCCGGTTCGCCAAGGTTAAAAGCCCTGCTGAATTGGTGGCGGGCACCCTGCGCCTGGTTGGAGATTTCACCAAGCCCAGACCCCGCATGTACGACGCATCGTTGGAGATTCGCTACATGGGGCAAGATCTGCTGAACCCGCCCACCGTCGAAGGGTGGCATACCGGTAAGGAGTGGATCGACAGCGGGACGTTGCTGGAGCGGATCAACTTCGCGGCGGGGCAGATGGGCGCCATCCGGTCCACCGGCATCCGGGCAATCATCAACCGGCTGCGGGACGAAGGTCCCACCGTCTCGGCGGARCGSYTRGTGGAYGGCTGCCTGGAGATGATHGGCGGTTACGGCCTGATGGAGGAAACCCGGGCATTGCTGCTGAACCACGCGAGCCAGGCCGGTGCCCTAGATACCGGCACCGAGGAGTTCGCTCAACAGGTGGGGCAGATGCTCCAACTGATCGTCTCAACCCAGGAATATCAATTCGCTTAAGCTCAGCCTGAGAGTTGACCGCCCAGATTGTATCGGAGCTGATAGCTTAATCTCGGAGGTTTCATGACCAGCACCAAGAAGGACCCGGTCCTGGTAGTCCTGCAAYTGTCGGGAGGCAATGACATTCTGAATACGCTGGTTCCCTACACGAACCCGCTGTACTAYGACAATCGCCCCAACGTGCGGATCCCAGAAGATCAGGTCCTGCCCATCAATGATACTCTGGGTTTCAACCCCAACATGGCCCCGCTCAAGGCGCTTTACGACGAGGGGAAGGTGGCGGTTATACAGGGCGTGGGTTATCCAACCCCCAACCGCTCCCACTTCCGCTCCATGGATATCTGGCATACGTGCGAGCCGGAAAAGATGGCCGATGAAGGCTGGTTGGGACGGGCTATCCGGGATCTGGACCCCAACAAAGAGAACGTGCTGACCGGAGTGAACTTTGGCCGGGGCCTGCCGAAAGCCCTTGCCGCGCCCGGCGTCCCGGTGGCATCCGTGGGCAGCCTGGAATCCTACGGCGTGCTTACCACCATCGAATTGGAGGAGCAGCGATCGCAGGCATTGGACATTTTCGCCCGCATGTATTCCCCGTCCATGGGCACCGGCCCGGTCATGGAGTACCTGTCGCAGACGGGGATGGATGCCATGAACGGCGCGGACATCCTGGCCACCGCAACTGCCAAGTACTCCTCCACGGTGGAGTATGGCGCTAGTTCCATGTCCCAGTACATGCGGAACATCGCCCAGGTGCACTGCGCGGGACTKGGGACCCGAATCCTATACACCACCGCGCCCTACAACAGCTTCGACACCCACGCGACTCAGATGTCGGCCCACGCCGGGTTGACCACCAATCTGTCCCAGACCGTCAGCGATTTCTACGACGACTTGAAGGAGCACAGCGCAAGCGACAACGTGGTCCTGCTCCTTTTTACCGAGTTTGGCCGCCGGGTGCACGATAACGGCTCCGGAACGGACCACGGCGCGGGTGGCGCGGCCTTCGTTATCGGCGATGCAGTAAAGGGTGGTCTATATGCTGAATATCCGTCTCTGGCCGAAGAAAAGCTCATGGACGGAGACTTACACTTCAACAACGACTTCCGCGGGTTGTACGCCACCCTCTTGGAGGACTGGCTGGGCCTGGATTCCAAGCCCATAGTCAACGGCAGCTTCGAGAAGTTTGACTTCATTTCCAAGTAAGACCGGCTTAGTTTCGGCCTGATTCCATGGCAACTGCAACAAGTTGAGAGGCAATGATGACTACTAGAGTCCAAGGCGCGACCTTTCGATATAGCCACACCATAGGACGGGGTGAGGAGGCTGGTACGGGTTTTAAGAACCCGGTTTCCGTCGCCCGGGGTGCAGACGACCTGATGTACGTGGTCAGTCGCGCCTACGATTATCGGTCCGATTCCAAACGAATCACCGTTTGCACGGTGGATGAAGACTACATCGGGGAGATCGGCAACGCCGGCCGTTTGGGAGGGGAGATGATGGACACCGGAGAGTCCGACGGCCCCGGCTCCATGGTATGGCCTACGTCGATCGCTYTGGACCGGGCGGGTAACGTGTACGTGTCCGACGAGTGGCTCAACCGTATCGCCATGTTCACCCCAGACGGTGATTGGCTCGGCGCATGGGGAACCGAGGGCGACGCCGACGGCGAAGTGGACCAACCTTCGGGTCTGGCCTTCGACAGCGAGGACAACATTTACGTGGTGGACACCGGAAACAACCGAGTCCAGAAGTTTGCCAAGGACGGCCAGTTCTTGGCAAAGTGGGGCCGGCAGGGCGCCGGCGATGGTGAGTTTGACATGCCCTGGGGAATCTCCATCGATACCGAAGGCGACATCTATATCGCCGATTGGCGCAACGACCGGATCCAAAAGTTTGCTCCGGATGGACGGTTCCTGATGAAGTTCGGCGGTTCAGGTTCGGAGGACGGGGAGTTCAATCGTCCCGCCGACGTTGCCGTAGACAAAGAAGGATTGATATACGTTGCCGATTGGCGCAACGACCGTCTCCAGGTGTTCGACGCCGAAGGCAGGTTCATCACCAAGATCATCGGTGATGCCACTCTGTCCAAATGGGGAATAACCAAGCTGGACGCCAACCCCGACATGAAGCGGCAGCGGGAGATTGCCCAAGGACTGGAAAGGGAAAAGTTCTTGCGTGGGCCCATCGGTGTGGTCGTCGACGATGAAGACCGGGTTTTCATCGTGGATTCCCAGCGAAACCGCATCCAGATCTATCGCAAGATCCCGCCCTTCTTTGTGGGTTTGTATGATGGCGGCCGATTGTAAACGGTTTCCATGATATCGTGNATGGGTCTGGCGTATAGTCAGCTCGGCGCTAGTAATTCACCCGGCGATTTGACCTGTTCTGGCCTCAGGTAGCAGCGGCTAGACTAGGTTGCYGATGCCGCCTTTCCGCGACTCCCAGAATCCAGTATGAAGCCCTCGTATCCGYTGTCCGCGAYCTCATTRCAYTTTTTCCGGTAATTTCCGACTCCACCGGCGTAGGGCATGAACACGCGGGGTTTCCCCGGAATGTTCGCCCCCAGGTACCACGAGTTCGCCAGCATGAACATTGTAGGCTCGGCGGCCTCATTCACGTGGGACACCCATGCCGCTTCCGCATCGGCGTTTGCCTCAGCTGCCTCGATGTCGTGTTCGCGCATGTACCGGAGGAAGTCACCAATCCACCCGATGTGTTGCTCTATAGACACCGGCATGTTACTCAGGACGGAGGGGCTGCCCGGTCCGGTTATCATAAACATGTTGGGGAATCCAGCTACTTGCAGGCCAAGGTAAGTTTTCGGGCCCTCGGACCACTTGTCTTTAAGCGACAGATCGTTTCTACCGCGGATATCCATCTTAAAGAAGGTGCCCGTCATAGCGTCAAAACCGGTAGCGAAGACGATCATGTCGAACTCGAACTCTTCGTCCTCAGTCCGTATCCCCTTCGGCGTGATCTCTTGGATTGGTGAGTGTCGAATATCGACCAGCTYGACGTTCTCGCGGTTGTAGGTATCGAAGTAATTGGTGTCTATAAGAGCACGCTTCGAAGTAAAGGGATGGTCCGTAGGCAGAAGCTTTTCGACGGTCTCGGGGTCCTTCACCATTTCTCGAATCTTGGACCGGATGAACTCGGAAACTGTGTCGTTTGCCCTTCTGTCCGTGGTGAGGTCTTTGAAAGACCCGAATAGGAACCCGAATCCACCTCCAGCCCAGCCGGCTTCGTATGTCTCCAGGCGCTCTTCTGCAGTGACCTCTAGAGCCGAGCGCTCACTGGGGTCCACAGGAAAGCCGCCGTGAGACCACCTTGCCTTTTCCAGGATCTCAGCGTAGTTCGGTTTTACCTCTTCYTCSAGGAACCTGCGATCTACRGTGGCRTGKCGSGCWGGGATAGTGWACTGSGCRGTCCGYTGGAACACGGTCAGGTGSCCCGCTTGYTSGGCGATCACCGGGATCGAYTGTACGCCGCTWGAGCCCGTGCCGATGACRGCCACSCGCTTYCCRGCGAAGTCCACCTTKTCRTGGGGCCAGCTACCCGTGTGGTACCACTCTCCCTGGAAGGAGTSCAGCCCYTTTATGTCCGGAACATTGCCYGCTGAAATGCATCCGATMCCGGTGATTAGGAACTGGGCTGTGACACGATCGCCTTGGTCTGTTTCGAYYTCCCAYMGGTTRSYATYCTCKAGGAACCTTGCYGAGGTGACCCGGGTGTTGAACTGGATRTTMCGGCGAAGGTCGAAKCGGTCCGCGACGTGGTTGAGGTAGGMWAGTATCTCCGGCTGYTCCGGATACTTKCCRCTCCARTYCCAWTCYTGRAGYAGCTCCTTKGAGAACGAGAAGCAATATATGTAGCTCTCGGAATCRCASCGYGCCCCYGGGTARCGGTTCCAATACCAGGTGCCGCCRACTCCGCYKCCSGYYTCGTACACYTGGRCAGACATACCGAGTTCMTCTCGCAGCCGCCGRAGCATGCCCAATCCGGCGAAGCCGGCCCCAATGACCACGGCATCGAAGTCCGGGGATTTTCCTGAGTTAGCCATCTTGTCCTCCGGGTGCTTCTTGGTTYARWTACCKRGKCTTGTMRRKRMYTKRGATTACGGTTACCTGAGCTTGCCTGGGGTCTAGCCGCCGTTACTGCGCTGCTTGAGCTTTGCGCTCTCTAAAAATACACGTTTTAACTGCTTTGACAATCTGTTGGAAAGCGAGCTCGCTGCCGGGCAGCATCAGCAGAGTAAAGAATCCATGCATTTGGCCGGCATATCTTTGGAGATCAGTCGGTACTTTAGCTTCCTGCAGACGCGCCGCGTAAGCCTCGCCTTCGTCCCGTAAGACATCATGCTCCGCCGTCAACACAATGGCCGGCGGAAGTCCTGAGAGATTCCCGGTGTGCAGGGGAGAGGCGTCCGGCTCGGTACGGCGAGAGGACTCCGGAAGGTAGTGGTCCCAGAACCAAATCATCCCATCGCGGGTCAGTAGTAGGTCGTTTTCCGGATTGGAATAAGAGGGACGGTCAAGATCGGCATCGGTGACGGGGTAGATGAGCACCTGTAGTGCTATGGGTGGTCCGCTGCGGTCGCGGGCACGTATCGCCATCACGGCAGCGAGGTTTCCGCCGGCGCTGTCACCGGCCACGATTAAGGGAACCTCTTGTCCCGCGATATCGGTGAGGTGATTCCCGACCCATYTCAGSGCCGMAWAKGAGTCATCCACYGCGGCYGGGTAGCGATGCTCCGGCGCAAGGCGGTACTCTACCAGGACCACCGCGCAGGATGTCCGCTCCGCGAGTTTGCGTGCGACTGTGTCATACTCGTCGATCGAACCTATAACCCATCCGCCACCGTGGTAGTAGACCATAACGCCACGGGGGTTCTGGATGGGAACGAGGATCCGGAGTTTGGCTTGGCCATCCGGCCCCTCGATGGTTCGCTCCTCGACACGTTCCATTGCCGGTGCAGGTCCGGCCAGCTCAGCCAGCTTAGAAAAGGCAGCGCGTGCTTCGACTGGAGTGCATTGGTGTAAAGGCTTGGCATGGCCTTCAGCCATCCGTTCAAGAAACCGGACTGTCGCGGAGTCAAGCGCCATAAGGTCCCCTATATGTATTTGCGTCGCACAGCCGAGCAATCGCTATATATCTCACGGATCAGTCATGAACATCACTAAACTTTGTAACCGTGTTTGAGCGGCCACTGTGATGCCGCTGAACATGATCTCTGTTCTGCCAGCCAGGCCGGAACTGGACATCCCKAAAGCTGTTTTCGGATCACTCCAACGCAAACACCTTCAAGATAAAAGCGTACTCCAGCGCCACTTCCCTTAGCCGGTCAAAYCGCCCCGACGCGCCGCCATGCCCGGAATCCATGTGGATCTTCAGGAGCAGCAAGTTGTTGTCGGTCTTTGATTCGCGCAGTTGAGCGGCCCACTTTGCCGGTTCCCAGTAGGTTACTCTCGGGTCGCTGATTCCGCCGGTGATCAGCATGTGCGGGTAGTCCTGCCGTTGTACGTTGTCRTAGGGTGAATAGGACTTGATGTAGTCGTAGAATCGCTGGTCRTTGGGATTGCCCCACTCGTTGTACTCCATGGTCGTCAAAGGCAGGGTGTCGTCCAGCATGGTGTTCAAGACGTCCACGAACGGGACGTCGGCGATGGCTGCCTTGAACAAGTCGGGACGCAGGTTCACAACAGCCCCCATCAGCATCCCGCCGGCGCTGCCACCCGAGGCAACGATTCTGCCTTTAGTCGTATAGCCTTCGTTGATCAGGTGCTCGGCGCAGGCGATGAAGTCGGTAAACGTATTCTTCTTATTGAGTAGCTTGCCGCCTTCGTACCAATCCCAGCCCAGGTCCATACCACCTCGGACATGGGTGATTGCGAAGATGTAGCCCCGATCGACCAGGCTCAGCCGAACTGAACTGAAATCGGAGTCAATTATGATTCCGTAGGACCCGTAGCCGTACAGATAAAGGGGCGCGGATCCGTCCAGAGGAGTGTCCTTGGCGTAGAGCAGGGATATGGGGATCTGAGTTCCATCCGCCGCCGTGGCGAACACCCTTCGTGACTGGTATTTTTCCGGGGAGAAATCTCCCAGGACCTCGGTTTGCTTTCGGAACTCCCGCTCCCGGGTATTCATGTCGTAGTCGTAGACGGTTGCCGGAGTAGTCAAGGAGGCGTAAGAAAACCGCAGGATAGGGCTGTCCCATTCCCGGCCTCCCTGGAGTCTCACGGCGTAGTCTTCTTCGTCCAGGGTTAAATCATGGCTAGTCCCGGCGGCCAGGTCCATGATCCGTACTTGAGGCAGTCCGTTGGAGCGGTAGTAGAGGACGAAATARTCTTGGGAAACACCGATSCCMGCKATGGGACGGCCGAGCACGTGGGGAACGAAGTCTCTCCAATCGTCTGAGCCTGGCGCCGAGATCAGCGTTTCTGATACCTTGAAATCTCTGGCGCCATCCCCGTTGTTGCGGATCAGGAAACGGTCGCCGTGGTGGTCAACGTCGTATTCAAAGTCGGCACGACGAGGCTCGATCATAGTTAACTTACTGCTGGGATCGCCGGCGTCCATGAAATACCACTCCGACATGTTGTTGCCCGAAGACGCGACGAAGATGAACCGTTTGCTGGACGATTTGGCTACGCCGACGAAGAAACGCTCATCGGTTTCTTCATAAACCAACTCATCATTGGCAGGGTCATCACCCAGCCGGTGTTTGAAAATCTTGACCGGACGATGATTTTCGTCCAGCACATCATAGAAAATGGTTTGATTGTCATTGGCCCATTCAAGAGAGTAATAGGAATTGGGGATGGCTTCGCCCAGTAGCTCACCGGTATCTAGATTCTTGATCACGATTGTGTATTGCTCTGACCCGTCAGTATCGACCGAATAAGCCAGCCACTTGTGGTCCGGGCTGTTTTCCCAACTGCCAACCCGGCAGTAGTCTTGACCTTCAGCTAACTCGTTCACGTTGATGAGAATCTCTTCCGGGGCGTCCAGGGACAGGCGCTTACGGCAATGGATAGGATACTGCTTGCCCTCTTCGAACCGGGTGTAGTAGTAGTAATCCCCTTCCTTCTCCGGAACGGTAGAATCGTCCTCTTTGATCCGGCCCCKCATCTCCAGGAAGAGTTGTTCCTGTAGCTCCTCCTCTGGAGCCATCACGGCTTCGGTATAGGCGTTCTCGGCGCGCAGGTACGCCAATGTCTCGGGATCATCGACATCGCGAAGCCAGAACCAAGGATCGACCCGAGTATCGCCGTGGGTCGTTATTTCTTGGGGCCTTTGCGGGGCGCTAGGGGTCGGGTCAGTCATCTATTTCTCCAAACGGAGTAAGACGCGTTCAGGCCTTACACTTCCGAGCAATCAAATTTCCATCGGTGTATCTTCCCGGTTGGCCCATTCAAACATGGATGCGTCGTAATTCCGGGCGTGTTCGAAGCCCAGCATCCGAAGTACAAAGGTGCCGTGCGCCGCACGGAGGCCGGCCTGTCAATAGGCGAAGATGGCCTTGTCCGGGGTTATCCCGTGGCTGTCCAGGATCGAGTGCATCTCTTGAGGAGACTTGAATCGGTGAGTGTCCCGGTCCATCAGGTCGGACCACTCCAGGTGAGCCGCTCCGGCAACGTGACCCTTCCGCTGGCCGCGGCGGTCGACCGTGCCATCGTATTCTCCTGACGTCCGAGTGTCCCAGTTGACCACATCCGGAAGGCGGCAACCCGCCAAGACTTCTTCCATCTCGACGATCAATGACTTATCGACGTGGGAGGTGAAGATTACGTCCTGGTTTATAACGGCCCGGTCAAAGCTCACCGGGCTGCCTTCGCCGGACCAGCGCCGCCAGCCTCCGTCAAGGATTTTCACGTTGGGGTGACCGTTGTAGTTCATGACCCACCAGAATCGGGCGGCGCTCAGACTCATATTATTATCATAGACCACCACCGTCGTGCCGTCGCCGATGCCGAGAGCCTCGCAGGTGGCCGCGAATCTTTCCGGCGGGAAAGTGTGCACCAATCCGGTTTCCGAATCTCTCTCATAATTATCCAGCAACATGACCGCGCCCGGAATGTGTCCCCTGGAGTAACCGGCTTCGGTGTCGATGTCCAAGACMACAACATCAGCGTCTTCCCRGTGGGACTGRACCCAGGCTGGGTCGRCCAGATATTCAGGRTGAGCGAATCCGWGGGTTGTCATATYTCTCCTGTTGGAYGAGTCACGTTAATATGATTGACAGGAYCRCRGTACGKGGTGGAGGCTGCCCGGAACTATAAATSTGTGYYCCCAAAGTGTCAAAGCCGATCCRGTKYGGTTCATGTCTATMARGCCATCCACYACTGATACAATCCACGGTGCAAAACATAGGATCCATCTGAGGAAGGAGAGTYAATCATATGGCAACACCCCAAGACGAAGTAAGACCCTGCATGGAAATTTCCGACACGCAACTGAAATTAGACCAAGTGCAAGCGGCCATGAAGGTTATGATGGAGCGCGCTCGATCGATATCCGACACTCCGGTTTGTCTTGCCATCGTGGACGCAGCGGGAAATTTGGAAGCCTTCGCTAAGATGGACAACGCGCGATTRTTCACCAGGAGGCATGCGGTGCGTAAGGCCTATACCGCCGCCGTGCTGGGGATCAACTCCTTGGCTTGGGAGGAGCGCATGTCCAGTATAGACCGCAGCGTCAGTGAGAACGGGGATCCGATGATTACCTACGAGCAAGGCGGTGTAGTCATCATCAAGGACGGCGCGATCTTGGGAGGGATCGGTGTTGGTGGATTGCGCGGCCATAACGCCGATGAAGACTTGGGAAAGCTTGGATTGGAGGCGATGAACCTGTAAACGGGTTTTAGTCGCAAGTTGGAGCCGCGCTTATTCAGCGGATCAGGAATACAGGTTTGAATGTACAGGAGGGCAATCATGCCGATCATCGACCACAGCAAAGCACCGGAAGTGCCCTGGAGGCCCGGCTATCGCAAATGGGACGTGACTGGAAGGGAGCAAGGCGTAACCAGCACCTTCAGCCTTAACACCGGCGAACCGGGGACCGGAGCGCCGCTGCACACCCACACCATTGACGAGTTGATCGTTATCATGGAGGGTACTCTGGAAGTGCGCATCGATGGGGAAACCCACATCGTCCCGAAGAACCACACCGTGGCCATCCCACCCGGCGCGGAGCACGCGTTCACGGTCATTGGCGATCARGCCGCCGAGATGTTGGTGTTCTTCCCCGCCTTGGACCCTTATTCGGAGGAACACACCCATTACCTGGAAGGCGCCCGTCCGGCCTCGGTCAAAGACTGAGTTACCTGATTGACATCTGCTAGGGTTATCGGGTTTGCCTGACGCTGCCGTACGGGATACCAGGGCGATTGCGTCTTATTCTGTCTCATAGCGATAAAGGACATTACGAAGATGGAACCCCGCTCGTCGTTCCCGCGCAGGCGGGAACCCAGGAACTTAGCCTTCTGCGTCCGGTTCGCTTTTCTGCCGAACGTCCAATGGATTCCCGCCTGCGCGGGAATGACGATTGTCAACAAAGGGACCGCCGACCCGGCCGCTCGGGATTCTCTCTAGCCGCATTAAGACGCGATTGCCCTGGAAGGGATGCTTGGGAGCGGTCTCTGGCCTCCAAGCTGGTGTAGAATTGACCCGTTCCGGCCAACAGCGATAGGAGGCTCTCATGAAGGATCATGTTGACGTCTACTTCCATTCCCAACAGCCTTATTCCCATGTGAAGGAAGAGGACATCAGCCGGTACGATTCCGGGCGATTAGACTTYCCCAACACCTATTTCGACCCTGAGAAGGCCCACGCGCTATACAACCAGTACCATGAACAATATGTGCTGGCTGACGAAGAGGGAGTCGACGGCATCATGACCAACGAGCATCACTCCGCTTTTTGGAACATGAAGCCCTCGGCCAATCTTGACGCCGCCGTTATCAGCAAAATCACTCATAAGGTCAAGATCGCAATCTTGGGGAATATTCTCCCGATCAGCGACCCGGTGCGTATGGCGGAAGAACTGGCCATGCTGGACTGCTATTCCGGAGGGCGGCTGGTTTCCGGGTTCGTACGTGGCGGGGCGGTGGAGACGCTGGTAGCGGGTCTAGATCCCACGGAGAACCGGGAGCGGTTTGAAGAGGCCCATGACCTGATCATGCAGTGTTGGACCAAGCCTGGSCCGTTTCGTTGGGAGGGCAAATACTACCATCGGCGGATAGTGAACCCTTGGGTATTGCCCATCCAAAAACCGCACCCACCCATATGGTTTCCCGGCGGCAGCAGCCCTGAAAGCGTGATGTGGGCCGCCAATCGAGGTTACACCTACGTGAAYCTGGGCGCCTTGATGGATCTCACCCTGGAACTCAAGCAGGTCTACATCGACACCGCTCACCAGGCCGGATTCAATCCCGGACCGGAGCACTTTGGCTACCAACTCCGGGCGGTGGTGGCGGACACCGACGAAAAGGCTCATGAGATCGGACGAGGTTTCTTGTGGAACGTGGAACATCGGATGCGAGGGCCGGCGGAGCATAACGACCCGCCGGGATACCAGTCTCGGGTTGCCAGTGAATTAAACCGGCGCCGGGCTGGGGGTCCGRCAAGAAGAATGACCTACGAAGACCTGCAGGAAGTTGGYGCCATCGTCGTCGGCAGCCCGGAAACGGTGATCAAGAAATTGGCCAACACGGTGGAGCAGCTTAACCCCGGCTATCTGATCCTGATCGGCAGCGACGGCAGCATCGCCCATAAGGATGTCATGCGTTCTATCGAACTGCTGGGACGGGAGGTGATTCCAGCTTTGCACGAAATAAAGCTGCAGGCCTACGACTCTCCTAACCTGTAACTGGGGCGGTGTCCCGGTTAGGGGGGCGTATAGTCCACCGTAAGCTTGGGCCGCTCTTCCTTCTTCCGGGTTTCACTGGAATGGAAGTCCGCCCCGTTCGTTGAGTTCTCGATGAAGACCCAACCTTCGTTGAGATGGCCATCCGACCAAAGCTGTAGGCTGGCCGTCACGTCCAGGCTCTGGAAACCGGATCTGGTCATCGGGAAGTTGCCGACAGCCACGGCCGCATGCGAGCCTGTCCCGTCGGCGCCGGCATCGCTCCAGTTGACATCATCCCTTCGCTCACGCCAGGTCACTTCGGACTCGTCCCAAGATTCAATAATGCGGTAGACGGTTGGATCCTGATTCGTAGTGTTGGTCATTCTCAACGTCAATGTGGCGCTGTTGATGGTGGAACCCAACGGTATCTGATTTTCGCCGGTTCCGAAGATATTAGGGAACTTCRAGACAACGTGTGCATGCGMCCCCTGGCCGTCGACGTTCAGGGASCGATTATTTCCGGCGTTGTCATTGGGGTCGTTAGCTTCTAGCTCGGCGTCGTCGGTTTCGGAGACTGAACCCTTTCCATCGCCCTTTTGGAAAGTAACGTCTGTCGCTTGGGGTGGCGGCGTCGGAACATCGGTTATACCGTTGTGGSCCGCCGCAAAGTTTTGGGATACGTCAGCCTGCGTCAGGGCCCGGTCGTAGATTGCCACCAGGTAAAACTTGCCCAACCAGGSCCGGTTGTTTGACAGTTCGTTGGCCAGAGCGAACCGGAAAGAGTTGCTCCAATTGCCGAAAGTCGACGGCGTGTTCCCCGTGGCTGCCAGATTACCATTGATGTAAGTCCGGGTCTCTCCGGAGGGATGGCTTCGGGTGAACACTACGTGGTCGAGTCTGGCGGTCAGGGAGCCGCCGGGAGTTCTCAAAGACGGTATCCCGTTGTTGTTGGTGGATGTGGTGCGTAGTCTGGTGTCGTAGGAACTGTCCTCCTGGCCCAANGNNNAGTTCCGAGATGACGTGCCGGACGACAATGTAACGATACGGGCGGGACCGTCTTGCGTGATGTTATCCGGTTGGATYCATGCCTCGATCGTGATTTCGTTAGTTTCCTTGAGAGCCCCGATGATCTTGCTGGCGGCGCCATGCGATTTAATGACGGTTGATGATTTGACGAACAAAGCGCCGTCTCGCCGGGCTACGTCGTCCATATCGTCCACCGTTAGGTTCAAAGGTGTTCCAACGCCGGAGACATCTAGGACCGTGGCTCCGCTGGTCTCTTCGAAGTCGTAGAGCGCCACCAAGCCCTGGTTGACCCGGATTCCCCCCGGAGGCGGTTGAGGCACCGGTGGGGTAACGCCATTGGGACCCGCTTGGAAATTCTGGCTTACGTCTGCCGGGGATAGGTCCCGGTCATATATGGCTACCAGGTGCAACTCTCCCAGCCAGGCCCGATTCAACGTAAACTCATTGGCCAGGGCGAACCGGAAGTCATCGTCCCATCTGTTGAAGGTGGAGACCGCYGAGCCGGTAGCGACCAGGTCGCCGTTTATGTATGTCCGAGTCTCGCCCGATGGGTGGCTGCGGGTATACATCACATGGGTAAGATCGGTGGTCAGGGACCCATTGGGAGTCCTCAGCGATGGGGTGCCGTTGTCGCTGGTGGACGTGGTGCGCAGCCGAGTGTCGTAGGCGTCGCGCTCTTGACCCAGGGTAAAGTTCCGCTTCCTGGTGTCCTTGGACAGGGTGATGATGCGGGCGGGGCCGTTTTGGGTAGTGTTGGCGGGTTTGAGCCAGGCTTCAATCGTRATCTCATTCGTGAACTGAAGCGCGTCAATCAACTTGATAGCGGCATCGTCCGACTGAACAATGGTCGAAGAGTCGATGGATAGGGCGCCGTTCGGGCGGGAGACGGCGTTGGAGTTTCGGATGTCGAGATTTAACGGCGAACCAACGCCGGACACGTCGTGGACTGTATTCCCACTGGTTTCCTCGAAATCGTAWAGGACCACCAGGCCTTCGCTGACCCGGGCGACGTTGGACGGTGGTGTGGACACCGTGATGTTAATCGACTCGCTGCCTGCCGCCCCCAGACTGTCCGTAGCCGTAAGGGTGATGGTGTGGATGCCCGCGCCCAGGGACACGTTTATAGACGTTCCGGTACCGATCTGACCGGCCAAGTTGGAGCTCCATACCAGTGAAGATCCGGTCAGATTGCCGTCCTCGGCGTCTGAACCCGTTCCGGCGAAGTTGATGGTGTCGGTGGTCAAGAAGGTAAACACGTCGTCGGGGATATTGATCGACGCCGAAGGGGGATTATTAACGGGCGCGGGATCAACGTTGGTATTGATTGAGGCGGTGCCCGACACTCCCTGGCTGTCCGTAGCCGTGAGGGTGATAGTGTGGGTGCCGGCGTCAAGGGACACGCTTATCGACGTTCCGGTCCCGATCTGACCGGCCAGATTAGAACTCCACACCAGTGAAGCGCCGGTCAATACACCGTCCTCGGCGTCCAAACCGGACCCGTTAAAATGAATCGTTTCGGTGGTCAGGAAAGTAAAGCCATCGTCGGGGTCGCCGATGGACGCCGTCGGCGGTAAATTCACGGTAAGGTTGATCGAGTGGCTGCCCGTTGCTCCGAGGCTATCCGTAGCGGTAAGTGTAATCGTGTGGTTGCCTCCCCCAAGGGAAAGGCTTATCGATGTTCCGGTCCCGATCTGACCCGCTAGGCTTGAACGCCACACCAAAGACAAACCCGTCAATTCTCCATCCTCGGGATCAGATCCCGTGCCGGTGAAGTTGATCGTGTCGGTGGTCAGGTAGTTGAAGACATCGTCCGGGGTGTTGATGGACGCAGTGGGCGCGTCGTTTCCGGGCGGCGGATTTACTGTGATGCTGATAGATTCGTTGCCCGTGGCGCCCAGGCTGTCAGTGGCGGTAAAAGTGATGAGATGGATGCCGGCGCTGAGGGAGATACTTATGGATTCCCCGTCGCCAATGGTCCCTTCCAGGTCCGAGGTCCATACCAGCGAAGAACCGGACAGTGAACCGTCTTCAGCATCCGACCCGGTCCCGGCAAAGCTGATGGAATCGGTGGTCAGATAGACAAATACATCGTCAGGGATATTTATCGATGCCGTGGGAGCCTCGTTTGTTGGCGCCTCGTTCACCGTAATGCTTACCGTAGCGGTCCCGATGTCTCCGTGGTTGTCCGTGGCCAACAGAGAGATGATTTGGTTTCCCGGGCTCAACGAAGCGCTAAAGGACTCCCCTGTCCCGATCTGACCGTCGATGTTGGAGGTCCATACCAAGGTGTTCCCAGAAAGCTGGCCGTCCTGAGCATCGAAGGCAGAGCCGGTAAAAGTGATGCTGTCGGATGTCAGAAAGGTGACGTTGCCCGCCGGAGCGCTGATGGATGCCACCGGGCGCGAATTGAAAGGCGTAGACGAATTGACCGAAACGTTGATGGAAGCGGTGTCGAAGGCCACCGCGCTATCCTTTGCTTTGAGGGTGATGACGTGGTCGCCAACGCTCAGAGAGGCGTCTATAGGAGATCCAATGCCTATCTGACCGTTGATGCTGGAAGTCCACACCAAGRAATTCCCCGACAGTTGGCCGTCCTCGCCGTCCAAGCCGGAGCCAGTGAATCTGATGCTGCTGCTGGGTGGGAAGGTCGATCCATTCGCGGGACTGGTGATCGATGCCGTAGGACGGGTATTGCCAGGAATGTTCGGTGTCGGCACCGGCTCGCCTGGTYCCTGTATGTCTTGTACGAATCCTTGAATCTTGGGGAAGTGGGCGAAARGGGTTTGSACCTTGCCTTCATGATCTATATAAAACGTATAGGACCCGGCGGCACCCGTTACGTYGTTACTGGATGCGGACGCCGGTACTTTCTGCAGTCARCCTGCATCCACCAATGCCTGCATGTCTAGGAAATAGTACCTTGCGTCAACGAAATAGGCATGGCCGCGAAAGCTGACTTCAACGGTGGTCCAAGAGTCTTCGCCCGGCTCGCGAATGCCGTCCCCGTCGTCGTTCCATGCGGTGGTGCCGTCTTGACCCACGTGCAGCAGATCAGCTCCTTGGCTACCTCCCAGAGGGTTCCAGTCGGGTCCGGCGGCGTCACTCGGGGCCAGCGGGGAGCCATCATCCTTATGATCGAAGGGTCCCACCTCGTCAACACCCTCGACGCCTTGTTCGCCTCTAGTGATTCGGCCATCTTGGCTGGTTTCATTCCTGCCGATGATGGGATACTGTCTACTCCCCAGGAAYGGATCGTTGTGTAAGTCTGAGTACCAAGCGCTGACCGCCGACTGAATGATCGCTACATCGGCGGTGTAAGACTGTTCGGTTGCCGAGCGCAGGAACTCGTTGACGCGGGGAATGGCGACCGCCGCCAGCACCCCTAAGATGGCGATGACCACAACCAATTCAACTAAAGTGAAGCCTTTCTGCGCTTTCAACAGAACTTCCCTTGCTCCGTACCTTGACCAGATTACCTATTTATCTACATAACACTTTAGGCTAGCTCAACCGCTAACACATCATCCGCAAAGATGATTTTCGGGTGAGATAATAGGTAGCCGGGCAATGCGGGATGTCCCCCGGCAACTGCCTCGATTAAGCTCCTTAGAGCGCATTGGGGCGTACANNTNNGGGGCCTCACCCAATGCCACCGGAACGCCGCTAAGCAGCCATCTTGTCCGGGGGAGACCAACCACGATGGCCGCCAGCACGATAATGGTAGCGCAACACGCGATCCAGCCAGGCCAGACTATCCAAGCGCCGGCAACCGCGACTAAGTGCAACGCGATCTCCAGCAAGTCTCGGAGTGGGCCCGGCGTGGCTACAATGATCTTCTTTTTGTCTCCTGGAGTTGAGAAGACCGATGGGAGCCCGATCAGGATGAGCAGAGCGGGGAATATCAGCCAGACGGACAACTGGGCGGCAACCCACGAGCCTGCCACCCATGCGATGATTTCCGCCAGAAAACGCGACCCCGACGTGAGCGGAGTGTCGAAGGGATGATGGAACGTGGACCGGCTGGCCTGCTCTATGGGGTTGCCACCATAAATGCCAACTAACTCTCTTAGCGCACCGGTTTCGCGGTCAGTGCTATCCGTACCTCAACTTCATCACCCAGTGTGAGAACCAAACCGGCCGTTGGCGGGCTTATACCAAGGTCGTTCCAGCTGAATCTSGTCCGGCCGAGAATGGTTATCACGTCTCCTTTGTCCTGGACCGTGACGTCGAAGCCCAATGGAAACTCGGCGCCACGGATATTAAGGGTTCCGGCGATCTGAGCTTTGACTTCATTCCCCTCCGGGAAGCCTTGGGGCAACGCCCCTACATCCAGGAGAGTGAAGATTGCCTTAGGGTCGTCTGGAAACATAGCGTTCCGGACGTAACGGTCGCGAAACCTCTGGTCGCTCTTCAGTTGATGCAAGTCGATCACAACCGACGACGGACGTCCATCCAGTGAATATCTCCGGACAGGGCGGTCGTGCGCATCTCGGCATGGTGGGGCAGGGGAATCAGAGCCAGTTGCTCCCGTACCCTGAATGTGGCTCTGGAGTCTTCCGTGACAACGAAGGTGATTCCGTCGTAGGCGCCGGTTTTCCTTTCAGTGTCGAAGTCGGGTGGCGCCGCGACGGTTCCGTTTGACGGCGGCGGACCTTGGCCCTGACCCCCACCTCCGCCTTGGCCCTGACCTCCACCCCTTCCTCCGCGACCGTCACGCCCACCGGTGCGGCCGGCAGACATCAGTCCTCCCAACTCCGGCGTGATCAGGACCGATTGGGCGGTTATGCCGCCGTCTGAAGTCTCTATACCGGTCACAGTGACAAGCTGGCCTTGAGACAATCGTTCCGTTGACACCGGAGCGGGCATCATGAAGACGGTTGACGTAGTATCGATCTTCGCAGCGCGAGAACCCAGCTTTGTGTTGATCGTGATGTTGCCATCGTCGATCTTTTCGATGGTGCCCACCAGCGCCCGAGTCGCCCTCCCTATTTGGAAGTCGCCTTGATCCTGAAACAGGCTTGTGTTTTCAAGGGAGACGATTACGGCGCGGGCGGTGATTCCGGAATCAGTCTCCCGGCCCATGTCCAAGTCTTTTAGTGAGCTAGCCGCGAATTCCTGAATAACGGAGTCCGCGGTTAGGTGGACCAAGGAGGCGCCTTCCAACGTCTGGACAGAAATGGAGTCACCATCGACTTCTCTGACGACGCCGACGACTACGGCCCTGATTCCGGATGGCGTTGGCGGAATGGGAGTGTTGGAGATTGTTGGGGTGGGCGCTTGGGTGGCAGTCTCGACGATCGGAGACTTTGTAGCTGGTTCGCTGATGGTAGCGCAGGAAACGAAGGATAATGTSGCGAGGAAGGCCAGGAATACTACCCAGCCGTACTTAAACCTGAGGCCAGCAGGAATCTTCATCATTGGCTAGATTTCATCTTTGATATACGGCGGGGCAGCCGTACTGCAGTATGTCCGAATAGGTGCGGCGATCGCTGTCCGGAGCGGGCACAGCGTAAAAGTCGCGACTATCTTATCATGCCAGATTCGGATAACGGATTTTCAAGGAAGAATCATCTGCCGATTATGACTCGCGGGGTATCGGGTCTCCGAGGACGTGCATCAGGCGGTTGGCCCATCCGAACAATGATGCCGTGAGTACTAGGTCGAAGATCTCGTCCATGCCCAGGCCCGCGTCCATGAGTTGTCGCACGTCAGCCTCGCCGGCCTCGGACGGGCATTCGGAGAGTTTGGTGGCGAAATTGAAGATGGCTTTCTGGCGCGGGTCTAGATCCGCGGCCTCGCCCGCACCGAATATGCCTTCGATCACTGTCTCGTCTTTGGCTAACTGGTTGTACCGGTTTGAGTGGACCGCCGCGCAATAGATGCACCGGTTGACCAACGATGCCGCCACCGCCCCCAACTCCGTCTCCGTTCGGGAGAGCCCGCCGTGGCTGTACATGATTCCGTTAAACAGGGGTGTCCGTTCTTTCAGTGTTTGGGGGTCGTGGGCCAGGACCAACACGTAAGCCCCTACGCCGGTGTCCGAGGGGGTAACCTTCATGGCTTCAAGCTGTTCTTCACTGGCCTTGTCCAGTTCAACCGGCGTCACTCTAGGCTTCCAGAAGGGAACAACCGTGGTGAAATCCGTGATCGGTTCGGTCATGCGGCTTCCGCCATGAGTCTCAACCCTTTTACCACGCGTACCTGGTACCCCACGAACGCTATCAACTCGGACAGCCGAACGATGTCAGGCTCAAGGATCCCGGCCGACTTCAGAGCCGCGATATCCGCTTCGGCGGCACGCTTGGGATCAACAGTGACTAGGTCGGTGTGCCGGAGGATGGCCCGGGTGCGTTCGTCATCGGTGCCGTCRAAGGCAGGGTCGGCTATCGCCTGCCATCCACCACTTTCGGGAATCATGGCTTCAAAGTGACGCGCCAACATCTCTTCATCGCTCAACCGGGCCATCCGGCAGGCCAAGGCGGCCCTTTCGGCGTGACTGAGCCCCCCGGGGGGTTCCGGCTTAAGGGCGGCGTCGTGGGATGCTTGGGTGAGTTGCATGACGTCGCTTCGGCCGGCTATCACTGCCGCCAACGGGTGATCGGCGGCGATGCCGGCCGCTTCCACGACGATTGATCTGAATATGTYATCCATACGCGGTTTCCGTCAAGAGCAGAGGGCAGTGGAAACAAGTTGTGCCCACTACGGCCTGATGCTCTAGTTATCCTACTGGCTGCATCGCCCCTAGCCGAGTAGCGATGTAGTTCTTCATCATGTCGATGGCCCGGTCCGTCTCAGGACTGGGAGTGTGAACCCAGCGATGTTCGGCGCGGGCGAAAACCTCGAACTCGATGTCGCCGCCGGCTCTCCGGTAGCAATCAACGAAATGCGCCTGGGTCTCGGGCATCACATTGTCGTCCAATGAACCTTGCAAGACGAACATCGGTGGCAAGGAAACCACCTCTCCCCGATCTAGGATCTCTTGGGGGTTGGCCTCGTGAATGCTGTCCCAAGGATTGAAATAAGTCTCGTTGTTGTGCATCATGTTCTGCCGCTGCTTGCTCTTGGCGTTTTCATAGCGAGCGATGGTGTTGCTGATGGGCGAGCGAGCGATGACGTAGTTCAGGGTAGCGTCCAAATTAGGGGCCTCTTCCAAGGTGAACTCGTTGTAGCGTGGGTCGTTGGGCCGCATGGCGATCAACTCGACTACATGTCCGCCACTGGAGCTGCCTAAGACACCAAGGGTTTCGGGGTCGCCGTTCCACTCCCGGGCTTTGGATTTAAGCCAGCGGATGCCATAGTTGGTGTCGGCTACCGAGGCCGGGTAGGGGGCTTCGCTGGCCAAGCGTAGGTCGATGGCCACCACCAGGACTCCGCTGGCCGCCAGTTGTTGGTCCACCAGCGCGTTTGCCGTGCGGTCTTGGTCGTTCCAGGCGCCGCCGTGCACGTCCAACAGCACGGGGAACGGGCCGTCTCCTTGGGGTTGATATATCCGGGCCATCAATGTCCGTACCGGATYSCGCCGGTACTYGACGTCCCAGGACTTTATCTCGTATTGCGCCGAAGCGTCGTAGGAGGTCGCCATGCATAGGCCTCCATCCGGTCTAAATCATGCTTAGTTGTCATCACGGGTGTGCGGCAGCGTACAGTTGGCCGGAGCGACTGTCAAGGGATTGAGCGGTTCGGCGTAGGCTAGCCAACTGGTCACCACAAATATCACCCAAACGGGTGATTTCGGGATCTTCCCCATGGTGCAAGATGTTAATGAAGATTCCAAGCCGTGAGAGACCGGCTGATGAGAGGGTTGAGGGATATGAGGGTTGGATTAGAGAGGGACGATGCCCGGCCGGCGCCGCCACGGTTCGCTTTTTGGAGTCTGGGAAGAATCACCCCCGTWGAGTTGATGGCGACCGTGGGAATTCTGGCGATSATGSTCGGTATYATGGTGGGTACGATGTCAGGCTAACCTGCGTTGAACAGATCAATAACTGTGACGAAGCCCCGGTTTTACACCGGGGCTTTTCAATTTGAGCCGCCGTTTTTCAGGGCAAGATTATTGTCCAGGCGTACCGTGGACACCTCCTATGGCTTCAGTTGGGAAATCGCTCGAGTTTCGYTTATTCTTATGAGGTAGTAAACAAAAGCGAGAAGGTCTCGGTTGAATGGGACTTGAGCAAAGCATCGGCTCGCCTCACACTTTGAGAGTGTGTTAGCTTGTCATTGCTCCGGAAATAGAATCGCCAACCTTCGGCCGCACACTTCGTCATTCCGGCACCAGCCCTTCGGCGGAAGAGCGGCTAGGAATCCTGGGTGGCGTCGTCTTAACCATTCCCAGATTCCTCTCCTTCCGCCGAAGGATCGGAATGACAGTNGGTMGSGGCCGDAATGACRGTGGTCKCSGCCGGAATGACAGTGGTCGCGGCCATAATGACAGTGGTCGCGGTTAGAATGACAATTATCCAGTTGATCTGGACGGGGTCTTGGTAAAGGCTTTGTGATGGAGTTTTTCTTGAATTGAACTTGGTAAGGTGGCGCAACAAACTAGCGAACTCCCTGCCCTTCTATTACGGGTGGGTCATCGTCGGCAGTACGGTATCGGTCAGCTTATCTACCCGCACCGTCATGGCGGTGGCTGCCCTATCCGTATTCGTGGTGCCCATGACCGAGGACTTGGGGTGGTCCCGGGGGCTATTCTCCGGCGCGGTCAGCCTTGGCGGTCTTTGTGCCGTGTTCATTTCGCCCTTGGTTGGCAARTGGCTCGACCGGTTTGGCTCGGGACTGTTGCTGTCCGTGGCATCGGTCCTGACGGGGGGGCTGGCCGTGGGATTGTCGATGGTAGGTAACCCGGCGGCCTTCTACGCACTCTACGTGCCGGGACGGTTGATCTTCTCCGGTCCCATCGAACTAGGAATCCCCACCGCTATAAGCAATTGGTTCATTCGCCGCCGCCCCCTGGGGCTCGCCGCCGACGCTGTCGCCAAAGGGRCCGGACTCGCCATCATCCCCTTGCTGGCCCAGTTCATAATCACCGGCTGGGACTGGCGTACCGCATGGCTAACACTCGGTATATTGACCTTTGCCCTGGGAGTGATTCCCCCGGTCCTGCTCATGGCCAGGCGGCCGGAAGACATGGGRTTGGAGCCGGACCCGGCCCCTAACAAGCCGGTGGAAAGCGTGAGCGCCGTCGCCGAAAGCGAATCACCTTCACCGGCAGCGGTCACCGAGCCTAGCTACACCGAATCTAGTTTCACGGTACGGCAAGCGTTCCACACCCGGGCCTTTTGGCTCCTGGCAGCCTTCACCGCAGCGGGATTCATGGTGCAGGGCGGCCTGAGCCTGCATCAGGTAGCRCACTACATCAACCAAGGACTGCCTGGTCCCACGGCGGCGTTGGCCGCCAGCACTTTCGCCTTCTCCCAGATATTCAGCGCCATGTTTTGGGCCGCTCTTGGGAGACGGGTTCCCGTGCGGTTTCTGCTATCGGCTACGGCGGCTATCGTGGCGGTTGCGGCCTTTGGCACATCGGTCAGCGCGACTTTGCCCGCCGAGTTGGTATCAGCGGCCACCGTTGGATTCGGGGTGGGAGGTCTGCATCTGTTGGTGCGGCTGGCCTGGGCTGACTACTACGGACGGGAACACCTGGGGACGATACGCGGTTACACCATGTCGGCGCAGATCGGCGGGCAGGCGATAGGCCCGGTGTTGGCCGGGTTCATGTTCGATGCCACCGGKTCTTACCAGATGCCCTTTTTGGTATTCACCGGCGCGGCGACGCTGGCCGCTATCTTGGCTTTGTTCGCCACGCCGCCGAAACTCTCGGCTCTAACGCAGGAGCCGGCCGGCCGGACCGCCTAGCTTGCCAGCAACTCTTTCAGTGCATCGTCGATGAACCGAGTGTCCGCTGGATTTCGGCCCGGACCTCCGCCGATGTGCCCCCAGATCGTCGGGATGACCCGAAGTTCGGCGTTGGGCATGTGGCTGACCTCGACCTCGTTGTCCTCAGGAGGGAAATACTGGTCCGTTCTTGAGGGCATGACGATCGCTTTGGCCTTGATCGAGCCCAGGGCCTTCAAGAATTCGCCTTGGTACAGAGGGTTATCGCTGATGTCCCCGTGTTGCCAGGTGTAAACCATGGCCAGGATGTCGTTGGCGTCCAGTTGAAGGTACCGCCCCTCCCACCCGGTAATCAGATAGTCCTCCAGCGACGAGAACCCCATCTGGAGATACACCCGCTCTCGATAAAAGGCCTGCGACGGCGCCCACCCGGCGTATACCCGCGCCATCGCCCTAAGTCCCTTGTCGGGAGGACGGTCGTACCAGCCGCCGTTCCAAGCGTCGTCGGCGCGCAACGCGGCCTTGACCCCTTCCAGGAACACAAAGTTGTGAGGGGAGGTCCTGGCGGAACCGCACCAGGGAGCTATACGCTCGACCATATCGGGAAACACCGCCCCCCAATGGAAGGACTGTTGAGCGCCCATGGAGAACCCGCATACCAGGGCGATGCGCTGGATGCCGAACTCTTCGGTCACCAAGCGGTGCTGGCACATGATGTTGTCGTAGTAGGTGGTTCCGGGAAACCTGGCCCGRTCGTARGGCGGCGGAGTGTTGCTGGGAGACGACGACAGCCCGTTGCCGAGAAGATTTGGGATGATAATGAAATATTTTTCCGGGTCCAGTGCCATCCCAGGCCCGATCATGGGCTCGTTGGCCGGATGCTGGGAGCCGAAGAAGGTGGGAAACACGATAACGTTGTCTTTCGCGGCATTCAGGTTTCCGTAAGTCTTGTAAGCCAGTTTAGCGCYGCGGATCCTCAGCCCGGACTGAACGTCGATGTCTCCTAACTCGAAGATCTGGTGGTCGATCATTATAGGAACCTCGCTCGCTGGTTAGCTGTCTACTCTACCGGAAATGGGATCATGGTGGAGTCGGTCACGGCTCCTGGCGTACGGAACCCAGTCGTATAGTGAAAAATGTGGAAAGAACGAGTCCGATCAACCCCAAAACGATTATCGCGGTGACCACGCCACTGAACTCGGCCAGAATGCCCACCAGGATGCTGAAGGGGAACACGAAACCTTGCCCGTAGCTGGCCAAGCTGGTGACCCGGCTCCTGAATCGATCCGGAGTACTCAGTTGTATCAGGGTCCCGGCGGTGGTGCGATAGTGCGACTGGGCCATGGACATGAGCCCGATCATGATAAGGGCGGGCAGCAATGGATACGTCGGTACTAGCCACGGCGACATGGCAAAAAGGATAACAAAGATGGAGCTTGCCAGGATGGCCGCTAATGCCAMCGGCCCTTTCTTGAAGGTAAAACCTATCGACGCGATGATAACGGAGGAAACAAACCCTCCCACTCCGGTGGCGGACAATAGGAACCCTCCCACGTCCGCTTCCCGGCTAAGGACATCGGCGGTGAAAACCGGAAGCAGGAACCAAACCTGGTGCAAGACTACGTTGGGAATGAGACCCAACAGGATGAGGGTTAAGATGATCCTCTTTTCCCGGCGAATGAACCGGAGACCCTCGCCAAAGTCGGAGATAGGGGACCGGCGTCTGGTTGGCGCCTCCCGTTGGAAGGGGGTTTTCATGGGGATGTACACCAGGACCGTCGCGGCATAGAGGGCTGCTTCGACAAGAAAATTAGCGGTGAATCCAAGGCTGGCGATGAGGATTCCGCCGACGAACGGGCCGAAGATTCGTGTTCCGGTGATGCTGAGGGAATTGGCGGCGTAGGCGTTCCCGAATCCTTCCGGCGGCACCGTATTGGCGATGAGCGCCTGACGCATGGGCTGGGCGATGGCCAGGCAGACTCCGCTGGCCAAGACGTAGCTGTAGGCTAGCCCGACTCTCAACTGATCGGAAAGCGCCGGTCCGTTGTCYGATACTACCAATAGGGCAAACAGGGCGGCGAGTACCGCCATGAAAGTTTGGATCTTCATGAGCAGCTTTCGCCGGTCCACCCGGTCTCCCCACACCCCGCCCCAAGGGCCGACCAGCAACACCGGCAGGGTGCTCAAGCCACCCACGATCACGACCTGCAAGACCGACGCCGACGACCCGATGGTCAGGTCGCGCACCAGCCAACCGATGGACAACAGTTGCAGCCATTGAGCGCTGTTGGAGAAGAAATTGCCGGTCCAGAGAAGGCGGTAATTCCGGTAGGTTATCAGGGAGTCGAAGGTATGCAGGCGGGGCAAGCGAAGTAGATTGATGGTGATGCGCTCCTGGGAAATCGCACGGCCAGCCCGGCCGGCGGCGGTCTCCCCATTCTACGCTGTGAGTTCCAGCACCACCACCGGGATCTCCCGCTCAGTTCGGRCTTGGTATTCCTCRAAGGGCGGCCAAAGCTTGGTCATGATCCGCCAGAGAGCAGGTTTTTCCTCGGGAGTCGCCGTCCGGGCTCGGACTGATAAGTGTTCGGCCATGACCTGTATCTGTACTTCGGGAGTCTTGGACAGGTTGCGGTACCAGCCGGGATGGCGCGGCGCGCCGGTGCGGGAAGCCACCAACAAGTACCGATCCCCGTCCCGCCCGTAGATAAGCGGCGTGGTATTCGCGTTGCCCGATTCCCGCCCAATAGTTGTTAGGAGCAACGTGGGAGCTCCTGAATAGATGTGACCGTCTTCGCCCCCGGTCTTCAAGTAGCGAGACATGTGGTCGTTGACCCGCTTGCGGGCCTTATTGCGCTCCCGCTGGGTATGGTCTGGCATGGCGATGCTGTCCTTGGGATG
The DNA here is from genome assembly GCA_002401285.1 of SAR202 cluster bacterium. The sequence goes on from NVSQ01000015.1 coordinate 39,040, forward strand.
GAGTGGGGAGATCGTACCGGCTTGGCTTACCGGCCGACCCCTACTCCAGCAGAAACCCCTCATACCCGTTGGCTGCCACCTCGGCGCGTTTGGYGCGCATGACTGGGGCGCTGTCGGGGGCGGTGAGGAGGACGCGGGCTTTGCCGGGGATGTTCGCGCCGACGAACCAGGAGTTGGCTTGGCCCCGGAGGATCTTTTCGCCACCTTCATTGACGTGTTTGACCCAATCGTCTTCGGCTTGGAGCGTGGGCGATATGCGGGTGAATTCGTTATTTCGCACGTAGCAGATGGCTTCGCTCACCCAATCCACCAAGGGCTCGGCGGCTCGGACAAAGTTGCCGACCGAGGCCGCGTTGACGGTGAACAGATTCGGAAAGCCGGCGCTGGAGATTCCCATATAGGTGCGTGGGCCCCCGGCAAACTTGTCCTTCAACGACTGTCCCCCGATGCCGCGGATGTCCAGCCGGTTCAACGAGCCGGTCACGGCGTCGAATCCCGTGGCGAAGATGATCACGTCCAGATCGTACTCGGCATCGCTGGTCTTGAGGCCGGTGGGAGTGATTTGCTCGATGGGGGCTTGGCGCACGTCAACCAGGAGGACATTGTCCTGGTTGTAAACCTCGTAGTACCCGCTCTCGCAAGGGAGGCGCTTGGAGCCGAACATGTGGTCCTTGGGCACCAGCATCTCCGCCACCAACGGGTCGTGGACCCGCTCGCGGATCTTGTTGCGGAAGAATTCGGCGTAGTCCTCGTTGGCCTCACCGGGCATCATGACGTCGTAGAAATTGCTTAGCCACTTCTTGAAGCCAGGTTCAGCCCAAAGCCGCTCGTATTGCTCCAGCCGCTCTTCCGGTGAGACCTCCATTGCCGACCGCGGGTCGAATTCGTGCATGAACGAGCCCGCGGTTGCCATACATTTCGCGAAGATCTCCGGGTAGCTTGCCTTGATCTCGCGCTGGGCTTCGTCGTCGATGGGGCCGTTTCGGAGAGGGGCGCAGAAGTTCGCCGTGCGCTGGAATACGGTCAGGTGGGCGACTTCCTTGGCRATCTCGGTGATAAGTTGGACGCCGGTGGCCCCGGTGCCGATAACTCCCACCCGCTTGCCGGCCAGGTCCATGCCTTCCTTGGGCCATCTGCCGGTGTGACACCAGGGACCTTTGAAGCTGTCTATCCCATCAAAATCTGGTGTGTAGCCCGCTGACAGAATGCCAACCGACGTGATCAAGAATCGGCCCCGTGCCTGGTGGCCGTCCTCCAWKKSRASMAKSCMKCGKKCATCRTCKKSGTYSARGWCRKCCGACWYGRYKSKSRRSWYTRMWCSRRKSTSYGSGCSRWKMTCRAASWWSKCCGCTACGTAGTTGAGGTAACGTTCGTTCTCCGGCTGGCCGGAATAGTGTTCCTTCCAGTCCCATTCCTGCAGGAGTTCCTCCGAGAAGGAATACCCGTAGGTGTAGCTCTCGGAGTCGAACCGGCATCCCGGATATCGGTTCCAATACCAGGTGCCGCCCACGCCGCCGCCTTCCTCAAAGATGCGGACCGACAGCCCGTGCTCCCGCAAACGGTACAAGGCATACAACCCGGTGATCCCGGCGCCGATGACGATCGCGTCAAACTGCTCAATGTCTTCAGACGTCCCCGTACTGGCTGCCGGGGTTTGCTGTTGAGGAGTACTCATTTAGCTCTCCTTAAGGATTTTTAAGTGCCGCCCTCTGGTGAGCCCAACCGGCCCGCACCTGACGGCGTCTGTATCTGTATATTCGTCCAAACGGAAGACCCTTTGCGACCCCAATTCTACACCCGGCCTGCTCACGCCGCACTGGGCTCGTTGCGTGGATGGGTTTGTAGGTGATTAAGCAGCAGGGGTCGCTTAAGCCTATGTTAGAATCCCTGTGGATTCGACTGAGCCTATCCGGCCCGTATACGGCCAAGGGAACGGTGTTGCCGCATGACTTACCTCGGCCAATCGCTGAAACGGGCGGAAGACCCCAGGTTGATCACCGGACAGGGCGCCTTTGTCGACGACATCAACTTGCCGGACATGCTTCACGTGGCGGTGTTGCGGAGTACCCACGCCCACGCTCTGATCAAGTCGGTTGATACGGCTGCCGCCCGCAGTTCCCCGGGTGTCGCGGCGGTGCTGACCTCGGAGGACATTGCCGGAGTGCTGCGGGACGTTCCGTCGGGCGACGGTATTTACGACGACAAAGTTGAGCACATCGAAGCTCCACAACACCCGGTTCTGGCCAGGAACAAGGTGTGTTATGTGGGCCAACCGGTGGCCATTGTGGCGGCGGAGACTACATACCAAGCGCGGGACGCTCTGGAGTTGATCCAAGTTAACTACGAGATTTTGCCGCCGGTGATGGACACCATGAAGGCGGCCAACGAGCCGGGCGTCCCGATCCACGAAGAAACAGGCACCAACGTCGGCATCCGGGTACGCCACTCGGGCGGTGACTTGGACGGGGCTTTCGCCAAGGCCGAGCGGATCGTCAGCGGTAGCTACCACGTACAGCGATTGGCCCCCTCGCCYATGGAGAACAGGGGAGTGGCCGCCGATTTCCAAGCCCAAGAAGGAATGCTGACAGTTTGGGACTCCACCCAGAGACCCCATGGCGTCAGAAACTATCTTTCCCAGATCCTGGATTTACCGGAAGATCAGGTACGGGTGCTGGCCGGTGACGTGGGCGGCGGCTTCGGCGAGAAGGGGTGCATGTTCCCCGAGGAGATCGCCATCCCTTATCTTTCCAAGATTCTCGGCCGGCCCGTGAAGTGGGTGGAGGACCGCCAGGAGAACATGGTCTCGTTCCACGGCCGGGGACACACCGCCGAGGTTGAGGCGGCAGTGACGAACGACGGCGTCATTCTTGGGGTGAGGGTGAAGATATACGTTGACCTGGGAGCGTATTTTTACCTCTCCACACCGGCGGCCCCCACCCTGGCCAGCGAACGCCTAGTTGGTCCATATAAGACTCCGGCCATGAGCGTCGATGTTTTGGGGGTCATTACCAACAAGGCCCCCACTGGAGCCTATCGAGGGGCGGGCGGACCCGAGGCCGCGTTTTGCATGGAGCGCACGGTAGACTTGATCGCCCAGGAGTTGCGTCTGGACCCCGCTGATGTCCGTCGCAAGAACCTGATTGGGCCGGACGCTTTTCCCTACCACACACCGACCGGTGTCACCTACGATTCGGGTGACTACGAGAAGGTGTTCGACCGAGCTTTGGAACTGGCGGATTATCCCGCATGGCGCGAACGGTCCAATCAAGCGAACCAACCCAATGCCCCCTTGATCGGCGTGGGCTTGGCCGCTGTTACCAAAGGYTCGGGAGCCCACGGCGCTCGCCGCACCGATCACGCCCGCGTTGTTATCGATCAAGAGGGCCTGGTTTCGGTCTACAGCGGTGTCTCTCCCCACGGCCAAGGCACCGAGACAACTTTCACCCAGATCGTTTCCGATGAACTAGGCGTGACCCCGTCGGACGTTGAGATGTTTCACAGCGATACCCAACTGTTCCCCGTCGGTGGCGGTACCGGCGCCAGCAGAGGGATAACCGTCGGCGGCTCCACGGTCTATACCGTGCTTCAAGACGCTCGCGAGAAGCTGGTCCGGATCGCCGCCCACTTGTTGGAGTGTCCGCCTGCAGACGTCGAGATGCGCGAGGGACGGGTGTTCCGGAAGGGCACGCCATCGTCCAGCCTTCCTTTTTCCCAAGTGGCCGCCGCGGCATACGACGAAGAGTTGCTGCCACCCGATGTGGAACCGGGGCTGGAGTTCAACGCCACATATACCCTGCCGGACAATCCGTATGCCTTTGGCACTCACGTGGTGGTAGTTGAGGTGGACCGGGATAACGGAGCGGTGAAGATCCTGAAATACGTCGCGGTACACGATGCCGGCCGGATCCTCAACCCGATGTTGGCGGAAGGCCAGATCCACGGCGGCCTCGCCCAAGGGCTGGGCCAAGCGCTGATGGAGGGGATGGAGTTCACCCCCGAAGGCCAGCCGCTAACGGGAAGCTTTATGGACTATGCCATGCCCAAAGCTCAGGACATGCCGGACTTAACTTTGGATACGTTCGAAACTTTGTCGCCATTGAATCCGCTGGGAGCAAAGGGTATCGGCGAGCTGCCCACCGTGGCGGCGCCGGCGGCGATCACCAACGCGGTCATAGACGCTCTGTACAGCACCGGCGTGCGCCACATAGACACGCCGCTGACCCCGGAGAAGATATGGCGGGCGCTCAACCCGTARCCAGCATCTCGTCGGTGCTGAACCGGKSSGAGAGTAGTTGGGGGCCATCGGGCGTGACCAGAATCATGTCCTGCAGGTGCCAATAGCCCACGTGGGGTTCCAGGGCCAGCACCATTCCCTCCTCAAGTAACACATGGGAGGTAGGGACGATGTAAGGTTCCTGTTGATGCCACCATGCGCCCACACTGTGTCCGACTAAGGAGACCCGGTCCTGGTAGCCGGCCTCTTTAAACTTCTCCGAGGCAAAGCGGTGGATATCATTGGCCTTGGCGCCGAYTTGGCATTGATCGATGGTCATCCGGTAGATGTCGCGCATCAGCCGGTARGTGTCCTTCTGTTCCTGGGTGGGCTCGCCAACCACGACAGTGCGCGACTGATGGCCGGGGTATCCCTGGTAGTAGGACACGTAATCGTTGCGAATGATGTCCCCCCGGTGGAACGCAAAGTCGCTCTCGCCCCCGTAGGCCACGGTGTTCCGGCTGCTGTTCAGGATGCCGTGGGCCCACTGGGCGCCCCTTTGCACGCAACTGGCGACGATGCGGCTATGAACCTCCCGCTCGGTGTCCCCTTCCCGCACGGTGGGAAAGATTTCCAGATATGCTTCGTCTAGGATCAGCGCCCCTTCCCGCAGCAACTCGACTTCGCCGGACGTCTTGATCCAGCGGACTTGGTCCATCATTTCAGTGCAATCGAAGAGTTTGCCGCCGGGCAATAGACTCTCCAGCTCTTCCCATCGGGCGGCGCTGACGTAGGTCTTTTCCAATCCCACGACTTCCCGATCCAGGCCCAGGTCCTTCAATACCGCGGCCGCYTTTTGGTAGGGCGACTCGGCGTAGTCGTCGTAGATCTCAATCTTGTCCAGCCAAGAGTCCCGCCGAGCCAGTGGCGCGGCATAGTGGTTCAGAATCATCACCGGCTCGCCATGGCGCGGCCACACCAAAAGCACCTCCCGGGGAGAGTCGGGAAAGTCTAGGTGCCTTCCCAGAGTGCCCGGATAGGAGAACCCGGCCAGATAGGTGAAATTCTTGCCCGAGCGAAGGATCAAGGCGGAACAGCCGGCTTCGTCCAGAAATCGGTTCAGCCTGTCGATGTTGGCGATGATAGTTCTAGTCTGATCTACCATGATTTTGCTCCTGGCTGGATACGCAGTAACCTAACATTGTTGGCGTGTGTTGACAATGGTTTTTCGCCTGCCCATAGTATGGCGCGATAGGCAATGATTGAGGAAAGCAGATGCCGCATGAGGAATTTCACGACCCACTGGCGCCTCCGGACCCGTTACGGGACTGGTACGTCAACACCATCTGGGGCAAGCGGGTCGACGACGACGATCTCCTGTTTGAAGTGATGAGCCTGCAGGTGTTCCAGGCCGGGCTTACCTGGCGCATGATCCTGAACAAGCGGGACGGGTTCCGATCGGCGTTCGACAACTGGAGCATAAGCACCGTGGCCGGATTCGGCCCTGCCGAGGTGGAGTCGCTACGAAACGACCCCGGTATCATCCGCAACCGGCTGAAGATTCAAGCTACGGTTGATAACGCCCGCACCGTCCTGTCCCTACAGAGTGAGCACGGCAGCTTCTGCAACTGGTTTTACGACGTACTGGAAGGCACCGAATACCCGGCGATCCAGAAGACCCTGCGGGGCATGTTCAAGTTCATGGGTCCCGAGATATCCCGAATGTGGCTGATGGCCTCTGGGCGCATCACCAGAGAGGAAGGGGACAAGTACAGGCCGTGATTTTGACCTGTATTCCTGACATTGGAACAAAACGGTGGGGTAGTGCGTCTTAAGAGTGAAGGAACCAAAGTATTCRCTCAAAGGAGCACCCCAATGAAGAACAGATTTACAGCGGTAATCGGGTTGGCCGCCATGCTTTTGCTGCTGGCCTCGGTTGCTTGCACGGACCATACCCCATCCGCTGCCCGCACCCAGTCATCTGTGGGCATTCAAACGACGCCATTGCCGACTAAGCCCGTCGAACTGGTCACTGGAATCGATGAGAAACCAACGGCGRTTGAACCTTCGGTTTCAGCGACTCCCGTTGCCGTCTCTCCCACTCAACCGACTACTGAGCCTGCATCCGGCCAGCCTTCCGAGCCGAGCATGGTGGAGACGCCCGCCCCGATAGAGAGCGTCAGATTCGCCGTCTCGGATTCCGATCCGCCCGAATACACTCTGCAGATCACGTCGGGAATCCCCAGCGGCTGCGTAAAGTTCAATGGGTACGAGACTCTCCAAGAGGGCAATACCATTTTCGTCAATGTGACCAACATGCAGCCTGCTCAGGCGATCCCCTGCACGGCGATCTACGGACAACATGAGGGCGAAGTAGTTCTGGACGGCGGGTTCGTTCCGGGCGAGAGCTACACCGTCGTCGTAAACGGCAACCTGACCAACTCCTTCACGGCTCGTGATCCCGAAGGCGTCAAGATGGCGGTGGCGGAGTCACCGATCGAGCGGGTTGAGGTGACGGTCTCAGACGCCAACCCACCGGAATACTTCGTCCAGGTCATCTCCAGGCTGCCCTTGGGAAGTAGCTGTTCCAAGTTTAATGGTTACGACCTCTCCCGCCGGGGCGCGAGGATAATACGTGTAACGGTAACGCATCTGGAAGTGAAGGAGATCATGCCGTGTACCCGTGACCTACCCGTGGCGATGACCGAGATTTTCCTGGGAACGGAATTTAACTCCGGAGAGTCGTACAAAGTTATCGTTAACGGTGAGGTAACCAACTCGTTCGTCGGCCGCGACACCGAAGGCGGCAAGAAGGTAGTGAAGGAATCTCCGGTTGAGAGCGTCGAGTTGATCATCTTGGAGTCGTTTCCGCCCCAGTATCGGATAAAGGTTGTCTCCACGATGAGCGGCAGCAGTTGTTCCCAATTCAACGGTTATGATATATCCCGCCCCTTCTCTAACACGATTCACGTAAAGGTGACCTATCTTTTCCCCGCGGGGGAGGTGATGTGCACCATGGATATAGCATATGCTGAGACGGACATATCGTTGGGCAGCGACTTTGTTTYCAAAGAGGAATACACCGTTGCGGTCAATGGTGTGACCGAGACCTTTATAGCTCAATAGGCATAGTTAACGCTTTGTCTTTGCGAGGCGACCAACGACGTGGAATCTGCGGATGGGCAGCATCCCCACGCCTGTCATTCCGATCGCAGGGAGGAATCTCGGGATGTGTGGGACGGCCCCACCCCAGATGCTTCGCCGCTGCGGCTGGCTSAGCATGACATGTTCGGATCATCGACAGGCGGTCTCTATTAGTCAATCCACCACAAGCAAAGTGTAAGGATATATGGGGGAATCACTGATGATGGGAAATAGAGCCCGGAAATGCCAGGATCCCCTGATTTGAGCGGCGATGTGCTAGTCACAGTCTGGTTCGATTACACCTGCCCCCATTGCCATGTCGGCCTGGGGCGGCTGGACAGCTTGTCCGGAGAAGTGGCCTTCACCATTGACCGCCGTCCCTACCTGCTCCGTCCGCATGCGCCTATAAATTCTGTTTTGGCGCAAGACCGCTCGGTTGAGGCACAGTCGCTAACCCATGAATCTCCCGTCCGCCGTCCGCCTCTGGCGCCCTTGGGTGAAAAACCTGCGGCGGAGCCGTTTTCCAGCCGGTCTCTGAGCACCGTATTGGTTCACGAGGCCACGGCGTTTGCCAGAGAGCAAGGTAGGGACCGGGAGTTCTACTTGGAGACTGCCGGAGAGTACTGGGAGCGGGGCTCCGACTTGGGAAGCATATATACCCTTCGCAGGTCAGCCTCCAGAGCCGGACTGGACTGGGAGTCCATGTGGCCTAAGTTGGAGTCCGGCCACTACCGTCCATGGGTATTGGAAGAACATCGGGCAGCCGTCGAACAGGGTGTGAAGGGAGTTCCCTCCTATCTCATAGGAGGRAAAATGTACACCGGTGACGTGGGGATTGATGCGTTGCGGGCGGCAGTTGAGGGATCTCCCGGCTAGCGAGCCGGCGCCTTGGCGGCTAAATGAGGCGGTTTAGTCAACAAGATCAGCCCGATGGCCGCGATCCCGATCACGGCGAGAGTTATAAAAGCGAAATGATAGCTTCCGGTGATGTCGAATACCAGGCCGGAAAACACCACGCCGATAGCCTGCCCCAAAGAGACGAAAGGCTCGGTTACTCCCCTGATCACGCCGATGGACCGGCGGCCGAAATAGTTGGCATATGCTACTGCGGGGACCACTAAAATCCCTCCCACGGATAACCCGAACAGCGACGCGACCAGCAGCGCTTGCCATACGGTGTTGACTGACGGGAACARAAACAAAGCCACCACCATGACCACGGCGACAGCGGCGTAGCAATACCGGACGGAGACCCTCTCCACCAGCCAGCCCCAGATGAGACTGCCGATGCCGGTGAACGCCGCGTTAAARCTGATGGATAGAGCCGAGATGRCGCCGCCCAGGTCCTGGTCGATGAAGTAGGCGCCCTGGTGGGTATTCGTGCCGGCCTGCATCAGGAAAAGGATACCGGTGGCCAGAGCCATGAGCCAAAGTGTGGGGGTCCGGCGGGCGTCTCGCAACGTCCAGTCCGGTTCTTCAGACGGCGCCGGTACTGTGCCGGACTCATCTTCCGGCCTCCCTTGGGGTAGATCCGGCGCTAATCCCATCGCCTCAGGGGACTGTCTGATCAATAACGAAACGGGTCCCAAGGCCGCGACCCACACGATCGCTCCCAGAACCATCCAAGCGGCCTGCCATCCCCAGTAATGGATCACCATTCCGGCGATCAACGGGAATAGCACCATGCCCATGGAGTGGGCAAGGAACAGCATGCCGGTCGCCCGGCCCCGCCGCCGCACGAACCACCGGGACACAACCACGGAGGGACCTATCTGGAAGGAACTGGAGAACAATACCCTCCCCATTCCGAAGGCTAGGTAGAACGCGATGGGGACGGTGGCCCAAGCCAGGGAAAAGGTGGATATTCCCATGGCCAGAACGCTGATCGCAAGTATCAGGCGGACCCCGTATTTATCGGAAGCCCAGCCGACGACGGGAGAAGTCACGGCGGCCACCAACCCGCCGAGACTGGCGGCGCCGGCTATCAAGGTGCGGCTCCAACCCAAGTCGTCGGAGATCGGGAATATGAAGACGGCTAGGGTGAGGCTGGCGGCGGCGTTGCGCACGAACATCGCGTCGCCGGCCGCGAAGAGAATCACCCATCCGTAGTAGAAGGGCATCTTGTGGGCGAGCCGGTTGATCAAACCTGTCTTATCCCGCGACTAGCCGCAGCGGCCCCTGGCGACCGAAGACCACCGGAGAGAGGCTTAGAGTATCGGACGCCATGACGCGCCCAAGTGTCCGCTGGCTGATGGGAGGCTATCGAGATGCTCATTCCAGGTGAGGCATGTTGTAACGGTCTTCCGGATTCAGCCAACCCTTRAAGTTGGGCTCTCGCTTCTCGGCGAAGGCGATCCGCGCTTCCATCTGGTCGGATGTATCGCCGTGYTCGTGGAGGGCCGCCGCCAACCGGCTCAGGTCCGGAGCCACCTTGGGACGCATCTGCCGCATCATGTGGATCGTGTTGACCCGGGACGCCGGGGGTAGGGTTAGCAGGTGCTCTGCCATCCCGAACGCGGTGGGCAATAGCTCATCGGGTTCAACCAGGCGGTTGATAAACCCAACCTCGTATAGACGTTGGGCGGTGAAACGGAACCCCAAGGCCAACTCGGTGGCGATGGGGTGGGGCAGACCGGCGAAAAATCCGTGGTTGTAGCCTCCTAGGAGAAACCGTTTTGCCTCGGATACTTCGAACATCGCGCTGGAAACCGCTACTCTYAGGTCGCTGCGTTCCACCAAKATGAACCCKCCGCCCATGGCAWACCCGTTGATRGCGGCAATMACCGGCTTGTCCGATTGCCAWTCGTTGTARGGATTGGTGAGSGGATGGGACTCGAYGCCAGGAGCGCCCCGCTCCAAAACTTCCTTCATGTCGTCTCCGGCGCAAAAGGCCCGGCCGGTGCCGGTGAACACGGCGACCTCCAAGTCAGGATTGTCGTTGAACTCGGTRAACGCCGCGAACATCTCGGTTCGTAGCTCCAATCCCAGGGCGTTCATCCTTTCCGGACGGTTCAATTGGATGAGCATGACCTGACCCTGAATGTCGGTATTCACCACTGCCACGAGTGATTCTCCTTATGGTTAGAGACGGTTAGATCTGGACGCGGCCAAGGCCCCGCCAAGGCACCTGCCCGATGTTAGGCGGAAGCGCCCCCATCCGGCGGTTCGAGACCCTGGGAGAGAGACTTCGGTTTTCCGATTCTCACGGGGTTACTGGCTGATGGGAAGGTATCGAGTCGCTCACTCCAAAGTAGGTAAGTTGTACCGGTCTTCGGGTTTCAGCCAACCCTTGAAGTTGGGCGTTCGCTTCTCGGCGAATGCGCTRCGCGATTCCATCAGATCGGATTTATCACCGTGTTCGTGGAGTGCCTCCGCTAGTTTGCTCAGATCTGGMGCGACTTTGGGCCGCATCTGCCGCATCATGTGAATCGTGTTGACTCGTGAAGCGGGTGGAAGAGTGAGCATATGCTCAGCCATGCCGAAGGCAGTAGGCAATAGCTCTTCAGGTTCAACCAAGCGATTAATGAACCCTACCTCGTAAAGCCGTTGGGCGGTAAAGCGGAAGCCCAAGGCCATTTCCGTGGCGATGGGATGGGGYAGGCCGGCGAAATAACCGTGGTTATARCCGCCCAGMAGCCACCGTTTAGCTTCRGACACCTCGAACACSGCGCTGGGGACCGCCACCCGCAAGTCGGTACGCTCCACCAAGATGAATCCACCGCCCATGGCATACCCGTTTATGGCGGCGATAACCGGCTTGTCCAACTCTCCATCGTTGAATGGGTTCTTGACCGGAGCCGATGCGCTTCCCGGAGCGCCACGTTCCAAAGCTTCCTTCATGTCCTCCCCGGCGCAAAAGGCCCGGCCGGTTCCGGTAAACACGGCGACCTCCAGGTCAGGGTTGTCTTTGAACTCGGTAAATGCCGCGGCCATCTCGGTTCGCAATTCCACTCCCAAGGCATTCAAGCGCTCGGGGCGGTTCAATCGAATGAGCATGATCTGACCTTGAATATCTGTTTCCACCACTGGCATGGTTGATCCTCCTTGTTATTGGGGGATAGTCCTTTGAACGCCCATCAGATTATGGGCGACATAGCGTATTTGGGCAGGTCTGTCTCGTGGAGTTAGCTCCAATCTACGAGGTAAACCCGCTTGAGCAGCTTCGCGGACAGCCTGCCAATTGTACCTGGCAACYGCATTTTCAGCTTCGTCGAGAAGGCGTTCTATCCTAAGTCTGCGCCGGTCGCTGGCCATGATGGRAATCTTACGTTGGAGATGGAAGGTTGTCCACTGGACCCGTCATGTATGCGGCATGTACGGCCAGCCTTAACCAATAGGCGTTAAGTAGGCCGGCCCAAGTCCGCAGCGAGGAAGATAGATTTGTCATTTGGCATAAAGCATAATCCCGAGCAAAAGTAATCGTTTCGTTCAAGCGCGATGTGGAGGATGCGGCTTCGTTGCCGCCGCGGTGGTAATAGTTGCACTCAAAAAACAAGGAGCCTTCAGCGGTACTGCCCGGCCAACCGGCTCCTGATCCTCGTCTCTACGGGTCTATCGGTAGGAGATCATGGCGATAACCAAATAGATAACGCCTAAAAGAAAAGAAATGGGGATGGCCTTCAGTAATCTCTTGTGAGGGATCACTACGATATAAGCCACGGCCATGATAAGGCCTAGTATGATAAATCCCCAGCCGGACAATATCGCCGCCAACCTGACACTATCTGGCAACTTCAACTCCAGGCATCAAGAAAGTAAATCGCCTAAGGCAGGGCGAATGTCTCTGCATCACTTAGTCGAAGGCCCAGTCTGGTCAACACCGGCTTAGGTGCCCCGGGACAGGTCCGCCGCGATCCAGTCGGCTACTCGTTCGCCGATCATGATTGTTGTGCAGTTGGTGTTGGCCCTGATGACATCGGGCATAACGGACGCGTCGGCAACCCGCAATCCCTGGATGCCATGGACTTTGCAATACTGGTCGACCACGGCCATGGGGTCGCTGTTGGGACCCATCTTGCAGGTGCCGGACAGGTGTTGACCTATCCACACGTTTTCCATCATCCAGGCATCAAGCGCCTCATCYGAGGACAGGTCCTCTTCGACGGGRGAGATCAGGCTATCGACGATGTCGMGGAAGGCYTCATGCTCCATCARTTTGATCGCTATGCGGACYCCCTCTCGCATCCGYTCCCGGTCCCASGGCTCTTCAAGATAGCGGCAATCGATGTATGGYTGAACGCCAGGATCGGTGGAAGTGAGGCGTAGCTCCCCGGCGCTTGCCGCCAACTCCATCATGCAGGTGATTCTGATGCCCTCTTCGGCGAAGGGGTCGCCGCCCAGGGGCGTGGAGAAAGACGATGGGAAGAGCTGCATGTCGTTCCGRTGGTCTGAACCGGTGGCRGTATAACGCAGCAASGCCTGCATCCTGGGAGCATCGGGGTCAAGCAGGAATTCATCTTTGACGGAGACCCGGATCGGGAGCAGTGGATGGTCCCGCAGATTCTGCCCCACGCCGGGCAGGTCCTTGACCACTGGAATACCAAGGCCTCGTAATTGAGACTCAGGCCCGACCCCGGAAAGCATCAGTAATTGGGGTGAGGCGATGGCCCCGGCGCTGAGAACGATTAGATCGCTTTCCACGATGAATCGGTCTCCGCCGCTTTCCACCTCTACTCCGGTGGCTCGTTGCCCATCGAACAGGACGCGCCGGACCTGCACGTTGGGCCGGATGGTYAGGTTGATCCGGTGCCGGTTTGGATTGATGTAGGTTAGGGCGGTGCTCATACGGACGCCATCGGGGTTGTTCATCGGGAACGGCCCCACTCCACTGGAGTCCGGGTGATTATGGTCGTAAGTCTCCGGGTAGCCGGCGTCCAGGCACGACTGGTTAAAAGCCACTTGAAGGGGCGACCAGGTTTCCCGCTTGTGCCGGCGCACGGGGATCGGGCCGTCGAATCCGTGGAAATCGTCCCGCACATCTGTGTCGGTCTCCAATTTYCGGAAATAGGGCAGCACCTTGAGGTAACCCCACTCGTCGTTTCCCCACGACGCCCATCGGTCGTAGTCCTCGGGGACCCCACGCAAAAAGACCTGGCCGTTGATAGCGCTGGTCCCGCCGACCACTTTACCTCTGGGGACCGCCACGGGTTCCGACTGGACCTGGGTGCCCTGGCCTTCAAAAGACCAATTGTGGGGCGCACCCGCTTCCGAGGCCGTAGGAGCGTAGCCGTACTTCAAGTCATCCGGAGTRGACTCCAGGTCGGGGTAGTCGGGGCCGGCCTCTAAGAGTAGAACCGATCGGTTCGGCGATTCGGATAGGCGAGTAGCCAGGGTCCCGCCCGCGGACCCCGCTCCAATCACAATCACGTCGTATTTCACGGTCTCCCCCGTTAGGTCAGGATGGGTTCAAAGTTGTGAGATCGACCAGCACGCTCACTTTAATACACGATTCACACAGAAAGCCTACATTGCTCAATGGAAGCTAATGCATGATACCAGAGTACGGCGGATAGGCTGGCGGAGGAGTGGATCCAAGGGCAAGTGCGAACTTGGTTACATCTGTCATTACAACCACAGGACCGGCTAACGGCCCGGCTCCGACAACTAAGCCATCAAATTAATACCCCCTTAATAAGAACGTTTGTTCATACGTAGATATACGTAAAAAATGTGGCATTCTTGACCTGCAAACATCCAAGAATCCCCACCCACTCTACGTTGAGAGCAACGGGTGTGGCGCAGGGGCCGGTTGAGCGAGGGCGCTCCATATAAGCCCTGATTCGTCGACAGCCGGCAGAGGCGGTGGCTAACTTGTTCAAGTTGMTGATMGGAMTGTTTTCCACTTCAAGGCCGTCCAGTCTGCSCGAAGGTGTCATGGATATCTTGGGTGGTGCGGTTGGCCGGGTTGCCTTTCGTTACCARCCCGGCCAAGRGATGCGGGACAAGGCGTTGGTTGGGGCCGGAATCTYAGGCCGAAAATACCGCATAGCCGAACAACGGATATACACCCGCCAACCCTATTACACATTGATTGRCGCAGCCACAGGGGATAGCCTAGGGCTGTTTCACCAAGATTCGATCGAACCTTATAGCCCGGCGCCGTCCCGTTGACTTGATTCGACGGCGATGCTAGGTTTTTGGCATCTAACGCTTTCAGATTTGAGGAGGGAAAATGAGCAGAAGGTTAGTTGGCCTAATGGCGGTATTCATCGCGGTAGTTGTAGCCGGTGGGTTCGTAATCGCCCAGTCGAACGTTCCGGCAGCGACGGCGAAAACCGGAGATACGTTTCAGTTGGACTTAGTCATTCAATCCTCCGAGACTAAGTACYGGGGACTCGATGTCTCTACTACAATCAAAGTCATTGAGAGTGCGTTAGCCAAAGGCAGATATAACGTAGACTCGTTCTTCGATATCACCTACGCCTCGAATATCGGGTCTAGCGGCTTGGACGGCAACACCGCCAAAGCAAGTTTCAACGTTGATTCGTTCTTCGATCTAGAGTGAGAAATCACGCGAARATCTTTCCCTACTGAGATGGTCGCCATGTCGCTGACAGCATCGCTCGGCGACGGCMCGGTTTCCCAAAGGGCGATYGATCTCGTGAGGGAAGCAGYGAAGAGCTTGGGCGCCGACGTTAYCTACGGCCACGTCACGGTTCTTAAGTAGCTCACATCTTCCCGTGGAATCGTCTAACGGCTGAGCCAGGAGTGCCGCCAGGCCGATTGAGGCATATCTTAGTTTGGTGCTGCATCCATCCACTGATCGAACAAARATCAGGCCCCTGGGATTAGRTCCGGGGGCCTTTCCTGTGCCGGGAGAGCTATTTTATCGAGCAGTGGGATGCACGGGCATATTTTGCGAAGACCGAATCAGCCCACGCGGTATGGGTCTAATGCCTTGTGATTGATAGTGATGCCCAAGCCCGGCCGGTCCGGCGGGCTKACGTAMCCATCAACGATGGTCAGGGGCTCCTCRAACATCTTGTCCCACATCGGGTCGGTTGAGCCCCGGTAGAACTCCAGGATGAGTCCGTTGGGTATGGCGGATGCCAGGTGGATATTGACTTCCTGTTTGCCGTGGGGCGCGATGGGCAGGTCGTGGGACTGGGCCAGGGCAGCGACCTTCATGAACTCGGTAACGCCGCCCATAACCAGGGGATCCGGCTGTATGATGGCGGCGCAACGGTTCTCGATCAGGTCGCGGAACCCATAGCGGGTGTATTCGTTCTCACCGGTGGCGATGGGCACCGAGGTTGCCTGGCTGATCATTTGGTACCCTTTGTAGTCGTCGGGGTTGACCGGCTCCTCGAACCAGAATAGATCGTACTTTTCCACTTTCCGGGCCAGCTCTATGGCTTCGTATACTCGGTAGGCGCAGTTGGCGTCCATCATGAGTTTCACGTCGGGGCCCACCGCTTCGCGCACCACCCGGACCCGCTCCACGTCTTCGTTGATAGGAGCGCCGCCCACTTTCATCTTGATGGCCCGGGCCCCCATGTTCACGTTGTGTTCCATCTCCGAGGCCAACTCCTCCAATCCCTTGCCCTCTTCATAGTAGCCGCCGGCCACGTAAACCGGCACCTTATCGGCATAGCCGCCYARWARTTTGTAGACCGGRCGGTTGGCTACCTTGCCCTTGATGTCCCACAGGGCGATGTCGATGCCGCTGATCACTCTTGTGGTGATACCCCGGCGTCCGAYGAGCTTRGGCTGCCACATCGCGTCCCAGATCCTCTCCGTATCGAAGGGGTCCTGTCCGACGACGTACTGCTKCAGGTGCTCGGAGATCACCCGGCCCACCTCTGGCGCCTCTTCGATGCCTCCGGCCAAGCCTACCCCGCTGACTCCCTCGTCGGTGTCGATATGCACCACGTTCAGCCCGGCATTGGGATACACGTACATGCCGTTACGGATCGGCTTGGTCCGGGGCCAGAGGTAGGTTTCCATCCGCATGTCCGTGATTCGCATGGCGAGGTACTCTCCTGTTAGACGGTTGGCTGTGAGGCTCCGGGGCGGCCTGCCGTAGGTTAGGGCGGCGTCCTCATCCTTGTCAAGCGACTCCCCGGCGAACTGGGTGCTTAACCTTCTCATCCAGGGTAGAATTGACCGGCCTGCTTTAATAAGCGTGCAACATAGCCTATACGGAGAGATTCAAGCCATGACGCAAACCACCGCCCACGATGCTCTACGCACTCTTATGCCGATCGCCGGTTGGCCCGAGGAACGAGCCGGCCAGGTCCAGATCACCGGCGGAACCGATCCGATATTGCCGACTCCGTTCCGCATCGGCGAGACCGGTGCCGCCACCTTGGCGGCGGTCGGCCTAGCCGCGGCCGATCTGTGGGAACTGCGCACCGGGCGGAGTCAGGAGATCGCCGTCGATGCCCGCCAAGCTACGGCCTCGCTACGCAGCGGGAGCTACATGAAGATGGAGTGGTCGCCCGAACGGCACGAGCGCAACCCGGTGATGGGCACCTATCCGGCCAAGAACGGCCGCTGGAGCTATCTACACTGCAACTTCCCCAACCATCGCGCCGCTGCCCTAAAAGTGCTGGGGGTGCCGGAAGATCGGGAAGCGGTTACCAAGGCGGTGGCGGGTTGGGACGCACTGGAGCTTGAAGAGGCGATAATCGCAGCCAACGGAGCCGGAGGCATGGTGCGCACCATGGAAGAGTGGGCCCAGCACCCACAGGCCGCTGCCATCGCTTCGCTGCCGCTGATGGAGATCGTCAAGATCGGCGACAGTCCGCCGGAAAAACTCCCCGATGGGAATAGGCCGCTGTCCGGAATCCGGTTGCTGGACCTGACCCGGGTCCTGGCCGGCCCCAGCTCCTCCCGAACCCTGGCCGAACACGGAGCCGACGTTCTGAARATCACCGGGGCCCATCTGCCGAACATCGTGKCYCARGACTACGATACCGGCCACGGCAAGCTGTCCACCCACATCGATYTACGCCAGCAGGCCGAACTKGATACKTTGAAAGGTCTGGTACGCGAGGCCGACGTGTTCACCCAAGGGTACCGGCCGGGGACCCTGGGAAATCGCGGGCTCTCGCCCGAGGAACTGGCCCAGATCAGGCCGGGGCTAGTCTACGTTTCGCTGTGCGCCTTCAGTCATGTAGGTCCTTGGGCGTCGCGGCGGGGGTTTGACACGGTCGTGCAGACGGTCAGCGGTATCACCAGCCGCCAGGGGGACCTGTATCCGGGCGCCGCGCCGGGTCCCCAATTCTATCCGGTGTCGGCCATCGATTATCTAACRGGCTATCTGATGGCCTTYGGCGCCATGGTGGCCCTSGCCAGGCGCRCGCAAGAGGGCGGYAGCTGGCTSGTGCGAATCTCTTTGGCGCAGRCCGGGCGCTGGCTCGTCGAACGRGGCCAGGTGCCAGAAGACGARCTAAAGGACGTGCCATCGGAATTTACCCMGGCGGAGATCGATAGTTGGGGRACSGTMACCGATACMCCGGAGGGYAAGYTGCACCAYATGGGACCGGTGGTAAAGCTCTCGGAGACGCCGCCGCGCTGGGCYCGYCCMGCRGTGCCCCTGGGCTACCACAAGCCGGTGTGGCCGGAGCGAGGMRGTTAGSCRCCGCMRSSMRNATCGTYTCCCGGRGRYSAMTCCCGGTAGACAATCTCYGAGCCCCATMGTACTATTCCCGSRTAATTCCCCGTAAGGAGTTGACATAWMATGRCTACCGTAGGAACCGGCGAATTYACCTATGAAGCGATCATGGAYTGGGCAAAGCTGCCCGARGGYGAGACTTTYGAGACGGTTAGCGCCGTRGCTACCGATTCCCAGGACCGGGTTTACGCYTTCCAACGSAARGACCCKCCGGTAATGATYTTCGACCGGGAYGGCAATCTGCTGGATTCTTGGGGGAACGGGGCGTTTGAATTTGCCCACGGTATCCACATCGCCRACGACRTCATCTACGTCACCGACCGGAAYACCTCCGTGTGCATMATGTACACGTTGGATGGCAAGCCCATCCARATGCTGGGCCGGCAYGGMGTRCACTCCGAYACGGGTTGCGAGAACCCCGGCGAYCTGTGCCCCAGRGCRGCCGGCCCSTTCAAYTATCCCAGCGAGATGGTTCCCTCSCCGTCGGGAGACCTCTACGTCTCMGACGGCTACCGGAATGCCCGGGTGCATCGCTTCACCGCGGACGGCGAGTTGAAACAATCTTGGGGTCAGCCCGGCAAGACTGAGCCCGGACATTTTCACCTGCCCCACAGTCTTCTGGTGGACAATGACAGCACTGTATTCGTGTGCGACCGGGAGAACCACCGCATCCAGGTCTTCGATGGAGATGGTGAGTTCCAATCCATCTGGACCGACATTCAGCGGCCCATGGACATCTCCGAAGGCAAGGATGGGCTTCTCTACGTCAGCGAGGGCAGCCGGGACGACTCACCTTCCCGCTTCAGCATCTTRGACAAGCAGGGGACTGTTCTGGGCCGKTTCRACGCYCGCGGCGGTCATGGCAGTTGGGTTGATTCTCACGGMGATATCTACGTGGGAACGCCGACCAGCGTCGATAAGTACGTCCGGCAGCGGTAGTCTAGTACTCCGTCAAGCTAGTCTTGTTCAGCGGCCAATCACCCCCATCCTAACCTTCCCCCATYGAGGGGGAAGGGATCTGTTCCCTGATTCCTTCGGGGCACCCCTCTCCATCAGGGAGAGGGGTCGGGGGTGAGGGCGGCTACGGAGCCCACGGCACGGGGGATTCGCTGTCCAGGGGGTCGGTTACCACGTCGATAACSGCCGGMCGGCCGGACGCCAATGCCTGCYCTAAGGCGCTCTGTATGTCTCCGGGCCGGTCTACCCGTATYCCCAAGGCGCCSATGGACTCGGCAACCTTSGCCAGATCCACGTCGTTGAAYTGCCACAGTTCGGATGAGTCCGCGCCATCSACGTTGGCGTAGCCACGGTCGTCGCCCCGCTTGTTCTGCATCAATCCGCGGTTGTTGTTCACCACGGTGATCACGGGGATGTTGTAACGCACCGCGGTTTCCAATTCGCCGATGTGGTACCACAACCCACCGTCTCCGGTGAAGCAAACCACCGGCCGGTCGGGAGCGGCGCATTTGACTCCGATAGCTCCGGGGAGTCCCCAACCCAGGGACCCGGCACACCGGATGTAACCCTGCCCTGGGTGGTTCAAGTYCACCATCGAACCGGTCCAGATCCCGGCRTGACCSGTATCGGAGACCAATATAGAATCCTCGGGYAGGAATTTCGTYAATTCGTTGCAGAGCCGYTCCGGTATGATYGGGACRGCCTCCGAGTTGGACCTGGGRGCGACYTCTTCCCGCCAGTCTTTCACCAGTTCTTGAGCTCGCGAAACCCAGTCGTTCCGGCCCCCGATGGGCTCCAGCGCCTCGATCAGTTTGCGRAGGGTGGCTTTGGCGTCGCCGTGCAACGATACCTCGTTGGGATAGCTYCGCCCCARCTCCGAAGGGTCGATGTCGATCTGGATCACCGGCGTACCTTCGGCTGGGATCCTCCACTCGTTGGTTACCTGGCTGCCGGTGTGACTCCCGATGAARATCACCAGRTCGGCCTCGGCAACCACGCGATTGGCGCACCACCTRGAATAKGACCCGACGACTCCTACCGACAAMGGATGGTTGTCGGTGATGGCTCCTTTGGCGTTCAATGACGTGGCMACCGGGATGGACAGCATCTCGGCCAATTCCACCA
This sequence comes from SAR202 cluster bacterium, assembly GCA_002401285.1. The sequence goes on from NVSQ01000015.1 coordinate 59,097, forward strand.
CTTCCTGCTCGGCCTGGGAGGATGTAACCCCGCCTCCCGCAACAATGACCGGGCGTTGGGCCATAGACAGTCTCTGGGCAGCCCGCAGCACGGTGTCCGGTGACGCTTCGGGACGGAAGGCCGGGCGGCGGGTGAACGACTCCTCAACGACTAATTCTAGGTCGCCTTCGGTTTGCATGATCACGTTGGCGGTCATGCCTTGAAGGTCTAGGTGCACCGGCATCGGAGTGCCGGAGGTGGCCTCCCGGAACGCTTGCCGYAGTAGGTACGGGAGTTGCTCCACTCGCTCCACATAGGCSGAGAACTTGGTKACCGAGGCGAASGGTTTRGAGTGCTCTATCTCTTGATNKGCGTTCTTCTGCTGCTCCATGGGCGTTTTGCGTCCGGTCAKGGCGATCACGGGSGACATGGCYAGATAGGGGTCCTGTAATCCGGCGGCCAGATTCGCCGCGCCTACCGATTGGGCGAAACAGACCCCCGGACGGTTGGCGGCGCGGGCGTAACCGTCGGCCATGTACGCCGCGGCTTTCTCTCCGTGGGTGACGATACTTTTTACGCCCAAAACGCTCATCTCCGCCAAGGCTTCCCGGGCGATGGCCGGGGCCACGAAAACGTGAGTGACGCCGTAGGCCTTGAGGGCTTCCGCAATAAACTTGCCGCCGGTGATTTTTGCCATCTCTACCTCTCCAATTTGGTGTGCCAGGTACTAGATTTTGAGTTTAAAATATKGCTACTGTCGTTGCTCCGAAAATGGAATTACCAATCTTCGGCTGCACACTTTGTCATTCCGACACCGGCCCTTCCGCTGAAGGGCGGCGAGGAATCTCAGGTCACCGCTWCAACCAGGCATGAGACTCCTCTCCTTCCGCCGAAGGAACGGAGTGACACGAACTGCCCATTTTCGTGGGCTGTGGTGGTGGCGCCAACCAGCATGAATGATTCCGGCCGSAGAGAGGAATCTTGGGAATACTGGAAAGGCTTCACCTCGGATGTCCCGACTCCGTCGAGGACTCGCGACGAAGTCGGAGCTTCGTCCTTCGCGGGAAGAACTCAGCATGACAACATCGGAGCTGCGCCCACGGCTAAATGCGGCCATCAGCTTCAAGTCCCAAAGCAACTTTTCCGTATTGCGACCCGCCCAGCTCCATGATAAGACCGTCCCGGTGGGATACCGCATGGGCATCCCGATGAAATCTCTGAAGCGACGAGGAGTCGAAGAGAGCGTGGCCCCCGCTCAGGTCAAAGAGCCGGTTGACCGAGCGTAGACAGAGCTGGGTG
>NVSQ01000016.1 GCA_002401285.1 SAR202 cluster bacterium
TAGGGGGTTGTTCTGTCGTCCCGTTTTTTGGTTTCTTGCTCATAAAGAAAATGCCAGTGAAGTTGTTTTCTTTGCTCCTCTGAAGACTTGGTGGTCGTTCTCCAAGGTATGTAGCGCCAAACCTATTGTGTTGTGCATCTCCGAGAGCCCCTCCGCCCGGGCCACGGCGTCGGCGTCTTCCCGGGTRTTGATGTGRGGCACGATGAKGCCCTGCACTCCCCGGTCCAGGAACCGCAGGATCGTATCGTCAGCATGGTTCGGGATCCGGGTAATGGGAGTTATACCGAAAACCTCTCCGGCTCGGACCATGTGTTCTACCTGGTCCAGATCCATGGGCCCGTGCTCACAATCGATCATTACGAAGTCGTAGCCGAGAGCGCCGAAGAGTTCAACCTGATCCGGAGCGTAACGGTTGATGATCGCCCCGAAGACTACTTTCCCTTCGGCCAGCTTTGCTTTGGTGGTGTTGGTGCGCATGAATTCTCCTCAATTTGAACGACTCGATTTCACCRCAGAGGGCACCGAGTACGTGAAGTTATAATTTTTCCGTGGTGACAATAAGTGGACTTMCGAAGTTCAGTTAGTTTTGCCTTCAGAAGTCTGCCGGTGGTGGATTATAACACTGGGGAGTAKCCTAACCRRTAATCRSGGACCAGCGGTCCGTCGARRTGSTTCGGYGCCTYGGGGRGCKCYAGTCATGAAAAACCGGTGTTTACAGCCCGACCGGATATTGGCGGTGGTTCAACGCCACGGAGAAGGATGACATTATGAAACGACTCCATATGTCACGCCGGACTTTTTTGAAAGTCTTCGCCGTTGGCGCTGTTGTGCTGATGGGCGRGGGTSKRRKRKKKYCMYGKYYAKYYGRAYMWYMRCSRKSSYWKWTYMNGAGAKYSKYCSGSKRMCRSMKKYSYKGYGKWKWMWNCCGGKRRTKWTGGGGCATTATTGTCTTGAGATTGGGATTATTCTCTGACAGCATTTGCGCCATGATCGCGACATCGCGGGGGTTCTGGCCGGATGCCAGGTAGAGAATCGCCGCGTTTGGTTTAAACAACTCGCCCCACAGCTTCATGTCCAAGGTGAAATCGGTACTACCACTGTGATAGATGGTGTAACCGTTCTCCAAAGTGATGAAGAACCCCATCGCCGGACCGCCCGTGTTCCAGTTGCCATGAAGCGCGGTGACGGCGCGGATGGTGACCCCATCGATCGTGACCGTCGTGCCTGGTTGGACGGATTCACTTTGAATGGTGACGCCATCGAATATCACCGGAGCGCCGAATCCCGCATCTGGGTCTTTCCAGACTAGGTTAACGAGCCCGTGTGAAGCGACGATTGTCGCGCCGGTCTTCGCCGCGATCTCTCGGGCATTGCCGACCTCGTCGGGACGCCCCGTCGGTACCAGGATGATGTCGGCCTCCGGAATGTCGTTAAGACCGATACTGCTGTCTGGATTTGTGTACCAGGGGTTAGTCAAGATGACCTTCCCACCGGGCGTGGTGATCCGGAAGAACGACCAGGACAGCCATTCGATCTTCACTTCGCCTTGGCTGCTCTGGCCAGATTGTGTCGAGGGATCAGAAGCACTGGTATCACCTGCAGTGAGTGATTGACCTGCCGGTCCCGTCGCACCGGCGCAGCCGATGCCTAAGAAAAGTATGGATACCAAGATCAACCCAAAGGTTGTGATTCGACGGTTTCCTACTAGGAATAGACCCATGACTTATCTTCATTTATTGCGATTCGTGCCTAGAATTCTTGATGATTTTCGCGAGGGTTTGGTAAGTTAACCACGAAGTCATACGAATCCAAATGGGGTAACGGATTTCCGGTCCCAAGGACGAGCTACTCTTTGCCGCGATATCTAGCGTTTTGAGTTTCCAGAAACGCCGGTTGGTCCAAAGGCACGAATCCACGACACTGTTGGGGGTTCCAAAGGGACGTCGCCGGGCATATTAGGAGGATTGCGTCTTTGGCTGGCGCAGCGTTAACAACGGTGGGAGCCGCATGGAGTTTCTGCGACACCTTATATCCTAAACGCTTTCTTTAAGCGGATCATACCGGCGGCGGCCTACCCGGCCGTGGCGGTTTGGTATATATTTGCCTCAATGAAGATCAACGCATCATCCCACAAGCAGGTGCTCATAATGGATCACATCTATCTTGACTACAACGCCACAACTCCCATCGACCCCCAAGTGGCCGAGGCCATGTTGCCCTATATTCACGAGCAGTACGGCAACCCATCCAGCACCCACGTTCCGGGCGTGGCCGCTAAGCACGCGGTGGATAACTCCCGGCGGCAACTGGCGGAGATGTTGGGTGCTAAAGAGGACGAAGTCATCTTCACYAGCGGAGGCACTGAGTCCAACAACCACGCCATCAAGGGGGTTTTCGGCGCTTACCGTGAAAAGGGCAACCACATAATCACTTCGTCGGTGGAGCACCCGGCAGTGCTGGAGGTGTGCCGTTACTTGGAAGAGCAGGGCGGCCGGGTAACCTACCTATCCGTGGACGAGTTTGGCATGGTGGACCCCCAACAGGTGGCCGATGCCATCACTCCCGAGACGATTCTGGTTTCCATCATGCACGCCAACAACGAGGTCGGCACCATCGAGCCTTTGGAAGAGATAGGCAAGATCACCAGGGAATGGGGAGTGCTGCTTCACGCCGACTGTGCCCAATCGGTGGGTAAGATACCGGTCAACGTGGACGATCTGGGAGTGGACCTGTTGTCCATCGCCGGACACAAGGTCTACGCGCCCAAGGGCATCGGCGCGTTGTACATCCGTTCCGGCGTGCGCTTGGAAAAGCTGATGCACGGCGCCAGCCATGAGATGGGTTGGCGGGCGGGGACCGAGAACGTCATCGAGATGGTCGGCCTGGGCAAGGCCTGCGAGTTGGTGAAGAACAACCTGACGGAATATCACCGGCGCATGCAGTCAATGCGTGACCGGCTGGAAGCGGGGATAGGCGAACGATTCGAGCACATACGGATCAACGGCCATCCAACCAAACGTCTGCCCAACACCCTCAGCGCCAGCTTCCGGGGCATGGAAGCAAACGTTATCCTGGATGAATTACAGGGTGTCTACGCCTCGGCGGGGGCCGCTTGCCACAGTGACCACGTGGAAGTCTCCAGCGTTTTAGAAGCCATGCAGGTGCCGATGGAATACGCCATGGGCACCCTGCGCTTCTCGGTGGGCCGATACACCACCGAGCAAGAGATCGACCGCGCCCTAGAAGAGATCACCCGGGCGGTCCRSAMRSMSGYYSYTCAANRMMMMYGYRCCYKWSSCKGYYWMSARRGMAWYWRWGRAMKMSGGRMWMARWCMSCCMARSCCCCCTTTCGTAAAGGGGGGCTGGGGGGATTTAGCCCCTCTTCCACAGTTGGCTTCTAGGCAGCGACGGGTACGTGGGCCTTGAGGAACCGCCGTGCGTGTTCTACGACCTCGTCGATACGCTCCGGAGAATCTTTCCAGGGATAGATCGTCACCTCAGTGTTCGGGGCAAGTTCTGCGACTTCCATCGCCATCTTGTATGGGTGAGAGGGCACGTCGTCGGGCGCTATAAGCAGTGGAGTTTGCATAGAACCGACGAAATCGCGTGTGACGGAGAATACGAAGCCGGGGTGATCGGTGTACATACTGGTCAGGAAGTCACTGACCATGTCCATCGTCAAGTCAGAACGCTGCTCGCAAAGCGGCGGCCCCCAGCTTTCCATGTTGTTCTGGTAGAAAAGATTCGGGAGCTCCGGCCTGAAACCGCTGGGTTGCATCATCGCGGCCGCGACTACGCGCTCCGGGGCATTCTTGATCAGGTTGAGAATCATCGGTCCTGCGACGCAGAAGCCTATGACCCCGAACCTATGGATGCCCAGATGATCCATCAGCCCGAGGTGGTCATCAGAGTAGGAATCCCAAGGGCGGTCGATCTCCAGCGGGCCACTGGACTGGCCGGAATAGGCGTTGCGCCGGTCAGCAGCGATACACCGGAAGTCGTCTTTGTACCTTTCCATAGGATTGAAGGGAGACTGCAAGGATGCCAGGGTGCCGTTAAGTCCGCCGCCCGGGATGATTAGCAAGGGAAAACCGGACCCGGCCTCTTCGTAGTAGATACGGGTGGATCCTCTTTCGTAGAACGGCATGGCAAATGTCCTCCATCGGCGTGTGATTCAGTGCAATTCTTGTCTGATCGTCGTTCGGATTTTCATTTAAACGATGTCGTCAGCGGAATTCAGTATGCACTGACAACACACTCCTCACAAGGCGTATTTCACGGAAGCCGTCCAAAGAGGTAGATCGTATACTCCCTACTTGTGCTTGGACAATCGCTCTATTCCTAGCGTAGAATTCGTAAATCATAGTGTTTTGCKACGCTCATCAATCATCCCTACGCTGCGGGATTGGCCTCGAGCCCTGCGGGCCGTTGCCTGGGTAGCGACCTCCGGAGGTCATCAAATATCCTTTAGGGAAGTGACTTCGAAGTGGTAGAACAGTCGGAAAAACTGTGGGACTACGAAGCGGTGGAACCCGGACAATCGGRTAGTYCGGCAACCGTGACAGTCACCAAGGAAGACATCTCCCGGTATGCTCTGGTCGCCCAGAACTTCAGTTCCCGATTCACGCCCAGTGGCACTTGTCAGGAGTGGCCTTCGGTTGCRATGCCCACCATGGTCCTCACCTACGCTCCGTTATTACGAGAAGAGATCGCTGAGGCGAACGGCTTTGTGGCTCTGGAATGGTCAACAACGGCCCGGCGCCAAACCCCTTTCGCCAAGTGCGAGRTACGATGGTCCCGTGGCGTGTTGGCTGGAGATACGATTACCTCCACCCGCCGCGTACTTGAAAAATACGTTCGGCGGGGCAGCAGGTTCGTCACCTTTCGAGTGGAGGCAACGAATCAGCCCGGAGAGGAAGTGGCCCGATACGACTACACTTGCATCTTTGACTATGCCAAGGATCCCAAAGATCCAACCCGAGAGCCAAGGAAGGCCTGGCCGTCTTCACCGGACACACCACGGGAGCGGTTTTCCTGGGAGTCGGTCAGAGACGTGGGGGATCAACTCTCGCCTCTGAACATCCAGGCAAGTCAAGAGAACATCGACGAGAAAGATTCCTTTCGTCTGGCCGGAAAGCACAATCCAATGAACATCCACACCGATGAAGAGTTCGCCCGCCGGAGCATGTTCGGCGGCACMGTYGTCTCCGGTGGGGCCGCCATGTCCTACGTGGACCAGATGCTCCAGAAGTCGTTCACCTTGGGGTCTTTCCACGGAGGTAGCCTGTTGCTACGGGCGATAGAGCCGTTTCGGGCCGGAGACACCGTGACCTTCCAAGGTGAATTGACCTCTCGGGGTGACTTGACGACCACAAAAGATGGAGACTCCCGGCGGGTTATAGAATGCCGAATCAAAGGCATCAACCAACGGGGTGACCTAGTGAATCTGTCTGACGCCACGCTGATTTTAAAAGGGTTGGCAGCCGAGTACTAAACACTTCCAGTTCCGGCGTGCCGTCCATATCCTCTGCTATGGCGAAGTTAGCTCTCAACAACGATTGACGCGTCGCGTTGCCAACTCTAGAATCAGTCAGGATTCCACCACTTATAGGAGAATGCGCCGTGACAGATAAGATTCGCTTGGGGTTTGTGGGAGCTAACGTTAACTCGACCTGGTCAGTCCAGTCGCACTTCCCGGCGCTGATGGCCAGCCCGGATGTTGAGATGACTGCGGTTTGCACCTCCAGGCCTGAAAGCGCGGAAGAGGCGCGCCAACATTTTGGAGCCAAGTTCGCCTTCCACGATTTCCGGGAAATGATGGCGTCGCCGGAGATCGACGCGGTGGCCGTGGTCATCCGTGTGCCGTTGCATTATGATCCTACTAAGGCCGCCATCGAGGCCGGCAAGCACGTCTACACCGAATGGCCATTGGGCCGCACTACCGCCGAAGCCGAAGAGTTGGCAGCGCTTGCTCGGGCCAAGGGGGTGCAGACGGTGGTCGGCCTGCAATCGCGGGTCAGCCCCGCATTGCTATACATCAAGGAACTGATAGAGGGTGGCTATGTGGGCGATGTGCTGTCCTGCAATCTCACCACGATGCGTGACGGCTCCCTGCAACGTCCTTCCAGCCGCAATTGGAATCTCGATGCCAGCCGCGGCGCGAACACCCTGACCATCGCCAACGGGCACGTCATCGACGCCTTGCGCTTCGTGGCGGGTAATTTCACGCGGGTGTCGTGCATGGTSACGACCCAGATCCAGCAAGTATATGAGACCGACACTCAGAAGTTTGTGGACGTCACCTCCCCGGACAACGTGCGGGTATGCGGACAGCTAGAGAGCGGCGCGGCGGCTTCGGTCCATGTCGGTGCTGTCCCCTGGGCGGGCGGCGGCTTTCGGATGGAGATCTACGGCCGGGAAGGTACGCTGGTCACCACCGGCAGCGTCTCGTCTCAGCGCGGCGAGATGCTACGTGTKCAAGGAGCGCAGGGAAGCCCGGAGTTGAAGGACCTGACGATACCAGAGCGTTTCGAATATGTCCCGGCCGACTTCCCTCGCGGCGATCCGTACAACGTGGGTCAGATGTATGCCCTGTTTGCCGAAGCGATCCGAACCGGGGAGAACCGCCTCCCGACTTTCGACACCGCAGTTGACCTGCATYGCTTTATTGATACGATCAAAGAGGCGTCGGACACGGGCCGGGAGTTGTCGGTTTCCTGAGGCGGATTTTCCGTAAAAGGCGAATGCAATCGTTCTGCTTGCGACGCGACCCTTGGGAATCTACGCGCCTTCTATTCCCATCTCTTTGGCTATGGCCAGCATCGTCCGTGCAGTCTCCTCATGGGCAATGTCCACCATGTCTTCGCCAAAGGTAATGGCCGCYCYGCCGGTGGACCGCATCTCTTCCATGGCWTTTACCAAGCCCTGCCAATGCGTAACGTCTTCCGGCGTGGGTGAGAACACTTCGTTGACCACCGGGATATGGGACGGGTGTATCAGGTGCATACCAGTGTAACCCAACTGCCGCAGTTGTACCGCCAAGGCCCGGAGGCCCTCCAAGTCGTGGATGTCGAACCAGCCCCCGCTCATGGGATAAGGAACACCGGCTGACCTCACGTCAATCAATACCTTGGACTTGAGGTACAGAGTTTCCAGCCCTTCGGGAGTCCACTGGAACCCGATGGAACGGGACGTATCACCGCCCTTGCCGCCGCTGCCCCCCATGTGGGCAATCCGGGAAGAGGCGGTTGCAATCTCGTATGACTGACGAATGCTCTGGGCCGTCTCCAGGCCGGGATCGATGAAGATAGACCCTACTTCCATACCAGCTTTGCGCTCGAAATAAGAGAGAAGGTTATCAACCTCCACCACATCGGCGGGACTCTCGACCTTGGGGAGCAGCACCCCGTAGAGTTGGGGGCAGGTGATGGCTTCTAAGTCACTTCCGGTGAGGCCCGTCTCCAATCGGTTCACCCGGACCGTAAGAGTAGGCTTCTCGCCGCCCAACTCTTCCAGCATCTTGCGAACCAAGGCGCGAGCCTCTGCCTTATTAGGCACCGGCACCGAGTCTTCCAGGTCCAAGATCAGCGCGTCGGCTCCGTACTGGGGCGCCTTGCGCATCCAGTCTTCCTTATTGCCCGGAACATACATCGACGTCCGTAGCGGTCTGGCCTTTGCCATGATTGTCTCCYCTTCACTGTAGTAACCGCCAAAAGCCCCYCTTTMSKAAAGGGGGGTTGGGGGGATTTCCCCCTTCATCCAGAGCCTGAATGTTAGCCTACCGGAATTGCGCTCTAAGCTCTACCGGTTGACCGTGGGGCGTATGGCGATATGCGTCTGCCCACGCTTCCTTGCGTTCGCTTAGGGCGGCTAAATCGGTCAGCTTCTTGTCCGCCGCCAGTTGTTCCAGAGCAACGATCCAGTGTTCGAAATATCTTGAGCCGTCATCGGGATCGCCGCGTCTGACTGCCGCTTGGAGTTGATCGCCGAGGGCTGTCGTCCAATCCGTCCAGGTAAAGTGCCCATCCGCCGACAACTGCACGGCCATGGCAAACGCCTGCGCTTGCCAWGGYTCCGCAAACACGGGMCCMYCSTCGTYTCGGGGSAAAAGCGGTGACGCCGCGAACCGCTCGGCTACGTCTTGTGCGTCAGGCCGGCTCAAGGTAGTCTTCCCACATATCGATGTACAGTGAGTCGTTCGGAGGCGCTTCCTCTCCCCATAACTCGCRCCCAGCATAGCGAATCAGATAGACGTGTTGTGGCTTGGGTTCCGCTGACGTTTGCTCGATGTCAGGCAGATCGAAGACACCGCGATCACGTTCTACGACGCCCGTCTTGCCACGAGTGTAACGTGGCATGCGAGTGTGGGTGGCTGGGTTCATGTTCCGCCCGCGCACGGAATCTCCGACATGAAACCGCGGCGCAAGTTCGATGTCCTGCTCCGTCTTGGTAGATCTGGAGAGAAGGTCACGAGCGATCTCCGGTGTCAGCGCCGGTGTCGCCTTCGCCGATGCTGGATCCGCTCGGCCACTATCGACCTCGGCGAGGGTGACGGAACCTCTCTCGATTATCCGCGTAATGAGCGCGGTGTACCAACGTTCGTAATACCCCATGCGAAGATAATCCGGGGCTGGAATGCCCTCGATATACGCTCGCAAGCCGCCCGTTCGCATGGCCTGCACCAGCGCGAACAACYTAACTTCCCATGGCTCATCGTAGCCAGGCGCGCTCTCTTTGTATCCRATCTCACCCAACCCGTGCATGCCGCCCATATCGTGGATGCCGTTCATGAGACCCCTCCCACGGTTGGTGAGGCTACCATCGCGACTCCAATCATAGAGTCCCGAGTCACCAGCGTTGCCAGGTCGGTCTCGCTCATTGATTCTGTTCCATCAGGTCGCTCCGGCAACACGAAATAGCGGGAAGCTGCATTGCTGTCCCAGACCCGCACTTCGATGTCTTTGGGCAGATCCAATCCCAGTTCGCTGAGCACTCCTCGGGGATCGATCACGGTCCGAGAACGATAGGCGAAGGATTTGTACCAGGTTGGAGGCAAGCCCAATACGGGCCAGGGATAGCATGAACACAAGGTACAGACGATGACATTGTGGACCGAGGACATATTCTCCACAACGGTGAGYTTCTCGCCCTGCCCGCCGGAATAGCCGGACTCTGCTATCGCCGCAGTGCCGTCTTCAAGCAGGCGTTGCTTGTAGGCCGGGTCTACCCAGGCCCGGGCGAYTACTTGTGCCCCGTTGCGCGGACCAACTCTGTTCTCGTACGTATCCACCAGAACGTCCAGTGCCTCTGGATCCACCAGCCCCTTTTCTACCAGTAGCGACTCGAGCGCTTTGACTCGTAGGGCCGGATCCGAGGGCACGTCCGTATGGTCNTGGGCGTGATCTGAGCTAGGTTGACTCATGCTGSTCTCCTCCAATTAAAGGACCTCGCCGAAGGCAATGGAGCTATTTCGAGGAAGCGATTTATCATCAGGGTGAATCGATTCCCCAGTTTAGCAACCTGGGGAATACTAACTCGCTGAACAGCCGCCTCGTATAGGATGCGCTTAATCCTCGTCCGATTCTGTCGCTGGCCAGTATGGAGGGAATAGTACGTCGGACATAGCGAGTTTGTCCACGGGTAAGGGCGGGAGGATTACGCGCTACCAGCTAGGAAGGCGTGGGCTTAGTGTAGAGAGTGCTGGCCGCAGATTGAATTTCGTAYGCTACTCTAGACCCTGGGCRCAATCGTGGCCGGTGGTGAGACCACTAAATTTATTTGCCGATAGTGTCATATGATTTGTAGGCGGCCGGTGATCTCGGAGTGGGTGTTGTTTTAGCGGCATATCCTCAACGGATAGTGACCACCTAAAGTAACGAGGCTGGAATTCAAGGTCCGTCTGTCAAGAACAGTGTGGATTGGTTATCCACTGGCGCGTGGAGGGGCCCTTCGTTGGGTCGAACCGTTAGGGCTARGGTTGGGGGTGTTCCGGCCATCGTGCTACCAACGTTAACCGTGAGAGTGGTTGGACTCCCGGTGCTGTCGCAACAGGTCTTTGCCATAGTCGTTTCCGTTTGGGGTCCGCACCACGGTATGGATGTGGTTTCGTGATGCCGCGTCGTTGTCCAGGAAGATCCCGTTCTGGTGGTCGAACTCGATAAGTATCACCGGACTATGTACACGGTAATAAAAAACGCTTTCCTCTTCAGTTCCACCCATCCAGGCGAAGTAGGTTTTATTGAGRTGTTGCTTGATCTCATCCAGTTTGAGCTGGGCCTGATCGGAACGCATCCGGTKAACATAGGTGCCGATYAACTCGAACATTAATGCTTGCTGTTGGCTAGTTAGATCATCAAATCTAACGCCTTCGTATCGAAGTTCAAAATTATCGCGGAACGCTGCGGTGAAGACCCCGGATGGGACATCTTCCGAAAGTATCGCTTTGCGCCGCTGCTCTACGGAAAGGGTACGGGCCAGATTTAACCCGGTACTCTCTTCTGCTTGGAAGACCCGAGTTCCGGCGTACTTGCCAATATCGACTGCCACCGGTTCGGACCCCATGAACATGGGAGTCATCACCATCTGTCCACCCAACAAGAAGCAGTTGACGTTTAGATGATGGCCGTCGATCTGCCAGCCCCAGGGTTCATCCAGAGAGGGCTCACCCAGGATGCTCAACCAATACAACCACTCTCCCAATTCCTCATCACTACCGGTAATCTCCCGGATGGACTCATTTAGCTTCATGATATTGCGGGCTAATTCGAAACCGCTCGGGCTGAAACTCTGGCGCAGCAAGGCCAGGGATAGGTTACGTTGATCCGGAGTCAAGGACTCCAGCATAGTCCCGTGCCGCATCATGAACATATGGACATTGCTCCATCGTCGCCAGGCATCGCTGTCAACGGRRAAGAGGRYTTCTTCCCGCTGACTMGGCCCCAGCGAATCGACCAGGGCATCGGCAGACCGCTTCATCTCTTCGTTAGACAATTTCGTGGTTTGAAGTGCGAACAGATCAGGAACTAACCGCCCATCGGTGATTCCTTTGAAGGGTTCCGAGATCTGGGTTTCAGCGTTCTGAATGTTGTCTCTGGCCTGCTCAGGTAGATCAGGAGCCAGCGCTCGACCAGAACGAACCGGTCGGCCTCGCACTTTGAAATCGTTTAGCTGGAGAGGCATCAGTATCGTTCTCCTTAAATGAAGTGAGTGGATTATACTACGGTGGCCGGAGGCTCGGTTCAGCCACGTTGATTRTCCTAGGGCCGYAAGCACGGTCACGCCGACATTGAGTCGATGTCCGGCGGCCCCAATACAYGATTGCCTACTCCTCGATCCCGAGGAGTTTCGCCGCCGTCCCACCGAGAATCTTGATCCGGTCCTCGTCGCTTAGCCCGGGAATCGACATGACGTGGTCGACCGGAGCGGTGTTCCATGGGAACGGGTAATCGGTCCCGAGGATTACGTGATCGATCCCTGCCTCGGCGATCAGGTGCCGCATGCCCTCGCCAGTAAACATGATCGAATCGAAATACAGTTGGCCACCCCGGATATATTCGGTCGGCTTCTTCTTCGGCAAGGGCCCGACCCGGTCCGGGAAGGTTGTGATCACCGCGTCCGAGCGGTCGGCATAGGACGGCAGGAAACCACCGCCATGCGAGGCGCAGATCTTGAGGCCAGGAAAGCGGTCAAGCGTTCCTTCGAARATCAGATGCGACAAGGCTATCGTGGTTTCGAGCGGGTTGCCAATCGTGTTCGTCAGGAGACCATTCCCGGCCAACCGGCCGCTCGGTTCCAATTCGCGCGTGCCGAGCGGGTGCATGAACACGAGCACGCCCAATTCTTCGCATTTGGCCCAGAACGGGTGGAATTTCGGGTTGGCGAGTTCCTCTCCGGCGACGCTGCCGCCAACGCCAATGCCGCGGAAGCCGAGGGTTTTGACTGCCTGCTCGACCTGTTCAGCTGCGAGGTCAGGATATTGCAATGACGCAGTCGCAAAGGCGATGAACCGATCCGGTTGCGACGCGCAGAACCCGGCCAGSGCCTCGTTCTGCACCCGGATCAATTCGGCGACGGCATCGCGGTCGGCCTGGTACCAGTAAGGATTGATGCTGAGCGCCTGGACATCGACGCCCGATCGATCCATCTGCGCCAGACGGTCACCGATATTGGACCACAGAAGACCCGGCGATTCCAGTGAGCGATTGATCAGTTGCGCAGCCTCCGGGACGATGCAATGCGCATGGATGTCCACGGTCTTGACTCTCTTCCCACTAATGACGACCTCGCGGCGGGCTTGCGCAGGCACCTGCCCCGAGCCGCCGCCCGCACCAGCGTTGGCGTCAATCTCACAGTCGACAAAGGCCAAATTCGGGCCGGTATTCCTGCTTCCGCTAATAGGCATTTCCGTTCCTCTCATTCTTATGMTAGTTGTCGCTGGTTGCGAGAGTTGTCAAATATTCTCKYMSRMRKKSRSTMYTCGCNYSRKAKCRMKKKTSRSTAMWRYYTASASGGGCRYWTCGTCYTTYAGSCCGRASCCSGTSACSGGCRCSAGCACWRYMTCSTYYKCSCSGATRACRCCYKKCKYMRCSAKCWSYTCGAKKCCSGCGAACGCGGCCGCCGACGTGGGCTCGGCGAATATACCTTCCTGYTCCGCCAGAKCATGTTGCATCTKCACRATGCTYGAYTCCTCGACYGCYACGGCGGTYCCTTCCACYTGSCGCAGGATATCGAGGATCTGCTCTTGTCGAGAGGGCGCCGCTATGGCGATACCGCCGGCCACCGTTCTCGAGACTGTCCCTGGGTTCCAGGCTTGGCTCGTGAAGGCAGCGACCAGGGGCATGACGCTACGCGCCTGAACGCAATGGAGCCTGGGTATCTTATCGGTGCGTCCCGCGGCTTGCAGCTCGCAAAATCCCTTGAAGGCGCCTATGAATAGGGAGCCGTTGCCCACGGGGAAGACGATGTGGTCGGGAAGCGCTCCATCAAACTGTTGCGCCACCTCGTAGGCGAAGGTTTTCGTGCCTTCGGCGAAGTAAGGGCTCAACATGTGGGATGCGTAGACCAGGCCGTGTTGTCGATGGTAATCCATGGCCGCCGCGGTTACGGCATCCCGGGGTCCTTCGATAGGGTGAACTTCGGCGCCATAAACCTTGATCTGCCGTAGCTTGGCCTGCGGAGCGTCGGCGGGCACGAATACGTGGGCCTTTATGCCGGCGCGAGCTGAGTAGGCCGATACCGACGCCCCGGCGTTTCCTGACGAGTCTTCAACGAGCTCGGTCACCCCGTGATCCATGGCGACAGAAATCATCACCGCGGTGCCCCGGTCCTTGAACGACCCTGTCGGATTCAAGAATTCCAGCTTCCCGTGCAGACGCCGCATGCCCAGATTYTCMCCAAGGGCCTTYAGGTGTACGCACGGGGTGCCCCCCTCTCCCAGAGAAACACCGGAACTTGAATCGTGCACCGGGGTCCGGGCTTCGTAGGTGTCTGAATTTCCAACTGGCTTGTGGTCATCGAGGTACTCGACGTCCAGCGGTGCGGCGCAGTCGCGACARACATCCGTTGACATATCGGCCGGGCGGGTTCTGCCGCATCGAGGGCAGCGCAACACGATGTGTGACAATCGATCGCTCCAATACGTAGCTATCTAATATGAGATTCCCGGGTGATGGGGGAACGTTAGCACCTGCCCCGAATCCCGTCAAACGCCACAAAAGTGCGTCTTACCCCAGGATGTATAATCGTTCAGTTCGATCGTTTCTAGGTAAATCTACTTCATGTCCATCTTCAATCAATCACAAGCGAGAGGCGCTACATATGGTCCGTTGGAAAGATATTCATCCAAATGAACAAGCTAGTCTAAAGGAGCGGCTAGATGGAAGATATTCGGCGCCCTTTAAACAGACACCTTGGGTAGAAGCTCCGAAGTTGATCTATGCCCGGATCGCCATCGTAACGACGGCTGCGRTCCATCGGTTTGACGACCGGCCATTCACGGGTCACGAGGGAGATTATCGAATCATACCCGGCGATATCGACTATAAAGATCTGGCGATGACRCATTCCAGCACAAATTTTGACCGCAGTRCATACCAACAAGAYGTGAAYGTGTGTTTTCCGCTGGACCACCTGAGAACYTTGATCGACTTGCAGGAAATAGGCTCTGTCGCGGATTGGCATTATTCTTTCATGGGATCAACCGCGCCGGAACGGATGGAGCCTGCCGCGACAGAGGTTTCACGACTCCTTGTCGGAGACAACGTCAATCTAGTTCTCCTCATCCCCGTTTGACCCGGTTGCACCTACGCCGTGGGCGTGCTGTCACAATACATAGAACGAGCCGCGAACGACGGTGGCGCCGGTATNNCGNNCGACGGTCCAGGTGAGCTTAATCAGACCAGTTACAGAGGCGGTACGGCCACCTCGGGCATTGTGGGTSCTGGGCGGCCGCTGGGTCCGCCAGACCGCCCAGATGTCCAATTAGACGTATTGCGCCAAACGTTGGGATTGGTGGATCAGCCTACCGCTCCCGCGTTGATCGACTATCCCGACAACATTAACGGCGACGATATCCCTTCCGAAGAGGGTTGGTCCTGCCCAGTAACTTTCCCAGACGTTGAACCAAGTACCCAGTCAGAATCGTTAAAGGCACAACTGCGTACAGAAGCGCAACTGCTGCGGCCATGGTTCGATGAAGGACTTCGCGTACGAGGCCGAACTACGGTCGGAACGAGCGGTAAGGACGCCGATTCGATCGGCGAGATGCTTGAAATCTTGGTGACATTCTCTGCGGACGCCGGCATGACAGTTCCGGATGGTTACAATCACCCGATGCCCCAGTTGCTACGTTATCTCGCCGCCGATATCGGAGCCTTTTATTCCGAGGCGGCAATCTCAAAACCCGGCGTGAGGTTCCCCTCYCCAACGGATCTGGAAGAGTGGTTTTTCTTAGAAACCGTCGCAGGCGATGTCTTTTATCAGGTCCGGGAAAGGCTCTTGAGCGCGGACATGATCGTGCTCATAGCTAACGGACTAGATGACGATGAGATTGATAGTCGATTGGTTCTCATGGCAGGCACCACTGCACACATGGCTGACGAGGTCGTTCGTAAGCCCGGAATAAGTCGAGAACTGCTGCAAGATTCAGCTGAGGCGTTCCGAGCCGGTCTGGTGGGCCGCTTGTCTCGATCGATTGTTCCAATAGCTATGCGGGACCGGCGAAGTGAACGGGATAAATCCGCCGGTGCTTTTTAACTTCAAACAAAACTCTTGAGTCTGACAGCTTGACTCAAAACGGGCGCGACTTTGATAACGACGGCGAGTAGCCCCCTTTCGTAAATGGGGGTTGGTGGGATTTAGGGCCCCTCCTCGTAAAACTGCCGGGGTGAGCGGGCCGGGAAGGGCTGGTAGGGGTGTTGCTTCAGGGCATCCTCGTTCAACTCGATGCCCAAGCCGGGGCCTTGCGGGATGCTTATATACCCGTCCTTGACCTGGAAGGGATTGTGGGCGATCTCCTGGCCGAACCCTTCCAAGTTCACGAAGTACTCGGTAATGAGGAAGTTGGGTATGTTGGTGGACACCTGCAGCGTCGCCGCCAGTCCCACCGTGGTGCTGTTGTAGTTATGGGGTGACACCACCACGTAGTACGGTTCGGCCATGGCCGCGATCTCTTTCAGCTCCAGGATACCGCCGACGTTGCACACGTCCGGGTTGATGATGTCGGCGGCCTGTTTCTCGAAGATCTCCCGGAATTCAAACTTGGTGTACAGCTCTTCACCGGTGACGATGGGGATGTTAATCTCACGCTTGACCGCCGCCAGCGCGTCGACGTTTTCGGCCAGCACCGGCTCCTCGTACCAGAATGGCCGGAACTGTTCGATGTTCCTAGCGATGCGCACGGTGTGCATGGGGGCCAGGCGGCGGTGCATCTCCACCAGTATCTCCGCGTCCGGTCCCACGGCTTGGCGCACCGCGGCCACGTTTTCCACCGCCGCTTCCTCTACTTCCCGG
The DNA here is from genome assembly GCA_002401285.1 of SAR202 cluster bacterium. Next base: position 16,009 of record NVSQ01000016.1, read on the forward strand.
CTGACGTAGCTACGCCAGGGACCGGGAATCGGGTCGAACTTTAGGGCGGTGAAGCCCATCTCAATCACTTGGGATGCCTTCTCGGCCAGGGCCCCAGGCGTCTTGGCGCCCTCGGACCATCCGTTGGCGTAGACCCTTATCTTGTCCCGGCAAGCTCCGCCCAACAATTGATGCACAGGGGCTCCCAGCTTCTTGCCGGTTATGTCCCACATGGCCTGCTCAAGACCGCTTATCGCGCAATAAAAATCCATCGCCCCGCGACGTCCGGCGATGTCGTCGTAGGCCACCTGGGTGAAGTGCTTGATGTTGAAAGGGTCCCGGCCCACCAGGTASCGCTCCAGTTGATCGACATGAGCSACTATTTGAAGGTCCCGGTCCGACTGGGTGTAACACTCCCCCCAACCGTGGATGCCTTCGTCGGTGTCAAGTTTGACGAAGCACAGGTTCTTCCCAACTCCCGGATGGGCGAGGAAGGTGGTCACTCCGGTGATTTTCAATGGATGTCTCCTTAGGCCGATATGCAGTACCCCGRTAAGTCGCGGACGCTCTCCGGATACTAGTGGGCGCTGATGTAAGCGTCAAGGGCACGAGTTAAGCCGGCGTCTCTGGTATCATTAGTAGTTGAATTCCCACATGAAATCGGTACTAGAAATCAATATCTCGCCCGTGAAATCCCTGGGTCTGGTCAATGCCGGCACGGTGCATGTTGGCACGAGCGGCATCATGGAAGACCGGCGGCTCTTTTTGTTGGACAATCGTGATAGACTGGTGACCCAGAGAGAGATGGGGCGGCTGACGCGAGTAAAAGCTGATTACCGCGGCGATYCGGATTGGCTTAGTTTGGTTATACCCGGTGGCGCTACGATCGAAGGACGGCTGGAACTCGGAGAGCCGGTGGCAACCAAGCTGTGGGGCCGCGATGTGATGGGGTCGGTGGTAATCGGGGATTGGGCCGACGCTCTCTCGGACTTTTGCGGTCAGACCGTTCGATTGGTCCTCTCAAGCGCTCCAGGGCAATGCTTCGATGAATATCCCATCTCGTTACTGTCTCAAGCCTCATTGGATGTGTTGAACGGCCAAGCGGATAATRCGGTGTCTTTGGATGTCCGTAGGTTCCGTCCAAACTTTTTGATCGGTGGATGTGAGCCCCACGAAGAGGACACCTGGCTAGGCGAAACCATACAGATCGGAGATGATATGCTCCTTCAGGTGGTGGCCAGAGACCCGAGATGCGCCATCACTTGCCTTGATCCAGACACTGGGCAGGCGGATTTCGAGACCCGGGAGTTGATCGCGCAGTACCGGCCCAGTTCGGGAGCAGTATATTTCGGGGTATATGGAATCGTAGAACATCCTGGTAACGTCTCTATCGGAGACCAAGTTARAACATCCATCAATGCCTCTTCGTAGAGTATAGGAGAAGAGCCTGATGCCCGATGAATTAATGATCTTTTCAGAGAAGCCTCAAGCCAAGTATCTGATAGCGGGCTGGCGCCGCCAGTGGTCCGACGGCGGACGGGTGTCCGGAGGATTGACCAGGTACCTGATCGAGAAATTAGGCGCCAAAAAGATCGGAGAGATGAGTCCGGCAGTCTCTCACGACTGCTATCCCTTTCAGGTTGCGGGGACCCACGATACGTTCCGCCCCCTGGCGGCCTACGAGGACGGACTGCCCACCAAGGACATGTACAGGGAAAACTATTTCTACGACGCGGGCAACGGGCTGATCATCTTCAGGGGAGAAGAACCCTGGTTCCACATCGAGATATTCGGCCAAGCCTTCTTCCAGGCCGTCAGTGAGCTGGGCATCCAGACCACCGTGGCCGTGGAAGGAGTCAACGGCCCGGTTCCGCCGGAGATGGAAAGACGGGTCACTTGCGTCTACAGCAAGGCCGAAATGAAAGAGGACCTGGACAAGATCGGGGTGCAGTTTTCCAGCTACGGCAGCGAAGGGCGCAGGGGCCCTACCATAGCTATGGCGCTGGTGACGCTGGCCCATTTCGAACATCCGGACGTGGACATGTTCCGCTTGGGGTCCATGGCCCCCATGTATCCCTTTTCCACCAACAACGAGCAGGTGGGGATCACCAGGGACCACCGGTCTTATTACGATATTATGCGCCGGCTGAAGTCTATGTTCGACCTTGATATCGACTTGTCGGAGCTTCAGGAACTGGGAGAGGCCGAGTCGCGGCAGTTGACGGAAACCTTGGAGAAAATCAGCTCCAACAACCGGGAGGCCAGGCAGCTCATCGAAAGCGTTCGGTCTGACTACAGCTACACGCCCTTCGAGCAGTCGGTGAGTCTTGACCCGGCGCTGGACAAGACTTTGGAAGATATTCTGCGCAATATGCCCGAATAGTCCAAGCACTTCCCAAGCTCAGCCATAGCTGTTTTACGCTCCCAGGCGTACATTTCCCTACCGCTGGGCGGACTTTTCCCCGCGAATGTGCATCGATTCGCCATAAAGCACGAATGGSATAGTAGGCACAAGTATATATTACTTATTGACAGGGTATGGTGCGCCGCACATATCTGGTAAAATAAGAGTCGGTGCGAGTTTAGGTTTCTGTTACATCGGACGACCTCAACTGGACCAATACAACACATAGGGAGGCCATCCGAATGGCGATTTCAGACAAAGACCTAACTTGTAGAGACTGTGGAGCTGTTTTCACTTTYACAGCCGGAGAACAAGAATTTTTCGCGTCCAAGGGGTTCACCAACGAGCCTAGCCGCTGCCCGGCTTGCCGGTCCGCCCGGCGGARCCAAGGCGGGGGCTACGGCGGKGGCGGTGGCGGYRNYGGTGGYGGTGGTGGTGGATACGGTGGACCACGAGAGATGCACCCCGCGGTGTGCGCCCAGTGTGGCATCGACACCGAGGTCCCCTTCCTGCCCAGGGGCGACAAGCCGGTCTATTGCAGCGACTGCTTCAGCTCGATGAGGCGGTAACASCTAMGTAAGNTARAGAAGCCGCCWWWWWGGCGGCTTCTTTTTTATTACGGTAGGGCTTGATACTCGGAGTCCGCTATTGGACCCTTTTTARGAATCTTCAACAAGGTCTGGCCGCCTCTGTACTAACTTGTGCACAGAGGTTGTTGAGAATCGAGCTARCGGCTTATTCTTGAGAATCAAAANGTCAACCAGTGAAAGCGAAAGGGGCAGCCTCTAGGCTGCCCCGTTTTCTATGATTAAAGGTCCAACTGCTTCCGGAAAATGCGATTTCTATCTTGAGGCCAGGCTACCCCGGCATTCCGCCTAGGATTTCCTTATCAATATGTCAGATCCGTCGAGACGGACCTCGAACACCTTTATCGGCTCAGTGGCTGGGCGGCCGGTCGCCTCTCCCGTGGTCACGTTGAATCTCGCGCCGTGCAAGTCGCAACGTACTTCTTCCCCCTCCACCTCTCCCGCCGATAGCCGGTATCCTTGATGATTGCACCAGTTGTCGCAGGCGTGAATCACCCCATCGACATTTACCAGCAGAACTTCCTGGCGGTACCCTATCTTCACGGCTTTCATCTCGCCGGGCGGGATATCACTGACGTCGGCCACCCTTATAAACTCTGGATCAGCGATGGMGAGTAACCTCCGGGACAGCATTTATTTGTTTGGAGCGGGCGATGAGATTCGAACTCACGACTTTTTGCTTGGGAAGCAAACACTCTACCACTGAGTTACGCCCGCATTGCCTGTTCGATGATAAGTCGCCCCGTTTTCCGTGTCAACGCCACTGGGGCCGGTCGCTACGGTTTGGCGGTCATCAGCCACTCTTGCTGGAGTGCCGGGCCGGTCAACCCCCCGGCGTATAAAAGAAAAAGCCCGTCGTCACCAAAGGGCGAACGGTCCATGTATGCGATAATAGATTTCGCGTTGCCCGGTCCACTCTGGGTGACGCCACGCCCTCGGGGTGTTCATACCACCGCCGGGGGCACTTGCTTTTGGGCGCAATGTAAACTTGGGACAAGATCACGTCAGTCTAATCCAGCCGTGGGGTATTCCTGATTATGGCATCCCTATCAATTTTAATCGCCATCGGGGCATTCTTGACATCGATCTTCACCTACCTGGGCCGAAATCGCCCGTACCTTGGCGTACAGTAGATTAAATGCCCAGCCTCCAAATATGAAGGGCTGGATGAACCGATAGTGTGGGAGATCGTAGTTGCTAACGTAGGCGAAATACCCGCGACAAACGTTAAACTGGACCTAACCTATTCGGTGTCAGAGTTMGAGCCCTCTAGCCATCAGTTAGGTGCGATCTTCCCCCACCAGCAGGCGACTACCACGGTTGACGTGCCGCAGACTGCATTCTACGTTCCTGCATTACTGAAGCAGACGAGGGAGATCACTCCAGAAGGGGGAGTTCGAACTCGGTCCACTTTTAGTCGTGAGTCCATACCCATGACCGTCCATTGTAAGATCACCTATACCCAGCCGCCGGTTTTATTCGGATTGAGCTTTAGGGAATTCCATACCAACCAGCCTATAACTATAACCAAAGAGGGGACCGCATTCTCCTCACAGTCGGAAAGGGCAGATATAAGGTAATAGATCGAGTTCAACGAAAAGGCTATAGCCGGTCACTGAGCGAAATCCGTTTGTGGGAGTCCAAAGCCCGCTCGGCTGCGGTACTGGCGGCATATCTTTGGAGCATGGTTCTGGAGCGCCACTCCGCCAGAGCCATTAAGTCCAATTCACCACCGAGAAATTACAGTAGATAACTGGACAGGTTTTGGGGTGGTTCGTAGCTACGGAAGCACAGCGTTGCGAGCGCGGGGCTTGGGAATCACGTGCTAGCAAGTAACATTCTGAGGTTGTACTAGACACGTCGGACCTTTGCTACTTATCCGGCTGGTTCTGCTAAGAAAACTGGAAGGAGCCGATTGGCTTTCTCTTGGTATTCCTGATAAGTAGGGAATGCCAAGACCGCTAAATCCCAGAGCCGTTGCCGCTCGGCTGGGTCTACAACCTCTCTGACCCGCATCGCATACACTTCAGTTTTGTCGCGAATCTCGACGTACGGCTCTGCCTTCAGATTGTGATACCAAAAGGGATGTTCCGGCGCTCCAGCCTTGGAGGCCACCAAGATATAGCTGTCCCCGTCCACTASCCTCATCAGCGGAGTCTTACGGGTAGCGCCTGTCTTCCATCCTTTGTTGGTCACAATTATTACTGACAGACCCGTGTCCATGAAAGTTGAACCCTCGGTGCCCCCGCTACTTTCGTATCGTTCAACCTGATCGGATACAAATTGCCAAGGACTTGGTATGTATTCACTCATGGTTAACTCTTCTTCGCGTTTTTGGATCGCCCCAGATTCGCCGGGGCTTTGTTCTTATTTGCCTACGGCAGTTATTTCTGTCCGAACAAAGGCAGCGATACATAGGTGTAAAAATAACAACCCACGCATATGTCGAGAACGCCGTCTAACAAATTGAAGGTCAATWGTGCCAGMCCTACCCCGATTGCAATGGTTGGATCTACGAAAAATAATCCAACTGAACTGGCAGCAAAGATAAAYCCTACTCTCACCGCAAATATTTTGGGAGCCTTGTCCATCTGCTTCGGAGTCATCCTAAGCCGACGAGTGAGTTGGTGTCCCAACCAGCCGATTGGACTGAGGTTGTGGGTGAACWSMSKYRSWSCSKRKTMKYYNARCAANTAACRRSRYYAGNATKAAKASANNCTTSCGSTKSNAKASSMRWKRWRKYRMCKMSKRSRAYKMWAWSMNNACTKCCGTAATAATTGCGGAAGACCTCACAACATTCTTGTCAATCCGTTCATTTGACATTGGGCAGGCTAACGATTTGATTCCCATTACCAACACTCGCCTACAGAAATAAGGTGGATTACTGAATGAACGGATCGAACTTTTCTCCCCTGCTGGCAGTGGTCAGAATTACAGCAGATAACTGGACAAGTTTTGGGGTGGTTTGTAGCTACGGAAGCACAGCTTTGAGAGCGCGGGGCTTGGGAAGCAAACACTACACTGAGTTACGCCCACGCTGCCTGTTCGATGATAAGTCGCCCTGTTTTCCGTGTCAACGCCACTGGGTCCGGCTGCTAGGGCTTGGCGGTCATCAGCCACTCTTGCTGGAGCGCTGGGCCGGTTAGCCAACGCTCGTGGGCTTCCTGTCTGCCTTCGGGTACTTGGACTCCCAGCCCGTCGGCCAGGCGGGTCATGAAGTTGAACGTGCAAGTGATTAGCACTACCGAGAGGATCTGTTCGTCGGTTAGGCCCAGCGCCCGCAGTCCTTTAACGTCGGCCTCGCTCATGTTTGTTGGCTCCCGGGTAAGTTTCACGGCGAAGTCCAACATGCCGCGCGTTTCCGGATCCAGATCGGCCTTGGTGTAGTCGTGCATGATGTGGCTGGCCAGTTGGGGGTCGTCGGAGTGCTGACGGAGGAACCCTCCGTGAGCCATGGTTCAAAAGCGGCAATGGTTGTAAACCGACACCGCCGTGGCGATGGCCTCTTCCTGCACCCTGGTAAGCGCGGAAGATCCGAAGGTTACCGCCTGGTTCAGAGCGCCAACCGCCTCCATGGCCGAAGGCAGGATGGACATAACTTTTATGACGTTGGACATGGGGACGTCTTCTTCGCGTATCCAGGACATGGTTATTCTCCTCTCCTGATGGGGATGAATAGTAACCCGATGATTATACAGGTGAGGAGGAGAGGCCGGTTGTCCCAGCGCGGTGGTTGGTTCGACAAGCTCACCACGAACGGTTAGGGAAGATGGGCGTGAGCGGTTCGGCAAGCCCACCACGAACGGGGAAGTGACGCCGGAGGAATGCTTGGAAGGGCCGAGGTCAGGCGGAGGATTGCTTGATGAGTGAGGACTTGAGCTTGTTCAGAGCGGTGCGTTGGAGGCGGGACACGTGCATCTGGGAGATGCCGAGCCGCTTGGCGATGGCGCTTTGGGATAGCCCCGAGAAGAACTTTAGGTAAATGATGACCTGCTCGCGGGAGTCCACTCCATCTAGCGCCAATTCCAGGTCTACCCGGTCGGCCAACCCCTCTAGGTCCGGGTCTGGGACCCCCATATAGTCCAGGATGCTGGACACGTCTTCGCTGTCGTCCGATTCGTATTGGGCGTCTAAAGATAGGGGTTTGCCGAACCGCTCCACTTCAAAGGTTTCGGCTTCTTCCTCGATGGAGAAGCCTGTATCCTCGGCTATTTTCGGCACCGTGGGAGTGTGTCCCAGGTTTTGGGTGAGTCCTACCACCGCCCGGTCCACGGCCATTTTTTGGCTCTGAAGCTTTCTGGGCACCTTCACGGCCCAGCCGTGGTCGCGGAAGTAGTTTTTAATCTCGCCTACGACGACCGGCACCGCGAAAGAGATGAAGCTGCTGCCCAATTCAGGGTCGAACTTCTTGATGGCTTTCAACAGCCCGATGGTTCCCACTTGTATCAGGTCTTCTTGGGGCTCTCCGGAGTTGTGGAAACGCTAGCACAACCGCTTGACCAGAGCAAGATGGTCCACGACCAGGCGTTCTGCCGCTTCCGGATCTTGGGACATCCGGTAGAGAGCCAGCAACTCCTTGGTCCCCTCTGATTTGCCCTTGGTTCCCATCTTGTACCTTCCCCGTTACCTATAACCGGCCGGGCGCCCCGTATGAGCAGATCAAACCCGGCGTTGGATAGAAGACCATTCAGCCGGTTTCCACCGTGTTGTATTTGGCAATCCGTATCATAGGGTCTTCGTTGGCTCCCCCACCAAACTCCACTTCATCCATCAAGCTCTCCAGAAGAGCCTTGCTTTCGACCATGTCATCCCCGGTCAGCGATACGGTGTAACTGATCTGGTTAGGGACGAGGATCTCCAGTTTGTTTCCTTCCACGATGAACTGTAATGCCAACTCTCGGGTAGCCGAGGCCGCGGCATCTTGGGAAATCCATTCCATAGCCAGGCTGAAGACTTCAGAGGCGGCTACTCTCAACTGTATGACTTCATCATAATTAAACGACATATTGCCGGCGATCACGCCTATCGTGGCGCGAACGACGGCTAGATACTCTGAAGATGGCGGGAGTTTAATTTCAATGACGTCGGACAAAATCAACCCTGAGGAAGCTCCCTTCCCGATTCCATTCCGGTCTATCGCTATAACCACACTCGCGACTCCAATGCTGGTCTCAGGACCGGCTTGGCGAACCAAACTAAGGCGAATGGTTCTTGCGGGCGCGGCCTGTAATCTCTATATCAACAGATTAGTGCTTGCTCAAACCTGTTTTCGGCCCAATTATCAGTGGCGGTTATGTTCGCCAGGGCGTCTGGATTATAGCAGGCAATCTGTCCCGCCTACTAACGGAGAGGCCGGAAGAAGGCGCGGATGTCCTCTACCAGCAAGTYKGGCTCTTCCAARGCCGCGAAGTGTCCGCCSCKGGGCATCTGGGTCCATCGYTGTAGGTTGTAYGACCGTTCGGCCCACTCCCTGGGCGGGTGGCTGAGTTCTTTGGGAAAGACCGCCACGCCRGTGGGGACCCTTATCATCTCGTCCTGTTTCAATTCCCAAATGGTCTGCTGGGTCTCGTAGTAGATGCGGGTAGACGAGTTGATCGTCTGGGTGGCCCAGTAGATAGTGATATTGGTCAGCAGTTCGTCCTTGCTGAAACTGCGCTCCACGTCCCCGTCGCAATCACTCCAGGTACGGAACTTCTCGACTATCCAGGCTGCCAGACCCGCCGGGGAATCGTTCAAGCCATAGGATAGGGTTTGAGGCTTGGTGCCTTGGATGTGGGAATACCCACCCTCGGCCCGCTGCCACCGGTCGCGGTCCGCCTGGTAGTCTTCTTCCGGTTTTGAGATGGGACGCGATCCGGGACCCAAGTAGGGGACCGGCCTGGTCACCGACGTCTGATGGATGCCTATGACGTTTTCGGGATAAGAGAAGCCTAGCCTGGCGGTCACACTTGCTCCCCAGTCGCCGCCCTGGGCTCCGAACCGCTGGTACCCCAATCCCTCCGTCATCAGCTCCGCCCATAGGTCCGACACTTTGAATACGCTCATACCGGGCTGGAGCGCGGGTTGGGAGAAACCGTAGCCCGGCATGGAAGGGACCACCACATCGAAAGAGTCTTCGGCGGAGCCGCCATGKCCGKCCGGGTCCGTAAGCAGGGGTATTATTTCCAGCATTTCAAAGAACGTGCTGGGCCAACCGTGGGTGATGATCAAGGGGAGCGGGTTAGGGCCGCTGCCGCGGTGGTGTATGAAGTGAATGTCTAAGTCCTGGACAGTAGCCCGGAAATGGGGCAGAGCGTTTATCGCTTCTTCCCGTGCCCGCCAGTCGAATCCGTCAACCCAATAATCCACCAACTCCTTGACGTAGYCGAGGTTGGAGCCGTAGTCCCAGCAGGAATCGGGAATCTCGCCAGGCCAGCGGGTGCGCTCCAGCCGCTCCCTCAGGTCGGCTAGGACGGAGTCCGGGATGTGTATCTGGTAGGGTTTAACTTCCATATCCGTCAGTCCTTTTTACTCCCTGGCGTTAGATCGGCAATGTGTCTTCGGTGCGGTTGTCGGGGAGGTCGATGACGAAGGTGTTGGCGTTGAAGGCCAGTAAGGCGTAATAGCCCATCAGATTCACCAGGTTCGTTAGGCCGTGCACGCCAAACTGCTGAACTCCTGCCTCGTAGGTGGAATCGCTGACCTTGTGGGTTCGGAAAAAGTCCCGGCCCAGGTTCACAACGGCCGCTTCGTCGGCGCTCAAGTTGGGCAGGTCGCGCCCGTCCCGCATGGCGTCCACCAAGGCATCGCTCAAGCCTGCCTGGCGTCCGGAAGCCGCGTGGGCGTTCCAGATGTACTGGCAGTCCAGTTCCCGGGCCGTGGTAAGCATGGCCAGTTCCTGGAYGTTGGCRGGCAGACCTGARCCTTGGCGCAGATAGGCCGATAGGTGATTAGTCCGTTGAGCTATCTCCGGACTGTTGAGGGTTACCGACCCGGGACCGCTGGTGGGTGGGCCGCCTCTCTCCTTGACTACTTGGTCGAACAGATCACGGTATTTCTCGGGTACGCTTTCCCTGGTAGGTATCGGCGCTCTAGCCATTTTGGCCCCCTTTTTCGCCATTCAGAGACGTTAGTGAAGAATGTAATCTGGCCCGCACAGGTTGGTTAGGCGAGGCGGCCTTAACGGTACTAGCCGGAAAATGGGATGTCAATGGTGGTGTGTATGGGCGGCGGATCATCCACTTGGCCGATAAATGAGCTTCTTGAAGCCTCCAACCTTTGACAGGAGGCCGTCCGAATCATGGTGGCGATTGGACCCGGYCCCGAGGCATCGCAAGTCCAGCAGCCAGCAGCGTCAGCGCTGCTATCGAACCGATAAAGAACCCCGGCAGATAGGAGCCGGTCAGGTCCCGCAGGCTTCCCACCATTACGGGGGCGATGAACATGCCCAAACCGGAGAAGGTTAACAACGAACCCCAAACCACCGCGACACGCTCCGGGTCGTTCCTGACCAGTTCCATCGTTCGTGATAGCAAGGTGGGCACGTACAGCCAAGACCCAATCCCGACTAATATCAGACCCAAGTAGATCCCGGTGGCGCTGCCTAAAAGGAAAGAGGCGGGACCGCCGATGGCCAGCAAGATCCCCGGCCAGATGAAGTAGCTCCGGGGCGTGCCGAATCTCAAGGGCAAGAAGCCGCCAAGCAAAACGGCGAATACTCCGATGAAGGGCAATAGCCCGGTTGCAAAGCCTGCCCCTGTTGGCGTCATGCCACGGACTTCCGTGTAAAAAGCCGGTAGCCACGCGGTTAGGGCGGTGTATTGGACCAACACTCCGCCGTCAGCCAAGAGCAACAGTACGATCTGCCGGTTTCGGATGAGACGCGGGATCGCCCTGAAGGACATGGAGCCGGACTTTCGAACCGAGTCCCCCGGCACTTTCCCCAGAACGGTCCAAGCGGCTGCTCCTACTAAGCCGATCGCTCCGAAAACGCTCAGAGAATTCTGCCATCCCAGGACCCCGGCGAGAGGTGCTGCCGTGGCAATGCTGATGGCGATTCCCAGGCTCAAGACCGCGGTGTTCAATCCGTTCATCACCAAGACTTCCTTGGGCCTGAACCATCGCAGCAAAAGGGGGCCGGTGGTTATCAATACCAAAGCGAACCCAAGACCAAACGACAACCGTAGCGCCAAGAGGGAGAGGTAGTTAGGAGCTAAGAACGACAACGTCATGAGGCCAGCCAGCCACCAACCCAGAGTATAGGACCGGGCGATGCCCAACCGGCTGATCACCACTCCGCCRGGCAGTCCGAAGCYGGCGGCTACCAATAGGGCCAGCGCGATCAGCAGGCCGGCCGACCCGCGATTAATCTCATAATCGCGGATGACATCCCCCAGCAACGGGGAAATCGTGAACAGATTCAAGCCCACGGAGAAGTGGGCCGCCATGACTAGACCGGCGATCAAGAACCGGTATCGTCTCGGCGGCAAGGCCTCGGTGCGAGATGAGTATTCAGAGACGCTGGTCATGTGTCCCTCAGGTGGCGTCTGCGTTGGTCACGATGGGCTAGCCAATCGAGCCGAGGAACATAGTATCATCCTCCAGGAGCTACCTCCGGGCTGACTTAGGGCTAACTTCTACGGGTTACCTCTTTTATCATCCCCGATATCACCAGTTCGGGTGATTTCCAGCGGGCTGTTGAGACACATACTGAGCGCAGCCGAGATTTAAAGGACCAGGACAAAGCGGGCACGAAGCGATAACTCGCCAACCAAATGCCTGAGAAGTCCAAACCCGATGGGGCGATGGTCTCTTTTGAATCCGGGAGCATACAAACCGATACAGAATCCTGGCAAGCGCGAGGTGAGCTATGACACAGCTGGACTCACGGGTGGGAACCATCGACTTTATTGGCGAAAAGAAGGTTCGGGTTGGAGGTAAGGCGGCAAAAGGRGRGGATAGGGTGGATATCGTTGCCGGCCTGGCCGGATATCTGGCGAAGCTGGGCTTGGCGGACGGTGAGTTAGACCAAATGATCGCCATGTTGCAAAGCGGACGGCGGGAGGACCCCACCGAGGAAATGTCAAAAGAAAGGCCGATGGAAGGCCACATGCCACAAGGCCGGCCCAGTGGCACAATCGGTGTGTTCCTGGCGGAAGAGCAGCAGATCCTCAGAGAAGCATACTATTCGGTGTTCAACTCCCAATCCAATATGGAAATGCTAGGGTCGACCGGCGATACGTCGACAGACTTCCTGGCGGGAATGGTCCAAGCATTAAAGCCCGACGTAATCATACTTGGAGTCAAAGCGGTGCAACCATGCACCGTCGAGAAGTTGCAGGTACTGCGAGAAACCTGTCCCGAGATGGGATTGGTTCTACTGATGGCGATGTACGATGGGCAAGGCATCAAGTCGCTGCGAGAATTCTCTCGAGACTCCTCGTCCGGGTGCGCCTATATCCTGAAGCACACCATAGATACAGTAGAACAGCTTAACCAGGTGGTTTGCTCGGTGGCAGAGGGAAGGATCATAGTGGACCCCATGGTTATGGAAGAGTTGATCCGTACGGGTGACTCCGGTAGCGGCGTCGTGCAGGAGCTGTCTCCCAAAGAGATGGAGGTGTTGGGCTGGCTGGCCAAGGGCTATCGCAACGATACGATTGCCGGACTCCTGTCGCGGGACGTGAAAACCGTGGAACGCCACATCAATAATATCTATAGCAAACTGCAGAACGATAAGTCGGAAGGCCCGGACGCTACGATGCATCCCCGGGTGCGGGCCGCCCTGATGTACCTGAAGGCCGTTGGCCTGCTATCCGGCGCCAACTCTGGTGACGACTGACGATTGAGATTCAGTATCTTAGGTGTTGGCCCTTGGCGGGTCGTCATTATTCTTGATGGATCAAGGCCCCCGGTATCGCTGGGGGCCTTTTCATTTGGCGATTCTCAGGCCGCCGGTAAGCTGCATCCGGGCGGCCTACACTATCCCTATCCCATACGGCTATGAACAAGAAAAAAGGGCCGTTGGCCCACATTCCAACGGCCCCTGATCCAGAAGATATGAGTAGAAACCGATTCCGGTCTTCTCACAGAGAAACCCGGATCACTGAGACCACACCCCAGCAAACTTAGAATACATCTCAACTCTGCCCCATTAAAGGGAGTCACCAGCTAGTACTCCTGCGATTATCCGGCAAACTCATTGGGGGTTTATACCCGAAATAAACTGGGGACGATTCTGCGTTCAAAGCTAGTCTACCCTATTGTCTAATACCCAGCCTTGCGGCATTCTAGATGAGCGGACTTCGGTCACAAGGCGTGGTCCCCTGGCCGGCTATGCTTACGGCGTAGTTGTGGACCGAGGCTAAAACCGGAAGGCCGATGACGTCGTGGYAATCCCAACTGGAGCAGAGGTATGTGGACAGTGTGCAAGAGTGGAAGCTCCCCTGATTTAACACGCGTGAGCACGTGCTCACCTTTTTACTGTTTGACGACAGATAGATACCTAGGATGGACCATATATGAATAACGACCGGTATGCCAGGAATGGCACGAGAAACGCCGGCCAGCAAGAATTGCTTTCTTATTTGGGCAAGCTTGGCCTGGAACAAGGCGACATGGCTAAATGTCTTCGGTATTTGGACGACCACTTGCCGGATGACCTGATTCAAGTGAAGAACAGTATTGATCTAACGGTTGGCCCGGTTGCGCCCAAACTTCGGAATACTGCCTCAAAGATCCGGAATGTCGGATTGTACCTGGCTGAGGAGCAGCAGGTCCTCAGAGGACCTTACGAATCGTATTTCGGGACCCATTCCGTTATCAAGTTGTTGGGATCGTCGGAGGATCTGGCTGCGGAATCCCTTTTCACCGCCGCGATGGCGGTTAATCCCGACGTGATCCTATTGGGCGTCAAGACGTTGCGTCCGGCGATGTTGGAAAGTCTAAATGACCTCAGAGAAGAGTACAGCGAGGTAGGTCTGGTCCTGCTCGTGTCCTCTTATGACCGCCGAGCGTTCAAGTCCTTACGGTCACTCCCCATCGGAGGGGCCATGGGAACGGCTTATCTGCTAAAACACACCATTGATACCATGGAACAGGTCTCTGGAATCATCAGGTTAGTGGCGGAAGGAAGAATAATCGTCGACCCGAAGGTGATGGCCGGATTGATCGACACTGAACAGACCGTTGAAGCCTCTCGCGGAGCTATCCTGAATAACCTCCCGGCTATGGATACATGGGACGTGGATCCCCCCGTACTGGAAAGTGAGATCCAGGTGGACGCGGATGAAGCGGCCGGTTCGAATCGGCCCGTCCATGGAAATCTGGAAGAGGCTTGTGCCGTCCTTGAGAACCAGGGAATCTGTATCGACCGGGCTGTGTTCGAGGCGCTCGTATGTCTGGCAGCTTCGGGGCTCCTGTCCTCTCTCCCCCGAAACGGGAATTAAGCACCCGATAACGGACCGTAAACGATCTTGATCTAAGAACCAGCCCGTTGGTTGATCCCCGGCTGGGAATTCCGCCCGTTGTCGACTTGGGGCGATGGGCTATCGTGGCTGACATGAATGATTTGAGCGGCCAGGTATCCKGCRCCGAACCCATTGTCTATGTTCACCACCGCCACACCTGGTGCGCAACTGTTGAGCATGGCCAAAAGGGCCGCCAATCCCTGGAAACTTGCTCCGTAACCGATGCTGGTAGGGACGGCGATGACCGGCGCACGCACCAGGCCTCCGACCACCGACGGCAGAGCCCCTTCCATTCCGGCAACAGCGATCACGACCCTGGCCCGCTGCAGCGTCTCCAGTTGGTCTAGCAGCCGGTGGATCCCGGCCACTCCAACATCGAACACCCGCTCCACCTCGCAGCCCATYAGCTCGGCGGTAAKCGCCGCCTCSGTGGCCACGGGCAGATCGGCGGTCCCGGCGCAAAGCACCAAAACTCCTGATAGATGTTCCCGGTGTTCACGACGATCGACTATCACGGTCCTGGCCATCTCGTCGTATGTCGCGTCGGGTGCGCCGGCTAAGACCGCCGAGTACATCTCTTGGCTGGCCCTGGTGACCAGAAGAACATCGGACTGCTGGAGGATCGCCTGGGCGATAGTCGCGGTTTGGTTGGGCGTCTTACCCTCGCCGAACACCACCTCGGGAAAGCCGGTTCGGATGGCCCGATGGTGATCTACTTTGGCAAAGCCCAAATCCTGGTAAGGGAGGTCCCTTAGCAGGCCTACCGCGTCGTCAATGGAGAGTCCATCGTTAGCACACCGGCGCAGGATTTCCCGCAAGCGATTTTCGTCGATGATTATTCTCCTGGAGATTGCCGCATCCCCACGTAATAAAGTTGTGCGGCGCAAGAATGAATGGAGTTATGGGTATAACGCAGGCGGCCGTTGCGCAGGACTAATCGTTAGCCCTGGACGTGGCCTCCTTCTTGGTTTTGCTGCTCAGTACCTCGTTCATGCTGCCCGAGCGAAATCCCTCAAGGTCCAGGGTTACGTAGGCGTAGCCGATGGAACGAAAATGCTTTCCGATGCTCGTCCGTACTTCTTCGTCCAAGAGGGCCGGGAAGTCGGCTGGGGTCACCTCGATACGAGCGACTGATCCGTGATGGCGGACTCTGAGTTGGCCTATTCCCAGACCTCTCAAGAACTCTTCGGCCTTGGCGATTCGGGTGAGAGCTTCGACGGATACAGGTGTCCCATAAGGTATGCGGGAAGACAGGCAAGCCTGGGCGGGCTTGTCCCAGGTAGGAAGGTCCATGTCCTTGGACAGCGACCGTATCTCAGCTTTCGTTAGTTCTGCTTCCACCAGCGGGCTGCGGACACCGTACTGTTTGGCTGCGTCAAGGCCGGGCCGAAAGTCTCCTAAATCGTCGGTGTTGGTGCCGTTGGTCACCCACTCGTAACTTTCGGACTGGACGATCTTGTTTATGTGCGAGTAAAGCTCGTCCTTGCAGAAAAAGCAGCGGTTGGGATTGTTTGCCAGGTAGTCTTCCCGCTCTAACTCTTGGGTCTGGATTATCCGGTGGTTGAGTCCCAGTTGCTGCGCCAAGGACACGGCTTCCCGGAGCTCTGAAGGCGCCAAGCTAGGAGAATCGGCGGTTACCGCCAAGGAACGGTCCCCCAAGACCTGGTGAGCGGTGGCCGCCAAGAAGGCGCTATCCACTCCGCCGGAGTAGGCGACGATGACCGAACCCATCTCCCGCAAGATTTCCTTCAGCGACTCCATCTTGGCGGGTGTTTCGACGAGTTGAGAGTTGTGGGCCTTAGTGGACATATAGTCTCCGGAAATATGGGAACTGGGTTTRAGAGGTCAAGCTAGTAAGCTTTGGCCTAAATTATACTCCCTTTCGGATACTATCAACCGGCGGGTAAGTCCGGTAGATMGTAGCCGTGCACCAGWCCGTCCACCATGTTTTGTTTTTATTAACTGAGTGCTTGCTTAACTAGCTAGATCGATGTGTTATACCGATACAATGGCGTCTARCGATGGCTCGAGGATTGCATTCTGCCTGGCGACGCCCGACCGTGATTCCCGAATCGACCCCATGATTAAGCACTAGGGTGACACTATGATGGTCAGTTCATCTGTGAAGAGACTTAGTGTACCTATTCTGCTCTTCATCGCGGGCTCTGCATTAATAGGCGCCGCATTCGCTACAATGTGGCTNGGGTGGCCCTGGTCGCCTCAAGATGAAGATACTCATTTAGTTTTCGACCCATCTCGGTTGCCGTTGTGATAACGATCGCTTTGATGTCGACTTGGGGCTTACTTGCCAATGGTTATCGAATGTGGGTTTCTTTCGTCCTGGTTAGCGTCTTGTTAATGGCTCACTCAATTTTATGGATTATGAGCTTAGGCATTCTGATATTCCTTATCGGTCTCGCTCYATTCGTTATTTCGATCGCCTGGCTGATCGGGATGGCGATCGTGGAAAGCCGCCACTCCCCATAAACGCGCTTCCGTTAAGGCGGCTCTTATTCGGAATGAAGGACTGGGCATTCAGCAAGACTCCTCAGACAAGATGAACATTGAGGCGGAAAGGGTTAGGAAATGACCCTTTCCGTTTATGTAACCGGTCTAGCCCGCATTTCCCATGTTAGAATCGACGCATATCATACGGTTCCYACGGTGGCTGAGATTTGGCAGGTATCATACGGTTCCTTCGGTGGCTGAAATACGGCATGCGAAGTGTCGGGCTGGCTAGCCTCCAGCCGCTCACGCCAATGGCCAATGGCGATACCAAAGTATCAACGGTGAAGGGGGCATTCGAGATACCGAAGGCGCCGGAAGGTGTCGAGTTGATGGAAGACATCGCGCCGGCGCGGTGGATTGAGGAATGCCTCTGGCCYTGGGGGAGCGCCACTGGCATCGAGGGAGTGCGGGTAGGCTCGTTCGTGCCTGATGGATTTGCAGCCTACGCCCGCGTGTTTCACCCTGCCGAACTCCGAGACCGGGGGCATGAGCCGGTCCAGCGGYCCCCGGTCCGATGGTCTACGGTGGCTTCATGGACTGGGCGAACCGTCCATCCTGAGATGCAGTTCGAACGTATTGCGAACCTTTCTGAGCCTTACCAGAGGCCGCCGTGGGGCTCGTATCCGAGATATGGGTGCCTCCCATCTGAAGAGTGCCGCGCGATCGCCAACGTGCTCAGGGGATTCACCTCGACACCCAACCKCTGTTACTTCTGTGTTTGGGAAGGCTGGGGGTTCCTTGATCCAGGCCTCTACAAAAATGCGTCTCGCCTTAGAGTTCCGGGCCGAGACTACCTGCTCTTTCAAGGCCCTCTGGATGCTGTCATGTCGTTTTTGGACCACTTCCCCCGTGGCTGGTCACAGTCGCCGAGCATCTGGTGGCCTGACGATCGAGCTTGGTGTGTTGCAACGGAGATAGACAACCCCGACACGTATGTTGGGGGAAGTGATGCGTGTATCGAGCGAATCCTGAGTTGCCGAGACCTGGAAGCGCTCCCCACAACGACTGAGGCGCGGGCCGACCTCGGGGGGGACACGATCAATATCTGAGAGATACGCCCTGATAGAGTGGGGTGGCGCCTTGCGTTCATGGGCACTGTTTCGCTTAGGCCGTGTCATCCGATTGGTGATTCCGGTAGATCGTAGCTTTCCAGGAGACCGTCCACCATGTCAGTCACCGTGCTCCAATCGTAGTTCTGGAAGGATCGGCCACGGGTAACGAACGGTCCACCGGCGTAGAACATTTCGTATTGTGCTTGCCGGGAGCCGAACTCGGAGCCCACGGCGTCCCAGGCTAGTTTGAAGAGCTTAACTTTGTCTTTGGGCTCGGCCACGGGCGACCGCTGGGTACGGTGTATGAAGGACGCGGTTTCGGGGTTGCCAAAGTCGGCTACCGAGGGCGGCATCATAATCATGCTGGCTCCGCCCAGATCCCGAATGTGGTGGACCATCTGGGGATAGAACTGTTGGCTCAGAACTTGGGTGGCGTAAAGGAGCCCTCGGTCCGGAACGAAGTAAGGCCCGTAAGACACTCCGCCCGCCTCCATACCCTTGACCATGCCTTCCATCATCGCGGTATTGGCCGCCAGATAGCCCAGCGTCCCCGCGACCTCCGGGATGGACAAGATGCCGTTGGTTTCGGCAATCTTCCTTGCCAGGCCCAATAAGAAACGCAATTTGACCATCATGCGGACCTGGGCCTGGTAGTTCTGGTACATATGGGCCGGCGTATCCGTGAATTGCGCCCGGCAGATCTCGGTGTCCTTATGGACAAAAACACGGTCCCAGGGCACTTTCACATTGTCGAACAATATGATGGCGTCGTTCTCGTCCAAGTGGGAGGACAAGGGGTTATCGAACTGGGAGACCGCCGACGCTTCGTAGGATTTTCTCGGCAGTATCTTCAGYCCCTTGGTAGCCATGGGCATGGCCACCGAAAAGGCGTACATCTCCTCGCCAGGCTTCAGGGGCGCGCCGGTAGTCACCAGCAACTCGTCGGCGATGACGGCGCTGGTTCCCAGCATCTTGGCGCCGTTGATAGTGACGCCCTGGCTGTCTTCGTCGCAGATAGCCGCCACCAACGTCTCGTCCTCTTGTTGAGAAACGTCCTTGCTGTGGTCGGCGCGGGGATTGGCGATGACGTAGGTAACGAACAGGTCGTTGTCGCGGACGTAGGTAAAGTAATCCATCAGCGCCTTGGCCCGGTCTTCGCCGTGCCTTTGGAACACGTCGATGCCCATGGCCATGCCGCTCAAGGAGGATGCTACGTGGTCGGGGGAGCGGCCCATGAACCCAAAGGTTAGCTCGGCCCAGGCGGTGATCGCTTCCCGGCGTTGCACCAGTTCCGCGTGAGAACGGGGAAGCTGCCAGCAGCGATTGACGCGGCCGCCGCTGGTGGGCGACGGGAAGGTCATCAGCTCTTCGTTCTCCGAGGCCGCTTGAAAGTCGTACAGCCGGGCCACCGTGGCCAACGCGTTCCGGAATGCCGGGTGCTCGGCGGCGTTCTCGATGAGTTGCCCGTCTAGATAGATGGACCGCCCGTCTTGTACATTCTTGATGTAATCGGCGCCGGTGCGGGTCATCAGGAGCCTTGGCGGATGAAGTCGGAGATGTGTTCCCCGATCATCATGGTGGTGACGTTGGTGTTGGCYCTCACGCAGTCGGGCATTATCGACGCRTCCACCACCCGCAGGTTYTGTAGGCCATGAACCTTGCCATACTGGTCCACCACGGCCATGGGGTCATTCGATGGGCCCATCTTGCAGGTGCAGGAGATGTGCTGGCCGGTGGTGACTTCCCGGCGCATGAATTCGTCCAATGCATCGTCCGACGCCAGTTCGGCGTCCGTGGGTTCGATGCGTTCCTCGATAATGTCCTTGAATACTTCGTCCTGGCCTAATTTGACGCACAGGCGGATCGCCTCCCGCATCCGGCGGCGGTCGAACTCCTCTTCAAAGTACCGGTAGTCTAAAAAGGGCTGGACGGCCGGGTCGGCCGAAGTTAAACGCAACTCTCCGGAACCCACCGCCAGGTTCAGGATAGCCAGCATCCTGATGCCCAAGGGCTCCATACGGTCGCCGCCCTGATTCACCTTTCCGGTGGCATAGGACTGCATCAGCACCTGAATGTCGTTACGCAGGTCCGAGTCCGGGGCCGTGTAGCGAAGGGCCATCTGGACCCTAGGTGCAAATCCGTCCATGGGGTGGTCTTTCTTGGTCCGGAAGGTCACGTAAAGCATGGGGTGGTCACGCATGTTTTGCCCCACGCCGGCAAGGTCGTGGACCACTGGGATGCCCAGGGMCTGCAATTGGGCTGCGGGACCTACTCCCGAAAGCATCAAGATCTGGGGCGACCCGATGGCCCCTGAACTTAGGATGATCTCCTCTGCCTCGGCCGTGAAGGTCTCGCCTCCGCTCTCCACCTGGACCCCGGTGGCGCGCTTACCGTCGAACAAGATACGGTGAACGGTGCAGTTAGCCTTGATGGTCAGGTTCAACCGGTGCCGCGCCATGTCCAAGTAGCCGAGGGCGGTGCTCCAGCGGATGCCGTTGGGGTTGTTAACCGGGCACGGTCCCACCCCCGACGCATCCGGCGCGTTGTGGTCGGGACTGTCGGGGATGCCGGCGGACCGGCAGGCGTTATAGAATGCCGTCTGCTCGGAAAGCATGGTCTCGGGCTTGAACCGGTGGACGATGATGGGGCCGTCGGAGTTGTGGAAGTCACCGCCGCCGAAATCGGTGTCCGACTCCACCATGCGCAGGTATTGCATCACGTGTTGAAAGCTCCACTGGTCGTTGCCCTTGGCCGCCCAGGAGTCGTAGTCTTCCGGGACGCCGCGAAGAAATACTTGGCCGTTGATGGCGCTGGAGCCGCCGGTGACCTTACCCCTGGGCACCAGCATGGGCGGGGCGGTTTCGGTGGCTTTGCCTTCAAATTGCCAGTTGTGGTCGCTGACCATGATGTCCGTAGCAGTGGCGTAGCCGAATTTGACCTCGTCCGGGAGCTTTTCGAAATCGGGATAGTCYGGACCCGCCTCAAGCAACAGCACCGATCGGTTCGAGTCCTCGCTAAGGCGGGTAGCCACGATGGAACCCGCCGAGCCCGCGCCGAGGACTATATAGTCGTACTTCATTCTTGGGTCCTCCAGGTGGAATAATCTAAARCCTCGTARGCMTCCGATATTATATCCGATAACTGGTAGCGAATTTGACGGTTAACCGGGGGRTGCCTTGCSAAGTTGAAGGACGTAAGGTAACCCGTACGTGCTGGGACTCTTTGGGTTAGCCTCGGGTAATGGGTAGTATCTTGGAGACTTGGTTACTGGGTGTTGACGGAGCCCATTCCGATTGGAGTTGGTGCACAAAAGTTCACCCCCATCCTAACCTTCCCCCGTCAAGGGGAAAGGGATCTGTTCTCTCCCCCGTTAGGTAGGAGAGTTAAGGATGGGGGTGCGCCGGTACTTTCCTGTTTTGGGAGGGTGCGAACCTAATCCCAGATTGCCAATATCTTTTGGTGCCTACCGATAAACTTTGCCGTATCACTCCGGTCAGTAGGCGGCAACCGCGGCCCTGGCGCACTCCTGGTCCTGTTCGTCGGTGCCCCCGCTGACGCCCACGGCGCCGACCACCAATGGTTCTCCCAGTACGGGCAGTCCCCCGGCCACGGCGATGATTTTTCCCTGGCTGGAAACTATCAAGCTCTGGAACCAGCTCTGGCTGGACACGCTGCCCAGATCGGTGGTCGGGACCTGGAATGAAGCAGCGGTGTAGGCTTTGTTGATCGAGATATCGACGCTCATGGGTCGGGAGCGGTCCATTCGCCCGAAGGCGACCAGACGTCCTCCTTCGTCGACCACGGACACGCTGACGGCGATGTCCAACTCCAGTGCCTTGGCGTGACCCGCTTGAATCATTGTTAAAGCTTTGTCGATCGGGACCGGCATAGGTTCTCCCTTGTTTCTTCGATAAAAATCGGCGTTTCTATTGATATAGCTCTTGAAGTAAGAGGGTACTTCGATATCCAGAAAAACGGCGGTCATCGGGCACACCAGAGCGCATTGCTCACAGGCGATGCAGATTTCCGGGTCTACGAAATATTGGTCGTCATCGTAGGTCGAGGCGATGCAATCAACCGGGCATACTTCCAGGCAGGTCTCGTCCTTGACGCCGACGCAGGGTTCGGTGATGACGTATGCTGAAAATTGTGACGTCACGAATCTTTACCCGCTTTTGAATTCTTAATCTTTCCCGCTCAAGCAGCGATCAGCCGGCCATCGGGCGCCATCGGCAGATCGGTGGATAGGACGTGGGATAAGACGGCGTAAGAGCCTTTCTTTCCTGCGGCGGCTATGAATCGCCCACTTTGGTCCCGTCGGCCTAGTTCCGCTGCTTCAGCGACGGCCACCGGGTCGAGATCTGAGAAGGAAGCGCGATAACCTAACTCTAAGATGTACGCTCTTAGATGATGAATGACCACTGCGTCCAGCTGAGTGCCTTTCTGGCCCCCCAACCCCTTGGATACTTCTGGGTCGTGATCTGAGTGGACTACGCAAACGATGCCGAAGGGCAAATGTTTCGTTTGGCCGCCCTCTTCGTCAGTGTCGCCTTCGCCTTCGGAACGCACCTCAGGTTGAAGAGACGGATCGACGGCGGCGATACCCACCAGATTCACTCCTAGCCACTGCCCCAGTTCCTTGATCGTTTGAGACACCGTATCGGGGTCATCGGACGCGCTTTGGATGGGATAGACCCTACCCTCTGGGGCTGATTCGATGTGAGGGGTGAGGTCGTTCTTCGCGTCAGCCGGAGGGCTGGTTATGAAGTGATCCCACAAGCGATCTCTGTCCGATCGATCGGTCAAATTACGTTGCTCCCGATTTCCCTAACAATTCTTGTAGAGTCTTGCTCGCATTGACGGGCGCTATTCCAAGCGCCCGTCGTGGATTCACGCTACGTTTCTCGAGGCTTGCTACTTCGAACGCTTGGCTCGTTCCTCCATGATCTCGAACCGCCGGGTATTTTCCTTCAGAGGATAGTAGTAGCCCATCTTTTCCGACGGGTCAGGAGCCTCGCCGTGTCCGTTGGCGCTGTGCCCGTTGGTGCTTACCCCGTTGGCATGCGCTCCGTTGGTTCCGTTTGTGCCGTTGGCTCCATTAGATCGGGCGACTGACGCGACCGCCTGGTCACGGGGCTTTTTGACAGGCTTGATGCCCGAATCGTAGGTTAGCCACTTGACCCGTTTGCGCGGGATCGTGCCCCAGACTTTGTCGTCCAGGAACTTCAGCCCTCTGACCAGCAGGGGCCGTAGCGCGAAGGGGGTTCGCYTAAGGGTCCCRATTGTCAGTTGGTGCCACCAAACCTTGGGCTTGGTGTAAGGGCAGACCGTGACGCAGCTCATGCAGACT
Organism: SAR202 cluster bacterium; assembly: GCA_002401285.1. The sequence goes on from NVSQ01000016.1 coordinate 39,336, forward strand.
TCCCAGAACTCCATGACGTATGCCCGCAGCCGGTAGCAGGTCTCCCAGTTGATCTTGTACTTCTCAACACCGTTGTGCACCACCTTGTCGTCCATGGTGATGCTGTTGGTCGGGCAGGTGGTGGCGCATTTACGGCAGACTTTGCAGAAGTCGTCGACGCCGATGTCGATGGGCTTATCGGCCACCAAAGGCATGTTGGTCAAGATGGGGTCGCCCAAGTGGATGCGGGCCCCGTACTTCTCGGTGATTACCATTCCGTTCCGGCCCAGTTCCCCGATACCGGCTGCCAGGGCCGTGGGCATGGGTTGGGCGCGATTCTGGACTGCTTCGTATCCCATCTCACGGATGTAGGCCGCCAGGTTGGCGTAGATCAGTTGCAGTCTTGACTGGCTGAAGTGGTAAGAGTGGTCTCCGATGTGGTGCCGGTGAGCCTGGACCATGTTGTAGTCCCACACCGTGCTCAAGCAGATGGCGTAGGGATATTTGGTGGCCATGTCATCTGGGCCTTGCTTGATTCCCCTGGCGGCGTCGGTCGCGCCGGTGCCGTCATCGGGGTAGCGGCTGCCGCTGTAGAGCATGGACGGATGAACTGCGGCGATGCCGACAACGTGGGCGCCGAGATGTTCCGACAMTCGCTTGATGTGCTTGGACAGGGCCTTGGGGTCGGTTACTTGGAACTTATCCGGGTTGACGTTGCCCTTGGCCGCCCGGGACACGACCTGTTGTAGGGTATTTCTTTTGTCGGCGGCGGACTGTGGGAAGGCCGTGCGAGCTAACGCGTCGTCGGCAACGCGGTTCATGTACCAGTTGTAAAGGGGTTTGCCCAGTTCGCCACGTTTGTTTTTCTCGTGAGGGGTTCCGCTGGCGTCCACCGATTCCCATGAACCCACGATCCGGGCGGTTCGCCCAAAGTATGGTGCATCAAGGACGGTGGGTAGGTTTTCACTGGTATCCTTGCCGGAAGTAGTCTGCTCTTCAGGTTGGCTAGAGGCCTGTTCTTCCTCTTTGATGACCATCCAGACTTCTCCTTGTTCGCCTACCGCGTTCAGCTTAAACCCGGTGACTTTTAAAGACCCGCGTTGGGYCYGATCGATTTTGCATCTGCGCCCGCGTCTCTGGTTCCCCCGATGATTTTCCAGGGCTTGAGTCTGAGCGACGGAAGATTCCGTGCGTAAGAYACYTGGCGTGRGKTTGAGTTTACCACCATAGTATCAATCGTTCAATGGTAATTNTCCCAGTCTGAAAGCATATAGAATTCTCCGACAGATAGGCGGTGATGGGGCTACGCAGTGCGGGGCGTCAAGGCGGGGTGTGGTATGACTACGGATTGCGGAACTGCTTTATGATGTGTCTCAACAGCTTGATGACTCATTCAGGGTTTCCGGAGGGGAGCGATCTTTGGCGTTAGCGGTGGTTTTCGCTTTTCTGGCGGCGCTGGGATTCTCCAGTGGCTACGTCCTTATCAGAGTCGGCACCCAAARRGTGTCGGCCCCTACYGCKACCTTTTTCACGGTTATCACCGGAGCGGTTCTTATCTCCGCTTTGGCATTGATCCTCAATCTGCCGGAAGTCAGATCCGTCACTCCCACCGCTCTAGGGTGGTTCGCCTTAATGGGCGTCATGGCCTATCCCTTGGCCCGGGTGCTCCAAAACATGGCGATCACCATGGTCGGTGCGACCAGAGCGGCGCCGGTCTCTTCGCTGCAACCGATATTCGCCATGGCCTTGGCCCTGWCYATCCTGGGTGAGCGGCCTAATCTGCTGGTGATCTTGGGTACGCCTATCATCGTTTGCGGGCTGATCATCGTCGTCGTGACCAGCCGGTCCAACGGACCAGTGAATCAGATCTTGACCACCAGGAAGCTGGGTTACCTGCTGGCGATGGGCGCGGCCGCCAGCTTTGCCAGCCGTGACATCATCAGCCGTCACGTAGTTGGAAGCATCGCGCCGCCCATGGTGACGGCGGCCTTTGCCTTGAGTATCGGGGCCGTATTGTTGTTCATGCTGACCTACCGGGACGTGATCAACAGTCTCCGCAATCTGCCCAGGAAGTAYCTGGCTCTTTGTTGCCTGGCCGGGGTGTGTCAGGGTTTGGCGGTGGCCTTCTTGTTCCAGGCCCTAAGCAGGGCCCCGGTGACGGTGGTGAGCCCGATAAACGCCAGTAGCCCGCTGATCACCCTGTTGCTGGCCCACCTATTTCTGCAACGGCTGGAGCACATCAACCCGCTGCTRTTGCTGGGCACCCTGCTCAGCGTGGGCGGGGTTGTCTTGGTGGTGGTGGGGGCGGTGTCTTGATCCGGAACATTTTATGCCAGGACTTCCCCTGGTTTGCGGCGTCTGTTGGAACGGCGGACGGATAACCGGCGGCTCTATGATTTTCCCCTTCGTACCAACTTCCCGTCTACATATTCTTGAAAATTCCCTCCAGGCGTCCATCTTCCAGTGTCACTAGGTAGTGCAGCTTCCTGCGCCYTTTCGTCTRTCAAAGCCACCAACCTATACAAACACAGGGCCTTGGGAATAGACCTGGAGTGCTCGTGCTGGGAGACCAGGGACCGGATTCATCATCGGAGCAGGACGGGAGTGGCCGGCCTTATTCCATTGAAACCATTGGGTCGAACAGCCCCACCACGTCAATCCATGCGGTGATATCGGCGGCAATCTCTCACGRAATWCATACATCCTTCTTCTCTGGAACTTACATCCGTTTGTGATACTCGCCTTTGTCGATTGTCTGGCCCGGTTAAGACTCGGATGAACAGTGGGCAACTTGAAAGTGGCTAAAAAGGTGCTCGTCCATGGAAAAATTAAWAACCACGTTAAAGGRGACCAAGGGATTTACTTTAGTGGAACTGGTCGTGGTCATCGCCATTCTCGGCGTCTTGGCCGCTATCACGATTCCCTTGGTCAACAACTACCTGGGCAGCTCAAAGGCACAGGCCTACAACGTTGAGCGGCAGCGGATCCAAGATGTCGTAAATCTGTATTGGCTTAGTCCTGACAGCACYCGCTTCTTGAGAAAGCGYCAATACCCTATCCATGGCGCRCTCAAGATYSAGGGAGAGATCGTTCAGCCCGACGAWAACGAATCTGCCGATACRGTGYTGGTRGCCGGGAACGCATTTGGAGGGACCMTAGGCGGAAAACCGCAATGGGTTGAYAACCAAAACGGYATTCGGGATGAACCYGACGAAGATGTACTKAACGACGAGGACGATCTTACTCGACCGGGATGGCAGGTTGCTTCTCTAGTCCTCCACGGTGTCGATGTCCTGGTCGACTCCAGGGACTATTTCATTAATTTCGAGATTTTAGTGGCGGAAGACTATCTAGAGACCGTTCCATCTTCCGCTTCGCCGGACAATGTGCCTCCTGGGTCTAGCGAGAGCCTGGCAGGGCCATATAGTTGGTTCGTCAACAAAAGAGGCATTGTCCAATCCACACTATTCTCCTTCCCCACACCGGAGAACATTGGGTTCCAAGACGTTTTCCCATCGGAATAGCCGTGAGGAGCATCAACTGATGGGCAACACGGAAAGGGTTATAAAGGTTCTCATTGTCGATGACTACCGGGTTATTCGTGAACTTCTTGCAAGGTATTTGGACCGTTCCGGGTTCGTGACGTGCATGGCGAGCGACGGGCGAGAGGCATTAGAGGCGTTTCAACGTGAGGAGCCTGATCTGCTGATCTCCGATTTAAAAATGCCACATATGGATGGCTTCGAGCTGATCCGGCAAGTTCGGGCAATATCCAATATCCCAATTTTAATCATGACCGGAGGGTCAGGTCACATGAGCGGCGATATGACGGCTGCGATGGAAGCGGGCGCGGACGCGTTTCTAAAGAAACCCTTTGATCTAGATGATCTGTTAGCCGAAATTAAGGTAGTTCTCGCAAGGACTGAGCCGCGTGGAGGATACGGGGAGATAGGAAAAATCGGCAGATGCTTTGATCAACAACAACGGCCATATCTATTTGGATCGAATCAACYGKCGGGGAACTAGATCAACGAACAAATCATGATCCAGGCGCGAGATTAGCCGCAAAGGGATTTAGCCCTATCCAGCTTTACCGCCACACCGTTATGGCGAATTTTCGTGCCTGGAGTCTCGTTGCCGCTTGGGCCTGAGGCGGGGCTTAATTCYCGCCATAATCCGCGTCATAGTGGGTTGGCGGCAACTGTCTCCCTTTCACCACGAACGGGGCAACGTTTTCCCACGATCGATGGGATCAACTCAGACCACGCCCTTTGATTCCAACTCGGCTAATTCCTCAGGAGTTAGCCCCCCGATGGAGCACAAGATCGCCTGATTGTGCTCGCCGAGTTCCGGCGGGGTTTCGGCGGGAGGGTCCGCGCATCCCGTTAGCCGGATGGGGGTCTTCAGCGACCTGAATCGGCCGCCCATCGTGTCGTCGGTGTCCACGAACATCTGCCGCGCCTCCAGGTGAGGGCATTGGTCCAGGTCGGCCATGGTCTGGGCAACGCCCATGGAGAGGCCGATCTCGGTAAGTTTTTCGGCGACTTCCCACTTGGACAGGCGCTGCGACCAACCCTCGATGGCCGGAATGACGTTCTGGAACCAGAAGTCTCCGTCGGCCCCTTTACCCAGATAGCGCGGGTCTTCAGTCAGCTCTTCCCGGCCGACGAGTTTCCACATGGCCCGCAGCCTCTCCTCCGACCGGACGCCGGCCATCACGACGTAGCCGTCCTTGGCTTTGAAAGTCAGACCGGCGGTGGTCAGTCTTTCCCGCGACCGGCCGGGATTTTCTCCGGTGGTCTGGAAGATGTTCATCTGGCTGACGGTGTGAGACACCAGACATTCGTACATGGCCATGTCCACGTACTGGCCCAGRCCGGTCTTACGCCGCGACTCCAGGGCCAAGACGATGCCCAGGGCGGTCCACACTCCCGGAACAGAGTCGCCGATGTTGTCGCCCACACTCTGGGGAGGACCGTCCGGCTCTCCGGTTAGCTCCATCCAACCGGCCATGCCCTGAATGCTCAGGTTATTGGCCGGCCATTTGGAATAGGGGCCTCGCAGTCCCTCGCTGTCGCCGTAGCCGGTGATGCTGGCGTAGATCAAGCCGGGATTGATCTCTTTGAGATGATCGTAGCCGAGGCCCAAACGTTGAAAGGCCCCCGACCCCCAGTTGTCCAATAAAACGTCGGACTCGCGCACCAGATTTTCGAAGGCTTCTTTACACKTTGGGTTACGCAGGTCCAAGGTCACGCTTTTTTTGTTCCTGTTGACTCCCAGAAACCGCGAACTGACCTCCTGACCGTCCGCGCCCTGAACGAACGGTCCCCGCGCCCGGGACAGGTCTCCGCTGCCGGGACGCTCRATCTTGATAACCTCGGCGCCCATATCCGCCAGTATCATCGAGCAGAAAGGGCCGGCGACGATGTGGGTGGCGTCCAGTACCCTTACGCCTACCAAGGGCGGCGGCGATTTTCGTTGTTCTGTGGTCATTCGTTTACCTCGGGGGGATTAGCTGGTTTGMGCCAAGACCCGCGTCACTTCTTGGCCGCACGGGCCTGGGCGTCTTGGCGGTCTAGGGGGTGGGCTTCGTGTGAGCCCGGAGGAGGTATCGTCTCGACCGGGTATATGGGGATTATCTTGTTCTTGGGTATCGGCCGTTTCAATTGCAGGTCCCGYTGGTTGGTRTTGGCGGGGCGGGACACYTTGCCATCACGGATCTCCAGGTCAAGCCACCAYTTCCWCRRCGSGNTYRYSKYYGSCGTWKCCSMSCKCRTCGWMMRNNGCCRNGRYSWGRARCWTSMKCAGSSNNGCGSCWTYCRGWTNGGCMWYSSMCAGCGCCAAGCGGTGCTGCATCAGGCCTTTCTTGTTGAAGGGACACATCTTCATGCACCGTCCGCAGGCCGACCCATTGGGGTTGGTCACCCGGTACCGGGTGCAGGCCTCCACGTCGGGTTTCCACATCTCGTAGCCGTTGAACATGACTTTGTCGCCGAAGGAGATGGCGCCGCAGGGACATTCCCGGGCGCACTTGCGGCACTTGCCGCAAAAGTCTTGCAGGCCGAAGTCGATGGGCTGGTCCACCGCCATGGGAAGATCGGTGGTGATCACCGCCGTCTTGAACCGGGGGNCCAAGAAAGGGTTCAGCACAACTTCGCCGATGCGGCTCAGCTCGCCCAATCCGGCCAATATCGTCAGTGGGTTGTGCAACACTTCGCTGTCGGAGTTGGTATGGGCCCGGGCTGGGTAACCCAACTCTCGTATGTAGCCGGCCACGGTGCAGGCGATGGTGGAGCCTTTCAGGTAGGCGCGGAAGCTCTGGGCGCCACTGATCCAGTCGTCGCCGCTGGAGGCTTCCATGGTTTCAAAGCCCTGGTCGATGAGCAGGACGATGGCGTATTTGTGGATGGGGGTAATTGGGTTGCCGTCGATGTCGTGGGAATACCAGGCGAAGTCGGGAATCTCGCAGATGCCGACCACGTCGGCGTCCAAGAAGTAGCAGGTGGCCTTTATATGGTCGGCGACCTCCTGCAGGTCTTCGGGTAGGGGCGCGATATCGGAAGCGACGTCGCCGTCGTGGACCGTAGCCTGTGTCTGAGTCACTTTCCCCATGGCCATGGACAAAGGGTGTTTGGTGGCGAAACGGCGCACTTCTTGTTGGGGTTTGGGCCCCAGATCGCCAAAGCGGGCGCGTTGAAAAAAATGGGCCCGTTTGGGTATTCGAGGAATGTCATCCGAGATCTTCGTGGTCGTTTCCTTGACCCGCTTGATCTTCTCCATGGGGAATCTGCCCAGGTGCATTGGGCGGGGGCGTTGCCAGAAGAAAGGCATGGGGTCCCTCCCAAGTTATGGATCGGATGGTGGTTCGACAAGCTCACCACGAACGTGCTCGAGCTCACTACGAACGTGCTCTGAATTGGGTTATGTGCCGATGCTGACCGTGTCTACGGCGTCGCGGATGGAACGGATGATGGACAGGGCGGTGAGCTTGCCGGTCTTTGGGTTTTCGCTGGGGACGTTTTCGATGTGGATAGTCAGCAGGCCGAATTCGCCCTCCACTTCTATGTCGTGGCAGTTGCGCTCCAGACCGGGCACGGCCACGATCTTCACTTGCGTCTTGTCCGGCCCCAGTCCTGCCAGGCTCACGGCCGCCGAGACGTTCAGGTTGGCGGGAAATCCTTTACAGGCCTCCCTAGCCGTGCCAGAGAACACCTCTAGCTCTTCTTCCAGTCCCTCTAGAATGATCTCATTCTCCACGAGGTGAGGAGCGCCTTCCAAGGCCCTTGGCGGCTTTCGTGAGGTCATGGTTATCCGGTCTACTCTACCGGCGCAAGCGGACTTGATGCCGTCCAATCCTGCTATCGCTCCCGAGGGCGCCAATAGGCGGCATCCCTTGCTCCGTGACTCCTCAATGATTTCCGGGTGTTCGAGCAGGGCTCCGATGCTGATCACCATAAGGTCCTTGCCTGCCGCGAACACGTCCTTRGCGAGTTGGGGGACCACGTGGCCTCCCGCCGTCTCAACGATCAACGTTGAGCGGTTGATCAACTCGGCGGGTCCCAGATAGGGAGGGGGGTCGCTCAGCGTGGAGAGGAACTCCAGGGCCGTGCTCTCGGTCCTGCTGGTGACGCCGGAAACGGGGACGTTTAATTTACCGGCATCCGCTTCTCTGAGTATGGCCTGCCCTATCGCGCCACAACCGACGATTCCTATCGACGCCGCCATCCCGTGACCTCCTCTCGATGAACTTCCCGATCCTTGCCGGCATTTCAGCCGGGTATATCCTAAAGTGCCTTTGATTCAACTCAGTTGACTGTCACGCGGTGTGCAGGGTCTTAGTAGTCCCTGAGCATCCGGCCGAACCCTTGCAGTTGATCCTCTATGCCATTGTCCCTTAGCGCCATCCACCAGATGGTGGCGTTGATGGCCAGTACGGGTTTTCCCAGCCAGCGGTCCGCTTCATCGGCCAGCCGGATCATATTAAGGTTGGTGCCACACTGGATGATAGCTTCGGTTCGGTCCGAGTTGATCTTCATTAGCGCTTCCCGGCACTGGTCTGACGTGATGTGTCCGATCCCCACTGGGGTCCGGGACTCCAGGTCGATGTTGCTGACCACCTCGAACCCAGATTCGGTGAAGAACTGGATCACGTGGTCGCTGGTGTCGGACCAATAGGGGGTCAACACCGAAATGCGTTTCACGTTGAGCAGGTTCAGAGCCCGCGCACAGGCTTCGGCGCCGTTGGCCGTGCCCAGACCGCCACTGTATTCCTGCATCTGCTCTTTCCAACGGCGGTTGCCTTCGACGCCACCTCGAAAGGTGGGGGCGCTCATGGCCATCACCAGGTAATCGGGCTCCATGGTTAGCAGCCGCTCGATGGTCGGCTGCATCTCGCCGCCCAACGCTTTAGCTCGTTCAGCGTTGGCGGTGACGTTGGCGGAATCCCTGACGGTATTCTGCATCATGATGCGCCCCATGTGGGACGTTACGCCGGGGACTTCCATCATGTGGAGGTCGGGTTCGACGATGGTGTTGGTGCTGGGGGCCAAGACTCCGAATTTCTTGCGCCAGGCGAGAACGTCGGGCATTTCTCCACTCCTTGACGGTGAATTCCCGAGACACAAGACAACTTACGGGAGATGTCAATTGTAAGAASGGGCCRCGGATGTGTCAAAAATTGYCCATTCGTGCGGATGTGCSTWNCCTGAAACKGGCTGGGACCCAAATTACCATAAAMCGCTGTAATCGGATAGTTAATATTCATATGAATGGGAAATTGAGCCTGGCATTAGGTCGCCGGACGCCTGGCTCCTTGACTATAGTGACTAGGCTTCTGGTATAATGAAAGCCGGTATTAGTTAAGGTTTACCGTTGGTGGTACAAAGGTCCGTTAGCTCAGGCAACCGGATGACCTAAGACTGAACCAGATCAAATTAAGGGAGGTCATCCAAATGGCCCTAGCAGACAAGGATCTATCATGTTCGGAGTGCAACGCAGCGTTTGTCTTCACGGTTGGAGAACAAGAGTTCTTCAATTCGCGAGGATACACCAACGAGCCGAAGCGCTGTCCGGAATGCCGGGAAACCCGCAAGAACCAACAGCGCGGCGGATACGGCAGTGGTCCACGTGAGATGCATCCGGTGGTGTGYGCCCAGTGCGGCATAGACACTACCGTTCCTTTCGTCCCCCGGGGCGACAGGCCGGTGTATTGCAGTGATTGTTTCAGCGCGCAAAGGCGCTAACAAMTAACCGATCTGCAAAGAGGCCGCCAAACTGGYGGCCTCTTTTTTTGCCCATTTTTCTTGGRTAACGATTCCTTGTTGACGTTAGCTTGAACGACTCCCCGTATACAACGCTGCACGCCGTGAGGGGACTGCATATCTACCGCTATACACCGGCGTTCAGCAATCAACAAAGGATCGGCGGTTTTACCGTCATGTGCCAGGACCTTAATCGGGTGGAGCTGTCTTCGCCCACTTCGGGTCCGTCGTTCCAGCCCGCCGCTAAGGGTCTGGGCGTGTCCATCTCCGGCGGACAGACCGCGGTGGTTCCCGCCGGTGAGACTTTCAGCTACACCATCAACGTGACCAATGACTCCAACGAAACCGCCACCGGGGTGATGTTGGTAACGAAGCTGGACGATAGCTCAACTTTCGTTTCCGCGTCGTCCAGCCGTGGGCAATGCTCGCAGAGCGGAGTCGAAGTGGCCTGCCCCCTAGGTTCACTTGCCGGTGGAGCTAGTGCTTCGGTCTCCATCACGTTGATCGCCGCTACGTCAGGGTTGGTGGCGGCGGACTCTATCACTCTTTCCGCGGCCTCAGGGGAGCTGAGTGCGGATCAAAGTTCGGTTCATCGCACGACAATCGTTTATGGGAGCACAACCCCGGCGTCCGGTGGCCTATCGGTGAGCCTGTCTGACGAGGTAGACCCGGTAGTCCCGGGAGAGACATTGACCTACATAGTCACTGTTTCCAACGACGGTTCCCAGGCCGTAGGGGGCGTGTCCATCGTAGACTCCCTCCCCTTAGAGGTCGAATTAGTTTCCGTTTCCTCCTCCCAAGGTTCCTGTATCGTCGCCGGTGGCGTCGTTGTCTGTTCCCTGGGCATATTGGAAGCCGGAGCCAGTGCGATAGTCTCCTTTGGGGCAACCGTGTCTTCCGCGTCGAGTACCGTCACCAACGACGTCACAGTTTCGGGTTCGACCGATGGCGGCGATGAGTGGATCACGACGGACTCGGAGAGCACGACGGTGGCGGCGGTGGGGACGGACAGAAGTATCACCGGCTCTGTTAGGGATAGCGCGGGCAATCCGATTCCGGGTGTGCCTATCGTTTTCTTCACCAGCACGGGCGGATTGCAATTGGTGGGCCAAGTATCGTCGGACTCATCGGGGAGCTACATCATCGAAGAGCTCATCCCGGGGACTTACTTCGCCTTCGCCAGCCCTCAGCAAAGTCCAAATCCGGCCAATTTCGTGGATTCCTGGTACGACCAGAAGCAGAACATGCAACAGGCTAACCTGGTGGACGTAACGATAGGCAGCGCAACCGAGGTTGATTTCCAGCTGCGCTCCCGCCTTCCCCATCGGGCCTACTTCGGTAAAGTCATTGAAGTGAACCCGAACAACTTCTCGACCGAAACCAAATTCGGGATCGTTAGAGCTGGTACTGGACCCGGCACGTCCGTCGCTGCACCGGGCATCGGCCTTGCGGATGGAGGCACTCTGGCGCCGGGGCAACGGGTCGTGGTCTTGACTGATCTTCCGCCGTTGGTCGGGGCGGACGTCGCCGACTCYGAGTTGGTCACCGCAATTCACGTGACCATTATCCCCAATAAGCCGCGGCGCGACCAYCTGCGAGGGGTAGTGGCGGAAAAGGCACCCGACGGTAAGGCCACTGTCGTGCTTGAAGCAGGTAATACATTGCGAGTAAGCGAAGCGCAAGCCAAGACTATGACCGGCGGTGCTCACGTCGTGATGGTCGTACACTCGGTAGGCGCGGACAAGAAAGTGGAGGTTCTTGGGTCGGTCCATAGTGATGCCATACAGGATCGACTGGACAACTTCTTAGGAGCGGCCGTCGCGGCTGGAATCACCGGTGCGGCCTTGAGCCTTGAGAGCCTCAGAGGCGCCCACCTCGCTCAAGTTGACTTCAGCACGGAGCAATCCCAAGATAACGCGGATGAAGATATCAAGGACAGTCTGGATGCGGCGATAAGCCAACACGCGGAAGATGAACGCCAGAAAGACGATGCAAAAGCCGATCACGCCGGTGAAGGGACCAAAGGGGACCGCGCCGGTGAAGGAACCAAAGATGGTCAGGGGGGCAAAGACGGAGAGGGGAGCAAAGACGGAGGGGGCGGCCACGAGGGTGAAAGGGTGGATCAGGTCAAGAATTGGCGTAGGCCGCTCTTGGTGGGGCGTTAGAGCTTTGGTATGTGGTCCTCAATCAWCTCTTAGGCACCACAACCCTACTTGGCCTNACGCCACCAGCACCGCCAGCCCATGTTTCTGGTCGAGACCAACTCTCCCGCGTCTCCATGTCCAAAATCGCAGCGCCAAGCGATTTTGGCAGGGGTTCGGTTGTGCGTTCATAGTTACGCCGGAGGGGCGGACCTATCGGACGTCTTGCCTGCTGGCAAGATTAGACAACAATGGGGTCGGCGTGACGGTCCCAGTAYCCTTACACTACCTTGTATGCTTGGCGCAYGKCCCAAGGTTGACACTGCTTGCCTCCCCGATAGAATTGGACCCATCCTCGGAAATACCCTGCGCAGTCGAACCGACCGGCTAAGGAGGCTGTTGTGGAAGATCTGACCAACCTGGAAGTGAAGGCCCTGGGAAGGGCCGTGGGACTGGATATCCAAGAGCCTGAGCTTACTGAAGTCGCCCACAGCCTCAACGCCATACTGGAAATGATGGACGAGATCGATCTGCCCGGYGTTAACGCKGTTGAACCCCTGCCTCTGATATTKCCGCAAGGGGAGGTCTAGCATGGATCGYGCCGGSATACCGCATCTCACMGTCACCGAMCTGGCCAAACTTATAGAAACAAAGCAAGTCTCCCCGGTGGAAGCGGTGGAGGCGTACCTGGAYCGCATAGAGCAGGTGAACCCGGTCGTCAACGCTTACGTCACCGTCTGCGCCGAAGAGGCCCGCCGCGATGCCCGCCAGRCCGAGGCRGAGATCCAACAAGGCCATTACCGGGGGCCGTTGCATGGCGTACCCGTGGCGATAAAAGACCAGATCCACACCAAGGGCATCCGCACCACCGACGGTTCAAAACTCCGGGCAACCTTCGTGCCAGAAGAGGACGCCACGGTCATGGCGAATCTGAAGAAAGCCGGCGCTATTTTGCTGGGAAAGCTGAACATGAGCGAGTTTGCACTGGGMGACCCGGTTAGTTCCGCTTCCGGCGCGGCCCGCAACCCGTGGGACCTGGAGCGCAGTCCCGGCACGTCCAGCACCGGTTCGGGCGCGGCCACGGCCGCCCACCTCTGYGCTACGTCCTTGGGAGAGGACACCGGCGGATCCATCCGCGGACCGGCAGCCAACTGTGGCTTGGTGGGGCTGCGTCCAACCTGGGGGCGTGTCAGCCGTTATGGCGTGGATGGAGCTTGTTGGTCCATCGACACCATCGGCCCCGTCGCGCGGACGGTGGAGGACTGCGCCGTTACSATYGGCGCGATAGCYGGGTACGACCCCCAGGACTCCTATACGCGGCAGACGCCTGTTCCCGATTACCGCCAAGCGCTATCCGGAAACATCTCTGGGCTGAAACTAGGAATCGTGAAAGAGTTCCTCGACCCCGATGCATCGGGGGTTACCGCTCAAACGCGAGACGCGGTGCTGGCCGCAGTGGAAGTGTTGAAAGGCCTGGGCGCTCAGGTCAAAGAAGTCTCCCTCCCATTGGGAGCCAAGTCCGGAGTGGTTGTCCGCACCATCACCCATACCGARCGGGTGAGCCTCCATCCCGAGTGGCTGCGGCAACGGCCTCARGAATACCACCACAACACTAGAGTGGCCTTCACGGCAGGAAACYTGATCCCGGCCCAGGTTTACTACAAAGCGCAGAAGTTAAGGGCTCTGATCCGCCAAGAAGTGCTRCAGGTCTTGAACGACGTTGACGTCTTGRTTCAACCCACCAGCGCCGGACCGGCGGAGGTGATGACCCCCGRGCGGATAGTCGAGAGCAAAGARCAAGCCAAACGWGCCCTGGCTGCSGGRAGCTTCCGGAGTCCTTATAGCTTGRCYGGCGCTCCGGCCCTTTCCATGCTGTGCGGCTTTACTTCTGAAGGAGAAGGCGCTCTGCCWTTGGCRCTACARATCGCSGGACGCCCCTTTGACGAAGCAACCGTCTTGCGGATAGCCCACGCCTACGAACAGGCGACGCCCTGGCATAACCGAAGACCGCCCATTTAGAGCGCGATAGGCTGGCAAGGGGTTGGGCATCCCTTGAATTCTAAACGGTATAATGCCGGATACTGGTGACAGCGGTGTTTCATTTCTCTAGGCAATGAAGGAGGCAACGCCGATGAAAGCCTTGATATCTAAGGTGTTTGACATATTTCAGGGACCTAGACTGTTTCAGTTCTTTTGGCATTTCCTTGTCGGCGTCAGCCGAYTGACCGAGTCTGAGATTAAAGCCGCTTCGTTGGTATTGGGAGAGAATTCGATCAAATATCGGTCCGTTCGGGTTGCAGARGGAAGACTGCTCACCCTGATCTTTAAGTTCGGCCCARGAAGGGCTTTCACAACATTTCACACGGTCAACCTGCCCAAGTCGGGTTACCATTCCAGGGAACATCTCGAGCTGCTCATACATGAACTGGTTCACGTATATCAGTTCGAACGGATCGGTACCGACTATATATTCCAGGCATTGCGGGCCCAACAGGAAGGCGGTTATTTCTACGACAGTTGGCCTGGTCTGAACAGCTGGAGAGCAAACGGTAAGCACTTCAAAGATTACAACCGGGAACAACAAGGCCAGATCGCTCAGGATTACCAGAAGGATGTGATTGAGCCGGGGCTACCTGGGGCAAATGAGGTGCGGGCGGCATACGAACCCTTCATTGCGGATTTGAAGGCTGGACAGCTGTGAGCCGATCATCATCGAACATGAGTTTCTTTCTTGAGTAACGTGGGCGTGTTGGCCCAATCCTGCAGCGTCAGATGTCTTTTTGTCGATGCCACCGGGCTGAGGACGGCSCACGCCCATGATCCGGCGACGCCCCGGCATAACCGGAAGCCGCGRATCTAAAGCGCYTTTCYATTGGAGCACCGTCTACATAAYTCGTTCCAAGCCCGATTAGCCCGGCGCTGCCCGTTCTACTATGGCTGGGTCATCCTTGGCGTCGCCGCCGTATCCAGCTATTCCACTAGACCGTTGATGGCCTCCGCCGTTCTGGCGGTTTTCGTAGTACCMATGACSGCCGAATTCGGCTGGTCGAGGGGCGTATTTTCCGGCGCGTTGAGCCTGGGCGGCCTRCTAGCCGTRGTGATATCACCSATGATYGGCCGYTGGATCGACCGGTACGGCGCCGGAACTGTCCTGGCCGTCGCCTCCGCGATAGTAGGTGTGTGCGGAGTGGGGTTGTCCCAAGTGGCCAACTTGGGAGGTTATTACGGCCTGTTTGTTCCCGGACGGGCCTGTTTCGCCGCGCCTCTGGAGTTGGCGCCCTCCACCGCCATAAGCAATTGGTTCATCAGGAGAAGACCGCTGGCGTTGGCCATCTTGATGGCGACCCAAGGCACCGGCCTAGCCGCCATGCCGCTGATTGCCCAGTGGGTCATCGGGGGTTGGGGCTGGCGSGCCGCTTGGTCATCACTTGGSATATACACCCTGGCTATAGGCGTGATACCGGCTTTGCTATTGATCAGGCGTCCGGAGGACGTGGGACTGGCGGGCGACCCGATGCCRAGAGGCKTCGGMCCAAGGAACTCGCCGGTTTCRGCATCGGGCAGTGAGGCTCAAGACGCCTCGGAGCCCGACTTCACCACCCGCCAAGCCTTGGTAACCCGGTCGTTTTGGATCTTGTCCATCTTCTCCGCGGCGATCTTTCTCGTTCAGGGTGGAGTTTCCGTGCACCAGGCGGCCCACTTTATCGATCAAGGGGTTTCGGGTTCATCGGCCGCTCTTATCGTCGGAGTCTTCGCTTTGTCCCAAGTCGCGGGAGGGCTGGTGTGGTCCACTTTGTGTATCAGGATTCCGGTGCGATTCCTCCTGGCGGCCAGCGGGATGACTGTCGCTCTGGGTGGCATGGTAACCGGATCCAGCGGGACGTTTGTCTGGGGATTGTGCGCTGCAGCCATTTTGGGCGGCGGTATCGGCGGCATACACCTGCTGCTTCGGCTGGTGTGGGCGGATTTCTATGGCCGTAGCTCCTTGGGCAGCATCCGGGGCATAACGTTGCCGGTCCAGATCGCAGGCCAATTGACCGGGCCGTTAATCTCCGGTTTTATGTTCGACGCCACCGGCAGCTACCGTATGGCGTTCTTCTTGGTGGCCGCGGCGGCGGCGGCGGCGTCGGTCATGGTGCTGGCGGCCACGCCCCCTCGCAGACCGGTCGAGGAATCGAGCCGGGATCCGTCTTGATGTTTGTATGCGGGCAAGACGATCGCCGCCGCTTGACGCCTACATCTGCGCTAGGCTACTCATAATCGCCGAAAACGTCCCTTGCCTTYAGYTTGTCTTCCAGGCTGCCGAAGGCCATGGTGTMGAAYCCCAGGTATCCCGAAGACTCTAAACGGTGGAAAACCGCCGGGAAGTCTATGTTGCCCTCGCCGGGATTGAGGTGGACCTCTCTGTCTCCAAGGTTGTCAGCCAGACGGACTTCGCCTATCCGGTCGACACCGAAGGCGTCGAGAAATCCGTTGATTCCCTCDRGCACCAGRTTGGCGTGGTTGACGGTGAACGCCCMMCTGAAGCTATCTGACGAGATCGCGTCGAAGTAGTAACGGCTCTCTTCYACCGTATGGGCCAGGTAATGGAYCTCAGCRTCGYCGGGCTCGAAGTTCAGGTTTTCCAGGAACAATTTYACTCCCTGTTCTTCGGCGTAGGCCACGCTACGCTGTAAGCGCTCCAGGGACGCCAGCTTCCGTGCCTCCAACTGAGAACTGAAATGGTAACCGCCATGCACCACCACTTCGTTGCAGTCCAACACTTTCGCCAGGCCTATATAGCCCCNGAGGTACTGGTCCACGGCGTCGCTGACATAAGGCGAGAACTCGGCGATATTGACTGAAGACGCGGTRTGTAGGGACAGGCGGATGCCGCTTTGGTGGCATACGTTCTGAACCGTGTTGGCCCGCTCATCGGTCCAGTTGTCCAGCCGGTTGGGGCCGGTGTCGGCGCCGAAGTCCAGATAGTGAAACCCGTGGGACTTGGCGGTTTCCAGAGAGTCTTCCAGCTTGGTGGCGCCCGAGTCGAAGCCGATCCTATCTCTTAAGCTCATGGTCTATGCATCCNTTTTCAATGVCCGATGGGTAAAAAAGTACCGGRGTGAAGGTCGCCTCGATTCTAGAATACACTCTCTTTGCCCGCATTCCAACCTGGTTCGAAGGGAAGCCGGGCATGTTTGACAGCGATTTGCCGAGACTGTATYTTCGATTCACCCGCTTCGGAGGCMTTAGATCGGCYTGRRGGAAGTAGGGCCTGAGTTAGGAGGARARATGGTACTTAGCATCGACCATATAGAGTTGATCGTYCGCGACGTGGACGAGTTYGTGGAGTTTTATCAWAAGCTGGGATTTGAGGTRCTGTTGCGAACGGCCCATCATGGCGGGTCAGCCGAACTGAAGCTGCCYGGCGARAACCAGCCCGTTYTTGAGATTCACAGCGYCWCCGGCGAAGAATCCATYGGGRTCAACCACATCGCGTTYAAGGTGGCCAACGCTCAAGAAGCKTACGACGACGTGGTGKCYAAGGGRATCAAGCCMGAACGTGGGCCCCACTTRGTGGAGGTMACCGGCAGGACCAACGTCAAYATGCGGGACCCCGACGGTTGGCGTTTGCAGTTGGTTGACGMGGACCGSATAGCGCCTAAGTAAWCTTGGCSGYCGGCGTAGCGCGCCGAAGAGTRACGAGGTWTCAACAGCCTTGGGCCGGATGTCCTTAAACGAGGATCAACGGCCCAKGGTGYCTATTATCTTTCGAACGCGGTCGGGAATCTCGGTGCCGAACGCATGCCGAGGTACGAAGTTRAACTCGGGGCGGCGTAGTTCCAGTCTGGCGCACCATCGGCAGATACCCGTCCAGTGGTGCCAGCGTTCCAGATGTCCGCACCAACAGCGATCTTCTTTCACTRATTTTGGCACTTGCTTGGTATTCAACTGATGTGTACTCCGTAGGTTTTGAAACCTTAGAATATCGCTTTCGATCAAAGGCCTGTTCGAGGCGCCGAGGTTTCTAGTTGTTGGGTGGAARTCTGACGTCGACGAGATGCTCCGGCACTGCGGAACCTCCGGTACGGMACCCCTATTATAACCGATTCCAGCCCAATTTTGGCCGCTCTTCGGTCACGTCCTGACTTTTGCTTGAWTCTTTCCGGCCAAGTAATAACTTTTCCGCYGCCTCTAAATTCAGCCAGCCTGATCTAGTCCCGGTTTCTCAGCTCTTCGCACATYTCCTCRTCGATCTGGGCCAGGTCCATACRGTCGGAGAAGAGATAAACCACGGAACGCAGCGCRTAGTAGCGGTCGTCATCGGGATTGAGTTCGATGGCCTGGGACGAGTCCCTGACCGCCTCCTCAAGGCGCCCCATTTCGTAATAGGAGTAGCCGCGATCGTAATGGGCATCCGCGAAATTCGGGTCCAGTTCGATCGCCTTGTCGTAGTCGGCGATCGCCGCCTCGTATGCACCGGTCCGGCTGTACCKGTTGCCGCGGGTGTGAAAACCTTCTGCGTCAACGGGGTCTGGCGGGCGTGAAGGGATCCGTTTAGAGTTCAATATTGATTCTCCGGTCCGCTAATGCTCTAGGTGAATCTGGGCATGACCTCTTTTGAAAATAGTTCCATGGAYTTTAGCACCTTACCGTGCGCCATGCCGCCGAAGTCGAAGTTACAGCCAAAGTACTCGATACCCTGGTCTCGTAGCTCCTGAATCTTCGCCGCGCATTGGTCAGGCGTGCCGATTATAGCGCGGTGTTCGGCCAAGTATTCGTAAGTGGTGGGAGCTTCGTTGCGCGTTTTGCGCCAGTCCTCCATGCGGCGATAGACCTCGCTTCCCTCGTCGATGAAGCGCCGCCACTGCATTATATCCGCCACCCAGTTCAGTCTGTCCACCGTGTCTTGACGGGCCTGTTCTTCGGTCTCGGCAACRTAGAAGTAGCGAAAGAAAGGTATCTCCGACTTGGACAGGTTGAATCCCGCTTCTTGGGATTTCTCCACGAATCGTTGGCACAGTTCCAAGGCKTCAGCCGTGTCCTGCACGACCGCRATGCAAAGGTTGTGCCCGGTGGAAACYGCGAAATCCAGGGTCGCGGGGGTCCGGGTAGCGGCCAGATATATGGGCGGATGAGGCTTCTGGATAGGCATCGGCACGAGATTGGCCCGGTTCACCTGAAAGTGTTGTCCCGAATAAGTGAAGTCGGGCGTGGTCCAAAGTCCCTGGACCATATTTACGGAGTCCWTGAACCGGTCCAAGCTTTCGTCGGCGTTGATGTTGTAGCCGTGRTACTCGTAGCCCCCMGAMCCCCGGCCGAACCCCACGTCCAAGCGGCCTCCGCTGATAAGGTCAAGAGTAGCGGTATCTTCGGCCAGCCGCAGCGGGTTGTGCAATGGCGACACCAACACCGCCGTTCCCAGCCGAATGGTCTTGGTGCGGGCCGCCAGGTTGGTGGCTAAGATCAGGGATGAAGAKCCGATGCTATASCGGGTGAAGTGATGCTCGGCCAGCCANGCGCTGTAAAAACCCAGTTCTTCCGCGAAMAGAACCTGTTCGGCGCTCCGGTCGATAACCTCTTTGGCATCGGTCCCTTCCGGCCATGGCAGATGGGTGAAAAAGGCGAACTTCATCCTAATCGTCCACGGCCAGCGTTTTCATGTGCTGCTGTGCCTGGCGGACGAGCCGCCCATGTTTGATGTCTTGCCGAATTCCCAATGGCCTCGCCTCTTAGGTTGATTCCGGCCAAATCATAACCGCACCGTCCGTACCTGTCCAACTGGCTGCTCCTGGTGGCCTTAATATCGAAACCTGCATAACGACCAGATTTGGTGCTGGTATACTCGGCCAGGGAATCGCAACGGAGCAACACCAACTCCGAAGTAATCTTCTTAGGGAGTAGAGATATTGGCAAAAATTTACCTGTTGGGCACTGGCACCCCGACGCCGACACCGACGAGGTTCGGCTCTTCCCACGTCGTCGAGGTTGGCGGCGAATATATCATGTTCGACTGYGGRCCGGCCGCAACCCACAAGCTGGTTCAGTCGRGCCTGTGGCCCACCCAGATCGACTACCTGTTTTTTAGCCACCACCACTTCGACCACGACGTAGATTACCCTTGCTTTCTACTTTGCCGGTGGGACCAGAGTATCGGCAAAGAGAACCAGTTGCAGGTGTACGGCCCCACACTGACCGAATTGATCACCGAGCGGATCCTGGATGAAAAYGTCGGCGCRTTYGCCCATGAYTGGAAGGCGCGGGTCAACCACCCRGGCAGCCAGGCCGTGTTCGTSAAYCGGGGYGGCACRTTACCCCGCAAGCCGCCCTCGGTGGATGTTCRTGACATCGGACCCGGTTACGTCCACTCGGGAAAGGACTGGCAGATAACCTCGGCCACCGCCGAGCACGCCCAGCCGTGGCTGGATTGCCTGGCCTATCGTCTGGACACGCCGGACGGCACCATGGTGTTCACCGGCGACACCACCCCTTGTGACACGGTGTTAGATCTGGCCAAGGACGCGGACGTCATGCTGTGCATGTGCTGGGGTGACTCGGACGTGATGGATGCCATCGGCGAGGGTGAAGGCAGCATGTGCGGCACCCGAGGCGCGGCGGAGATGGCCCAGCAAGCCGGGGTGAAAAAACTGGTGCTGGTGCACACCGGCCCAAACCTGTGCGAACACGGAGCCATGGAAAAGGGCATCGGCGACATCAAGAAGATCTATGACGGGGAACTCGTCTTCGGCGAGGAGCACATGGTGATGGACATGCTGCGGGGGTGAAAATCCCTCCAACCCCCCTTTATCGAAGGGGGCTTTGGCTGGGGTTTACGCTAGTTTGAAGACCTCCATGGCGGTCTTGCCGAAGGCCCAGTCCTTGTCGTCCTGGCTTTTAAAGACTGGGTGTTCCATTACTCCCTGCAGGGAGTTGCGGTAGCCTTCCCGCCCTCCCACCGGCGGGTAGTCACTGCCCCACATCATGCGTTTGGGGCCGAAGGCCTCGTAGGCCATCTCCATCAGGGGCGGGACCTCGGTGAAGTCAAACTGGGCCGCCAGGGGAATGGGGCGAACGCAGAATTCTCCTAGGCCGCCGAACTTAATGTATGTGTTGGAAAACCTGGCTAGGGTCAGGGCTTTCTTGTAATCGTCATAGGGAGCCGTGACTGAGGCGGGGCTTTGGGGCCGGTAGGCTCCGGCCAGGTGCTCCAGAACGATGGTGCAGCCGGGAAGCTCTTCTACTAGGCTCTGGAATGATGGATCGGCCGTATGCTCCATGGAGGTCGTGAGCTGGATACACTAGAGGGCTATCGGGCTCATCCCTGATTGTTAGCCACAAAGGCAATGCTCCGCCACCCTCTGGGGAACCGGCACCGAAGAGAGCTACGGGCAAGACCCCGCCGCCGTTGAGGTTTAAGGGGTTGTTTACGGACCCCGGTTTGATGTCCAACTCCAGC
>NVSQ01000058.1 GCA_002401285.1 SAR202 cluster bacterium
AATGCCTTTCGTGATGCGCTGTTTGTGTTTTRCMMKRARRAGCNKCGMTNMGSWSAWRRKMSYCKRYKSSSAKMAWAYKGSCGAGATCATATCTGAARTACTCGAGCGGTTGCCCGGGCTGGGAACGCCACCCCAAGTGGAACCGGAACAAGCCCGTTTCCGCCTCTTCGACGCAATCACAACCTTCCTGAAGAACGCGGTCGAAAATCAACCCATCATGCTGGTCTTGGACGACCTGCAATGGGCCGACCGCTCGTCTTTACTATTTCTAGAGTATTTAGTCCGGGAAATTAGGACCAGCCGCCTGTTGCTACTGGTGACTTACCGGACCGTGGACCTTTCACCGGAGCATCCCCTGGCCCGAACCATAGATGTTTTGAATCGTGAGGGGCAACTCCAGCGGGTGAGTCTAAGCGGCCACACCCAAAGTGACGTGGCCCGCCTCATCGAGGTGACCGCCGGTGTATCGCCTCCGGAAGATTTCGTGGAGGCCGTCCACACTCAGACCGAGGGTAATCCGCTCTTCATCACAGAAGTGGTTCGGCTTCTGATGCAGGAAGGAGACCTAACGGCTTACTCAGGAGCCACATGGACCGTCCGTATTCCCGAGGGTGTCAGAGAGGTGATTGGCCGCCGGCTCAATGGTTTGTCCCAGGAAGCCAATGAAATACTGACCATCGCCTCAGTCAGCGGCCGGGAATTCGATCCGACGGTGATCGCGCCGTTGATCGAGGACACGAATGAAGACCAGCTTCGGGAGGTGCTRCARGAGGCGATGGCGGCATTGCTCATCGAGGAGTTGCCCCGGGGCCGCTATCAGTTTACCCATGCCCTYGTYCGAGAGMAATTTGCGGAAGAGATGTCCCAGACCAGGAAAKCGGGACTCCACGCCACCATTGGRGAGACCCTGGAAGAGATTTACGGCGWTGATGTCGAACCACATGCCGCCGAATTGGCTCATCACTTTAGGGAGGCACAAACGGCTGTAGGCATAGAGAAGTTAGTGCATTATTCGTTGTTGKCCGGGGAGCAGGCGATAGCCTCTTATGCCTATGAAGACGCGCTTGCCCATTTTGAAAGGGGCTTGGCGGGCAAGGGGGTGGAGTTGACCGGAACGGAGCCCGCTCCGGACGCTGAGAGCGCAGCGTTATTGTCCGGTCTTGGCCGGGCAGAATTRGGCACTCGGGAGAGGCAGACCTTGTTCCAGGCCCTTCCTATTCTCACCCGGGCATTTGACTACTACGTAGCCGCCGGGGATTCGGAACAAGCGGTGGCTATCGCGGTACAGAGCCAAGACGGATTTGGCTTTATTGACAAGGCCCTGGAGTTGGCCACGCCGGGTTCCCACGATGCTGGGCGGCTCATGTCCCGCTCCGTGCGGGGGTTAAGAGCGAACTATGAGAAGGCCCAGGAGGCAATAAATGGTGCCCTGGTCATCGCGCAGGAACACCACGACTCAATTTTAGAAATGGAAACGCTGATGGTAGGGGYCTGTGTGGACTTCACTTATTGCCGCTTCGAAGAGAGTCTGGACCGGAATCGGCGAGSGGTCTCTCTGGCCGAGCAGGTTGAGCGGCCAAGCGTTGAGTCGCACGCTCGGTATGACCTGGTGCATGTCCTATATGCAATGGGGGATTCGGAGGAGGCTGCTCAACACGCCTCAGCTTTGATGGAATCAGCGGAACGGTCGGGTTCCCGCCAATGGCAGACGTTCGCCATGGAAGCTAACGAGAATCTGAGTAGCGCCAGGGGCGACYGGCAAACTGCTCGAGACTTCGCGGAACAAGGCCTGGCGATGTCGCCACGGGAGRCGGRCTTACTGGGATGCMGTGCCATTCTGGAATACCAGACAGGTAATTTCGAACCCGGCCGTGCTTATCTGGAACAGCTCCTTGAGAATGTGTGGCCGAGCCCGTCAAGCCTGGCGGCCTTTACAACTAATACCGTCCCGGCAGTGGTCATACCTTTAGCAGCCTATATCTCCGGGGAGATAACGCGATTTGACGAGGCCGAGTCCATCGCTTTGTCTATTCTCGACTCGCCATCGGATTTCCCGTCCGCGCAACACGCAGCCCGAATCGGCTTGGCGTTGATAGCAGTCCAAAGGGGCGATGCGATGGCAGCCGGGAAGTTGTACGGCGCCATAGAGCCTCTAATGGCCACCATGTCTCCCCAAGGCCCCTTTGGGCCTGGGCTGTCCGCCGACCGCATCCTGGGCCTCGTCTCTCAGACCATGGGCAATCTGAACCAGGCCTGCGAACACTTTGAGGACGTCCTGGACTTCTGCCGCAAAGCAGGCTACCAGCCGGAGCTGGCCTGAACCTGCTGCGACTACGCCGACATGCTGCTAAAGCGCGATGGTGAGGGCGACCGGGCAAAAGCCATCACCCAGCTTGACGAGTCCCTCGCCATCTCCAGCGAGCTGGGCATGCGACCTTTGATGGAGCGGGTACTGTCCCGGCGGGAGATACTGAAGGCGTAGTAGCTCTATTGGATGCTGAAACTTGGTTGAAGGCCGATGTTTTTCGAGCCAAGATTTAAGGCCGTCATGCCTTCAGTTGACAGACGGGACCGGTCTAAGAGCCACGGCCGGTCCGAAGTCGCCGATCTGGGCGACGCCATTAGACTTCAGCCAGAGGTTACCCGGCTTAATAACCGCTGACCCCGGCGGTCGATTCTTATAAAAAGGCCGGGAGCACTCCATAAGGGGAACATGGTGACCCTCCGCGGGGTCGTTGACGGTCTCTGGATGCAGCATTATAGTTCGCGTTATCCCAGAAGTCGTATGGCTAAAGAAATCTACTCGATCTGGGATAATTGGCTATCAAATGTTCTGAGGAGACTGGGAATGTACATGGTCAGAAACGTCTGGAAGTGTGCCCGAGGAAAGGTGCCTGAGTGCTTGGAGGTTGTGAAGGGGGTTAGGGCTTCCTGGGCCAGCGATGGCAATACRACGGGTAAAATCTACTTGGATTATACAGACCGGATGGATACCATCGCATTTGAGATCGAAGTGGAAAGCCTAGATGAGTACTTTAATAATCAGCGTWCCAATTACRACGAGCTAYCCCCCGAGACTGTAG
The DNA here is from genome assembly GCA_002401285.1 of SAR202 cluster bacterium. The sequence goes on from NVSQ01000058.1 coordinate 3,084, forward strand.
AGTCTGTCAGACTATTTAATATCAATACAGTAGAAGGCAGCCGCCAGATCTGGGAGGTCGTTCCGTAGAATATTTGCGATAGGCAGCGGGCCWTTAATGGAGCGGGTGCTATTCCGGCGGGAGATGCTGCGGGCGTAGGGGAGTTGTGATCAGAGACTAAAACTATCTCTTGCTCGTCACGATYGGCCACGGGGTCCTTTGACCAATCRMTCGCCGCAGCACCGCTAAYCCCTGTTTCGAGTGGAGATCACCTCTCCTTCGATTACCCGCTACGACTTTGGCACAACCAAGTCCATCAACACACGCCTTCAGGTCGAGCCGCTGCCGATTCCATAGGCAAACAAGAAACRCGACTCTACTGACTCGTGGTGTCCCCAAACATATCAGGGGCAGCCAACAGATCCAATCTCTTCTAAGGCCGGGACTCCGTGGGCAGGGGTAGGTTGGAGATTATTCCGTCGTCAGCCAGGGCCGCGATCTCTTCCCCAGACAATCCGGCGATCTCCCTCAGAATCTCCTCATTGTGCTCACCCAAAGCCGCTACACTGTGGATACCCATGGAAACGCCCGGCATTCGGAAGGGACGTCCGGCATATTTCCGGGGGCCGGCTTGAGGAGCGTTGACGTTTACAAATTCTTCTATGTATTCCCGCTCTTGGAGATGAGGATTGGCCACCAGGTCCTCGGCCGTCAACACCGCGCCTGCGGAGACGCCATTTTCTTGAAGATGAATCATCAACTCTTGATCGTCTTGGGTACTGGTCCATTCCGCTAGGTGCTCGCCCAGTTGGCGCCGGTGGGTCCAGCGGCCTTGGGYAGTGTCGAAGCGATGGTCGACCGCCCAGGCCGGGCCGCCCATGGCCTTGGTTAGGCGCCGCCATTCATCATCGGTGGACACCACGATGGTGATCCAACGGTCTTCGCCGCGACACGGGAAGACGTTGTGGGGCGACTTCCACAGATGTCCGCATCCGAGACGGGGACGAGAGATGCCCCTTTGCGTTTCCAGGATAGCCGGGCCGATGGCCGMCACGCCGGTTTCCTGCATGGTGAGRTCGATTCGCATGCCTTTGCCGGTCTTGTTTCGTTGGTACAGCGCCAGCAGCAGGGCGTAGGCTACGTTGTTGCCCACCGAGTGATCCATGTAGTTATTGCTGGCCCGCCGCGATGGGCCGTCTTCATAGCCAGTCAGATAGGACATCCCGCAGGAGGCATCGACGGTACGGGCCCGDGATCCGGCCCTGCTCCACNGAGCCAGTGTABCCGAAGGCGGTGGAGCTCAAGGTGATGATCCTGGGATTCAGCTTGCTCAGGCTCTCATGGTCGAAGCCGTACCGTGCCATGGTGCCGGGGCGGAAGTTATCCGTCACGATGTCGCATTCCTGAGCCAGCTTGAGGAAAACTTCTTTACCCCGGGGATCGGCCACTTCCAGACAAAGGCTCTGCTTWKTCYKGSCGYCANNMRSYRSSCCANSGWKKCYRMMSTCGWKMYACCAKTNTKCGNCTGRACKGCCNNNCSCMGGNNRGRMMGRGMYRGANCNKKMYGGTMYYGCMGNNGYKGMYSACGSTKKCMMCGNMRKRYGRCCTGGGCGCCCAGATCCGCTAAGAAAGACGTCCCCCAAGGCAGGGCGTGCACCTGCTCTAAAGTGAGAACGCGCACACCMTCGAGAATACGATTTTCCGGCATAAAACTCTTCCGTATCCGGGCCGGCCAAACTGCCACCCGAAGTTGATCTGTATCGGCGCTAACTGGGGTGCTTGGAGAACATGATCCAGCCGCCGCTGCTAGGGGTGACAAAGGCCGCCAGCGCCGTTTCAGCGCGTACCGTGACCTGCCTAGGGCCGGCGGTCCCCCGAAGCTGTTGGATACTGTCGGTGTACATGGCGGTGCGGGTACGGCCGTTCCCCAGGTTACCACCACTGGAGCTAAAGGGATGGGGACCCTCGACCCTGATGTCATCGGCATAGAAGGCGAAGGCGTCGCCCCGCTTCACGCCGTGCCATTGGAATGCCTCCAGATAAAACTGGGTCATCGTCGCATAACCGTCATACGGGTTGAAGATGTCCACGTCCGCCGGTCCGAGCCCAGCGCCCTCGTACATCCTTTTAGCCGCCCGGTCGGTCCAATCTTCAATCTCATTCAGGTCCGACTGAGTTGTCCGGGTAGGAAAGTTATGTTGTGAGTGGTTGAGCACGTAAACCGGGGGCTGCTTCATATCCCGGGCACGCTCGGCGGTGGTGAACAGGTAGGCCGCCGATGCGTTGACCGGCCGGTCACAATCCCACAACCGCAGGGGATTCAGGATGTACCGCGACGTCACGTAGTCCTCAACGGTAAGTTGTTCCAGCCCGTGGCTGGCGTTGTAGCCCCACGGAGTCAGCAATCCATTCCGGTGCTGGTTGATCACGAAGGGAGCCAGATCATCGTGGGTGCCCCCGTATTTGAGGCAATACTGGTTGTGGGGGAAGATGTTGATGAAGTCGTTGCCGCCGTGGTTGCCCCAAGGCGCCACCCATTGCCGAGCGCCCTTCGCGTAGTCGTCGGCATTCTCTCCCCCACGGCGGTACCTGCCTTCCAGATTGCCCGTGGGGTAGATCACCAGACAGGTATTGCATTTTCCGTCGGCGATGGCTTGCGAGGCCATGCCCACCATCTCGCCGATTGTCGGCACTCCGGTGGGAGCGAATCTGACGTTGGGCAACTCCATCACTTTGGCCAGCCATTCACCGTTGATCAATGTAAGCCCCAATTCCGAGTCGTAAGGCGGGTCAAAGTAGGGACGCGGCGCCCAGTTGGACGCGGTACCCCCACTGCCGCCGGCGATGTGGCTGTCGCAGCAGATGATTCCGTCGATCTGGTCGGGGGTTACTCCCGCGTCCTCCATGGCAAGTCTGCAGGCCAGGATGGTGTATGCGCCCAAGGATTGATCCATGGATCTCTCATCCCAGCGCCGGTCAACGGGGGAGTGACCGTATCCGGCCACCGCGACCTTGCCCCGGTGGTCCCACACCCCTAGCCCGTCCTTATCTCTTCGCCACTGATACTGGTTTTGCGTAGCCATCATTCACCTANTTTTTTTGATGATAAATAATAATGCCGTTTGAGATCACTGAACAATCAGCCGACGACCTTCCATTCGTGGATCAGTTGGTCCGGCGCGACCTCTTCAAACATAACCTCGACAGCTGACCCTACCGGGACCTCGTAGGGAGGGACTCCAGGAAGGTTGGAGTAAAAATTGACGCTGGTATCTTCGTCCAACGTGATCAACGCCAGATTGTAAGGCTGATCGGGCATACGGCGGTTCAGACGCCCGTCCTCAATCACGATGTAGGTCGAGATATGGCCTTTGCCTTCCACATCTTTCCACTCCAGCTTTTCACCAGAGCCACAGAACTGGCATGCCGGTTTCGGCGGGTATTGGAGCCTTTCACAAGCGGCGCAATGTTGCAGGATCAACCGTTTGTCATTAACGCCGTCCCAAAAAGTCTTGCTCAACTCGTCGGCGACTGGGATTATCTTGGGCATATTTCCTCACATATCTCTTCGTTGACCGTCAACAAATAACCCGCRCCTGTGAATCGGACAGTGGGTCACCGCAGGAATAGTAACTCTGAGTCTCTTTCCTGTCTACCATATGGTTCGCGGCTAAAGAATCACCTTCTTGTCTTTTAGAACCACGATGTCATCCCAGGAGTAACCCAGCAGGCCAATGATGGTCTCCTCCGTGTTCTCTCCCAGAGCCGGGGCCATTTTCCTCGTAGACAGGGGCGTCTTGCTATAAGTGACTGGCGTTTGCAGCCAATTCGAAGGCCCTATGGCCGGGTGGTCGAACTCGACGATGTAGTCGTTCGCCACAACCTGGGGGTCCTTTGGCAGGTCCAAGTTGCGCTGCACCCGCTCCCAAATGATGTCGTCGTTCCCCTGGAGAGACTCCTCCCATTCGCCGCTTGTTCTAGAGAGGAAGAGGGCGTCGAGAAGATCGACCAGTTCTTCCCGGTTCTGGTAACGGTTCTCAGGGGTATCGAACCTGGAATCATCGATMAGATCGGGCCTTTCCACGGCACGGCAGAATGGCGGCCAATACCGGTCCTGGCCCATGGAAAAAGCTATCCAACGGCCGTCGCCACACCGGTAGTAGTTCCATAACACGTTGCCCGGACTATTTCGGTCGAATCGCTGGTATTCTCTATCAACCAGTAAAGAGATCTGGTTCTGCATCCCCCTRGCCCAGATCATGCTGCCCAGATGCGAGACATCTACCTTCTGGCCGAATCCGAACCGCTCTCTGGCCACAATAGCTCCGATGATGCCGTAAGACAGCATCACAGCGGCGCTTTGGTCCGCGATGTCCAGCTGATGGGGTGTATCGTCGGGTGGCCCGATCCACCATAGGGCCCCCGCCCTGGCCTCAGCGGTTAACGCGAATGCCGGCTTGCCTGAGTCGGGGCCTTCCGGTCCGTATCCCGAAGCCGAAGCGTAGATAATCTTCTCGTTGTGCTTGACCAAGTCTTCATAACCCAGTCCCAAACGTTCGGCTACACCCTTCCTGAAATTCTCCACGAAGATATCGGACTTGGCCGCCAGCTTGTACATTATCTCCACCCCTTCCGGGGTTTTGAGGTTTAGCGAGATACCCAGCTTCTGCCGGTTCAGCCCCTCGAAAAAAGCGCTGGCCCCGTTGGAGAGGGTTGAGTCCAAGCCCACCGAACGGCCGACATTCCGCCCGTGATCGCCATCCAGCGATTCCACTTTGATGACTTCCGCGCCCATATCGGCCAGCATCATCGTTGAGACCGGACCAAACTGCCACATRGTCCAATCGATCACCCGCAGCCCGTCCAAAGGTCCCTTSGTGCCGTCGGGTTGGTCGCTCATAATCATCTCCTCTTCCCGGTYGCGCCTCTGYCWMKTCRAYCGCTACTCACGTTACCAAAAAATCARYTTCTCCGKTAACCGATAWTTCTTTCAAGCCATCCGGACCTGATCTTCAGCMSCCGGGATYCGYCCGGTTGTCTGGTAAGATACGTCTGCCCGCCACCGATCGCGCGCCGGATGGACCTGGGCACAGAGTCCCAAACCGCCATACCAGGACAGAAATGGTCACTTCCCCGGGGAGTGGCCCGCCTAACGGCTGAGGAGTTTTACCGTGGCAGTAGACGAGATGCAAGAACGCATCGAGGCTTTGGAAAACAGAGTAGTGGATTTGGAGTCTAAACTCTACCAGAGGAACAAGGATGCCGCGTATGTGTTCATACACTCTAATTGGCACCTGATACGCTGGTACTTGAACCGGCAGAGAGACATCAACGGTGAAGGCTCAGACATATACGTCCGGGCGGCGAATGCCGAAAGGCTTATCGAATGGGAGTTATCCCGCAACTTGAGGGCGATCTATTTCGAGGACGACCCCATGGCCGTCGCCTACCGGTGGCGCATCGAAGCGACCGCCATCCTGCAGAAGAATGGCTACACTTTCTTCGACTAAGTGGGGMGTRAGTYTTGGYTATCTAAGGATGTMCGCCAAGTTGACCCTGTAGCTACGTTCCTGTACGATAGGCACGGTCTACAACCCCGGCGAATCGGGCACACCAGCTGAACTGGTAACGTCGACGGGACTGCGGGACAATACGGGGATCAGTAACGGCGCGGTGCTTATTCGTCAGTATTCTCCGGCAATCATACCGTCTCCTAAGCTGCAAAACCGTTGAGATAGCGCCCCAGATCTCAGGAGCCGATACCCGGAAAACACATCCAGAGTGGAGGTGGCCTGCGGATGGAAGAAACCCCGCAGCGCGTATTGGTAGTTACTCCCCATCCCGACGATGCCGAATTCTGGGCCGGCGGGACGATAGCCCGATGGGCTAAAGAAGGCGCCACGGTTCACTACGTCCTATGCACCGACGGTGATAAAGGCACCAGCGACCGTGAAGTCAGCGCCCAGGACCTAGGGGCCCAGCGAGAGCAAGAACAGCGGGATGCCGCGGCCGTGTTGGGCGCGGAAACAGTTGTCGCGTTACACCACCTGGACGGCGAACTAGAGGACACCAGCGAGTTTCGCAAAGAATTGGTCAGGCAGATCCGTCTGGTCCGGCCTGACGTTGTATTGTGTCCCGAGCCATACCGCAAGAACCTGGCATGGCACCGGGACCACCGAATCTCCGGACAAGTTGCTCTGGATGCGGTATTCCCATGCGCCAGGGACCATCTTCATTTCAAAGAACTCTGGCAGGACGAAGGGCTTGAGCCCCACAAAACCGGTACGGTACTATTTTGGGGCACCGAGCAAGCGGATACGTTCATCGATATCGAACCTTACCTAGACATCAAGGTCGACTCGGTGATGGCGCATCGCAGCCAGATGAGCGGCAGGGCGGTGGAAGATGTCAAGGAATTTATCAAAGACTGGTCCAGTAAGGCCGTGGCCGATCAGGAAATCACCTACGGCGAAGCCTTCCGCAAAGTGACATTCCGCACGACCTAGTAGACGCCACCGAGCCTGATCCTCTAGCTAGCCGAATCCCCTGTCTCCGTCAACATGACCTGCCGCAGTGGAAGCATCGGACGAGCGCCGTACGACAGCAGCCGGTCGTGGAGCCCCGTCAGTGATCAGTCTGGGTGGCAGGTTCGGGTGAACAGGTAGTACCGCCTGGTCCGGGTTGGCTAGGTCTACAGGTACTGACCCCGGGGCTGTCCAACATCTACGCGGTCACTCCCGATAATTCACGAACTGTACGGGTTGCTGGTTCTCCATTGCTTTGATCAGTGACATCGTAGCCTGCAGGTCGTCCTTCTTCTTGCCCGAGACACGGAGTTCCTGGCCCTGGATCGTCACCTGGACTTTCATCTTGGTGCGCTTCACTTCTTTGCTGATCAGCCTACCCAGGTCACCGTCGATTCCCTGCTTGATGGACACCGTCTCCCTCAAAACGCCGCCCCCAGCGTTTTGGGGTGTACCGAAGTCCAAGGCCCCCAACTCTACCTTGCGCTTGGCCAGGTACAAACGCAGGAGCTCTACCACCTGTTCCATCTTCATGTTGTTGTCGGCGATCAACGTCATCGTATTTTCCGAGCGGGACACGGAACACTTGGTGTTGGCCAGGTCGAACCGCTGCTTAATCTCACGTTSGACGCCGTGGATGGCGTTATCGACYTCCATAAGATCGGTCCGGGAGACTACATCGAATGATGGCATTGCGGGATGACTCCTTCAGATTTCTGTTTCTGGGATGTCGGGGCGAAGGCCCCTCTAGATACCGCGCTTGGGGTACAGCTAGAACGTAAACTCARGCCAAACAAGCGATCGCTGCTCACAAAGGGAAACGTAAAGACGGTACCCATAAAMAATTTACATCGCATAGAACCCTCGATGATGCACCGAWATCTTTGTTGGCCGRAATTATTATATCTTGAAAGAGACTCGATCTGTCCGTGTCTAGGACAAGAGMTTTCTATTGTCATGGCAATTCGTTGCTAAATAACCAACCTCCCTAGCTCCGTCAGCATGACTTGCCGCAGCAGATGCACTGGTGGAGCGCCGTAGGACAGCAACCGRTCGTGGAACCCCTTTACAAAGAGTAAGCGGCGCGTGCTCCCTACGGGAATCTTCCTTTAACTTAAAGTTCATCAGCTTGCCCAGGCATTGGCTCCGTTAGTAATGTGATTCAAAAAACATGAGGCGCTTCTATTCATCCTTAAGTTGTTGATACCCCGCTGGCAGATGGGTGGGCAAACAAAATACTTATCAGCGAAAGCACCGGCAGGCTGATCATCACTAGCAATCCAAACGTGTAGGAACCCGTCGCGTCGTGAAGCAGGGCCAACGGGAATGGCCCGACTGCCGACCCGCAGATGCCTATCGTCATRGCTGGGCCTAGAATACGCCCCAATCTGTSGCGGCCATAGTAATGTGCCCAGATGACCCCTTGCACTATCTGTTGGGCGCCATTTGCCACACCCATGATGATTACATACAGCACGGCAACGAAGACCGAGTTCATGACCACCGCTAACAATAAAGAAACCAACAACATCCACATGGAAAATCCATAAAGAAGCTTCGGACTGAACCGCTCGACAACGAAGCCGCCAATCACCGAAGTAAACGCCGCGGACACCGAGAATATCACGAACACTCCCGCTGCCAGAGTCGCGGTAAGACCTGCTTCTTCGAAAATGGAAGTCTGGTGAAAGACCAAAGCCGTGGAAACCATGCCCGGRGCAGCCATGGGAAGGGCCAAAAGCCAAAAATGAAGGGACCGTAAGACCGGAGTCTCCAATCCGGACGAGACGTCCTGAGAAACGCTCTCCGCTTGCCGACCGGGATCGACATATGGTTGACCCCTTCCGTCCGGTGATAGGCCCATGTCCTCGGGGCGATTGCGGATGACCAGAAGCGAAACGGGAACGATTAATGACATTACGATTATTCCCAGAACTGCGTATGCCTGGCGCCACCCCAGGCTGTCTATCAGGGCCCTTGTCATTGGCGGGAASATGGCAGTGGATAAAACAGCGCCCAATCCCATGAAGGCTATTGCCCGGCCTCGGTAGGCCACGAACCATTGGTTGACCAGCAAGACYGCATTGATATTCAASGAGCCTTGRCCYAAAGCRCGAAGGCTGGCGAAARCYACGTATARCAGCAARATATTGGTGGCGAWSGCCATRCCAAAGCAAGCGGCTGCAAACGCAAATCCGATGGCAACTAGCATCATCCGCGGGCCAACACGGTCCACCATGCGGCTGACTATCCATACCATGGCAGCGCTTACACCGGTGCTCAGCATGTAGAGGGCGGAGATGCCGGACCTGGACAAACCGGTGTCGGAAATTATCGAGTCTATAAAGATGGAGAATACGTAAGACTGGCCCGGTCCGCTGCTAAACACCACCACGGCAGCTGCACCTACGACATACCATCCGTAGAAGAACTGATGGGGGTCCCCGGCCTTATGTTGTGGCGAAGTGTTGATGTTCAGCGGTCCGTTGGTTGATTGGTTGCCAAACTACTTTGCGCTGATCTGCTGCTGGAAATCATGGATGGCCCACCGTTCAACTATCTTCCCATCAGAGACGCGAAACATCTCCCATATTGTGAAAGTGACCAGTTTCCCAGTTGGGGGAACAGGGGCGCCCTGGACTTCACCTGTGTACGTGCCTTGCACGGTCCGGCGCACCACTACTTTTTCCCCTTCGGCGATGACGTCGTCAATGGTAGTCCGCCAGTCCGGGAAGGCTACGAAGAATTCCGCTGTTTCTAGCGCCGTGTACTCACGGCCTACAACGCCAAGKCGGGGGCTGTGATTGGCATAATCCGGGGCGAATAATTCGTCGATGATGGCCAAATTCCGTGCATTCAATCCATCCTCTAACCAGCGGCGCACGATAGCTTTGTTTTCCTCCGACATGAATCGCCTCCCTTGTGTGGATTCCTCCGAACCAGGACTATACCTAATCTACATCGAAGACCGGGTTAGATAGCCGAATCCCCAGGTTTCCTCAACATCATCTGCCGCAGCAGAGGCACCGGCGGAGCGCCGTAGGATAGCAACCGGTCGTGGAACCCCTTCAGGGTATAGGCGGCTCCCTGCTCCCTCTGGAAATCTTCCCTAAGCTTCAAGATCATCAGCTTGCCCAGAGTATAGCTCAGGTATCCGGGGTCGAAAGTTCCCCGCATCGCCTCACGTCGTGCTGGCAACTCGCCCATGAACGCTTTGTCCATGAAAAACTCGGTGGCGTCGTCCACCGTCATTTCCTGGGTGTGCATCCAGATGGAGCACAGGAAGCGGCAGTTTCGCACCAACGCCTCTAACAACTGGGTGAGATGCAGAGCGGGCTGACCGGCGCCGTAGTCCGTTTCCACCATCATCTGCTCGGTGTAGTGGGCCCAGCCTTCGGTAAAGGCGTAGGACACGGCGACCCGGTTGGCCAACGGCAAGTCGCGCCCATAGCGGTTGTGCAGGTGGTGAACGAAGTGCCCCGGATACACTTCATGCACGGAGACCATCCGCAAAGTGTCGTAGTTAAAGTTGGACAGCCACTCTTCCTGCTGCTGGGCGGTCCAATCGGGCTCAACCGGGGTAACGTAGTAAAAGGATTCGGTGGCCTTGGTTTCCAGGGCGCCCGCGCTGTCCATCGCGGCGAAGGCGTATCGCATGTAGGCCGGGGTTTCTACCACCTGGCAGCGGTCCTCCGACGGGATGGTGATCAAGTCCAGGTCCAGCAGAAATTGCCTGATATCCTCCAGCATATCTCTGGTCTCCGGAAGCAGTCYTTCAGCCGAAGGGTGACTCCCTGAGACTTGGGCRACGACCTCGGCAACTCCCCGGCCCGGCGAGATTGACTCAGCCACCTGGGCAAGTTGCTCCAGGTTTCTCTCTAAATCAGCCTGGCCCAACTTCTCTACCTGAGCCAACGGAACATCCAGCCCCTCGCCGGTCTCCAACATRGCGGAGTACAGTTTGGAACCGATGGCAAATTCGGGTGTAGCCCGGCTTAACCTGCTCTCCAGTTCCGTCACGAACCGGTCCAAGGCGGAAGCGGCGGACTCCCGGGCGTCGTTGAACTCCGGAGAGACCGTCCCATCACCCGATTCAGCGGCCGCTTGAGCCAGGTCCCGGCGATAGAAGCGGGCCATGCCGGTGTAGGYCTCAATGCTCATCTCCAGCACCGGGCGGCCGATAGCGTCTCCCAGGGCGGCAGTAAGGGTATCCAGGAACGCGGGCACGCGTTGCATCACCTGGGTAGCCGACCGGAGGCGGTCCGCCAGGGGGGCGTAGTCCCGTAGCAGGTATCCGCCCACGTTCAGGTAGCCAACTTGCCTCATGGGATTGTTTTCCAATGGCTTAAGCTCAGTCAACGAAAAGTGTTCCCGCTTGAAGAAGAGCTTCAGAAGCTAGAGATCGACATTCAGAAACGGATCACCGCCGGCATGAAGAATCTTCCCGAAGACGTGCAGAAGCGCATGGCGGAAGTGGAAGAAGAGATCAAAACGGTCACCGAAGAGAGCAAGAAGCTCATGGAGGCCATGCGCGAGGATATCAACGGATCTGTTGCCGGTATCGCTGAGAAGAAAAAGGAAGAGATGGTTCTGGGGCTGACCCCTGAGCGAACCTACTTCTATAAAGATCCCAGCTTCACCGACCTCACCGACCTCGCCGGACAGCCCG
>NVSQ01000017.1 GCA_002401285.1 SAR202 cluster bacterium
CCGCCCCCGCACCATCCCGCCCCTCCCCGTGGACGGCGACAAGATCATCACCAGCCGCGAGGCGATCGTTCTCGACCAACTCCCGTCCAGCGTCGTCATCGTTGGCGGGGGCGCAATCGGCGTTGAGTTCGCCTATATCTACCGCATGTACGGCGTGGAAGTAACAATCGTYGAGTTGCTGCCTAGGTTGGTGCCCAACGAGGACGAAGACATAAGCCCCATACTGGAGCGCAGCTTCGAGCGCCACGGTATAAATATCATGACCGGCGCCGGGGTGACCGCGGCACGATCGGGGCCCGATGGTGTAGCGGTTACCGTGGCCAAGGACGGGGCCGAAGAAACCCTGAACTGTGAAAAGGTCTTGGTGGCGATCGGGGTCCAGCCGAACATTGAGGACCTGGGTCTGGAGTCGATGGGCATCACCATTCAGGATGGGAGCATCCAAGTAGACGACGTGATGCTCACCAACGTGGCTAACGTTTACGCCATCGGCGATGTTACCGGGAAGCTGGCCTTGGCCCACGTGGCCTCGGCCCAGGCGGCCAYTGCGGTGGAGCATATGGCGGGTTTGGAGACTCAGMCGTTGGACTACGGCTCGATACCCAGGGCTACYTACTGCAACCCGCAGATCGCCAGCTTCGGTCTGACGGAAGCCCAGGCCMAGGACCWAGGACACGACGTACAGATCGGGACCTTCAACGTCCAGGCCAACGGCAAAGCKCTGGCCATGGGCGAATCCGAGGGGATAGTCAAGCTSGTTGTGGACGGCAAGTACGGGGAGTTGTTGGGCGCGCACATGATAGGCCCGGAGGTCACCGAATTGCTGGGCGAGCTGTCTCTTGCCAAGGTATTGGAAGGCACTACTCTGGAACTGGGATGGGCGATTCATCCCCATCCTTCTATCTCGGAGATGCTGAAAGAGGCTGCGCTCAGCGCCCAGGGCCGGGCCATCCATATGTAGCCATCCAGTCCGGGATACGATCCCATCTCCGGTGATTTTCGAAGTAATCTGATAGATAGGGATGTCAGGTCAGAAAGTCGTCAACTTGCGACTAACGGAAGGCAAAGGTATACTGGGGGCAATAGTCCAAAGGGCTAATTTTTGATATATTGCCGATCTTTGCTAAGGCGGCTACGATTTCAATGATTCGACCGGGAAACAYAATAATTGACCCAGTCCAATCAGCGGATTCAATGTGAGAGGGTGGTCAGACGGGCCTTTTCTAGCGATTCCTACAGAATTARCCAACCAGTATTTTAATCTGAGTGATGTGATAGGCCGAGCGCCGTAAGTCCCAATCCAGGCGGTTTTGAGTAAGTCTCGCCTAGCAATGGTAAGGAGCGGATCGATGACCGTGGGAAGTTTTGATCTTACGATCGCTATAGGTGGTGAAGCCGGACAGGGCATCGCCACCCCAGGCGATATTCTTGCTCGTATCTTCGTTCGGCGCGGCCTCCACCTGAACACCTATAACGCTTACCAGTCGATCATCCGTGGCGGACATATCTTCCTGTACCTTCGTGTCTGTGACCAGGAAATATTCACCCACGGCGATAAAATCGACATACTCATGTGCCTGAATCAGGATACGATGGACCGGCACTTGCAACTTATGRGGCCGGGGTCGTGGGTACTGTACAACGAAGACAACATCAAGCCCGGCGAAGCGGGCGATGRGRTACAACTCTGTCCACTGCCGGTGACGAAACTGAGCGTCAGCCGAAACCGGTTGTCGCAAAACACCATGGCCGTAGGCGCGGCCTCGCATCTGCTGGGGCTGGACTTCCAGGTACTTGAAGAAAGTTTGACGTTGCGGTTCCAGCGGCAGGGTCAGGCGGTTATCGATGAAAACGTGAGSGWKSMYSSGRSYKSSYWMRMMMASKCRSKGRYYMMMTWYSMWSCTKYYGAYCMAACCGTCCCCACCGGGCCTACGCCGCTGGCTGTTTGGTCAGGCAACGAAGCGCTGGCCATGGGAGGCGCGGCGGCCGGGGTAAAGTTCTACGCGGCCTACCCGATGAGTCCGGCTACCGGAGTGCTGCATTGGATGGCTCAGAATGCCCGAAACCTGGGCATCATGGTGCGCCAGGTTGAAGACGAGATCGGTGTAGCCAACATGGTCATTGGCGCCGCCCATACCGGTTGCCGGGCCATGTGCGCCACTTCAGGCGGCGGGTTCGCACTGATGACCGAGGCCGTGGGCAGCGCCGCAATGATGGAGATACCTGCTGTTTTCATCGACGTTATGCGGGCCGGACCCTCGACCGGGGTGCCCACCAAGACGGAGCAGGGCGACCTGTGGCAGGTCCTAGGGGCGAGCCAAGGTGACTTCGAGCGGTTTATCGTTGCGCCTACGACTCCCGCTGACTGCTTCAACACCATGCCCGAGTTGTTTAACCTGACGGACAAATATCAATGCCCGGGCATCGTGGTTACAGACCTATTGCTGTCTGAAGGCCGGTTCAGCATAGCCCCGGACCTCATAGATATGCACCCGCACATCGACCGGGGGGAGTTGATCACCAAGGGGTCCTCCACCGATGGCTACATGCGCTACAAGGACACCGAAACCGGGATYTCGCCCCGAGCCGTGCCCGGTCTGGAAGGCTATGTCCACGTGGTGGCCACCGATGAGCACGATGAGAACTCTCAGCTGCTCAGCGACGAGTTCACCAACCCCCACAAGCGCCGCAAGATGGTGGAAAAGCGGGCCCGCAAGTTCAAGGTGGCGATCAACGACATAAAACCACCCGAGTTGGAAGGATCGGCCGACGCAGAGATTACTCTGATCGGTTGGGGCTCTACCTATGGAGTGATCAGAGAGGCAGTTGAAATTCTTGCCCAGGAAGGGGTTGCCGTTAATCACCTCCCCATTAAGTGGATCGTTCCTTTCCATGGCGAGGTCATTACCGACATTCTGTCCAAGTCCAAGCGGGTAGTCGTGGTGGAAAACAGCTTTTCCGGTCAGTTCTATCGTTACATGCGAAGCGAAACTGGTCTCAGCGTCGATGGGCATATCCGTAAATACGATGGCGAGCCGTTCATCCCCCATCACATCGTCGATGGTGTGAAAGCGCACCTGGCGGAAAAGATCGAGTGCTTCGTGCCCTATCAAGAGGCAATCACGTAAAGAGGTGAACACATGGCGACCACCATGCCGGCAACCGACGATAAGCCGGTCATACCGCTAACGGCAAGGGATTTCAAAGGACAGGTTGACCCTGACTGGTGCCCCGGCTGCGGCGACTTCGGCGTTCTCAACGCCCTGCAGCGGTCCTGCGCGGAACTGGGTCTCAGGCCCCATGAAATTCTGACGGTTAGTGGAATCGGATGTTCCTCCAACCTGCCGGGCTACTTTAATKCATATGGCATGCAYACCCTGCACGGCCGGTCTCTGGCCGTGGCCACCGGCGCCAAGCTGGGAAACCACCGGCTGCACGTGATCGTTACCGGGGGGGATGGCGACGGCTATGGCATAGGCGGGAATCACTTCACCCATACCGCCCGGCGAAACGTGGACCTCACCTACGTGGTGATGAACAACCAGATCTACGGGCTGACCACCGGCCARRTTTCCCCCACYAGCACCATGGGGATGAAGACSAAAAGCACTCCCTTCGGTAGCGTTGAGGCGCCGCTCAACCCCATCACGTCGGCTATTATGAACGGAGCGACCTTTGTGGCCCGCGGCTTCAGCGGCGACGTCAGGCACCTGACCGAACTCATGAAACAGGCGATACAGCATTCCGGGTTTTCGCTTATAGACATCTTCAGCCCCTGCGTCACCTTCAACCATGACAACAGCAATGCCTTCTTCAAAGAACGGGTCAAGAAGCTGGAGGACGAGGGACACGACACCAGCGATTGGAAGACCGCTTGCGAAAAAGCCATGCTCTTCGGCGACACCATTTACACCGGGCTGTTCTTCCAGAAGCAAGCCCCTACCCTGGGTGGCAGTGAACCGGTCCTAGAGCCCGATCAGCCTTTGGGTTTACAGACTCTGGGGTTGGACAAGGAGCAGACCAAGCGGATCATCGAGAGAATGATGTAGCCTGGTAGCGATAGCGAATAGASCTTAGAAGGCGGCCGAAAGGCCGCCTTTAATTTGGATTCATTGGACTGCTTCTTTCGGAATCGCGAATATACACTGGGCAGTCTTGCCGCGCCCCGTGCGGTGCATTAATATCTATCCAACAAGGCCCAGTCTCCCGAGATTCAAATGCGAGGCGGGCGTTGGGAGGGTACGTTGGCAACTTCGATCGTCATGCCTCAAATGGGCTACGACATGCAACAGGGCACCGTAGTGCGTTGGCACAAACAGGAAGGAGACGCGGTAGCTCGGGGGGATGTTCTGGCCGACATTGAAACTGACAAAGCCACGGTCGAGTTTGARGCCTTCGTCAGYGGGRTYCTGCGRAAGATCGTMGCCCAGGAAGGGATCGCCATACCGGTCGGCGACCTGATCGCCGTGATCACCGGACCCGATGAAGCGCTACCTGAAGGTCTTCTGTCSGGAAGAGGGTCAGGTAACAAGGATGACGCTCCGGTMGGGAATGGCGCCACATCGGTGGCGGCTCAACCGGTATCCACCGTGGCCTCTGCTCCTCCGGCKGCTTCTCCCGGCGGTGAGGTCCGGGCTTCCCCCATCGCGCGCCGGCTGGCTCGGGAACAGGGAATCGACCTGGCAGTGGTGACCGGCACCGGTCCCGGCGGCAGAATCGTCGAGAAGGACGTGTTGAACCACACCGATGCAGGGGCCCAGACCAGTCCTGTGGCAACTGYTGCTGCTGAGGTCCGCGCATCCCCCATCGCCCGGCGGCTGGCTCGGGAAGGTGGAATCGAGCTGGCCCTGGTCACTGGGACCGGGCCTGGCGGCAGAATCGTCGAACAGGACGTGTTGAATAACTTAGAAGCAGCGTCCCAGCCCAGTTCTGACGCCGCCAGCGCGTCCGCCCAGCCGGAGCAGGTGGATYTGTCGCGTATGAGGCAGACCATCGCCAAGGTGACAAGCGACAGTAAGCGCGACACTCCCCACTTCTACGTGTCCTCCGAAGTCGATATGACCAAGGCCACGGAGATGCGGGGCGACCTGAACGAGGTCCTGGCTAGCGAAAGCCGGGTCTCGGTCAATGACTTGGTGGTCAAAGCCTGCGCCATGGCGCTGCAAAAGTTCCCCAAATTYAACGCCTTCTATCAGGGCGGCCATCTCCAAATGAATCCCGATATCAATATCGGCATCGCCATTGCTTTGGAGAGCGGATTGATCGTACCCGGCATCAACGGATGCCAAGCGAAGAGCCTAGTAGAGATTGCCGCCGCGAGCAGGGACTTGATCGCCCGGGCCCACTCCGGCACACTCCGCAACGAAGAATACAGTGGAACCACCTTCAGTGTGAGTAACCTGGGAATGTTCGATGTCGATAGCTTCACCGCCATCATCTACCCGCCCCACGCCGCCATTCTGGCTGTGGGCCGGGTGAAGGAGCAGGCGGTAGCTAGGGATGGACAGGTAACGGTAGCCCAGATCATGACGGCAACCCTGTCCGTCGACCATCGTGTGGCCGACGGCGCGGAAGCCGCCCGATTTATCATGGAAATCAAAGGATTGCTGGAAAAACCAGCGGCGTTGATTATTTAGCGAGCTATCAGCCGTCAGCAGTCAGGGGGCCGAAAGCTGATAGCTGAMKGCTGAWWGCTRMYMKYWRVMSKWWGKAKKWTGYMYWKWRYSCAGAATGACCGGAGGCCAGGCGATCACCGAGTCCTTGAAAGCGCATGAAGTGGACACAATATTCGGGATTATATCTATCCACACCTTGGACCTTTTCGACTCCATATTCGACAATCAAGACAGTCTCCGGTTCATCGGAGGCCGTCAGGAACTGGGCTGCGGCTTCATGGCCGACGGTTACTCCCGGGCCACTGGCAAGCCGGGCATTCTGCTTACCAGCACCGGGCCCGGTGCGGCAGACTCGGTGGGCGCTCTGGGGGAGGCCTATTTTTCGAGCTCGTCAGTTTTGGAAATCTGCACCAACGTGGAGCAGGAATTCATCGGCTCCGGGAAGCTGTCTACCCACGAAACTAAGAACCAGTTGGGTATGTTTGAAGCGGTGACCGACTGGAACGCCCTCATCAACCAGATCGAGTCTATTCCAGACTACTTCGTTGAAGCGTTCCAGAGGTTTCAATCGCGGCGGCCCCGGCCCATCGAACTGGAGGTTCCCACCGACCTGTTGGGACAACAGGCCGAAGTGGAGGTGTTGGGACCTAGGGACCCTCAGATCGYCCAAGGARACCCCGCAATGGTTGAGCGGGCCCGGAAGACTTTGATCGAGGCTAAACGACCGGTCATTTTTGTAGGTGAAGAAGTCCAATCCCTGGGCGGCGCCGAGGAGATCATTCGACTGGCCGAGATGCTGGGCGCGCCGATAGTCACCGGAGACGGGGCCAAGGGAACTATTCCGGAGGATCACCCTCTATCTTTAGGKCCGGCTATGGGTGGGCGGATCTGGGGCGAAAACCCGTTGCATGAYTGGCTGAGCACGTGCGACGTRGTYCTTGTWCTKGGGTCGATCCTTCCCCTGCGYTCCACGTCCGGWGTKGGGCTTAAATTGCCCGATACGTTGATACACGTCTTATTGGACGGCSAGGCCATCGGCAAGAACTACGCCACKGGCATCCCCATCGTCGCCGACTCCCGGGCCGTTACCCGCCAACTGCTTGAGGGTATGGCGGGCAYGGACGTTTAYAAAGGAKACAAGTTYMRGGAAGAGATYSMGTCGGTCAAGGAACAGATCTACAAGACTCTTAAAGATACATGGGGCAACGAACTGCGCACTTTTGAGGCCATCCGCGCGTCCACGGCCAAACACACGATATTCGCCCTTGACGCCACGGTGCCTACCAGCCGGGCCATCCGCTGCCTGGAGATCAACCAGCCYAGGACCTTCATGTACCCTCACGGCTGGGTAGGGTTGGGTTTTGCTTTCCCTGCCGCTTTGGGCGCCAAGATTGGCAAACCAAAAAGCCCGGTGGTTTGCGTTACCGGAGACGGTGGCTTCCAGTACAATTTCCAGGAGTTGGCCACCGCCGCCCAGTATGGAATCAACCCCATCGTTTTGATGTTTAATGACAATGCATGGGGTGTGCTCAAAGGYATGCAGCAACAGAACCACAAGGGCCGGCTCATAGGGACCGATCTGGTCAACCCAGACTTCGTAAAGCTGTTCGAGAGCTACGGCTTTGAAGGCACAAAAGTTACCTCGGTGGATCAACTTTCCAAGGCGCTGGAAGACGCCGTGGCATCAGACAAGATTCAGCTCATCGAAGTACAAACGCCAGACGGGTTCGGCGCATTTCGGTAAGGGGCAATCCCGCCGGTCTGGATTCGGGCCGATGTTGCTTGACATAACCCGTCCGCGGACTTGATCCTTAGACCGCTTTTATGAAACGGTGTAAACCGGGTTAATACGRGGAGTTGCTGTGACTCCATGCCTAAAATGATATGACTGAACCCATAGAAAAAGAAGTTCGGCGCCGGGTGTACCCGCTGGACGCTCATGAATTGACCGAAGAGCAGATCGCGGTGGCCTTCGCCATGACATCCCGCCGCCCGGAGCCCTTCGACGAGATCGCAGAGCAGGTGAGCCAGGAGAAGGCAGCCGACTTTCATGAGAGATGGGTGGTGGGCTACGGCCACGCTTCGGTGGCGGAGCACGCCGTGCTACATCTGGCGGTGGAGGATATCTCCCGCTTGGCTTGCGACACGCTGGAAGATAACCGGCTGGCATCGTACACCGAAAAGTCGTCTAGATATCAGCTTCTACCCTCCGGCTATTTTTTCCATCCTCCTGAACTGGCAAACGAACCGGMCTTGGCCCAAGCGTTTGCCGATGCCTGCCGGGAGTTATTCCAGGTTTATCATCGATTGGTGGAAGGTTGCGTAGATCACTTGCGCGGAGCCCATCCCAAGAGGGAACGGGAGCGGTACTCTGCTTATAACCTTCGGTTGCAGAGGGATGCCACCGATAGCTGCCGAGCCGTCCTTCCGGCGGCCACTCTGACCAACGTTGGCGTGACCGCCAACGCCCGGGTGCTGGAGCATGCCATCTCCAAGCTGATGTCGTCGGAACTGGCGGAGGAGCGAGACCTGGGGAGTGAGCTTCGCGAACAGGGCCAAAAAATTGCTCCAACGTTGATCAAGTATGCTGAGCCAAACACCTACCTGGCGGAGATGCCCGAAGTCCAGAGGTCGCAAACAAGCCAGTTTGTGGGGGAGCCAAGCTCTCGCGACGTCCGGGAGGGTGGTGACGGTTCTGGAGCGCACCTGAAGGTCCGCTTGATCGCCTGCACCGGCCAAGCAGAGGAAAAACTAGCCGCGGCCTTGTTATACCGCCAGTCAGGCCTGCCCTAYGATGAGATATGGCGGCGGGTGTTGGATATGGACGCTGAGGACCGGCAGCAAATCATCCAGAAGTGCGTTACCGGCATGGGTCCCCACGACGCTCCGGTGCGCGAGTTCGAGATGGTGGATTATACCTACGAATACTTGATGGATTACGGGGCGTACCGGGAGTTTAAGCGCCACCGCATGCAAACATATATTCCCCAGTCGCTAACCACGGCTAACGGATTCGGCGTACCGGAATTGCTGGTCCAAGCTGGTCTGAACGGCCAGTTTATTGGCGCCATCGAACAGGCGGAAGAGGCTTACCGGCAGGTTTTCGAGTTCTCCCCCGTGGTGGCCCAGTATCTAGTGACCCACGCTCACTACCGCCGGGTGCTATCCAAGCTGAATCTGAGGGAGTGTTACCACCTGTTCAAGCTAAGGACATCGGGATTGGCCCACTTTGCGATACGAGAGCCGATGATTGAAGCAATGAAACTGGCGGTGAAAGCTCATCCGGGACTTTTCCGGGGCTTGCAATTGAGGGATTATCCGGAGTGGTGGGAAACCGCCACGGGYAAAACTGCAGAGTGATTCGGGCAACCTGACGGCAGGACAATCAGGAGCTTGAGCAGTKTCGGCAGTCGCCGCTGGGCAAGTTTGTTAGGGGTCTGAACAATCCCGCGTGTAGCCGCAGTTGAGGCAGATAATCTTGCAYTTCTGTTCCATCATGTGGCCGCCGCAGATGTCGCAGACCAATAGAAAGAGGGTCACTCCCAACACGTTCACCCACACCCTTCACCGAGGAGTTGGCGCAAGTATACCAGGAGAACGGGCGGAGGGCCAAAGCGCGAATATCCACCGCTCTGGACGATTGAAAGACCCTTGGACCGGGTCTGCTGTGGCTACCGCGCAACCTTATGGGACACGATCTGGCCTTCCAGAACCATGTCCCCGCGGCCGGGCACCGGGTCTGAAGACGGAGCAGGGGTCAGCCGAACCATGTCGAACTCGAATAACGGCTCGGGCGGGTGCAGGGTCACCGCTCCCCAACCCTTGGAATCGACCTTTAGCTGGCCGGCCCACATGCTTTGACCTTGTCTGACCAACCAGACGTCGTAGCTGGAGGGCGGTTCCAACTCCCGCATTCCAGTTACCATGAGCATGGCTCGGCGCCCGTCATCGGCTACCAGAAGGATGCCGCCGGAGTTACCGGAATCATTGGGAGATTCCAGGATAACGTCGGTGCTCTCTGTTTCAGCTAGAAAATCGCTGGCGGCACGGAGTTCSTTCAGGCGGTCCATGACTTGAGACTCTTGAGCCGCCAATTTCCCCCATMGAGTCAGCACGGCGCTTTCGCGCTGCAGATTTTCTACACGGGAGGAAAGGATAGTGCTTACGTACACGCTGTACGAAAGTAATCCCAAAACYAKKMCKGCSRCCMSARSCAYCRWYAMTKYSRMCASSRMSSYSSYCMWSMCYSGKSMSRYMGYSGTYYYYRYCGSSGYSGYSRYCYSCRCGCCCGTCCCCGGTAGGGATCTCATAATCCGAGCCTGCAATGAAGCGGGCGGTTGGAGACGGTCTACCGATTCCCCAATCAAGGCCGCCGAGGATTGCATGAGGGCCACGGTTGTCCGGCATTGGTAGCATCCCGACATGTGGAATTCAACCAGAACCGCTTCTTCCTGGTCCAGGATATCCAAGGCGTAGGCGCCCAATTGCTCTTCAGGGTGTTGTTCATTGTTTGAATCAGTCGTTAACATCGCYTTCKAGTACCAACCTTAGCTTTTGCATCGCCAACCGCACTCTGGTCTTGACCGTCCCCAGAGGCTGCTTTAGAATCTCCGCCATTTCTGACTGGGTGTATCCCTCGAAGTAAGCCATCATGATTACTTGCCGCTGCGGAGGMGGCAGGGTGGCCACGGCTTTCAAGATTCGTTCCCGCTCAATATTCCTTTCAACTTCCTCTTCGGTGGAGATTTGGGCCGATGGCAACAATTCCAGAGTTTCGTAGCCGTCGGGGTCCATAGCCGCCAGTGTCCGGCGTCTGGCCCGAATCACGTCCACAATCTTGTGGTGAGCCACGCTCATGATCCAAGCCCGTGGTTCGCCCCGGTCGGYTTTATAGCTGGATGCCTTCAGCCAAATGTTCAGAAATATGTCTTGAGTAGCTTCTTCGGCCAGGGCCTCCTGTTTGAGCATGTACATGGCCAGGGAATAGACCGACGACCCATATCTGGTGTAAATAGCTTCCAGCGCGCCCTTATCTTCGAGGGTCACCTGATGCATGAGCTGGTGATCGTCGTATTCTTGGTAGTCGACCACCTTGCTATGCCCCCGGACCATTGGAGAGCGCCCCCTTAAATAGGAATACGCCGCTGGGGGCAATATGGATTTCGCTAATATTGACCGAGGCCAAATTAATTACATCACGGACCTCGGTCCCTGATTCGATTCCTGAATTTGCCGGTCTGCGAGGCGTCCTTTCGAGCGCCCCGGTACCTGACCAGATATGTGTCGGCAAACCGGTTCTCCTCTTGATGGATATGTCCGTGTATTGCTTTCGGGGTAGGGAGGACCTTGTGGTTGCCATGATTAGATGCAAATTAAATATGCGGGGTTATAACATAACCCACGAAAATCAAGCCGGAAACGTAAGTGTGCGGTTTGAAGCGGTTTAGGCTTGCTGAGCGGGCTAGATCACCATGCTGTCAAAGAGAGAGTCAAGGTTCGGGGCATCGTCCAATCCCCATACTTGCTCCAAGACCCGGTCACACTGCTTTGCGGAGACTACATCGGCGGCCAAACCGCGGAATTTGGCTTCTACTTGCCTATCGTCCAAAGGATTGTGGCGGTGACCCTTGGGGTAGCGGGTATGGGCCTCATAAATCTTTCCAGCGTCGTCGGTGACCTGTATGCGGCAGTTGAATTCTTCCGGATATCTGGTGGTGAAGTCAGGAATCTCTTCCATGGTGAACTTTGCCATGAGGGTGCGGAGCGCCGGGTCATGGATACGTTCGCTGGTGAAGGACCCGGCGTCCACGCTGCCGTATCGCAAGGCAACGGCCACCAGGTACGGGATGCTATGGTCGGCGGTCTCACGGGTCTTGGGGTCCCACTTCTGCGGTTCGGTGGCGGGTGAGCTAACGGCCCCGYCGTAGGATTGGATGAGAACCGACGTTATCTTCTCCGGGGAAACCTGGKGGTGTAATTCCAGGGCCACGCCGATGGGCGCCTGGGTGTGGATCTGAGAAGGATAGGACTTGAAGGTGGTTTCCAGGATGCGGAAATCGTCGCTGCCTCGGCTCTTTTGGAAGGATGGGATGTTGACAGTATTCCCCAGTGCTTGCTCCCACAATCCCCGGCGTCCCTCAAAGGGCTCGTTTGGTCCGGTCATGCCCTGTTGCGCCAGTTGGGCGGCGAAGATCCCCGCCCTGGTGGCGGTGGCGGTGGCGCACCCTTTCCACATGGACAGCTCGCCGGTGCGTGTAACTCCCAGGGGCAGGTTAGGGGCTATCGCCAGGGATATGGCATGCCCCATCTGTTCTTGGTTCAACCCCAAGAGTTTCCCGGCGGCGCAGGTGGCTCCGATGATGGAGAACATTCCCTGGTCCCAGCCAAATTCGCCGGTAACCACTTCATCGCTCAACCGGCAGAACACTTCGTAGGCCAGAGCGATGGCGGTAATCACRCTGCGGCCATCGCTTTCCGTGGGGCCGCCCAGGGCCAATGCCGCCGGAATCATGTCGCTGGGGTGGCCGCCTCCAGGCGAGAAATACGAGTCGTTGCAGTCTAGATAACGGACCATCACGCCGTTGGCGAATCCGGCCATGTCCGGAGAGCTGTATAACTGAGTCCCCAATATCCGCGAGGGAGTCGAGCTGGTGACGGACCCGGCCAAAGTCCTGGCTATCGTTGCTGGTTCGGAATGGAAGCCGCCCACGGCGCAACCCAGGGTATCCACCACGGTGCGCTTGATCTGGTGGACCACCCGGGGGCTCAGGTCTTCGTATTCAAGGCCGTAGGCGAAGGAACTTAATAGCTCGGTGGTTTGGTCCATTTGTGGCTCTCCTTGTGGACGGGGGGAATCCCCTCAACTCCCCTTTACGAAAGGGGGGCTAGATTTCCATTGACTTCGCTTTTTTAGGGGAGGCTAGAAATCCCCCAACCCCCTGTAGGAAAGGGGKGCTCGCTGGTAGTTAGCGCAGGACGGCTTCGGCGATGCGCTCCAATTGGTCGCCCATTTCATCTTCCGTGTCGCAGTGCTCCGGACGGATCACTACCCGGTTGGCTCCGGCGTTGATCAGGGATCGTAGGGCCGTTCGATCGGGGTCTTGGCCGTAAACCGTTATCGTAAGTGACGCAGGGTCCCGGCCCGCCTCTTCGGCCATGGCATCCAGCTTGGCCCGGCTTTCCTCGATCTGGGCGGGGGTGACCCGGTTGGGCAGCCAGCCGTCGGCGTGGGCCACCACCCGGCTCAGCACGTTCTTGGCCATTCCGCCGAGGAGTATGGGCGGGTGGGGTTTTTGGATGGGTTTGGGGTAGGACCTGACGAGAGGGAAGTCGAAGTACCTTCCGTGATACTCGGCTTCCTCTTTGGTCCAGAGTTCCTTCATGACCTCGATAGCTTCACGGGTCTGGGTCCAGCGGTGGTCGAAGTCGCCGCCCATCAACTCGGTTTCTTCCCTGAGCCAACCGGTGCCGATGCCGAATACGAACCGGCCGCCGCTAACCCGGTCCAAAACGGCGATCTCTTTGGCCAAGAGGAGGGGGTTMCGTTCGGGCACCAACGTGATACCGGTGCACAATTTGATGGTGCTGGTCACCCCCGACGCACGGGCCAGAGCGATATACGGGTCGGTGAAGTGGGAATAGTTTTCGGGGATCGCGCCGCCGGTGGACGGAAAGGGGCTGTCGCTGTGGACCGGCACGGCGGGATGTTCTGCGTACCAGATYGACTCAAAACCCAACTCCTCGGCTTTTTTGGCGATGAAAGCGGGGTCTNGGGTGTAGGCCGGTAGAGGTATCGAAGTTCCAATGTCCATGCGGAGTTCCTCCTTGATCGGCTTCTCTCTTACGTCAGGTTCAGGTAAAACTTAGATAATCATGTCCGATGGCTATTCTTCATCCAAATCATCGGGCGGATCGCCACCGGTGAAGCCCCGCCACCAGGTCTGAAAGTTGTCCTCACCGTATTTGTCCCGCAGGGAGGCCAGGTGGGCTTTGGCTGGAGCCAGGGCCGACAGCTGGTGTTCCGTCGCCAGACCGTGAGCCCGGGTTGCCCACTCCAGAGCTCCAGGCAAGTCGCCACGGTCTTCCGCCACTTTCCCCAATTGGCCGTAGGTGCGGGCGGTACGGTCAACATCTCGGACCTGTTCAAAGTTTTCCCTGGCACGTTGGTACCACTGCTCAGCGTCATCCAGAAGGTTTTGCTCATGAAATAGGACGCCCAGTTGGCGGCATTCGTCTCCAGCGCCCCGCCGGTCGCCMATCTCATCCCGTTTTTCCAGAGCCAATTCGAACCACTCTTGAGCCATCTCATAGAGCAATCCCCGGGCCTGGGATAGAAGGCCCAAGTAGTGGAACTCAACGGCCATCTGAGACTGCAAGCCCAACCGGTGGGACAGACCCAAGGACTGCTGGTACCAACTTTCCGCTTCTTCGAACATATAACGGGCGTGGAATACGGTGCCCAGTTCATGGTAAACCAGGACAACCATTTCCTCATCCCGGTTTTCTTCCAAGATGGCCTGAGCTCGGCGGTACCAGCTTTCCGCTTCGTCGTACTCAAACTTGAATTGGGAGGCCAGGCCCAAGGCTCGGAAGTCTTTGACCAGTTCTTCCGGGTCTTGCAGCCTCTGATGGACCTCCAATGCTTTGCTGAACCACTCTTTCGCTTCGGTGTAATAACGCTGATGTTGCTTCACCTGGCCGATGCAGTAGTAATCGTCGGCGGTGGACGCTTCGTCTTCGCCTATCTCGATAATGGCCAGGGACTTTTGGTACCACTCTGACGCGTCATCCAAGTGCCACCGATGCTGTTCCAGAACGCCCATCTGATGGTAAACGGCGGCTGCCCGTGGGTCAGTCTCTTTGTCGGGTAAAGACTCCAGGTAATCCATCATTTGTTGGTTCAGGTCTTGCGCGTATTCCAGGTTAAGCTGCTCGGTGGCTTCACTGGATTCGGTGCCCAATAGATACAGCCACAGGTCAATCGCGCCTTTGGAATCGGCTTCTGTGGCGCCGTTGCCCTCGGGGACGATGTCTTGAAGCAACTGGCGGCGCAGGCGGCGCAGTTCGGGGTACCGCTTTTGCATCCGGTACACCTGGGCCAACGGTTGGACCAAAACCTGGGCCGCATCCCACTGGTGGTCTTCCAGAGCCAGACCTAGCGCCTGGGTCAGGTTGCCCTCCTCGGCCAGGACCGCCATGGTCCCGGATTCCTGGTTCTCATACAGGGTTTCCATAAAGTAGTCGGCGGTATCCGCGTAAACCCGAACGAACTCCTGCTCCAACTGGCGGATGGCGGCAGGGGAGAGTTGTTGGTTGATCTGGCGTCCGTAGAACCAGGGCAAGGTGGGATGAATCTGGTAGACGCTTGGTGTGACCGATTGAATGAATCCCGCGTCCCGGGCGGACCGCAGCAAGGTCCGGCAAGCGCCCCAGCCCAGTTCCTCGCCCATGACGGTGTGGTAGGCTCGCTCCTGGGTGATGTGAGTCAGGATGTCCAACATGACCCGCTGCTGGAACATGGACAGGAAGGGTAGATGGGTCCGGCTGCGGCGGGGCATCCGCGAGAATGATTGGTCCATGATGGCAGTCAGGAATGGGTCGCGGCCGGGCTCCATGGACGACTGGTCCAGCTCTTCCACGCGAGTCCGTATCTCTTCCAGAATCACCGAGGCTGGCACTTCTTTAAGCAGAGGAAGGACTATCTGCATCGCCAGCGGATGTCCCTCGATGAGGTCCAGTAGCTCAAGGTAGGCGAGGCCCAGTTGGTTGTCGGCCTGGTTGCCGGGAGTGAGATCGGACGGTCCGGTACTTTCCTGAATCTTGCAGGCTAACTCCATCCGGTCACCCTGGCTCGGGGGAGGGAGTTGGTAGGAGTGGTGGGGAACTGACAGCCAGGGTTCCTCCGGACGGCGGGTGACCAAAAGTGCCCAGGATCGGCCCCCGTCGATAGCCTCGGCCAAAAATGCGTCCAGTTCCGCCAGTTCGGCCTGGTCCAACATTCCCGAGACGTCCTCACCCGGGTTTCCACCGGCGTGCTGCAGGGCGTCCCAGATGATCAGCGACGGTTGCTCTCTCAGATAATCCACCACCCATTGGCGTTGGTCKGGACCGGACATGTCGGCGAAAGACAACCCGGCGACCGAGGTGCCAATCTCGTGTACGACACGTTCCAGTCCCGCTCCTATGTGGAAAGTCGTGTAAAAGACCCCACCAGGGCGAGCGCCGGTTTTTTGCAGCCATCGGGCTAGACCCAGCGCCAACTCCGTCTTGCCGGCGCCAGTGTTTGCGCTCATTAAGACCACCGGTTGGCGTTGGAACGTTCGCTCCAGTTGGCGAAGCTCGGCGCGCCGCCCAACCAAACCGTAAGRGCCTCCTTGAGGTAGTTGCTGGTCGAGCTCGGYCCCCTCCTCCGGTTGAGACTGGGGCGTCAGGGGCTCAGGTTGCTCAACATGTATGGTTCCCGGCACGTAACCACGGGATTGATAGACTTGAGGGGCTATCCAGTCCCAGAAGGGCGCTTTGCCGGCGGCGCAGGGCCGTAGCGGTTCGTCCATCAAGCCCCGCCGGGCCGTCGAGGTTGCGGTGGGTACATCGACCCCCGCCACGATTTGCCGGAATAGCCTGTCTACGAATATCGACCGGGCTGTGGGGGTCAGCGGTACTGCCACTGAAACCACCAAGGGTACGCCGGCTTCAGACAATTCGGCCGCGGTGTTTGTGGATCGGTCGGGAGACGCGSCGCCGCCGCCGTTGATCAGGACCATAGGCACGCCGGCCTTCACCAGTAACYCCGCCACTTGAGCCGAGGCTAGTTGGGCCGCGTTCCCATCGTTAGACTCGAGTAGGATTCCGCCGCTGGTATTGGACTGGGCGTCGAAATGGACCAAGTGATAATGCCCCGGACTCTGGTCTAATCGGTCGGCAAGGGCATCTAATGTCGGCGGCTGCAGGCAGTCCAACTGCACCACTACGTCTAACGACTCCATGACCTGCAACGTTTCTGCCGCGATGCTCCCTGCGTCGTCCGGAGAGTCTCCATCTGGGAGACCATCGGCGGGAGCTGGAGAAACCAAGAGCACGTTAAACTGTTCTTGGCTCAATTCGGTTACGAATGGGTCCATTTGGCCGGACGATGTCCGCCGTAGCATCGATCCGAATTGTGCCGGAAGAAACCCTTCCTGCGGGGAGTTGAGCAACTCCCAAGGCAGGCCAAGAAATTCGGGGCGGCCAGATACTATTACCAGTTGGTAGTTCGAGAATCCTTCTTCCAGGGCGGAAGAGTAAAAGGTCTGRGCGTCCTCGCTGGACTGGAACACGGTCTCGAAAAGTGAACGACCCAAGGCGTGGAATCTTGTTTCAACCTCACTGGCCCGTGCTTTCGCGTCGCCGAATGGATTCCGCAGGTATTCGTTGAAATACCAGCCGATTTCTGTTGAATCTGAGTCCGTGAGGGGAGCTTTGAAGGTCACCGGCGAGGCGGTTCGCCTGCCTTGGCTGCTGGTAAGAGCCAACTGTACTTGGCCGGCTTCCGCCAGATCGATTATCTCCAGTATTCTCTCTTTTTCCTGGGTCACTGGATGCTCCTGAGTGGATTGTTCGCAAACCTTCCCATTTCTTGTCAACCAGGTGCGCCTGGGTTAAAATCAGCSCCGTGCCTGGTGGCAACAGGGTAGGYGGCAGAATATCCGAGGGAATCCTGGCTGTTCGTAGCTGTCGAGGGTCCGCAGCGACCGCCTTATACTACCATCCACCAATCTGCCCGTCCAACGTTTTCGGTTGGGCCAAACACTCAAGGGGCAGCTATGGGTATCGGTATCCTGATTGAGTGCCGACGAAGAGCTGCCACCAGGGGCAGTTGGTTAGGGTGAACGGCAAAGCGCAGCTTAAGCGCSAGAATTCTTAAGGAGCGAYCCAGATGATTTCAATCACCGATGAGATGAAAGAAAAYGTGGAARTAGCGCTGGCCGACGGCTACGCCTGTCTGCTGGGAAGCGTGTCCAAAAGCGGCGAACCCCAGATCAGCCCCAAGGGCAGCGTGCTGGTATAYGACGGGGAAACTCTGGCTTACTGGGAGCGGGCAAAGCGCTCGGCGTTACAGAACGTGGGCGAAAATCCCAACGTGGTGATCTACTACAACCATCAAGCCAAGCGCTTGAGATGGCGGTTCCACGGGACAGCTACCGTTTATGAGGACGGTCCGATTCGCCAAGAGGTGATAGACCGTTGTGTCCAAGAGGAACTGGACCGGGACCCTGGGCTATTGGGAGTGGCGGTCCTGGTCAAGATTGACAAGATTACCGAGCTTTCCGGCAACGTGCTGCAGCAACGAGACTAGGGGGCGATAGGCTGATGCGGGTCGTTACTCAAAGAGTTGGACCACCGCAAGGTCCAACTCCGGTAATACCCGGGATCGCACCWGCTCCCCCAAGCCGGAAATGCCGAGGCGGACCCAAGACCCTTCGGTCAACCCCAATATCTCCACGCTTCGCGCTTCGGGTGATACCAACCAGCATTCACTAACTCCAAGSGTTGCGTAGTCGGATAATTTTGCCTCCAAGTCGGAACGGCTATTACTTGGCGACAGGATCTCCACAACCAGATCGRGGCCCCCATCTACTTGGTCTCCCAGAATGCTCGCGCGTTCGTTGCTGACGAACAGCAAGTCTGGCTGCCGGGTGCGCAATGGATCTCTCTGGACGATGACATCCACCGGGGCGAACAGGACTTCTCCCACCTGCTGTTCGGAGACGAATTGGTCCAGCTTCYAGAATAGATTTCCGAGTATCCTTTGATGCGCAAYAGTAGGAGTGGGGGCGATAGTCATCACCCCRTCGACGATGTCGAATCGGGCTTTGATCTCTGGAGTTTTYAGGTACTCTTCGTAGGTCAACCGAYGTGTTTGTGTGCACATGGTTGCTCTCCTCATGGAAGGGCGGCGAGCATTAGGCTGTAGGCTGGATATTTAAGGACTGGCGGACGATTTTCTGAATTCATMCGCCAACCCTCGATGCTCTAGTTATAGCCAGTTTGATCTGGCATCGCTTTGCGGCCCAGATCCCCTAAGTCTCTCCGGCCCGGCGGGCGTCGGCTCGCCAGTCGTCGGGGCTGGGTCCCCGGTCGATCAGCACGTCGATAACGGCGGGTAGGCCGGAAGCCTGGGCTTGGCGGATGGCGTCGGGCARGTCCCTMGAGTCGCCTATCTGRATRCCGAAGGCKCCAAATCCCCGGGCTACTGCCCCGTTGTCYGTGGTCACGAACTCCGATGCGATTCGGCGTCCTTCGGGTTGATGCTGCCGGACCATGCCCAGCGCGCCGTCGTTGAACACCACGCAGATGATAGGCAGGTCGTACTGAACGGCGGTGGACAGGGCGTTCACCGTCATCATGTAACCACCGTCTCCAGTGACGCAGACCACGGGACGGTCCTTGTATACCAACTTGAGCCCCACCGCCGCGGGCAAGCCCCAACCCATCCCGGCAGTCCCACCCGGGCTGAAGAATGTGTTGGCCTGGCGGGCTTGGTACAAGTGCGCCATCCAGGTGCGGTTGTTGCCTGCGTCTAAAGCGAATATCGTGTCGGCGCTCAGGTTTTCGTTCAATAGCGCAACCAAACGTTGCGGGGTGACGGGAGAGCTTTCCCGGTGCATCTCCGGGTCGTCGTAGAAGGAATTATCCTGTTTTCGCCGGGGCAGGGCGTCGGCCCACTCCTTTCTGCCCGCGGCTGAGTTGGCGGCTACCGGCCGGGACGCCTCAACCAATTGGGACAGGATACTTCCGGCATCGCCGATAAGCCCCAATTCCACCGGGAATGTCCAGCCGGCGTTGCGGTCGTCGATGTCGATCTGAATGATCTTCTGGCGGAGCGGGTCGAAGATACTGGGCCGCTCCCGGACCGTGTCCTGGGGAGTCAACTTGGCGCCCACCACCACCACCGTGTCGGCTTCGCCCACCGACCGGTTGGCGGCTTCCTGGCCGTACACTCCCACCATCCCCACGGACAAGGGATGGGTCTCGGCGATAGCGCTCTTTCCTTTATAGGAGGTAGCCACCGGCATGTTCCAAAGCTCCGCCAGTTCTTGTAATTGTTGGTGTGACTTGGACATGTGCACGCCGTTGCCGGCCACCAGGACGGGACGTTGCGACTGGGACAGGATATCGATGGCCCGCTGGATGTCTTGAGGAGCGCTTTGGGGTTTGGCGGTGTTCAGGTATCCGGCGGCATTGTGTATGAACGGGGGAGACTCCAAGTCTACTTCTCCGCTGATAGCCGCTGACCGCATGACCACGCAAGCCGGCCCGGGCCTGCCGCTGGTGGCATGCTTGATGGCCAACTGAGTCCCAATGACCGCTTCCTTGGGGTTGGTGGCCAGGGTGGTGTAYTTGCTCATCGTCTTCAATATCGTGGTGATGTCCATGCTGCCGTACTCTCCGGCCCCGGACTGGTTGGCCGCATGAAAACCCACTCCGCCGTCGGAGGTGTCGGTTATCACCACCATCGGTGAACTGCTCAGCATGGCCTCCATGATGCCGAAGGTGGCGTTGGATGCCATGAACAAGCCCTGACCCATGATGGCCGCCGGGCGGCCGGTGGCCCGTCCGTAGGCGTCGGCCATGATGGCCGCTATTTGCTCATGGCGAACCAGGATAGTTTTGATGCGGTCTTCTTTGCCGTAAAGCAGGTTGTAGATCTGTCCGGTGCCGCCGCCGGGGATACCTATTACGTATTCCACTCCTGCTTCTTCCAGGGTCTGGACGATCAATTCGTCGGCTGTGGGCATAATGTCTCCTTGAAGCTATCAACGTTCGGCTATCAGCATTCAGCCTATAACCGTGCGTCGGTGAGGTTGTTGGGATGATACGACGGGCCCGATAACCGGTCAAGGCTGGGCAAACTTGCCGTGTGCTTGCCTACGGGGAAGATCGCGTTGATTTCTTGACCCGGTTCAGGCGTGAGCGTATTATCCCAGCAGTCAGCCTGGACTGTACTGATGGCTGACGGCTGATAGCTGAAATCTTGGAGGACTTACTATGAAGGGCGGAGACGCATTAGTCCGCTGTCTGGAACTGGAAGGAGTGCGATACATCACCGGATTTGCTGGGGGTGGGCTTAACGTCTTGTTCCCCGCTCTTCGGACTTCAGAGACGATAAAAGTATTTGCCACCCGCCACGAACGGTTGGGGGTAGAGGTGGCCGACGGCTATGCTCGAGCCACCGGACAAGTGGGCGTGGCCATGACCGGTAGCGGCCCCGGCGCGACCAACACCCTGACTGGAATAGCCGGCGCTTACGCCGACAATATACCGGTGCTGTTGCTTATGGGCCAGATCGCGCTACGCAACTTGGGCAAAGAGTACCAGCAGGAAGTTCCTTCCAGCATCTTCGACAACCTGGTCAAGTGGAAAGCGACCATCACCCGAGTGGACGAGATTCCCACAATTATGCGCCGTGCCTTCACCAATCTTCGCTCGGGCTCCCCTGGGCCAGTGGTGATAGAAATGCCTCAGGACATCATGGCCGGCGAGATTTCTGATGAAGACTTTAGCTATACGCCGGTCGGTCCAGGCGCAAAACCGTCGGCGGCCCCGGCCGACGTTGAAATGGCCGCTGATCTATTGGTAGGGGCAGAGTACCCTGTGTTAAACGTCGGTGGTGGCTGTCTGTCGGCGGACGCCGCCGACGAGGTGATGGAGCTGGCCGAGTTGCTGTCCATGCCGGTGGCCAGTTCTCTGGTGGCCAAAGGAATCTTCCCAGAGGACCACCCTTTGTCACTCGGTATGGGGATCTACCCCCGCAGCAAGTACGCCAGTGGACCGGCTATGCAGATCAACCGCAAGGTCGATGTGGTGTTGGCAGTAGGAAATTCCTATCGGCAACCCAACGGCACCGACGGGAGACCCTTCTCCCCTGGCGTGAAACTGATCCACGTCAACGCCGACCCAGCCGACCTGAACAAGACTTATATGGCCGAYGTTCCCATTCTGGCGGACGCCAAGCTGGCCCTCCGCGACATCATTAACGCCGTCAAAGACCGGGTTGGACCGGGCCGAGGCGGCGCTAAAGAGGAAGTGGTGGCGGAGATTCAGCAGGCCAGGGACAAATGGCTGGGCGAGTGGTATTCCGTTTTCACCGATGAATCGACGCCAACCAATGGTTACCGGGTGGTCTATGATCTGATGCAGTTGGTTGACAAGGACAAGACCGTCGCCATCCATGACGCCGGCGGAAGCCGGGGATACGTCTCCCCCTTCTGGGTTACCACCCGGCCCCGCAACTACGTTGGAATGGGCGGAATGGCGGCCATGGGTTGGTCCATGGGCGCGGCGGTAGGCGCCAAATTGGGGAAGCCTGACCATCTGGTCGTCCACCTGCTGGGGGACGCTTCCTTTGGTATGACGGGCATGGAGGTTGAGACCGCCGTCCGGATGGGCCTCCCAACCCTGACGATAATCGTCAATAACGGTGGCACTGGAGGAGGCTTGATGGGCATGGAAAGACCGGGCGGCGCTCCTCCCGCCTTCGCTCAACTGGGTGGGAATTTTACGATGGTGGCCCAGGGGCTTGGCGCCCATGCCGAGCGGGTTGAAGATCCGGCCGAGATAACTCCGGCTCTCAAACGGGCCATCCAGGCCACGGAGAACGGCCAAGCGGCGGTGGTGGAGGTAATGATTAAGCCCATGCGCACACCTGAAGTCCCCGACGATTGGTCATTGTGAGGAGCGATTAACTTCCATGAAAAGTATCGAGATCGACCGTAACAAACGCCTTAAAGAAGAACCCGGTAAGGGTCACAACCGGTGGCATCCCGATATCACGCCGGTGCTGGAGGTGGACCCAGAGGAAGAAGTGCTGTTGGAGACCCGGGACGCATCCGACGAGCAAGTTAAGCCCCACATGACAGTAGCCGACATGGAGGGCTTCGACGCCAAGGTGGCGCACCCGCTGACCGGGCCGGTTTACATAACCGGAGCATCCCCCGGGGACCTGCTGGAAGTCGAGTATATTGACGTGATTCCCCAACCTCGAGGTTGGACGCGCAGCAGGCCCGGCGCCGGGTTCCTGCGGGACCTGTTCACCGAGCCCTACATCGCTCACTGGGAAATGAGCGACGGTTGGGCGACTTCGCCCCAGTTGCCCGGCGTGCGCATACCCAACGGGTCGTTCATGGGCACCGCCGGCATCGCGCCGTCTCACGCTCAGTTGGAGGAGTGGACCCGCCGGGAGGCGGACCTGGTGCGGCGAGGCGGAATCGCTCAGCCGCCGGATCCGGAAGATGCGGTGCCCTCGGGTGGTGACATCGCCGATACCGGCCTGCGCACCATACCGCCCCGAGAAAACTGCGGAAATGTAGATGCTAAGCAATTGACCAAGGGTTCACGGCTGCTGATACCGGTAAACGTGGACGGGGCCTTGTACTCCGCCGGGGATGGACACTTTGCCCAGGGCGACGGGGAGTGCTGTATCACCGCCATCGAGATGGGTGCTACAGCGGTGGTTAAGTTCAAGTTGCATAAGGGGGAAGCGGCCCGGCACAACATCAAGTTCCCTCGATTCGCCCATCCCGGCTATTTCATCGCTCCGGAGTGGGCAGCTCCCCGAAACTTCATCGCCACCATGGGGATGCCCTTCCGGGATGACGGGACCCAGGAAGGCGAAGACCTGACCTTGGCGGCGCGCCACGCGTTGATCCAGATGATAGATCTGCTCCAGGAGCGGGGTTGGTCCCGCCAGCAGGCGTATATCATCTGCAGTGTCGCCGTGGATCTAAGAGTTAGCAACATTGTGGACCTGCCGAACGTCACCGTGTCGGCCTTCCTCCCCGAAGACATCTTCCAGGGTTAAAGGCGGGCAAGGGACCAGAAAGTCCCTTGCCGATCCCAAGACGAATAAAAAGAGCCCCCGGCATTTGCCGGGGGCTCTTTGTTTACATAACACCTGCAGTAGCAATAATGTCGTCCTTGCCGAGCGTTGCCAAGGATTTAAGACCTTGCAGGCTACCTAGGTTGCAGGCTACCTAGGTTCGGTGACCGGCCTTAACAGGCCTTAAAAGGGCCCACAAGGCCGGGCATCCAAAAACCGTGGTTAACTCGCGCGCTTTACCTCGAGGGTCTCACCCGGCGCCAACGCTACCCGTCGTACATTTATCCCCAACTTCAGCAACCAGTATCCCAGGGTTGCTTTACTCACACCCAACTCTTCGGCGGTGGCTGACAAGCCGACTTCATTGACCATCTCAGGTAGGAGGCGCTCCAGAGGCCGTTGGTGATCCCGCTCGACTCTTTGCATCAACTTAGTCTTCCTGGCCATAATGTACCTCCAATGTACTGAAGTGGACTCTCGGTGTACCGAGGCGTAAACACATTAGCATATGTTTGTGTTAATTGTCAACATTTGTTTAAAAAAGTTTTAAGCTTTTCCTAAACAAAACTAGAACACGTAGCTAAATGCGCCTTGTTTCCGATTGACCCGCCTTTGCGGCGCTGCTAAACTCGGGCCTTATGGAAATCATTGAAACCATAGAAATTCTGTTTCTGGGAATCATTACTCAGGTCTACGGCGCTATCGGATGGCCCGGTGTGGTGTTTCTAATGGCCATTGAAAGCGCGGCCATACCTTTCCCCAGCGAGTTGATCATGCCCCTTGCCGGTTGGCTATTGATCCAGGCTAAAGGCGGAAGTGTGTGGTGGGTGCTATTAGCTGGGTTTTACGGCGGCATGGGGAACCTGCTGGGCTCGTGGGTGGCTTATTGGATTAGCATGAAGGGGGGACGGCCCCTTTTGCTGAAATATGGCAAATATGTACTGATGAGCAAGGACGAGGTTGATAAAGCCGAGATCTGGTTCAATAAGTACGGTGAGTGGGCCGTCTTCATCGGCCGGTTGCTGCCGGTAGTGCGTACATTCATCAGCATCCCCGCTGGGTTGGCCAGGATGAATCTTTGGCGCTTCTCCCTATATACCTTCGCCGGTTCCTTTATATGGAGTCTTGGATTGGCTTACGGCGGCTTTTTGTTAGGCGAAAACTGGGAGGACCTGCGGGCCGTGATGCGGCCCTTCGATATCCCTATCTTGCTCATTCTGGCTGCCGGGGCGATCTGGTTGTTGGTGCACCGCATCAAGTCGATTCGGGCTCAGAATAGGACTTATGACGCAACTGATGG
Source organism: SAR202 cluster bacterium (assembly GCA_002401285.1). Next base: position 24,773 of record NVSQ01000017.1, read on the forward strand.
GACACCCGGCTCGCTGGACGAGTGATCYTAAGYTCTTCCTTGAGCCAACYGAGGGCATGATACCCGCCTCGRTTGACACCTCCAGACCGGTAACCTAAGCTGGTTGTACTCCAACCGCCAACCGAATTTAAACCGTGTCTAACGAGGAATGAGGATGCAAGCGCCCACCCTTCGGGACGTGTACGAAGCCAAGAAAACCATCGCGCCCTACTTACCTAGGACTCCGTTACACTTTTCTCTAGGAATCAGCGACTTCTTGGACGCACAGGTCTATTTGAAACACGACGAGTATCTACCTCTGGGAGCATTCAAAGCCAGGGGAGGAGTCAACCTGTTGGCCCATCTGAGCGATGAGGAACGCGGCCGCGGGGTTATTACCGCTTCCACCGGCAACCATGGCCAGTCCATCGCCTATGCCTGCGGATTGTTCGGCGCCCGGGCACTTATCGTGCTACCGGAGGAAGCTAATCCGGTAAAGGTAGCCGCCATGCGGGCCTTGGGCGCCGAGTTGATCTTCCATGGGCAAAACTTCGATGAGGCTAAGGACTATTGCGAGCGGTTGGCCGCCGAGGAGGGCTACCGATACGCGCACCCGGCTAATGAACCCCTGCTCATCGCCGGAGTCGCCACTCAGACATTGGAAGTTATTGAGGACCTGCCCGACGTGGAGGTTATCGTCGCTCCCATGGGCGGGGGCAGCGGCGTTTCCGGCGCATGTCTGGTGGCCAAATCGGTGGACCCTAACATCCAGGTCGTGGCGGTTCAATCGGAAGCCGCACCCGGTGGTTACCGGTATTGGAAGGAAGGGCGGCCGGTGGAATCTGCAGTGGAGACCTTTGCTGAAGGGTTGGCCACCAAAGTAGGCTACGACCTGCCCCAGTCGATCCTCCGGGAGCTTCTCGACGACTTTATCCTGGTGAGCGACGATGAGATCCGTTCGGCCATGGGCTTACTGGTGGAGAAGGCTCACACCTTGGCGGAAGGCGCGGGAGCGGCAGCCACTGCCGGCGCCGTGAAGATCAAGGACCGACTGAAGGGTAAAAAGGTAGCGATTACAGTCAGTGGGGCCAACGCCACAGTGTCCCGGTTGATAGACGCTTTCCAAGTGTACCAGAAGGAGTAGGGTAACCCTTTGGTGTAAGCGTGAGTTACTCGCTAGCGGACATGTATCGGGCCAACTCGTCACGGCTGAACTCGGGCAATGGCGTTTCCCCATGGAGTTCGACCATCTGAAGGCCTTCGGCGGCATCCATCATCGTCCCTATCTCAAACCCGTCGATTCCCTCTTGTTCCAAGGCCGTCAGCAATCCAGGTACATCGGGGGTGGGCAAAGTGATTAGCAGCGCACCCGAAGCCAGCAACCCCATTGGGTCCAAGCCCAGAACTCGGCAAACCTCCTGACACTCGGGCAAGATTGGCACACTGCCTTCCTCGATGGCCAGCCCCAGCCCAGAGGCCTTTGCAACCTCTCTCAGGCCGGTAACCAACCCCCCTTCGGTAACGTCGTGCATGGAATGAACCTGGCTTGAGGCACAGGCGATGCGGGCGTCGTTGAGTACACTTATACCCGGTACACYTAATARRGAGGCGGCTTGATCTATCYCCCCTTKWGTCATCCCGCCCTGAAGCAGGGCGGCTGGGCGCTCCCGGGCCAGTAACGCCGTTCCCTCAATGGCGATGCCCTTGGTTAGCACGATGCTGTCGCCGTCTTGGGCGCCGCCGGTAAGWATCAACCGRTCTTGCTCAACTTCTCCCAGCATCGTCCCCATGATGATYGGCCGGTCGATGCCGTAGGTCACCTCGCTATGTCCTCCCACYAGGGAGACATTCAGGGAGCGGCAGGCWTCCAAGATCTGGTCGAACACCGCCTCAGCTTCGKCYTCGGTGAACCGTTCCGGCACCAACAGGGTGGCCAGGAACCACTTGGGGATCCCTCCGGTGCAAGCAACGTCGTTGGCGTTGACCTGAACGGCATACCAGCCTATCCGGTCGGTGGCGAAAGTTACCGGGTCGCTCTTGGCCACCAGTAAGCTTCCCCCAGTTTGTAGCACCGCTGTATCCTCGCCCACCCGGGGTCCCACCACCACTCGGGGGTCGGTAATGTCTACCTTGGCCAGGATCTTCTCCAGCAGGGCCGCCGGGAACTTTCCTACTTCCAAAGTCAACTCCTTGGATATATTTAGTTCCAGTTCGCCGTTGCCCGGTCCTTCTAAAGGCCCAGCCGCCGGCTCCGGGGGTGAGCTTGCCGTGGGCCCGCCGGCCAGACACTAGCGGACGAACGAATCCTGTTTTCGTATCCTGGCGTAGCTTCAGGTATAACGGATGTTACTGGAACACTAGAATAGTCGAATTATAACGGTACATAACCTGTCTTGGGCCCGGGTTCCTTGTAGTCCGTTAGAGATTGTGATAAAAATAACAAAGTGGGATCTTCCGTAGATTAAGGAGAAACGGTGTTACAAGTAACCCTAAAACTAACCGGTATTTTCGCGGTCGTGTCGTTCTTGGCCATAGCGTGTGGTGGCGGCGATKTCCCRACGCAAGCTCCGCAGAATACAACAGCTCCGCCTGACGTCTCTTTCGGCCAACCGGGCGGCCCGATACCGCCCCACGCTTTCGTGGGGACAGTGACCGTTGACGGAGCGRCTGCTGTCGATGGCACCCAGGTTACGGCATTTCTGGAAGGCGTACCGGATTCGGTGGCGGGGACCACGGTTACCGATGGCCGCTACGTTATTAAAATAGTCCAACGTAGCAGCACCCTCTTCGCCGATCGAAAGATAATCTTCAAGATTGGCGGACGGGACGGCAGCCCCACGGCTGTCTGGACCTCCGGGGAGGCCACTGAGTTGAACCTGTTGGTTGGCTCGGGCGCTCCGCCCGCGGTAAATGCTCCGCCCCCGGTCGATGTTCCGGCAGGAGCGCTTGCGATTTCCACCGAAGGTGACACGCTGAAATTCGACCAAGCCAGCCTGGAGGCCAAAGCCGGGTCCACGATTACGGTGGTTTTCCAGAACGCCTCCACCATCAATCAGCACAACTGGGTGTTGGTGCAGTCAGGAACGAAAGATGAGGTGGCCGCCGCCGGGACCGAAGCGGGARCCGAAGCTCACTGGATCCCYCGTAGCGACGACCGAGTGCTCGCGAAATCTGGCCTGCTGGAGCCCGGTGGGACTCAGGGAGTCAGGTTTACCGTGCCGGCCGCCGGTACCTACCAATTCGTATGCACTTTCCCTGGTCACAATTTCACCATGTTCGGTGACTTTGTAGCGACCCCGTAAGCCTTGGCCGCGTTAGGACTGCAAGAATTGATATGTCTCTGCCCAGGCCAGATAACTTGTGCTAATAGGCGGTCAGAGCCGGTTTACAAGCCTAGAGGACCTCTGATACGATGTTTCCATGGGCCCTAAGTTAACCCCCAGCTACTTGCGTGGCGCGTTCGTCTAGTTGGCCCAGGACACCGCCCTCTCAAGGCGGAGATCGCGGGTTCGAATCCCGCACGCGCTACCAATCGTTGAATCTCGAAAAGGCCCCCGGAATACACCGGGGGCCTTTCAATTTGGGTCTTGTTAACATAAACACAGATCGGTTTTATCTCCCGGATGATCTACGCCCCGATCTGAAATTACAYGCATCATCCGGCGGGCTGAACGATCGCGGAACCCGGCGGCTCGGTGGCCGGACAAAACTTTCTCCTCTACCTTTGGTGGCTAGGCGGAAACCGTTTATCGATACGAGTTRAGGCTGAGCGGCCAGTGTGATTAGTCGCGACGGTCTTCTTTCGCAGCCGAGGTTATCGCTTGTCCTCGGGCTTAAGGGAGCGGCGGCAAGGTTCCCAAGTTGTTAAGCGAGAGGGCGCCTCCCCCGCAGGCCTCTCCGGGGGTGCTTGAGTGTTTGGCGGGGTCGTTGGGTTGGTGCAAAAGCAGATCAATGTCGAAATGAACCATGTCCCCTTGGTAGCGGTTGTCCGCAGCCTSGTCGATCCTGAACAATAAAAGCAAGTCTCGGGTTTCACCGGAGCCTAACCCTCCGAGTTCCACGCATAGATCCTCGACCGCGCCCAGAGGCACGGAAGCCAGGAGTTCAGTGGAACTTTCCTCAACGCCGAGCTCGAAAAAGCGCCCCAGATCATTTTGATCCGGTGTCACCAGCCCCGTGCAAGCAGGTGGCGACCCAGGTGCGTATGCGCCCCCCTGGCTGGTACATTCTGCCTCCGAGAGGATGCCGCCGCTTTCAGTCACGTTATAGATGCGAATCGCCAAGTGCCCATCCACGCCCCCGGAATTGGTGAGTTGAACCGGCTCTGGGGCGATAGGCTGGCCCGGCTTGCTTTCCATTGACAGGGTTGTCAGAACTCCAACGTTCAAGTCCAAGCCGATGAGCCCGTCTACCGCTTGTTCCCCTTGAACCAGACCAAAGCCGCTATCGTCGTCGGGCCCCGGTACCCCCATGTCGATGGCGGTGCTCTCCATTTTCGAATAAATCTGGGAAGGGGTAATCAGGGGCTCTGCGTCTATCATCATCGCTGCCAATGCCGCGGCATGCGGAGCAGCGGCGGAGGTACCGAAGAAATTGGGGAAACCATCCTGCTCGCAACATCCACCTCCCGATGCATCGGACGATCCSAAGAAGGTAGTGTTGGTGCCGTCGGGGGCAACGATTTCGGGCTTGGCCCGCACTTCGGCCGTTCCTAGCCGGACGCCCGAGACATCGAACAGGATGGGCGTCGGCCCCGCCGATGAGAAGGATTCCAATTCGGGCGGGTCAACTCCGAAGGCGGGTGTCTTAACATAGTCGGCGGCGCCGGTGGCCTCGGCTCCGGCGGCGTTGGCGTGTCCGTAAATAGTTCCGCTGTTGGTGGCGAATTCATTGATCGCGCTCGAGCCGAAGATCACGTATTTCATGAAACCGGGATTCGCTCCGCTGAAGACCCCGATCAGTACATTGACMGTGASGYTCGAACCCGTTGTGTTGGTGTAGGCGAAAACTTCAACCGGGTCGCCACCCACGTTTCCCACAGTGGCCCCGGCGATCGCGGTGGTTATCGCCGCATCTATCAGGAAAATGTCCAGGTCGTTGGCAGCGCYGGCGCTGCGGCCGAGAYCGGACTAGAGGACTTAACTGCCGGYCTAACCTCTGGCTCGACGGATACGCCTTCGGCGCCATAAAGTTCCCAAGGCTTGAAAGACTCAACGAAAGCCTTGGCTTCTTTCATAGTCGGTAATCCGTCTTTCGAATTCCTTGGGTCATATTCGGCGGTGGTTACATAGGCGGCGAATCTTTGGTTGACCTCCGTAAACCCACCGATTCTCTGTTCCCGTCCGGTTACGTCGTTGGTGAGTACCAGGTTCTGTCCCCGTCTCGCGTCTTGCCAGTAAACTATAATCATTAAGATTTCCAGATTGATAAGAATTAACCGCGCCTCCCGTTTCGAGGACTCGTCCAGAAAGATTACCAGGGCGTTCTGGTCCAAATCTCCAGTGCTGGACTGAGCCGGTTATCTTAAGCCCAGGCCGCGGCTGGCGGAGATGGCGAACCGTCGGATGCTAACACAATATCAACTAAATGACGGCGTAGTCTATGAGTCATTCTACCTAGATTTGCTTTATATAACCTTTGTTCTAGGTTTCAGTGTTCTCTCGGATAAGACCACCATCAGCTTATGCTGGGCGCTACGCCGATAGACACGGTCTAGGCGGATTTGGCGCGAGAGCCGCGGAAAACAATTGGATGGACATACTGGAAGGTGCTCTATGGACCAGTTCTGCCATAACGTGCRTGGCAGATTATATTAGCTCGTGGAGGGTTTATGAAAAGGACCTCACTGATAACTTTAGGACTTTTTACCGCCACGTTGGTCTTAGCCATCGCCTGCAGTGCTCCCGAGCCTACAAAGACTCCCGCTCCTCGCTCGCAATCCGAGATCGACARTAAGCGGGGCCGGCCCATCATCAGCACGGTAGGCGACGCATTGAGATTCGATAGGGCCGAACTTCGCGAAACCAATCAGGCGTCGATAAAGCTAACTTTTGTCAACGCGTCCAAGATTTACCAGCACAACTGGGTGCTGGTGAAGGCTGGCACTAAAGACGSGGTGGCAAGTGCCGGSGCGGCCGCGGGCGCCGAAAATGGCTGGATCCCGGCCGGGGATGATAGGATTCTTGCCCACAGCGGTCTGTTGGATCCCGGCGAGACGGAAGTGGTAAGTTTCAGCGCCCCATTCGTTGGGACGTATCAGTTCGTGTGCACCTTTCCTGGGCACGCCGCCACCATGTTCGGGAATTTGTAGCGACGGGGCTAGCCCGGCYTAACAGGTGAGATAGTCTCGGCTGGGGAGATTCCAGTAGCGGTTGGACCGAATCGGCAGGCAAATCACCCGRACATGCCGGTTCATAGAGCGGCAGCTAGGTTCCCCATCCGGCGAAAATTGGGATAACATAACGCCGATGAGATTCTTCCTGCGGTCTTTGTTGCTACTCAAGAGCGGCGTGGTTCTGCTGGTCAGGTTGCTTTGGACGGTTGCCAGGCTTTTGGCTGGGGCGCATCCTCTGCAAACCGGCAAGTCTGGGCGGGGCCGGGAGCCCGGCGGCCGGACKCYGGTTCGGGTCCGGCGGGATTGGGACGACCACCGTGTCGGGACAGTCCGCTGGTCCGACTTGGGAAACCCCCGTTGGGACATGGTTTCGGGCGGGACCCAAACTCGAACGCCCCAGCCCTTCGTCCACGGCTACGTGATGTGCGACAAAGTGAGGGGCGATATTGCCCACTCATGCATCCACGGGCCCGSTCCCCACAACATCAAGGTATGCATTGTCGAAAAGGACAACAGCAGACAGGTCTGGGATTACTTGATGAAGATCGTGGGGGCCAGACTGCCCCGGAGCCACTTCGACAATAGGTAGCCGGTGGCTGGGGACAGGAAGTCCCCTAGCCCAACACCGCGATAATCTCCAGTTGTACCTGCACCCCCGGTGGGAAGGCGTCGTATTCGATGGCGTGACGGGCCGGACGGTTGTTTTCGTCGGGGAAGAGCTTCAGCCACGGCTTGTTGACCGCGTCCCGCTGGGACCGGTCCTTCATCCAGACCTTGACCGACCCAATGTCTTCTATGGTGCCCCCGGCGTTCTCCACCAGCGCCTGCATGTTTTGGAAGGCGAACTCGCATTGGCTTTCCAAGTCGTCGGGAGGGGTTCCGGTGGCGGGGTCGATACCYATGATGCCGCTGGAGAATAGAACGTTGCCCACCAGGGCGCCCATGGGGATAGGCGCGCCGTGATGGACACCTTCAACGTGGATCGAGCGTCTCTTTCCGGCCATGTAGCCTCCTTTGATGGTTGAGGATGGAGCTTGTCTGTCGGCCAGAGGCCGGGCGGCCAGGGTCTTAACGGAAGATCGATACACGAGGGCTTATTGGAGTTCTGGCCCTGGCGTCGACCGCAAACATATTAGCACAGGGCAGGTTGAGCGGCTTGGTTCGACAGATGGGCCTCCGRGGCTCCCGGTAAAATCACCGGCGGTCTCCAGCGACGGTGCTATACTCACCCCCATGACTCCCCTCTCCCTTGGCCTCGTCCTTCTGTCCGCCCTGGCCCACTCCTCCTGGAATCTGATGCTGAAAAAGTCGGACAACCAAGAGGTATTTATATTTTGCCTCTTGGTGGCGTCGGCCGTGTTGCTAGCGCCGTTGGGCGTAACGCTATTTTGGCTATTYCCTTTCGACCCCATCGGCTGGCTGTTTGTTTTGGCCACCGTGATTCTTCATGTCTTTTATTTCATACTGTTGGGGCGCGGCTACGCCCAAGGCGACCTATCGTTGGTCTACCCCATCGCCCGAGGGTTCGGCCCGATGTTGGTGCCCATTCTGGCGGTGATCTTGCTGGGGGAAACCATTGCCTTCCCGGCGGTATTAGGTATCATCGCGATYGTCGTCGGGATTTACATAATCTCGTGGACCGGGGAGCTTCAGCGGTTCCTGTTCCAACCCTGGAGCATCCTCAGCAACACCGGCGCCCGCTACGCCGTCCTGACCGGCCTCACCATCGCGGTCTACGCCATCATCGATAAAAGGGGTGTCAGTCACGTACAGCCCTTTCTGTACATGTATCTGATGACCTTGGGTTCGGCCGTCTGCCTGTTTCCATACATCCGGCGAAAGTGGGGAACCCAAGCTCTGGGACGGACGTGGCGTTCCCACCGGAAGTCTATCGTGGCTGCCGGCCTGCTGACTTTCCTGGCCTACGGGTTGGTGCTCACCGCCTTTTCCCTGTCGCGGGTGAGCTACATCGCCCCGGCGCGAGAGGTGGGGATAGTCGTCGGCGTGTTGATGGGAGTGGTTATCTTGAAGGAGCCCTTTGGCCGGGCCCGGCTCGTTGGGTCGGCGGTCATCATGTTGGGCCTGGTGGCGATCKCCGTCTCGCCCTAGCGGGTTAAGCGGGGCCGCAGGCTGAAGGAGTACTGTATAATACGCGGGGCCGCCTCCCTGGCGTTCCAAAGCGGCAATACTCTATCCAATATCGACAAGAAGGTAGAAATGGCTGATCAAGAACGACTGGTCAATTCATTTTGCGAGATGGTACAGATCGATAGCCCCTCGGACGAAGAGGAAGACGTTGCCCGGCACCTGGTAGACCGCTTGGAAGGATTAGGGTTCCAGGTGGCCCGGGACGCCCACGGCAACGTGATCGCGTCTGAAGAGGGCGGTCAACCCTTGCTCTTATCGGCCCACATGGACACGGTGGAGCCGGGCCGGGGCATCAAACCCAGGATACAGGGAGACCGTATCGTTTCCGACGGGACAACCATATTGGGCGGCGATTGCAAAGCCGGGGTTGCGGCCATTCTGGAAGGCCTGCAGTCGATCAAAGACGAAGGGCTGACCCGTTGTCCGGTGCAGGTAGTTTTCACCCGGGGCGAGGAGATCGGACTGATTGGCGCCACCAACTTGGATTACTCCATGATCAGAGCCAAAGAGTCGGTGGTGTTTGACGGCAATGGACCGGTCAACACTATCACCGGAGCCAGTCCCACTTACGTGGGTTTCGACGTGACCGTCAAGGGCCGGGCGGCCCATGCGGGAGTTGAGCCGGAGAAGGGGATCTCGGCTATCCGCATCGCGTCAGACATCATCTCCCAGTTGCCCAACGGGCGATTGGACGAAGAAACCACTTTCAACGTTGGGACCATCGCCGGCGGCTCGGTACGTAACGCGGTGCCATCCGATGCTACCTTTAGCGGCGAGTTCCGCAGCCGCAACACCGAGACCCTGGACCTGCTGCGGATGGACGTCGAGGCCGTTTTTGAAAAGGCACGGCAAAAGTACTCCGAAGCCACCATCGATGACCAATTAGAAGTGTTATTCCATATGTATAACCTGGACCCAAACGATCAAATCGTGAAGCTGGTGACCCGGGTGATGAGCGATCTGAACCTAAAACCCAACATCAAGCCCTCAGGGGGCGGCACCGACGCCAACGTGATGCGGCACCACGGCATCGAATGTGTCGTGGTCGGAATGTCCACCAACGAGATGCATACGATAAACGAATACGTGGTGATACCTGACCTGGTAAACACAGCAATCTTTTGTCAGAACGTGCTCACGGCAAAACCGTAAAAGCATTCAGCTATCAGCGNNCNNCNCNNACCGCCCACCTCCCCCAAGGCTRTTGTTGCTGGGGCAAAAGGTCAATCTCTTTACATGGATAGGACCGGTGTTTCGTTCCTCTGGTTACGAACCGCGCGAATGGGTCTGTTCCTGAAAGGTATGGGGGCGGGAAGCCCTGACAGCTGAAAGCTAACTAAGGAGTGAATTATGAACGGCGCTGAGTTAAAAGCAATATTGAAAGACGGGGGCCGGGTCTTTGGCACCATGCTAAGTCTGAGCCGGAATCCACGCTGGTTGCCGGTACTGGACGGCGTGGGTCTGGACTACGYGGTCATCGACACCGAACACGGCGCCCGCAGCCGGGGCGAATTGGGCGATTTCTTGACTATGATGAACACTACCGGCGTGGTGCCCATCGTCCGCATTCCCATACCCGATTCCCATTACGTCACCATGGCCATGGACGCCGGCGCCCAGGGAATACTGGCGCCCTATTGCGAGACCGTGGACCAGGTTAAGGAAGTGATTGGGGCGGCCAAATGGCGTCCTTTGAAGGGCGACGCGGTGCGGCGTGTCGTAGAGACAGGAGAGCACGTCAGCGAGGCCACCAAGGCGTTTCTTGAAGAGAGGAACAAGAATAGCATCGCCATCATCGGGATAGAGAGTGTCGACGCCGTGAAGAACCTGGAGGCGATCCTGGACGTCCCCGGTATCGACGGGATCTTCGTCGGACCCAACGACATGAGCATCTCCCTTGGATTCCCCGATCAGTACGACCGCCCGGAATACCAGACCACGGTTAAGCATGTGATCGATACTTGTGATGCCCGTGGGATCGCCTGTTTGGTGCACCACCAGAACCCGGAGCTATCCAGTTACTGGATCAACCAGGGGGCCCGATTCATCCTTCACGGCACCGACCGCCGTGCCCTGGCCGAAGGCTTCCGCACCGAGTTCACCGAACTCCGCAAGGTGGCCGGCRATCTGCCCAAGTANGGCTTRCCTTMGTTGGTTTTCTTGAYGACGCGTAGGGGCGGGWTTCAAACCCGCCCCTACAATGTTAAGGGACTCGTAGTTAGGGGACTGGTACATAAGCGGTGGGTTGCCCGCAAGTGACCCTRGCGCGTCAAAAACCTTCAGCCGATCTCGTCCTGCGATTCCCAACGGCGGCGTAACGACTCGACATAAACCCGATCGTAATCGCCGTGATGGGCGTTGCCTTCWGATTCCGCCAGTTGTTCGGCCCAGAGGTACTCCACATCCTCCCACCTGATCGGATAGGGCGTCTGGTCGAAGAACTGGGTGACAGCTTCATTAGGTCCCGGAGCGTCGACGTATCCCATCATCTGGAAGTTGTCGTAGACGTTGCCCTGGTCCGAGACGAACCGCCCTTTCATGGCTGCCATCACTATGAAAGAAGGCATTTTTTGCTCCAGCAAAAAGCTATCAGCTGTCAGCCCTCAGCTTTCAGGTATTAGTATCCGAATGTTGTCTTGGTCCGGCGAACAATCCTTCGCTGGGGGGCGAGAGGCCTGGCGGCTGACAGCGGAATGCTGATCGACGCCTTCTACCGGGTAAGGATGTGTACGGTGGTTACGTCTCCGGCGCCGGAGCATTCGGCCAAGCCCACTCTGGCATCCTTCACTTGGCGCGGGCCTGCCTCGTGCCGAAGTTGCAGCACCGTTTCATGGATCATGCGGATRCCCGTCGCGCCAAAGGGATGGCCCATGGCCAACAGGCCGCCGTCGGTGTTGGTGGGTATGTCTCCGGTCAGGGCGGTTCGCCCGTCCTCAGTGGCCCGCCAGGCTTCGCCAAATGGGACCAAGTGCAAAGCCTCGAGCTGTTGCAGTTCGCCGATGGTGGCCGCATCGTGCACTTGGACCAGGTCTACGTCCTCGGGCTTCAGTCCGCTGATCTCGTAGGCTTCCAGAGCGGCGGGTTCGGTGCGGTARGGRCTGAAGGCCGAATGGTCGCTGCCTTTGCCGTTGTAGCCACCGGAGGTGAGCACCGCGGCGGCGATGCGTATCGCCCTATTCTTGTCGATACCGTACCGGCTTAAGGCGTCCTCGGCGACCAGAACGGCGGCGGCGGCCCCTTCGCTGGTGGGACAACACTGGTACAGAGTCAAAGGGTCGGCGATCATTCGGGATTGTAGGACGTCCTCCACGGAATGGGTTTCCTTGCGGTGGGAGTAGGGATTGAGGGCGGCGTTCCGCCGCGCTTTCACCGCTACTTGGGCCAGCGCTGTTTCGGGCGCGCCGGTTTCCATCATGTAGCGGCGCATCCGCAAAGCGTAGCCGGCCATCATGTGGTCGGCCCCGATGTACCGCTCCGGGCTATCTTCGGCCGTCACGGTCACCGGGCCCCGGGGCACCTTCTCCGCGCCAAAGGCCAGGGCCAAGTCRAAGATACCCGTGGTTATGCCCCAGTAGGCTTGCCAGAAGGCGGTAGAGCCGCTGGAGCAGGCGTTCTCCACGTTAATTATAGGTATCCCGGTTAGTCCTAACCGRCCSAGGGCGCCTTCGCCCATGGACATGCCGTTGTAGTACACATGCCCGAAGTAGGCCACTTGGATATCACGCCATTGGACACCGGCGTCGCCCAGGGCGGGCACCACCGCTTCCAAAGCCAGAGCAGGCAGGTCTTTTTCCGGAAACCGGCCAAAGGAATGCAGACCAACCCCGGCCACCATTACCTGACGTCCCGGACGAAATTGGGTCAAGGATGTACCTCCGCAGTGGGCTAGATTGCTGCCTCAAATGAGAGAACTCGAGATTCAGTGCGATATGTAAGCGCTTGGCCGTCCTTTCCGATCCGCTTTTAAAGCCTACTGAGCYAATAAGATGGCCGACGGTGATGATGGGCCACAGCCAGGACTTGAACCGTGCCATCAGATTCGCGGTAAAGTACCGTGAACGGAAACCGCCCGAATCTAATGCGGCGAATATCCGGTTCGCGCTCAATAGGGTAGTTGTTTGGGGCCTCGCAAACCCGCTCCAAGACAGATTCAAATTCGGAGAGGTAGGACTCGCCAAGTCCTGATTGCTGAGTCTCGTAGTMAGCGACTGTTTCTAGATGTTCGGCTTCGGCTGCGGGATGAAACTRGTATCTCACCTTAAGAGTGACCGGGCTTTCCTTCGTACCTCTTCCGCGGAGATAGGCTGTACATTCTCATTATCAAGTTCACGGGCACGGCGATCGGCTTCAACAAGCCAGGCTTGTTTCGATTCCTCTTCAGAGAGAGTGTCAAGGCTCAAAAGCAGCTTTTGTGCAAGTTTGGCTCGAGCTTCTTGAGGCAGAAGCAGTGCCTCTTGTTCGACGGTCTGAGGGTCCATGTCATCACCTCTTTTAGTACCGTGCGCTCAGATATTGTAACGTTACCCAGGACCTCATGCCATTCTGGGTTCGGGCTGGGCAGGCCGCCATTTGTACACTACTTTGGCGGCGCTGGAGTCTTCCCCTTGTACAAGTCTGAGAGTAAGTTCCACCGGCATGCCTATTTGTAAGGCATCCTCCTGGCAGTCCACGAGCTCCGCCAAGACCTGTGGTCCTTCCGAAAGCTCTACCTGCGCCAGTATATATGGTACTGGCCCCGGCCATCCCGCCGGTGGGATCCGGACTACGGTGTAGCTGTACAAAGTACCGGTCTGGCTGAATTCCATGGGTTCCAGCTTGGCCGAGGTGCAGCGTTGACAGAATGTCCCTGGGCCGAAGATCACCGTGCCGCACTCCAGGCAGCGCAAACCCAGAAGGACTCCTTTGGTGCCCTCGTCGTTGGTCAGTTTTAAGCGTCTGGTATCAACTGATTCTGGCATTGCTCGAGCGTCCTTGTAGAGATCGAAATTTAGCTTAAACCGGCCTTGAAATAGTGTCAACTTAGGCGTCGGCCAGCCACCGCCCCATTGACCGGGAAGCGGCTACATGGTAGTTTGAGTTCGCCGRTTAGTTAGCGAGTCTCTGGYCCTGCGCTGTCTAAAAAAGGCCGTTCCTCCAGCTGTCCTGAGCTTCAGATACACGGTCACCGGCCGGAATAATTAATTTCGATATGAGCAGTATCGCCGGACCCAATGGTCCTGGCCGCCCGATGTGGGAGATGTCCCTGGGCGAATTCCTGGACGCCGCAGTCCGCCAGAATCCCGACAAAGTTTTCGTGGAGATGGCCGGGGAGAAAGTTACTTACCGGCAACTCCAACTAAGCGTTGGCAGAACCGCGTCGATGTTCCAAGATTTGGGTGTGGCGCCGGGGGACCGGGTCGGTCTGTTTATGCCCAATTGCCTGGAGTACCTTTACTGTTGGTTCGGCCTGTCCTTATTGGGCGCCATCAGTGTTCCCATCAACAYCGCCTACAAGCGGGATGAGACCGCTTACATCCTGAACGACGCCGAGGCGGTTGGGTTAGTAACGCACCACACTTTGGTTTCCGTGGCCCGAGAAGCGTCTGCTCTCGCTTCCAGCGTGCATCATAGATTGGTTGTTGCTGAAGGACCCACCTCCGGCCCTCCCGTCGAAGGTGATGAAGAGGAGGCGGATGGGTGGACGAGCTTTGCGGACGCTCTTTCCAAAGCACAGCCCTTAACTTCGCCGGCTCCGGTTTCTCCGGATGCGGTGTCCATGTTGGTCTACACCTCTGGGACCACCGGCAACCCCAAGGGCGTTATGGTTTCGCACCAGATGTACGTTGCCGCAGGACAGGGTTTCGCCYACTGGACCCAAGCAACCCCCGATGACCGGTTCTTCACCTGCCTGCCCTTTTTCCACGCCAACGTCCAGTACTACTCGACGATGGGGTCCCTAGCGGCGGGCGCTACATTGGTGGTAGTTGACCGGTTCAGCGCGTCCCGGTTCTGGGACCAAGTGCGGGCGGCCAATGCCACTGTAGTTAACTTCATCGGAATGATGATGCCGGTATTGTCCAAGCAGCCGGAAACGCCCCAAGACCGGGACAATCAAGTCCGGCTGTTTTACGGTTCACCGGCTTTTCCGCCCGAATTTTTGGAGGCGTTTCAGGAGAGGTTTGGCACTGATATTATCGTCGGGTTCGGTATGACCGAAACCTGCTACGGGACGATTGAGGGGATCGGAGATAGGCGGCGTCCTTCGTCTTCGGGCGCGCCTCGCCGGCATCCGGACCGGCGCTTCGAAAACCATGTCCGCATCTCCGATTCGGAGTCAGGAGAGCCGGTCCCAACCGGCACGGTAGGGGAGATTACCATAAAGAATCCGGCCGTGATGTCCGGTTACTGGCGGAACGAGGAGCAGACGCGCCAGTCTCTCCGGGATGGCTGGTTGTATACCGGAGATCTGGGCTGGATGGACGAAGACGGCTACCTGTTCTTTGTGGACCGAAAGAAGGACATTATCCGGCGGAGAGGTGAGAATATCTCTTCCCAGGAAGTGGAGGACGTGATCAAGCGTCATCCCGATGTCCTGGACTGCGCGGTGATCGCCGTCCCATCGGAGTTGGGCGAAGACGAAGTGAAAGTCTACGTGGCGCGGCGGCAGGAGTCGAGGCTGGAACCGGCGGAGGTAGTATACTGGTGTGCCGAGCACTTGGCCTACTTCAAGGTGCCGAGATACGTGGAACTGCGGGATGAATTGCCCCGCACGCCCAGCCTAAGAGTTCGAAAAGACCTGCTTCGCCAGGAACGAGACGACCTTACCCAGGGTTGCTTCGACCGGGAAGCGGCGGGCATACGCATCCGGTGACGGTTCAGTAGCTGAAGGTTCAGTAAAGGAGACGTTCATGGCGGACCGGCGATACTGGCTGTTCAAGTCCGAACCTACGGCATATTCCTTTGCCGACCTTCTGGCCGAGGAAAATCAAACCGCGGAATGGGACGGGGTGCGCAACTACCAAGTGCGAAATTATATGCGCGACGACATGCGGGTTGGCGACGGGGTGCTCTTCTACCATAGCAGCGCCAAACCGATGGCTGTCATCGGCACCGCCCACGTCGTGCGCGAGGGTTACCCGGATAGCACGTCTTGGGACCCGGCGGAGAAGCATTACGACCCTAAGAGCACTCCCGGCAACCCCATCTGGATGATGGTGGATATTCAAGCCGATGAGCAGTTTGCCCGTCCCGTCACGCTTCAGGAGATCAAGGAGAACCCCAGGTTGGAATCCATGCTTCTGGCTCGCCGGGGGATGCGCCTGTCGGTTCAACCGGTCACCAAGGAAGAGTGGGACGAAGTGATATCCTTAGGGAACGGTTAGYGAGAATAGCGTCCCTGTTTTTCAGTGGAATTCRTTCATCCTGAATCAAACGAACTATTTAGCKGGAAGCATTGAATGGGAAGCGCCCGGCCATGTTCCGGTGACGGTCGGCTGTAGGATTAGAACGGGACTATCAAGGAGACATAATTGTCCAACCAAGATGGGGAAGCGGCCAGATCCTATCACCAAGCGACAAAGCTGTCGTACATTGATCTAGCCAGCAAACCGCCCCTTTTCAAGACCTATTCCGCTCTACCTCTGATGCCGCTGCCACCGGGATTTCCGTCGCCTGAGACTCCGACRCTAGAAGCGGTCTCAAGTAGATTTAATGCGGGAGCGGCATCGAGTACCGCTGCCGAAGRAGAACAGCYGGCCGAGACCGGTTCGCTTGATTTAACCTCGGTGTCCCAATTGCTTTTCTTCTCCGCCGGATTGGTGCGTAAGGCTTCCATGCAGGTTATCGGCGATGTCCATTACCGGGCTGCGGCGTCTGCCGGGGCCCTTTACCCCATTGACGTTTACCTGGTATGCCAGGATATAAACGGGCTGGAGGCGGGGGTTTACCACTTTTCTCCGATGGACTTCGCGCTTCGCCCATTACGAAAGGGTGATTACCGGTCGGAATTGGTAGAAGCCGCTGGAAATGATYCGGTGTTCGCGTCGGCCCCGGCCACCCTGGTTTTCACCGCCAACTTCTGGCGTAGCGCGTGGAAATACCGGGCCAGAGGCTACCGTTATTGTTATTGGGATTGCGGTACGATGCTGGCCAACTTATTGGCTTTGTGTTCGKCGCTCCGGTTGCCTGCCAATCTGGTTGCCGGTTTTGTCGACGAACGCGTAGACCAGTTGCTGCGSATCCGAGGGCAGCAGGAGGCTGCCATCTGCCTGGTGCCCATCGGTTCGGGCGGCGGACCGCCTTCGGCGATCGACATGATTGAGCCGGCCCCACTGGCCCCAGACACCAAGGATGGGTCCAACGWTAGGATCGACTACCCGGAAACCGACCAAGTTCATCAGGAATCGTCTTTGATGGATGAAGAAGAAGTTGTGGAATGGCGCGGCCTTTTGCCGGATGAGTCAGGCGAGGAGTTGCAGGGACCAGCCGGCGCCGGTCTGACTCTGTTGGAAGCCAATAATCTTTCTTCGGAACCCCTGGGTGAGGTTATCCGCAAACGGGGTTCCACTCGGCGTTTTGCCCAGGATCCCATCTCCCAGGCCCAGTTCGAAGCAATTCTGGCCGGATCTTCCAGAGGGTCCCCTTCGGATTTTCACGGGAAAGATGGAGAGAGCTTGGTGGACATGTACACCATCGTCCATGCCGTGGACGGCGTGCCTGCCGGGTCATATTATTTTGACCCACAAACCAGCAAGTTGGAACTTCTGCGGGAAGGCGACTTGCGAGCGCGGGCGGGCCATCTGTGTTTCGAGCAGGCCCTGGGCGCCGATGCCAGCGCGGTTACGTTTTTCATGGCTGATCTGGAGGCCATATTTCAACAATACGGCAACCGCGGCTACCGGGCCGCTCAATTGGAAGCGGGAATCGTTGGCGGCAAGATGTACTTGTGCGCCCACTCTTTGGGCCTGGGCGCCACCGGCATGACCTTTTACGACGATGAAGTCGCCGAGTTTTTTTCGCCCCATGCCGAGGGGAAGAGCCTGATGTTCCTAGTGGCCGTTGGGGTACCTGGCCGGCCCAACCGGGTCCGGCCGTTCCGCTCGCAGATCGCCGTCACCTTGGACGCCCTGGCCCGAGGCGCGTCGTAGGGAAACCTAGAGGCTGATCTGATCTGTTAACCCCCCAGATCAAGTTCGTTCTTGGGGGCCTGTTGGACCAMTCGCCCAAGTCCGTTCGTGGCGAGCCTGTCGAACCACCCTTCGGTAAAGGACGGAAGGACCCTTTGACAACCTCAGGGCGAACAGAAWGAGGACGTGGCCGCTCTTTTAACCCCGATACCATCTTGGCGAACCATTTACTGTATCAGCGTCTATGCTGAATACCGGCGTTCGTCTCACTTGGTTGCGATGACAAACAGATAGTCCCCTCCCCGGTTTTCGTATGCCRCCATGACCTCATTGATGCGCCCCGATCGGATGTCTGCAGCCAGACGCAGGCAACCGCCTGCTACCTCCGCAGGGTCGGCCAAACTGGCGAACGTTGAGATTCCCCGTCGTACTCCTTCGTCCAGGTACATCTCCGGCCGGTGCTTTCCGCTGTAGAGGAAAAAGTCCTGAAGGTCGTTCCGGATGTCGAACCCCTCAGTCTCCAGGGACGTGAAACCCGCCTGGGTCAAAGCGCCGGTAACCAAGTCAAGCGCCGGCATCTGTTCGATGGACATTCGCATGGCCTCAGGAAAGTATTCATTTAACCAATAAGACTGCGTCTGCTCCGGCATGGCGGTTAAAAYGACAAACTTACCCTTATCCAACACGCGGTGGACCTCCCGGAAAACGGGCAACAGGTCATCGAAGTGATGGACGGCCAAGGTGCACACGGCGCCGTAAAAATTCCAGCCGAAAAAGGGCAGCGCTTGGGCGCCGGCGAGGCACCATTGCACCTGGGAGGATTTCCCCCGGGCCTCGGCAATCATATTGGAGGATAGCTCAACGCCGGTCCAACCGCCCCCTACCGCAGCCAGAATTGAAGTGTAGTTCCCGGTGCCRCACCCTATGTCCAGGTAGTTGCCGTGACTCTCCACCGCCAAGTGGTGTCCCAACCGGCCGGCGATGATTGGGTCGGGACGCCGGGTCACGTCGTACCCCCCGCCTATCCGGTCGTAAAGTTGCGCCATGGCGTTCCCCCCTGGGCTTCTGGCTTCGGCATTCACTGGGATTGAGATCGCGGTTCTTACGGGAGTCTTGTTAGGCAGTTTCTATATTGGGATGGACCGGTCTTGACTATACATTGGGATTAGTCTTCTAAAGGTAGAGCGGCGAGTGGACGGGCCCAAGCCTTAAATCCTTGTCCCAGTCACCTGACACCGCAACTTTGGGGGGAGGAGACGAGAGGGATCTRTCTACACCTCAAACACAGACCGTCGATTCCGGTGGCGGCTTGACGATCTGGCAYCTCTCTTAGGTTTGAGCTTCCTGGYCGTATGAAAACTACGAAAGTACCTTGTGCGAAATAGGAGAGTTCAATCCCCTTGGGGAATTGCCGTAAGTCTCCAAGTACATGCATGATTAACAGCTGTGACGTTCGTTCTATGACTCCAGAGCCTTCAGCAGGAGTAGCAACTCCGCCGCATCCGTCGGCTGCCCCAATAGGGCCTGATGTTTGTCGCTCTTCGCCATGGCTCACTACCCGTTATAATCTGACCGGCGCGCCGATTTAATTTCAAACCTTCGGCTGCGTGCCTTCTCTAAAGAAATTTGGACAAAAAGCGAGGAAGTGTTATGGAGACCGTTGGATTTATTGGATTGGGCAACATGGGCGGCGGAATGTCCGCGAATATTCAGAGAGCTGGATATCCCATGGTGGTCTACGACCTCCGCGAAGAGGCCGCCAAGCCGTTGCTGGAAGGCGGGGCTAGATTGGCGAATTCCCCGGCCGAGGTAGCCAGCCTTTGCGATATTACCCTGACATCTCTGCCGGGCCCTAAAGAGGTCGAGTCAGTATCTACTGGGCCGGAAGGCGTCTTGGAGGGGATGAAGCCGGGCGGAATCTACATTGATCTCTCCACCAGCCGTCCCACGTTGATCCGGGAGATCGAGCCCCGTTTCCGGCAGAAGGGATGCCACGTACTGGACGCGCCGGTCAGCGGCGGAAAGTCCGGGGCGGCCAGCGGGAATCTGGCGGTCATGGTGGGCGGTGAACGGGAGATCTTCGACCGCGTCAAGCCCATATTGGACTCATTCGGCGACAAAGTTTTCTATGCCGGAAGCATCGGCGCCGGCAGCGTGGCCAAGCTGGTTCACAATATGATCGGCCATGGTGTCCGCCAAGCCATCGCCGAGGGGCTGACTCTGGGAGTGAAGGCCGGGGTAGAAGCCGAAGCGTTGTGGGAATGCATCCGCCGGGGATCTCTGGGCC
The DNA here is from genome assembly GCA_002401285.1 of SAR202 cluster bacterium. Next base: position 44,625 of record NVSQ01000017.1, read on the forward strand.
GGATGAGCGGCCTGCATGAAGGGATAGCCCGCACGGTATTCACCGGCGAATTCGATCCTCCCAGCTTTGCACTGGAACTGTCCAGGAAAGACATCGGGTTGGCAACCGACCTAGGGCGGGAATTCAACGTCCCGATGCCGGTGGCCAACCTGGTGGAGCAGATCGCCATTCAAGGCATGAACCGGGGGTGGGGAGGAAGAGACAGCAGCGTCACGTTCYTGYTGCAAGARGAACAGGCGGGGGTGGAAGTYAGGGCCACSGGYGTYGACCCGGTCAARGCCGGCCGGTTCATCACGACTCATCCAGAGGTTTAAATCAAAAGGCGGCCCCAACTTGGGGCCGCCTTGAGTTCTCATTGAGATCGTCAGAGGTTGACGAAAGCCGTGTTTTTTAACTCAGCGCTCTCTTGACTCGGTAGGTTCTTGACTCTCGGGTTCTTTGATAACGGGACCATTACTACTCTTCGATGCTTTACCCTTGGGAGGTGGATCGACGATTCCGAGTTCGGTCCACAATCCCTGCAACAGATCTAATTCGCTGGGCAAGCTGTTGGCCGGCCTGGTGGGCAACTGCTCCCGGCCCCGAGTCAATATCCTGATGTCATCGTCGATCAACTCGACGATGGCGTTCCTAACGCCAGTATCCTTGCCGATGTCGGGGTAGAGCTTCCAGCAGTCGGCCATTACGATGTTCATCCACTCTTGTTCGGTTTCGGCGGCGCCCCGCTCTTCCTCGAAGTGCCAGGAATACCATGCGTAGACCATCTCGCGGAAAATAGTGAGGTCCGAAGCCGGGGCCCCAACTATGGACATCTGGACGTCAAAGCGGTGGTTATTGCCGGGATGTCCTTCAACYGCGGCGAATTTCCGGCCACCACCCAASCCACGGAGTACGAAGTCGTGGACACTGGGCGACGTGATGCCCACCCCGGCGGCGGAGTCAACGTGTCCCACGCCCACTTCGCCTATCCGCCACAGCTTTTCTTCCATGGCCGCCGCGCCTCTACGCATATCGTCAAGCAGCTCTCCCAACTCCTCACCGAATCTCATTCCATTAGAGATCAAGGAGAGGAAGCCGGCTTCCACGGCAATGGTGTCTCTAAGCTTTTCCGCGATGGCCAGCGCCAGCAGTTCCTCCAGCTCGTTTAACGTGACGCGGTTCGTGCCGAAAACCGGGACCGGATCCAGAGACATCCGCACCGTGTCTGCAACCTCTAGGATGTCCTGGTTGACCAGTTGGAAGCGGTCCAGGATACGGTTTGCAATATCCAGGGCCTTGTCCCCTTCCAACAGATTGGTCACCGTTGGGTCCTCGCTTTCGAAATTCCATACGTCGGGGTCGTTCACCTGTTGAAAGAGCAGGCCACCTAAGTTAGCGCGTTTTCTCAGTTCCCCGGTTACCTCAACCCAAGTGTCCTTATAGTCCTTGATCATCTCTTCCATTTTAGTGATGATCTCATGGATGTTATTCTGGCAGAGAGTTTCCAGCCATTCATCGGTTTCGTGGTCCCAGACCGCGATACGTTTGCCCCTCTTTTCGGTGCCCAGGTCTTCGTACGAGTATTCCGAAACTTCCGGTTCATTCCGGTGGACGATCCGGGAAGACAGATTCTCCCAGCTCCTGACGGACGGTTCTTGATGAGGCGATTGGACTATTCCTTGAATAAAGAGGTTTTCCAGCTTGACCCTGACCTGCCGGTTCAACTCTTCTTGCCTCAGAGTTACCAAGTTGCGGGCCCTGGTTTGTTGGGTCCTGATCTGTTTGTTGGCATCCAGAATGATTCGGTCGCTCACGTTGGCTTCCGGATTCAACTGCTCAAACACCAGTTGAAACGCCTTCTGCACGTCTTCCAACGATGAATGGATCGCACTATGCAACTGGTCCAGGGCGTCCGTCGTAGTGAACCCCCCGCCATCCGCATTAAGGAACGCCAAAGGATCCAACGAAGGCCGCAGGCGCTGAGACGCGTCTCGGTATGAAACTCCCTTACGTGTCCAAATCTTACGAAACATGGTGTCTACGACCTATTGCCCGCGGTCCAACGAGTTTGCAAGTACTTGCGGGCGGTTAGATTGAAAAATCCATCAAGGAGGCTGACCTCTTTGGAACTGATGGAGCCAAATCGGGCGTCTGTCTTGTTGTTGGCTTCCCTCATAGTTTCGTGATACCGGGCCCATAGGTCTGAACCGGTACCGGTGGCATCGGACACCAGATTCTCCAGAATCCTGCCCACATGGGCTTTCTGCGCCGGAATAGAGTCTTTGGGCGCACGATGGACGATCGCCAGGTCGAAGTGAGGGCCTACGGCCAGGACCGTCTTTTCCGGGTATACGGTAATCTTGTAGGTATCGGTGCCCGTGTGCTTCCCCTGGCCTACCTCGACCCCGGTTATCACGCGCAGGAACTGGATGGTGGCATACGCGTTCCTTAGCTGAAGCGGGTAGCTGTTGTCCGGGTCCCTCGACATGCCCCTTTGGGGCATCAATAGGTGAAGAACCAGACTGAAGTTATACGCGGTGCCCCTGGCCTCAGCCAAAGCGGCCAACAGGACGGGGAGAGCGCCAATGGTGCCGCCGCCGAGGAAACAAACCAAGTGGACTCTTAGATAGGTCTTCCCCTCGTAATAGGGACAGACTTCCCCGATAAGAGAATCTATGTGGCCTCTAATACTCGCGTAATTATAACGGCCGGCCACACCGGCGTTGGCCAGCATCCCCAGTGCCCCTTCCCTGGAGAGGCTGAGGTGCTTAAGTTCCGGGACGCACTCGGTTATCCAAGGCCGCATATCCCGGAGGTTGGAGAAATGAGGGAGTGTCAGGCCGATGAAGCTCGAGCCCCGGTTTATCTCGTCTCTGGTGGCCTCTCGGGTATCAAGATAGAGGAACCCCAACGATTTTCGGTCCGAGGCGTTCCAGCCAGCCGTGGAGTCATCTAAGTGTTGGACGATCTGACAGGCTGTGGACCCCAAGCCGATGATGATGGAAGGAGATGCCACCCGCTGCATCGCCCGGGCCCCTCCCAGCCGTGTCAGCAATGTATTTCGTACGGATTGACTTACCATAGAGCCTCCTGAGTCCAAGCAAGAACAAATGAATGATATAGACCTACTTKTATATTACGTTCTGCTTTTATTGTCAACTTTTGTCGTCGCCAGTTAGTTATGTCTATAAACATACTCCGTTGACATMGACGTTTACATCCCCGTAATAGTTAAACTATAGGCCTGTAATAGATCAATATCGTAAATAACCCATCGTGGCACAGGTTTTCAAGGTAGACACGGACCTACCGGTGTTTTAGAGCGATGTGATTCGTCTCCGGAGTAAAGCAGTTCGCCCAGGTGAATCGAGGCGCCGCATCTCCGGAGGCACAGCCGGGACACCCCTATATGCCGTCTCTGTCTAAAGTACGTTCTATAGAGCGCCGTCGATGCTGACGTCCAGCAACGCCGGCTTACCGGAGGCATAAGCTCTTTCCAGAGCGGGTCCCAGGCCGGCCGGGTCTTCCACCGTTTCACCGGCAACTCCCATCGCCCTGGCGATCGCGGCCAGATCGAGGGGATTGGCGAAGTCCATGCCCACGTAGTCGCTTTGCCGTTCCTGGTCGTCCTGCATGTGGCGCAGGTAGGTGTCCATATTGACCTTGAGTATCCGGTAAGACCGGTTGTTGCAGATGGCGTAGACGACCGGGATATTGTACCGGGCGGCGGTCCAAAGGGCTTGCACGGTGTACATGGACGCGCCGTCTCCTACCACTGCCAGCACYGGACGGTCCGGGTTSGCCAGCTTCACCCCAAGGGCGCCTGGCATCGCCCAACCCAGCGCGCCGCCGCGGATACCGTACAGGCTACCCGGCTCGTCGAAGGTAAATGCTCGCATCAAAGCTGGCTGCGAGGTGATGGCCTCGTCGGCAACGATGGTGCCGGGAGGCGCGGCCTTGGCTAGTTCGTGCATCATGCGCTCCACCGGCATGGGGGTGTTGTCCCATCTCTGCTGTAGTCGTTGTTGATATTGCTCGCCGGACCTTTTCTTCTGGTCCGACCAGGTTGCCGCTCGAGTTGCCGCGGCCTCACGGTTGGAGGCGGACATCTCCTGGTCCAAGGCTTCGGCCAGTTCCGCCAGTCCGGMTCCAGGGTCGGCCAGGATACCCACCTCCGTGGGATAGATCTTCTCCAGTTCTTGGGCGCTACTGTCCAGGTGGATCAGCTTGGTCTGGGAGCCCAAAAAAGGCTCAGACACATAGAGGAAAGAAGAAAATACATCGGTGCCTACAGCCATGACCACGTCGGCTCCGGCCAATAGCCGTTGGGTAGCCGGGCTGCTGGTATTTAGTATTCCTCCATATAAGTCGTGGCTGTTGGGGAAGTTTACTTCGGACATCGAGGTTGCGTAGACCCTGGCCCCCAACTGCTCTGCCACCCGGACGACCTGGGCGGCCGCGCCGGATTGGGCCACGCGGTCGCCGACTACGATGATGGGGTTGTCGGCTTGGGATAGTAGCTGGGAAGCCCGGGCCACGGCATCGGTATCCGGCCGGGTGCGGAAGAATCCGGCCGACGAAGGCACGATGTTCAGGTCGCCGGTTTCGTCCATGGTGTCCCAAGGGAAAGAGATGAAAACGGGGCCGGTTGGAGGAGTCTTGGCTTCTTTATAAGCCCGCCGCACCGCCATGGGTATGTCCGATGCGTGCAGCACTTGCGTGCTCCACTTGGTGTACTGGCTGGTCATCTCCACCAGGTCCCCGGACAAAGTTGGGTCGGTTAAGAGCATCCGAGTGTCGGAGTTGCCGGCGGTTAGCACCAAGGGCGTGCCGCCCCGGTAGGCGTTGTACAAGGCGCTGATGCCGTTGGCCAGACCCCCGGCTATGTGTATATTGGCGAAGGCGGGGCGTCCCGTCGCCCGGGCGTAACCGTCGGCCATACCCACCGCCGTYCCTTCTTGCAACGATTGGATGTATCTGAGCTGAGGATAGTCTTGCAATACATCCAGCAACGGCGTCTCGCTGGTCCCCGGGTTCCCGAAGATAAATTCGGCGCCTTCGGCGATCAGCATCTGGGCCAGGGCATCTTTCCCGGTCATTTGGGGCATGGTGGTTACTTCCTTATTTATGAGCGATCAGCTTTCAGCGGTCAGCCGGATTCTAGGCTGATTGTTAGTTTTCAACGTACCTCATCTTATACTCTTGATACTCAGCCTTGCCTGATCGTTAATTCTTCTAGGAATTCGGTGATCATGTTGGCCATGCGCCGGGGCTCATTGGCCATCAACCCGTGTTGCGCGCCGGGGAATATATGAAACTCCGAGTGGGGTATGCGTTGATGCAGATCGATGCCGCATTCAACTGGGATAGTGGCATCGGCGTCGCCGTGGACGATCATGGTGGGCATGTTGATTTCCGCCAACCGGGACTCAATGCTTTCGCCGATGTCCAGATAAGCCCGGATCGACATAACGATGCCGTCGAAACGCTCCAGGTTGATCTGGCTCAGGTTCGAAAATCGGTCAGGGTCATCGTGGCGGAGGGTGGGCTGGCGTGCCTCTAGTGCTTGCTCCACGGCGGAGGTCCGGCCATGAGCTGCCTCGTTGGACAGCAGGTTGTCTAGTTCGTTTTGGCGGGCCYGGCGCTCCGGCTGACTGTTRTATGACATAGTGTTGATYAGCAGCAGSGAGTCGAYCATCTCCGGATARTCCAACGCGAACCGCATCGCTATCGGTCCGCCGGCGGACGAACCCAGAACGTGGGCGTGGGCCACTTCTAGCCAGTCCAGCAGAGCGCGCAGGTCTTGGACCTGATTGGGCAAGTCATACCCACCGGCTGGGGTTTCCGACTTTCCGGCGGCCCTGCGGTCGTAGCAGATAAACCGGTATTCGCCGGAGAAAACTCCGGCGTGATGCTGCACCATGGACGCTGAGCCCTCGCCACCGCCCAGGCCGCCGTGAATCATCACCAGAGGCGATCCGTCACCCTGGACCTCATAGTACATTCGATAGCCGTTAATCGATTCTTCGGACATAGTTCCTCCGGGCATAGATAGATGAATCGTTCCGTCACCCGTGGCTTGCGTGACTTGCGGGTGCAATGAAGCCGAACGCCGGGTTTGGCATTGTTAACACTACCCAAATATGTTAACAACCTCAACCTTCAACTGCACAGTTGGCCGGACGTTGTAGTCTTGGCCTTAATAATGTGTTACGCGTATAGCAAATCTCTCATGGTTCGCCAATCAACTGCCACGAAGAATACGACTAATGGTACATTAGTTGTAGAACCGTATCCGGGGATCAGKGTCCTTCGCCCACCGCAAATCAGACCAGTAAGTGGATCATTGTAGAAAATGCTGGTCGCCGCTTAATCGCTCCTGAGAGTTCAGCAATTCACGCCTTGAGTATCTCCCGCCGGGACAGTACCCGCTCCATCAAGGGCCGCATGCCCAGCTCGCTGGAGATGGCCAACGCCTCGTCCTGCAGCGAGACGGCTTTGGCATGSTCACCCTCACCGTCCCGCTCTCTTAACATGTCGGCGTAGTCACAGCAGGTCCAGGCCAGCTYGGGCCGGTAGCCTGCTGTGCGGCAGAAGGCGAGCGCGTCTTCAAAGTGGTCGGCCGCTTTGGCCAGGTTGCCCATCGTCTGGGACATGAGGCCGAGAAGACGATCGACTGATGATAGATCGAAGATCATCGTGCCCTGCTGCCCTAGAAGATGATTGTATTGCTCCTCTGCCATGTCTCTCAGGAGCAAAGCGTGGGGCAGGGCAGCATTCAGGCCACCCATATAGAGTAAACTTACCGCTATCCAAAAGCGAGATAGAACCTCGGAAAAGGCCGTTTCATCACCGGCGGCCAGTTCTATGGCCCGCAGCCCATTGTCTACGCTATCTTGCCAGAGGAGGTGTTGCCCGCTCACATCGGCGGTGTAGGCCAACGTCTGCACCTCCAATTGCACATCTCCTTCACGCTTGGCGATGGCTATCGCCCGGCGCAGTGCCTGTTGAGCGCCTTCGTAGTCACCTTCCGCGATACCAAGAATTCCACCGTATCGAGAGAGTAGGCGCCCAGCTTCGTGGGAATCGGCCGGGACCAAAGTAAGAGCACGTTCCAATAGTTCGGTGATGCCYGGAATCCGAGCGGGAGCGAGCCCAATTGGGAACTCCGCTACGGCCACCGCCTGGGCGACAATTCTCTTCCCGGAAGAATTCAGTGTAGGGATTCGCCAAATAATTAGGTCCACCGCCCACGGTAGATCAGGCCGGTGAGTGGATCATTGTGGAATTTACTAACCGCGGCATAAATGCTTGGTTCGGACGGTGAGACGGGGAGAGTCGAACTCGGCCTGAAACGCGGGCTTGTCGTGTTGCCGGTGGCGTAGATCCATGCCGCTTATTTTCCGATTAGCTTCGTCTTTACGCTGGTTGGCATTCTCTATTTTGAAAGCCTGCTGTTTTCGTCATCTAGGCGGAATTGTTCCAGTTCTTCCCAACGTGCGTAGGCTTCAGCCAAAAGCCTTTTCAGTTCTTCTAGCCTATCGTTCGTGGCAACAATGTCAGCCCTGTCCTTTTTGTAGAGTTCTGGATCTCCCATGGTCTGGAACAACTCCTGCTGTTCCCTTTCGAGGCACTCAATAGTCTGGGGCAGTGCATCCAGTTCCTTTTGCTGATTGAACCCTAATTTCAGCCTTGCCCTGGGTGCCTGAGCCGGTGGGGCGCCTTGTTTGCTGGCAGATGCCCTACTCGGTTTTGCTTCCTGGGGGCGCTGACGCAGCCAGTCATCATAGCCACCCACGTACTCCTTCACGACGGAGCCGCCTTCAAAAACGACGGTGCTCGTCACGATGTTGTTGATGAACGTCCTATCATGGCTGACGAGGAGAATCGTTCCTGTGTAGTTAATCAAGAGGCCTTCAAGRAGGTCAAGRGTCTCGATATCAAGGTCGTTGGTGGGTTCATCCAGCACAAGGAGATTGGAGGGCCGGGTGAAGAGACGGGCGAGCATGAGGCGCTTGCGCTCCCCACCGGAAAGAACAGAAACAAGAGAACGAGCTTGATCGGGAGAAAAGAGAAAATCTTGCAGATAGCCGAGGATGTGACGAATTTTCCCGTTAACGGTAACTGTATCATTGCCGTCGCCGACGTTTTCTATGGCGGTCTTGTTTTCGTCCAATTGCTCAAGGAGTTGGTCGGAGTAGCTGATTTGCAAATTAGTGCCGAGGCGGATCGTTCCAGTAACCGGACTGAGCATGCCAAGAAGAAGGCGCAAGAGGGTTGTCTTGCCGCTGCCGTTGGGGCCCAGAATTCCAATCCTATCGCCCTTCAGAATCGTGGYGGAGAATTTTGAGATTACCTGAGTATCGCCATAGTTAAAGCCAATATTGTCTGTCTTTGCCACCAATGTTCCGGAACGCTCGGCCTCTTGGGCTTCCATCTTCACCTTCCCGGGCCGGTCCCGTCTGGACCTGCGCATCTCGCGCATTTTTTCCAGTTCCCTCACGCGGCCCTCGTTGCGCGTCCGCCTCGCCTTGATACCTCCCCGAACCCAATGTTCTTCCTGTTTYAGCTTCCTATCGAACAGAGCGTTTTTCGTCTCTTCTGCCTCGCGGTCGGCGCTTCGCCGTACCARGAATGTCTCATAGTCGCAGGTCTGATCAAACARCYTGCCCCGRTCAATTTCCACTATCCGRGTAGCGATTCTCTGCAAGAACATCCGGTCGTGGGTAACGAARATCAAGGCACCCGTAAACCGAACCATCATCTGTTCCAGTTCCTTGATGGAATCRATATCCATGTGGTTASTTGGTTCATCAAGTAGKARGATRTCCGGCTCACCAACAAGCGCCCTCKTCAAGAGCACTTGACGTTTTAGGCCAGCGGAAAGAGAACTGAAAGCGCGGYCRGCATCCACCCCAAGTTGCGAGAKGCTTTTGCTGAYCTGTTCCCTCTTGTACCACACTCCTTCYATATCAAGGTTKTSGTGAATGCGGTCCAATTCTTCGTGTAGAGGCGGCATGCCTTCATGTAGCAACCTGGTGCTTTGGGATGGATTCCGTGTGATCAAATCAACGTATTCTCTGCTTCCGCTGGCGACTACATCAAACACGGTTCCRRGYAACTCATGGGGCACCTCTTGTGAAAGATAGGCKGAGCGTACGCCCCTTTGTASTGAAACAGCGCCGGAGTCTGGTTTGACGCTTCCCTCTATCAGCCKCAGCAKCGTTGATTTCCCCGACCCGTTCCTGCCTACCAGGCCAACYTTTTCTCCTCGCTCAATGGTTAAGTTGACCCCGTCAAAAAGTGGGACGTTACTAAAGGCAAGGGATATTCCTTGCATACTTATGAAGGCCATAAAGGGAAGTTACCTCGCCACCACTATTTTCTTAACGCGACCCACTTGGCTACTTTCCAACCGGATTTTATGCCCTGTCTCGAAGGAATATTTTGAAGGCGGGACAACCCTGACCTGACGGAATCCACAACCAACATGTCCCAAGGTTAAGGACAGTGTGCTATYCGGTCCAGTAAGGAKATGAATTGCTTCAGTAGCTCTACTTAACGCTGAATAGCTAGTGAGAACCTAGATTTTTAAGTCCACATGCGGAGAGATTATGGAAGTCGTTGCCGGAGTGTTAACTGCCGACGTGTTCAAAGCTACTCAGCATRTTTGGYTCAAAGGAATCGAAGCGCTTGGATACCATCGATTTTCTATTGGCAGCGGGCACTACGCTGAGTGTTGTGGGTCTGATACTGGTGATTTTTAGCGCTACTTGACGAGTYAAACCTGGGAATAGGCTTAARTCGGGTATCCTTAACGGCATTTCGTGCCTACCGCGAATTTGAATATATGTTAACTTATATCTTAGTGGCAGTATTCTGCGCTCTTCTAAAGGCATGCTAGAACGGTATACGGGTATTCACGGGCGTTTCGTCCTTCGGGGTTTCGAATTAGAATACCGTGTCTATCGGTCTCGATGACCAGACACTTGCCAACTCTACACGAACCGGGAAGTTAATTATGGCCTACCAGGATAGAAATTTAACATGCGTGGACTGTTCACAATCGTTCGTCTTCTCAGCCGATGATCAGTCTTATCATGCCGAGAAGGGCTACACGAATGAGCCCAAGCGGTGCCCCTCTTGCCGTCAGTCACGGCGAGCGAACAGCTCAGGCGGCGGCGGGGGAGGATTCGGATCTGACCGAGGTCCTCGCGAAATGCATACCGTGGTTTGCGCCGAGTGCGGAAATGAGGCCACTGTGCCGTTCCGTCCYCGCGGCGACCGTCCTGTTTACTGCAGCGACTGCTTCAGCCGACAGGGTGGCGGATCAGGCGGCGGCGGCGGACGCTACTAAGCCAATGAATTTGCGGGCGCTCATCCGCGCTCAARCAAAACAGTAAAAATGAATAAACAACATGCYMTTGGCGGTAACACCGCCAAGGGCATGTTGTTTCCGGCACCKTCTTAAGTCCGTGGATTTTTAATTTGATAATTTCTGCCCCGTTCTCGTTGGCCGAGGTGAGCGGGAGATTCAGGTATTAACCAGCCGCAATCTCAATGACGAAATCTACGATTACAGCTGTGTTCCTTGGGATGTCGGACGGCAGCAACATGCGATCTGAGTTTGGCAATTGTCGTTYTAGAGGTCAGAGATTGGCTTAGCCGGCTATCTAGTGCAGCATGTACACATTTCCGGCCGCGTACGTCTCTAGTCCATATCCCGATACCCTACTTTTGTTACCTTCCGGTATCAGTTGTGATAAAACCGTCTCCAGTTCCCCTTCTTTAAGCATTGGATTTACCCCCTCTGATYGGTGCCTTCCTAAATTTCAATCCCTTACTTACCCCTTCATACTCAACCCTATCCTCTTTCTTTCGAGGTCCACTTCTAGCACCGTTACCCAGACTTGCTGTTGAACTTTTACCTCGTCGGCGGGGTTGCTTACGTACTTGTTGGCTAGTTGGCTGATGTGGATTAGGCCGTCCTGATGGACGCCTAGGTCTACGAAGGCACCRAAGGCGGTGACGTTGGTGATTATTCCGGGKAGTTTCATGCCAACGGTTAGGTCTTCAATCTTGTTGATGCCMTCGGCGAAACTGAAGGSTTCGTACTYCTGACGGGGGTCACGTCCGGGCCGGGCCAGTTCCTCGATGATGTCAGTCAKGGTGGGCAGTCCGACTTTGTCAGTCACGTAGCGGTTGGGGKCGATCTGGGWGGCGATGCTRGCGTTGCCCACCAYCTGGTCCAATGGCTGGCCCAAGTCTTTGGCGATGGCCCGAACCACTTTGTAGGACTCCGGGTGCACCGCGCTGGCGTCSAGCGGGTTGTCACCCTCCCTGATGCGCAGAAATCCCGCCGCCTGCTCAAAGRCCTTGGGGCCWAGTCGGGGCACCTTTTTAAGGGMCTCTCGGGTGGCAAAGGGKCCGTTCTCGTTCCGGTAGTCCACGATGGCATTGGCCAGTTTGKGGCCTAGACCCGACACGTAGGACAGCAACTCGCCGCTGGCGGTGTTCAGCTCCACTCCCACGTTGTTCACGCAGCTGCCCACCACATCGTCCAGTCGCTCTTTGAGGGCTTTCTGGTCGACGTCGTGCTGGTATTGGCCGACGCCGATGGCCTTGGGGTCGATCTTGACCAGCTCGGCCAGCGGGTCCATGAGTCTCCGACCAATCGAAACTGCGCCTCGGACGGTTAGGTCATGGTCGGGGAACTCGCTTCGGGCCACTTCCGAGGCCGAATACACCGATGCTCCACTCTCGTTGACCATCACGATATTGATATTCGWGTCCAATTCCAGGGTTCTGAGGAAGGATTCGGTCTCGCGGCCGGCGGTGCCGTTGCCCACGGCAATGGCYTCAACATCGTAGAGACGGCACAGGTCCACTATCTTGTTCCCGGCTTCCTGCTCGGCCCGGTCTCCCATRTGCGGGTAGACGGTATCGTTGTGCAGCAGACGCSCCTGACGGTCCAGGCAGACCAATTTGCAGCCGGAGCGGAACCCWGGGTCCARGGCCAGCACGTTCTTCTGYCCCAGGGCCGGGGCCAGCAGCAGTTCTCGCAGGTTGTCGGCGAACACGGCAATGGCGRCGTCCTCGGCTCGGAGCCGTACCTCTTTGCGGACTTCAGTCTCCATGGAGGCTTCCAATAGCGGCTTGTAGCGGTCTTGCACCGCCTGCCGGACCTCATGGGARGCCTCGGTGTCCCCCGTGATGAATATCTCCTGCAACACGGCAACTGCCTGTACGGTTGGCGGCGAGATACGGATCGAGAGTATGGACTCTTTCTCGCCCCGGAGCATGGCCAACACCCGGTGGGAGGGCACCTTCAATACTGGCTCTTCCCAATCGAAGTAGTCGCGGAATTTTCCAGCGTCCCCCCTCTTTCCGGAGACGACTGAGGAAGAGAACGTCCCCTGGGACCAGAACARCCTGCGAATCTCCCGACGGGCCACCGTGTCTTCACTGACCCACTCGGCGATGATGTCKCGGGCKCCGCTCAGCGCTTCTGYRACGTCTGCCACCCCGTTGACCGTGCSGGTGTTTGAGTCGACATACTCGGCGGCGGCCAGTTTGACGTCGAATTCCTGCTGSCCCCAGAGATGCAGCGCCAGCGGCTCCAGCCCCTTTTCCTTGGCGATGGTGGCTCTGGTACGCCGCTTTGGACGGTAGGGCAGGTAGATGTCTTCCAGTTCGGCCATGGTCTGCGCAGCAAGGACGGCCTGCCGCAATTCATCAATCAGCAGTCCCCGTTTTTCCAGGGATTCCAGGATTGCCGTTCGTCGGGCTCTTAATTCGCGAATTTGAGACAGCCGGTTCCGGATGCTGGTGATGGCCACTTCGTCCAGGCTGGCGGTGTTCTCCTTCCGGTAGCGGGCGATGAAAGGGACGGTGGCGCCATCGTCCAGTAACGAGACTGTGGCTGCCACTTGGCCTTGGCCCATCCCAAGCTCTTGGGCTATTTGAGGTATCGTGAAATCAATCATTCTTGTATKGGTAATCCGTTATGTAGTATCGGCGTGGGTGGCTAAATGCGTTCGGTGATCCGGATGATGTTGTGGCCGCCCTTCTTGGCACTTAACATCTCTACCGATCCCGCAAGGATATACAAAGACCAAGGCTGGGCCGGTTTCCAGGATTGGCTGGGGGTAAGTTGAAACTGTGAATGGTCACAAAATGGTCACATTTGCTGGGTGTTATTCTATACCGTATCGTGTCGTTAGCTACGAATCCTTTATCAAACAACACTAAACGAAAGAGAGTAACAGGCATAAACAAGCTGGGCTATTAACTCTTAATCAGTAGGTTCTCGGTTCGACCCCGAGGCGGGCTGCCACGAAATTAGGCAGCAAAAAGCCCCTTCCAATTTGGAAGGGGCTTTTTGCTGAGATCTAGAAATAAGAAGCGATGCTGTGTGGTTAATCTACAATATCAGCAAATAAGACCATTCATTTGATGAGTTTAGTCAATTAATGGTCKGGGTGAGAGGATTTGAACCTCCGGCCTCGTYGTSYCGAWMGWSRYRYKMTASYMYTRAWRKSSMKGSRTCAGACTTGTTTGATRRGGCTTAGTAATYGTCRARGCTCAANACCTWAACCGCTCTTTTCAACCAGRCRATTGAACCGRTTYGAMTCCACCGAGATTCCWGGAAAGTTCRTTGCTGGGCRGTTGGACTCTASTCCAWCTCCYGATACCCTACTTTTGTTACCTTCCGGYATNAGKGTYTCCGGARTCGARMCRTGGGTGCRRAARTTGGCCGRTGTGGCCTAGTGGACGGGCGTACCTTCTGGGTGCGCCCCGTCGGTTCCTGGGTCTTGCAGTCCAACAATGTGGTGGCCGAAGCCCTGGCGGTTTCGCTGGACAAGCCCTTGGAATGGGGGGTCGGGTTCTTCTTTGGGAACACCGAACTTAGCCTGGAACTTTGGAATATAATTTCGGGCATATCGGGATTCGACGATTAGGTGAAATCCGATGCGTTGCCCAGAATGTGGAGCCGACGGTTACAGCAGGAAGACCAAGACCCCAGAATGGCGTTGCAGGAAGTGCGGTCATGAATGGTCTGACCCCTAGGGCCGCGATCCGCATTGAAATTGAATTATGACCCGGAGAGCCGCATGCCAGACGTCGCTACGAGTACGACGGAAACTTCGGTGCCGTCACTCGTTCCCACAGCCATCGAACGCCAACCCTGTTTCGTACGCTACTGGAACAAGTGGCCCGATGCCAACATCGAAACTCCAACCACTGTCTCAGCAGGGATTCTGGTATTTATCATCCCATTTATTGGCTTAGCTTTGATCTTGGTTTGGCTCTTGGTAGGATTTTCTTTGGCCTGACCTGACCCATGCGCTACCTATCTTCCATATCACTAGCACTTATCGTCCATGTCCTGCTGTCCATCGGCATGCTGATGGCGTTGGCCTGTACTGCGACTCCTGCGTGGAAGGCTGGATTGTGGTTGCCGGGATTTCAGGGTTCGACGATTAGGCCTCTTTCCGTTAGTATCCTCCAATCTATTCAGCGTTGGAGGACACTATGCCTAGGGCTTACGTGATGATTCATCTGGAAGTTACAAATGAAGAAGAATTTGCATCTGGTTTCGCGTCGAAAATCCCTGGTCTGCTTGCGGAGTTCGGAGGGAAAGCCCTAGTTCCGCGGAACACCGAAGTTTCCATTCTCGAAAACCAAGTGACCGGTAGGCAGGCCGACGTCCACGCCATATTTGAGTTTCCGGATAGAGGTTCGGCGCTTGCGTGGTACAACAGCGACCAATATCAGGCCATCAGACCCAACCGAACTAACAACACAGCTAACACCTATTTTGCCATCGTAGATGGAGTCGACGACTAGCCAAACAAGGTGGCTGAAAATGTGGCTGAACTTCCCACGACTGGAACCGACCAGACGGACGCATTGGTACAACCTAGGCGTAATTTTCCAAGTTGGCGGGGCTAGACGGACGCCCTGGTACGCCCATCAACGGACTTCAAATCCGTTATGCCTCGCTCCCGTGTCAATCAATGGTTAGGTGCTACGAAAGAAGCCCCTCAAGCGAGGGGGCTTTCTCATTTCAAAGACATTCGAATTATTAGAACGCTATACCGAATTCTTCCGACGTCCCCCAAGTGTGAATCAGCGTGTCTACGGCTACCTGGTGAGACCGGTTCAAGAATGAGTGTCTATCCGGATCAGTGCCACCGGTCTGGCGTATCAGTGTC
>NVSQ01000059.1 GCA_002401285.1 SAR202 cluster bacterium
GTCTAGCCCAGTGGTCCTGCTTATCGGAAGAAGGCTGGACGAAGAATGATGAAGCGTGACGAATGCCTCAAAGTCCTCGCTCAATATCACACCGACCAGATCGTGGTAGCCGCCTACCAAGCGGCCCAAGAGTGGTTGGTAATCAAGCCCAACGCACTGAACTACACCGCTATTGGGGCCATGGGCCAGGCTTCATCTCATGCTTTAGGCTTCGCCGTAGGCCTGCCAAACAAGAGAGTGCTGGTCTTGGACGGTGATGGGAGCCTATTGATGAACCTGGGCAGCCTGGTGACAATCGCCAACGAAGCGCCCAAGAACTTCATCCACTTCCTCTGCGAAAACGRATCTTACGAGGCGAATGGCGGCCATTCCATTCCTGGAGCTGGTGTTGTCAGCTTCGCCGACATCGCCAAGGCGGCGGGATACCCCAGGACCTATGAGTTCAATGACCTCGAGGTTTTCGAGTCAGAGATTGGCCGCATCCTTCAAGAAGAAGGCCCAGTATTTGTGGACCTTAAGGTAGAGCAGGGAGAGCGATACCCTGTCGACTACGAAAATCTTCACAGCGCCGAGCGCCGCAGGGCATTCAAAGAGGCTTTGGACGAGATAAGGTAGGCTTGGCGGTAAATATAAGCTTCTCAAGCGGGAGGACATGCGTCTTACGCACGCCCTAACGTAGATGCCAGAACCGGAGGGCTTACCCCGAGCTTGGAATTGCTCGGAGTCCCGGTTATCGTTTCAACCGGAGATAAAGTCGAACTGCTCGAACTGACCGTTGACTATGGCGTCCGGGTCCAGCCCTAGCCACTTATCCAAGATAGTGGAGTAAGTGGACCGAAAGTCGTTGGTAAAGTGGAGGTCGCCGTCTAACTGGTCCTCAGCGCGCAGCGATGGAAACTCTCCGTAAAATCCTCCATTGACCGGCTCACCGATAACGAAAGCTACCCCTCCCGAACCGTGATCACAGCCTGTGCCATTGTCATTGATTCTTCGTCCGAACTCGGAGTAGACCAAAATGACAGCGTCCTTCTCCACACCATGCTCCTTCAGATCACTGTGAAAGTCACTTATGGCTGCGGAAACATCCTGCCAGAGCTTGGCGTGGGACAGCAGCTCGTTGCTGTGGGTATCGAAGTTGGCATGTTGAGCGTAGTAGACCCTGGTTCCCAGACCGGCACACATCACCTGTGCAACGTTTTTCAGAGTTTGCGCAATGGGATTATCGGCGTACTCAACGCTCGATGAATACATCTGTGGAGCGGTTCTTAGAATGTCGGCCCCTCTCAAAGCGTCCGTCCCRGCCTGMCCTAAGACCTGCGCCACRGCGTCCTTTCCCGGCGYYGGGCCGTACATMCGGCTRAASGCGTCCAGGGCRDYTCTWCGCATCATCTCGTCYTGWAGGTCCGGCATAAGCCCGTATGTCTCCAGATTGCCCACCGAGGCCACCGGAACTCCCTTACATACTAGTGCCCTGGGTAAACCACGACCGAAATTCACACCCGTCAGCACATTCTCTCCTGTTGGATCCAGGTCCCTGATAACTGAGCCCAGCCAGCCTTCGGCGCCTATTTTTTCCGGCTCGGCCGTGTACCAGATGTCCTTGGACCGGAAGTGGGAGCGGTTGGGGTTGGGGTAACCAATGCCATTAATTATTCCTATATGCCCCTGGTCCCAGAGAGGCTTTAATGGAGCCAGATTCGGGTTGAGCCCCATCTCTTGGTCCAATCCGAGTACTTCTTCTTGGGGAATACCGATGCTAGGACGGGAATCGTAATACAGTCCGTTGTTGTAGGGTATAACCGTGTTAAGAGCGTCGTTGCCGCCCACCAGCTCCAATACAACCAGCGACCGATCCTTATTAACCGAAGTCATTGAACTCTCCCTATGAGGCGCTTCGCTTGTAGACTTGGATCCTGTGTCGATTGCTTTCCGTCACGAAGAGCGTCCCTGCTCTGTCTAGCTTAACTGATACCGGCGACCAAAAGAATTTCTCGATATGAGACGATTCTTCGTGGGGTACATCGACAAAGTACTCGATCTTCGGGTCCAGGTTCGCTCGGGCACGAGCTGCCCCTTCCTCTTCGTTGACGCTCAAAAAATTTGCGGCCCACTTGGATAGTGTAGCTTCACCCCGCATCTTCATCACGAAGCCGCCCTGGGGATCAAGCACTTGTACCCTCTCGTTTCCCCAGTCGGCGACGTAGATGTAGCCCTCGCCGTCCACTGCTACGGAGGACGGGCGTTGAAATTCACCGTCTGCAATCCCTGAGGCGCCATAGCTGGCCAGGCAATCGCCTTGGGGTGAAAACTTCTGGATACGGTCGTTGCCCCAGTCGGCCACATATACATTGTTGTTGCCATCGAGGGTCACGCCCCAAGGCAAATTGAGCTCCCCRTTTCCTTGYCCCTGGGAGCCGRAACTCAACAGGAACCGGCCATCTGCGGTGAATTTTTGTATCCGATGGTTGTAGGTGTCCGAGACGTAAAGGTTGTCCTGGTCATCGAAGGCGATGCCGGATGGGGTATCCAGATCTCCTTCTCCGGAACCGTGTGCGCCCCACTGGGACAGGAACGCGCCAGAGTGATCAAAGACCGAGATGCGGTGGAGTTGCTCGTCACTGATGTAAACCCGGCCGCGGCTATCTATCGCGCCACCGGAGGGCCATTCGAATTGGCCATCCTTATTTCCAAAGGAGCCAAAGTTGCCGTAGTACTCGCTATCTATGTCACACATGGTCACGCGGACCCCTCGGGCTACGTTATCCAACGAACGGTTCACCACGTAAAGGCGCGAGTCCTGGCCGATGGCGGTATCCACAGGGTAGTAGAACCCCCGGCCCTCCATGACCGTCATGCCCAAGGTCATGAAATATTCCAGGAATTCCGCACTCRCCTTAGTTTCGCTCGTGGTCATTATCCCTCTTGCGGCGCCGTCAATCTCCGGGGAGTCTACGTCTCGGGCTACTTAAGAGCGCTGAAACTCTTGGGTGGACGCGACCATTTGAAGAACTGCCGCGATTTGCTGGCGGGCTTGTTGATCCGAAGTTCCCGGGACGATCGCTGAACCGCCACCTATTGAAGCAAAGTCGATCAATACTCTACGAGTATCCTCTGAGACCGAAATAGCGCCCATTTGGTCCAAACACTCGCCCACCAATCGCTCCGGGGAGATGCCACCTACAGCGTTGGAAGCTATGTTGCTAATCATTGCTTGGACGCCCGGTTTCTTTGGATCCCCCATCTGCTGGGTGGCAAAGTTCACCCGTTCTACCAGGGTACCGGTGTCCAGCCAATCGATACCTTCATGCCAACCCTCAACGCCGGGCGGGTTATTGAGATATTGGCCCATGTAGACCGCTTGCAGGTGCCGGTCTAGCATTTCTCGCCTAGGCCGGTCGATCTCACCGGTCAGCCGGAGCACTCCTGCCACCAATTCGACCGGGCTTTTGACCTTGGCGTACCACGAAGTCGGGGACTTAAAGAAGTCAGCTTTAAAGAGCACGCGCAACATTGCGGTGATGTCGTAGCCACTGTCAAAGTAAACCTGAGATAGCTGCTCGATAGCCTGTTCGTTAGAGGGTGGCGTGTCGGGCCACTCCGGAACCGGCGGCTCGTTGGCCACGAAAAAGCTGTACATGTGCCTAGATATAAACCGGGCTGTCGCCTCCTGCTTGCAGATTATATCTATGACGTCCTCGCCGTTGAAGCGGCCTCGTTGCCCTAGGAATTCCTTCTCCCCGTCGTCATGGTCTTCGGGATGATACTCGAAGTGCCAAGATATGCGGCCGTAGGGCCAGTCCGAGTCTCTTTGAGAGCGCAACTCCATGTACTCCCGGTTGCCGATGGTCCAGCCGGTGAAGGCACGGGCGCACTCTCTGACGTCATGCTCGGAATAGTTGCCCACCCCCATCGAGAATAGCTCCAGAAGCTCTCTGCCGAAGTTCTCGTTGATTGCATCTTTGTGGTTATCCTGGTTGTCCAGCCAGATAATCATGGCCGGGTCTTTGGACAGCTCCAACAATAGGGTCCGGAAGCTASCCATGCCGTAGTGGCGGAACATCCTGGTCTGGTCCGATAGGGCTTTGCCGTGGATGACCTTTGGGTATCCGGTAGCGAATATGCCATGCCAGAACAAGGCCATCTTTTCCCGTAGTGGAGTAGATGTAGTTGCCATGCGATATAGCCAGTTCTCTCCTGAGGCGTTCGGGGCCAACATTCCCGAAAGCTCGGGATGGAAACGCCGAATAAGATCGTCTCCCATCCGCTGCTCCCCGACAGGATTCAGTAGCTCCTCGACAGTAGCCTCGTATCCCTTTGCTGCGTAGGAGTCGAGCTGGTCCCGGGTGGCTCCAAAACCGGCCCGCCGCATGAGGTGGGCAATCAGTTCCACGCCGCTGTTTCCCATGTACGTTCCCCCAGATCGAGTCGCGTTCTGCGCTCACAGGACCCCTCAGGAATGCGCTGACTGCCATTGTAGAAGCGTCATCACCAAGCGTCAATTGATGGAAATCCACAAGACGCATCTCAACTGTGGGTAATCATCGGTGTATTTCCTGGGACACATCGCGGGGTCGCCATCCGGCCGCCGGCCAGGGAGTGAGGACTTGAGGTGTTTAACCCCGTATGCTTCAAAAGATAAATGTTGGATAAATGTTGACTGAGTTCCAGTATAATGTCGTCGATTCGGGCTAATAGGAAGGAATCATGATAGTTGTAACCGGGGCAGCAGGCAGGCTTGGCAGGAGGGTGGTTCGGGATCTCCTCGACCGGGAGATAGAGGTTCTTGCAACGGATCAAGTCGCGGCCGATGACCTGTCAACCGATTTCGTACTTGGTGACTTATCAGATACGAAGATGGTAGAACGCCTGCTGAAAGGCGCAGAAGGTGTCATACACATGGGCGCTATCCCGGGACCGTTGCGCGCTGATGGCCGCGTTAYTTTCGACAACAACGTGCAGAGCACATTCAACGTCATGATGGCGGCAGCGGAGATGGGACTGCRTCGAGTGGTATTTTCGTCCAGCGCCTTCGGAATGGGCTGGGCTCACGACGGAGCGGCCTTCGTGCCCCTATACCTGCCCCTAGATGAAGAACATCCCATGATGCCGTTCGAGCCGTATGGCCTATCCAAGCAGGTCGGAGAAGACATCGGGAAGATGGTTGCCCGCAACTCCACCACCTCGGTGGTCAGCCTTCGCTTCACCAACGTGGTGTCTCCCGAAGACCAGGGGGGATTTCCGTGGCCGGTGCCCACTCCCGAAGATCCACTCACGCTTGTGATGTGGGCCTATGCSGACCCTMGGGACGTGGCCGCGGCCCATGTGCTGGCCCTTGACGCCGATATCGAGGGACACGAAGCATTCATGATTGCTCAGCCTTCAAGCCGCTTTAAAGAGCCTACACTTGACCTCATCAAGAACAACTTCGGGGACCGTGTAGAGATCCGTGGCCAGCTTCAGGGCACCGCCAGCGTTATCAGTACCGAAAAAGCACAGCGAATGCTGGGCTGGAAACCTCGATACGATTGGAATGCGTCTTGACCGTTGTCGAAATGCCACGGAGGAAATGAAATGGCCGCCGATCAAATAGCAGAGCTAGCCCTGCAGCTGGACGAGCTTCAAAATAGGGTCCGCATCCTTGTAGACGCAGACGCTATCCGGAACCTGAAAGCAAGGTACGCAGCATACTGTGACGACAACTATAACCCCGACAAAATAGCCGAGCTTTTCGTAGAGGACGCTGTTTGGGAGAGTGGACCTCTGGGCCGGTTCGAAGGCCGGGAAGCAATCCGGCAATTCTTCCAGGGTGCGTCCAAAATCTTCACATTCGCTTTGCACTACGGATTGAACCCTCAGATAGAGGTCAATGGTGACACAGCCCGAGGCAGGTGGTACTCGTTCATGCCCTGCACGGTTGGTGACGGTAACAAGGCTATGTGGCGGGCGGGAATCGACGACGAAGAGTACGTGCGCGTGAACGGAGAATGGAAGTTCAAGAGCAAGACATCTACCGGCGTGTTCAACACACCTTTTGAGGAAGGTTGGGCCAATGTCCGGTTCGCTTAGTCTCTCGCAGGAGACCGGGCCGTAGGTTGAACGGCGGGAATGAAGAAGCCTCCGGCGGCAAGCGCCTTGCGATGTCTACGCAGCGATAGTATATTCGGCGCTATTYAGCGTTGATTAGCTTGGCCCRGGCACAGGACGCTATCAAGGCCATGATTGACGATTACAACAAGGACCCTACCCGGCGCAGGGTAGACATGGCGATCGTGGACGATGCCGAAAACCTGCTGGCGTACGCTCGCATGGACCGGTGCTTGAGACCCACGTTCGCCATACRGAAASCCTATTCTTCTGCCATACGGTCGATGGATACGGTGGTCTTTGCCGAGGAACTCAGTACTCAGGGCCGGTCCCTGGAGTCATTCGGCGACCCCCAACTTATTGCCCTTGCTTGGGGCGTGGCAGTGATGAAGGACGGCGCGGTCGTCGGCGCTATCGGCGTTGGGGGCCTACCTAGCGGTCTTGATGACGAGGCGACCGCCAAGGCGGNCTCAGCGGCCTTGAACATCTAACAATCCTTCCCATGTACCCTTACCCTCATTCAAGTCGTTGCGAAGAGTGGATAGCCTCCACAAGTCGCTTAAGGAGTAAACCATGGACMTGGGACTGAAAGGGAGGGTGGCCGTTGTTGGGGGAGGCAGTAGAGGTTTGGGAAAAGCATGCGCATTGTCCTTGGCGCGCGAAGGGGCCAACGTGGCCATATGCAGCCGCGGCGTCGAGGGTCTGGAGGCCGCAGCCAAAGAAATACAGTCAAACACAGGGGCCGAGGTGCTGGCGTTGCCGGCCGACCTGTCTCGYCTGGCYGATATCCAGGACCTGTTMCAGAAGACAGTAGATCATTTTGGCAGGTTRGATGTGGTCGTCTGCAACTCRGGCGGRCCGCCTGARGGCCGGGCCGTGGACACYTCYGARGAGACYTGGGACCRGGCGWTCCAGATGGCGCTCACCTTCTTCATCCGCATGGGCCGGGAGGCGGTGCCACACTTGAAGAAACAATCATGGGGACGCATCGTAAATATCTTAGCGAGCACCGTGTACCAGCCGATCGATAATCTGGTTACGTCCGGCRTGACTCGGATGGGGGCTGTGGCCTTCGCTAAAAGCCTGGCCGACGAAGTAGGGCGGGACAACATCCTGGTCAACAACGTAGCGCCGGGGTTCCTGCTGACCGACCGTATGGTGGGATTGTTTGAGACCAGGGCCAGCGAAACGGGGCAGTCKGCGGATACTYTGCTCCAGGCCCGCGCCTCCTCCATTCCCTTGGGGCGATTCGGGGAGCCAGAAGAGTTGGCAGATCTAGTTGCATTCCTGGCTTCGGAAAAGAACGGCTRCATCACCGGCACGACCATGTTAGTGGATGGCGGCGTTGTGCGGTCGGTGCTTTNAAACACCAGGGTCTCTTATAGGTTCCTTCACGAGATGGTACTTGGCTTGTGGAGGGCACCCGGCTCGGCCTATCTCATGACGCGGCGGAAAAAGGCGAGGGCGTTTCCACCGGTGATCTTCTCAATGTCCTCGTGTTCTTGGGGAAAGTGTCTCAGGCACAACCTCAACGACGTTCGAGGGCCAAGGGTCAGCGCCTGGCAAGCGAGTTCATGACATCCGAACATGTCGCACTTGTCTTTAACCAAAGTCATTTCTTGCGCCAGACTCTGGCGAGCCTAGTCTGAGAACAGTCATTAACTTGCCGGTGCACCGAACCGGGAGATACTGAAGGCCTCCAGCGGGCGAGGGTCTCCATCTAAAATATAGCGAGCTACCAACTCGGCGCTACCGGGGCTCAACATGACACCGACATGGTCGTGCCCGGAGGCTATGCTGACTCCATTCCAGCCGGGCAGGGGCCCCATTATCGGAATTCCGTCCGGTGACCCACGATAGGTCACTCCGCTTGTTCCGCGGTAACGCTAGGAGAGAGGCCAGTATACAATGCTGATGCTCCAGCAACGGTCTGAGGTCGCGGACCGGCGATGCCTCCATGGCGAGCAGAGTCCACGCGCTTTAAATCAAAGACATTGGGAGAGATCAGTGACCGAATTCCAGTTCTGCCCAAAGTGTGGCGACCGGCTACATACGCTAAATGGACGTTTGGTATGCCAGGGATGTGGCTACATCTTTTACCGAAATCCCACTGTAGGAGTGGCGGTGATTGTTCAAAAAGGGCGAACAATCCTCCTTGGCCGCCGTGCCCGCGGGCCGTACAAAGGGGCATGGTGTATCCCTTGTGGCTACTTGGAGTGGGGAGAGGAAGTGCGGGCCGGGGCTMAACGGGAGTTCYWGGAGGAAACAGGACTTCAGGTAGAAGTTGGACCCGTCTATACGGTGCAYTCCAAYTTTCACAACCCTCAGTCCCTCACGGTGGGCATCTGGTTCCGTGGCAACGTCATTGGCGGGAGCCTACAGGCCGCAGATGACCTGGACGCTGCSGACTACTTTCCGMTRGATGCCTTGCCGGAAAATTTGGCCTTCCCCACCGACAATCTTGTATTAGAGCAACTCAGGCAGGAATCCTAAATTTCCCGTKTGACCCGTCGATGGACAATCGATCTCCCCAACGCTACCATTCCCCCATACTAGCCCCTAAGGTGATTTCGCTTAATCGCCGGAGTTCTGTTTAGAGCGGATGACTGGATCAGATACCGCGGAGGATAAGCCATGAAATTTGGGCTGATGTACGARATACAGATACCCGAGCCCCAYTATCCTGGGATCGAGCAAGAGCGCTACAAGCAGGTCHTGGCTCAAGTGGAACTSGCCGACCAGGTGGGBTTCGAYTATTTCTGGACKGTSGARCACCAYTTYCTSAAYGARTTTTCCCACTGCTCRGCGCCCGAAGTTCTCTACGGGGCCATCTCCCAGATCACAAAGCGCATCCGTATCGGACACGCRGTGGCCCTGCTGCCCAGCCAATACAACCATCCGGTACGGGTGGCCGAGCGAGCCGCCGTACTGGACATTCTCAGCGATGGCCGAATGGACCTAGGCACCGGCCGCTCCACGACGCTGATTGAGATGGACGGTTTTGAGGTCAACCCCGAGGACACCAAGGCTCAGTGGGAAGAAGCGGTCTCTATCATTCCTCGTATGTGGACCGAGGACCCATTCGCCCATGAGGGACGGTTCTTCAACATCCCTGCCCGGTCGGTCATCCCTAAGCCGGTGCAAAAACCTCATCCGCCGATGTGGGTGGCCTGCAGTCAGCCCGATAGCTTCCGTGCCGCCGGCGAGATGGGATTGGGAGTGCTTTGCTTCAACCTGGCTGGATACGGCCAGATGAAAGAAAGGGTGGATATGTACCGTGAGGGCCTGAAACACGCCAATCCTGTGGGGCAGTTCGTAAACGACCAAGTGGCGGCCCTGTGCTTGGTCCACTGCGGGGAAGACGACGAAGAGGCCCGAGWGGTGGCGGCCCCTGAAGGACTGTGGTTCGTCAAYAAGGCCGAAGAGTTGTATCGGCCMTGGCARGGCCGGGAKGTGCCCGATTCTTATARRTTCTCSGTCRACGCCGTGCAGCAGGAACGRGTAGACAAAACGGCCCAGGACCACCTGGAGTCGGGAGCCTTCGCCATGGGCAACCCAGACACGGTTACAAAAGTATTGCGGAAGTATCAAGAAGCGGGAGTGGACCAAGTCCTGTGCTTCATGCAGATGGGCAACCTGGAGCACTACCGCATCATGGAATCGATCAAGCTATTCGGCCGTAAGGTAATCCCCTATTTCCAATAGGCTCGCGCTGACCTGACCACTCSTCCAAATAACCGAAGTGGAAATCAACCTGAGGAATTTATGGAACAACGCCGGTTTGGAAACCTGGGTCAAGTCARCGSCCTAACCTTGGGCGGCGGGGGCACCGGGCAGGTCTGGGGCCCCACGAGCCAGCAAGAAGCGGTGRMYRCGGYYRWAGMKGCCGYCGWYKSSGGMATCACGYTCCTSGACRYGGCTCCCWCCTACGGMGAYGGRRAGGCGGAGRAKGTYRTSGGSGARGCCTTCGGTGGCAAGTTGCCGGATGGCGYGCGGGTCTCCACCMAGTGCAGACTGGGCAACCCACGGCCCGAGGATGTGCTGGCCCGCCTGCGGACAAGCTTGGATGACAGCTTGGCCYGGATGAAGCTGGAGCGGGTGGAYCTGTTCTTCCTGCATAACATGATAGTCGCAGACGGAGACGACGGCACGTCCCGAACACTATTTGTCGACGCGGTAATCCCGGCATTCGAGRTATTGATGAAGGAAAGCCGAATCGGGGCGTGGGGGATTACTGGTATCGGCGTGCCTGATGCCATTCTGGAAACCATCGAGAGCGACCCACCACCTCAGGCGATCCAGGCCATCACCAATCTCCTCGATTCCGCCGGTGCATTGCAGCGATTCGAAGGTCCGGCCAAGCCTAGGGAGATCGCCGCGTCCGCTCACCGCCGTGGCGTCGGTATCATGGGCATCAGAGCGGTCCAGGCGGGAGCCCTGACTAGTGAATTCGACCGCCAATTGTCCGRCGGACATSNCKGACNATRGMYGASYWKAGMCSWKCWGAGMSYTWYRKARWGWWMTGKRMKRAWCTSSNGCKRMTSTSSMSCWSCKGTRNGCYCWSYSSNAYGSTCTGTCCATGGACGAAATAGCCACAATTGTACTCGGAGTAAAAAACCGGGCTGAACTCTTGGAGTGTGTCGAAGCCGAATCCAAGGGAAGACTTGCCCCGGAGGTCATGGCGCGCATCGATGGCACGGTGGCCCGGGGTTGATGGTATGCCGCTCGGGAAATCCGATAGGGGGAGCGCCGGCGACCTCTCGCTGAATAACCAGAGCCCTTGATGCACACTCCGGATCCATCTGTAGAAAGGGTGACCAGTACCCCAGCCCGCGGTTGGGCGGTGTTGTTGCTGTTCCGGGCTCAGGGCAGCAGTGTCATCCTCGTCTCATATACTTTTGGCCTGTTTCTTCCGTTTATCCGAGACGACCTGGATATATCGCTGCTGCAGGCGGGATTGCTCCAGGGKGTCTGGTGGGTTACGGCAGCTACATTCGCGCTGCCATTCAGCGCCTGGTTATCTCGCTTCCGGCCCGTGCCCGTGGTCTTGTTGTCGCTGATACTGGCCCTCCCCTTTTTATTCATGCAGGCCGTGGCCACTAGCTTTTCCTTTTTGATTCTCACGAGATTTTGCTTTGTCCTTTTCCACGTTATGGCCACACCTGGACGGACTTTGCTACTGCAGCAGTGGGCCGCTCCACGCCAATATGCACAGATCAACTCCGTGGGTCTCTCGCAGCACAGCGTGATTCTCGCGCTGGCCGTGAGCACCAGCGCCCTTTTCATCACCGTAGTTGGCAGTTGGCGCATCGCATATTTGTTGATCGGAGGAYTGTTACTGGCTCAGGCGATCGCTTGGGTGTTGGTGGCACAGGAGCGAAAGGCCCCTGTGCCTAGCTTTCAGAGCCAACTAGACGAGCAAGTAGGAACGCCGCTTCGGGCTTTGGCGCTTTATCCTCAAGTTTGGCTGATTGCGGCGATGATGTTCTTCTTGTCGGCAACGTGGACCGCCATGGTCACGTTCCTCCCGACGCTTTGGCTGGAAGAACGGGGAGTGCCACTCACGTTGGGTGGCCCCATGCTGGGCTTTCTCTACTACGGTCTCATCCCCAGCGGACTGTTTGGAGGCTTCCTGGCGCAAAAAGTTCAGAATCGCAAGCTGCTATTGGGTGTCCCGGCGCTATTCAACGTGTTATTCGGGGTAGCCATCACTCTTACGCCGAACCCAATCCTACTGATGTTCTTGATCACCGGGCTGGGAATCGTGTGGGTTGCCACCCCAGCAATTCAGGTACTCCCGTTTGAGTTTCCTGGGATACGACCCAGGGAGATCGCGGTAATATCTTCTATGGTAGTTACATTTTCAGGGCTAGGATTCGCGGTCGGTCCGGTGGTGACCGGGCTGGTGGCCCAGCTCACCGGATCACTGCAGACAGGGCTGGTAACGCTGTGTCTAATCACCAGCTTGGGGGTAGTCGCGAGCGCGTTCTATCCGGGTTACGCCCGAAAGACCGCTAATCCGATAATTTGCGCCGAAGGGGATAGTTAATTCTAAACGCGACGCTGGTGCGTCCCGTGCAGAGCGCGAGAGGACGGCTGCCAGCATTTTACGTTGATTTCATTTCTCGTCGGCTAAGTACGCAAATACGTCGCTGGCCGGATTCTTTACCCGKTTGTGCTCAATGAAGACAGCCGCATTATCGGCCACCTGTTCGCCGTCCAGGTCCGCAACCAACGCCAGGGCCATGTCGATTCCCGCGGATACTCCGGCGGAGGTTATTATGCCTGTCTGAGTCTCCTTGTCTATCAAGTCTACCCATCGGGAAGAGGAATCCCAATCGACATCCTTGCGCTGTTCGACCACCCAGCTCCATGCCGTCTTGTTGCTAGTAGCAGGTTTTTGGCCTAAAGGTGTCTGTAAYTAACTCCATTTCCTCTCTCATTCCCAACGTCRCSRCTCAGTGGCACCCAACCAAAAACGGTTCCCTCACTCCGGATCAGGTCGTAGCCCAGTCGGCAAAGAAATACTGGTGGCAATGCACCAAAGGTGAGGATCACGAGTGGCTAGCCAATGTTAGTAACCGGGCTCGTCTGGGCACCGGCTGCCCGTGCTGTGCRGGCCAAAAGGCCTCTGTAACCAACTCTYTTGCCTCTCTCCACCCCGACGTCGCCGTAGAGTGGCATCCCACCAAGAACAACTCGCTTAGCCCAGACAAGGTCGTCGCTGGATCGCAAAAGAAGTATCGGTGGAAATGCCCTAATGGAGAAGATCATGAATGGAATGCCAATGTTGGTAACAGGACTCGCCTGGGTCGTGGCTGTCCGTACTGTAATGTTCTGCCTCGATCCATACCTGAAATCAATCTCATGTTCGAGTTGGCCATCTTCTTCGATATCGATGTTGAGGACCGAAAATTGGCTGTAGACGACTCTGTCATGGACTGTGACATTATAATTCGKSAGSKGSKMYTGNWYVNTTGAANWWTRACRRSKCNTASWKKMASAKMGKMKYCMGSWTGTACAAGCGGGATCTGGACAAGACGGAAGCTTTGCAGAAGGCCGGCTGGAAGGTCATACGAGTCAGGGAAGAACCWCTTAAGGCCACCTCATCGACCGACATATCCGTCCCGMTKSGCCAGGACATGAAACTTACCGTGAATGCTKTACTCCTGAAGATCGAGGAAATCCTTGGAGTTCGTTTAACCGGGATAGAACATTATCTCAACACACAACACCTACAAAATTCTGTAGCAAGTAAGAAGTTCGCCCGCCATCTAATGAGGAACAACTGAGGAACAACGCAACTCAAAAAGACGGCTAACGATTGGTGGCCAGCTGGTCAGACTTCGAGTCCTTGTCACCCGCCGGACCTGTTCATCGGAGATGGTTACATCCTGGTCTTGCGACCTGTAGGACGATGATGGGCGATAACGRGCTGAGAATGAGTTAACAATGGGCCGAGAATTGCACACATCCAGGCACGGTAAGCCGAAATAATGGTTTACACGCTTGCCAGACTCATCGCAGCCTGGGAAACAATAGCGAATTTATGCGTTTTCACGGCGAAATACCGGAATTAAAGTGCGTTCCATAACCTGCCGGTGTTTTCCCTTGTACCGCCCTCTTGCTCTCCTCGGCTATACTACTCCCAGCGTCGCACAATACCGAGTCGTATAAATTCTCAGGCCTAAACC
>NVSQ01000060.1 GCA_002401285.1 SAR202 cluster bacterium
GATCGTCTCTTCGCCCAAGAATGCAGACAAGGCCACCTTGGCTTTGAAGGCTGGGCTGTGTTTCTTCCGTATCTSTTTCATGTCCTGCTCCTTYTTTGCRATTCTAGGAGCGGGACTCTCTCTTAGCTACCTGTTCAAATTTCCCAGACCACCTCAGTCGCACGGTAAAAAAGATCCTTTGGCACGAAATCGGGCACTCAATGGGCTACGGCCACAGCAGCAATCCCCGCAACGTGATGTATCGACAAACTGTTACTCGATTTGCAGTAGAACGAGATATTTCAAAAATCATATCTCAGCGCTGGTGGCGGAATATTCCTCTTTGTGGGGGCGGGAGTTACCGGTATTCTTTTGAGTCCGGCGACACCTACACGAGGTTCGATTTATTTGTGCTTCCCCCAGGAGTGAACGCGGCTGATATCTCGTCAGGTAAGGATCGGATTTACATCGATTGCGGAAAGTCCAACACAACTAGGTATAGTGGCTCTTGCAATGTTGCGAAAGGAGCAACCATCTATGTATTCAACACCAGTTCCTACACTGCTCTCAGATTAAGCGGAGAAATAATCTTGTTACAAGAACCACCTTGGCCCAATATGGATTGGGATGGCGCCGCGTTTCAATATGACGACGCTCAATTGCGCAAATATTGGGACCTTTTTCATTAAGTGACCGTAATTGAACGAATACCTATATTCAGTTGGGGTTTGGGAAAAAATGYGGCCGCCCTCTAGGGGGGGTCRCCACGAAGTTCCCGAACATTGTRTATTTGGGCCGCGGAAGACATTGCCAGACTRTCGAGCCGCAAAATTATTACAATGTCAAGATAGGCTAGCTTAGGTCCACCGCATCGCTCACCGCCTCCGGTTTTCAAGTTTGACGAACSTCCGGACACGTCTAGGAGAGTGTAGCCCAATGTTTTCGAAAGTCTTGGTAGCCAACCGTGGTGAGATTGCCGTTAGGGTGCAGCAGACGCTGAAGACCATGGGTACAGCTACGGTTGCCGTATATTCGGACCCCGATAACACCGCGCCCCACGTATCGACGGCCGATGAAGCCTGGCCTCTGGGTGGTCAGACCGCCGCGGAGACTTACCTGGATATGGAGAAGCTCCTAACTATCGCCCAGAGGTGCGGCGCTGAGGCGATCCATCCTGGCTACGGGTTCTTGTCGGAAAACCCAAGTTTCGCCCGGGCCTGCCTTGAGGCGAATATCGTATTTATTGGTCCCACCCCGGAAAGCATGGAAGCGCTGGGCGACAAGATACGTTCCAAGCAATTGGCCCGTCAAGCGGGAGTTGCGGTGGTGCCCAATTCTCCACCTTGCGACGGGATAGATACCGCCGTGGAGGAATTCGTGGCATCTTGGGGGTTTCCCTTGCTGGTCAAAGCCGCCGCCGGAGGAGGAGGGCGGGGGATGAGGCTGGTTAACAGCCTTGAAGAACTGGCMCCRGMTYNGNATWCSNNGCMSCYCKWSRRKSMYRKGMYGCWYYWSSTGWMGNCCGGGTGTTTTTGGAACACTACGTCCGGCGGCCCCGCCACGTTGAGATTCAAATCCTGGCCGATAGCTTCGGCAATACTGTTCATCTCCTGGAACGGGAATGCAGCATCCAACGGCGTTACCAAAAAATCATCGAAGAAACCCCTTCTCCCGCCTTAACGCCGGAACTGCGGCGCCAGATGGGGGAGGCCGCGGTGGCGTTGGCTCGTTCCGCTGGGTACGTCAATGCCGGGACGGTGGAGTTTCTGCTGGACCCGGAGAACGGACAGTTTTACTATTTGGAAATGAACACCCGGCTACAGGTGGAGCATCCCATCACCGAAGAGGTGCTGGGTATCGATCTGGTCGAATGGCAGGTGCGCATCGCATCCGGCGAGGAGTTGACCTTCAAGCAGGATGACATCCATGCCAGGGGCCACGCGGTGGAATGCCGCATCTACGCTGAAGACCCGTACAACGATTTCGTTCCGTCCGTAGGCACGCTGAAGACTTGGCTCCCGCCCAGCGGACCCGGATTACGTTTGGACAGCGGGGCTACCCAAGGACAATCAATATCCACTTATTACGACCCCATGTTGGCGAAACTGATCGCCTGGGGGCCGGACCGGTCATCGAGTCTACACCGAATGGACCTGGCTTTGTCCGAGTTTCCTGTMTTGGGAGTAGTGACCAATATCTCTTTTTTGCGTCAGGTTATTCGTCACCCTCGGTTTCTAGAGGGAGATTATGACACAGGTTTCATAAGTAGCGGCATGGACGTTGGGCAGCCGGAATTTTCGCAAAAAACTCTCGACCTAGCCCAGGCTCTGGCGGCATTGGCGGCGGACGCGGTCTCTCCTCAAAGGCCGCGGATTCAAGCAGGCCAGGCGGCGGACGAGAATAACCCCTGGCTATCCGCCGGCAAACTGAGGCTGCCGTGAGTCAGGGACAACTACGCCAGCGATCTCCGGTATCGGACCAAGTTTTCGATTACCGGGTAGAAACCCAGGGTGAAYYCGTGMGGGTGRMCCTGGRMGGAAMTGAGMWYSAACTRACCGTCACGACACAGGATGGCCAACAGGGATGGTGCACCACCTCTGATGGCAGCCTGCACTCGTTTGCGTGGGCTTGGGCTGGGAACTCCCTGGAGCTTTGGCTGGACGGCGATGTTTTCATTTTTGAAAGAGTTGAGCGTAGAGCGCGCTCGGATCGGGAAACCTCAGTCGGCGGCAGCGATATCTTGGCGCTCATGCCCGGAACGATTAAACAGATATTGGTTGCGCCGGGGGATTCCGTGAAACGTGGCCAGACGGTGATCATCATGGAATCTATGAAGATGGAGCTGACGATCGCCGCCCACCGGGACGGAGTGGTCAAGCGGATCCCGGTAGAGCAGGGCGGCCAGGTAGAAAAAGGCATGCGTTTGTTGGAGTTGGAGGACCAGCCAGACTCGGCCGGCTAGCAGTCCTCAACCGGGAATCATTCCCNGGCCTTAGATAGCCGAAGCGCCGATGAAAGTTTGACGGCGATTGAAATGACAGTTAATCATATGCCGATTGCTTCCTTAGAAAAGTGGCATAATGCGGCATATAAGAATTTAGGCCGCTGAGGAGCCCAATTATGGCGCAGGTAAGATACATCGTAGATAACGTCGATGATGCCGTTGCATTCTACGTCTCAAAGCTTGGCTTTGAACTTGAACAGCAATTTGGTCCGGCGATAGCGTTGTTGGTACATGGCGACTTGACGCTATTGGTTTCGGGGCCTGTGGCGTCAGCTTCCAGACCGATGCCCGATGGGACGGTGCCCAGCGCAGGGGGAGGCTGGTCCAAGTTCGTATTGACTTTCGACGATCTGGAATCCGTCGTCACAAAGCTCAAGGGCGAAGGCGTGGAATTCCGGAACGAAATCGTGGAGAACGATGGCCGCAAACAGATCCTCTGCCAAGACCCTTCCGGCAACCTGGTTGAGCTCTTTCAAGCTTCGTAGAAGTACTTATCAGACCCGGCGTGGATCCCTTCCGTTTTGCTAACTCTAGATCCGTCCTTTGAAAGCCATTTTCCTCTGAACCCTGTGCTTCCCTACTGACGTTAGATMAATGGAAGGTACATTTATGAATCAGCCGGGATAGGGTATGGTGCAATCTTCGATTGTCGAATATATTTGGTGGGATCGATTGATAGACGGGGAGAGCAATCTCGATGCTGGAAATGAGAACGGTAACCCCGGACGAGTTTGTTGAGTGGGTTCGAGTTGAGGCGAGGGCCTACGGGAACCGGCTGAACAACGACCCAGAGGTATTGAGGCCGCATTTCGACTTGGACCGTTCCATCGCCGTGTTCGATCAAGGCAACATCGTCGGCGGCGCTCACTCCCACCGGCTTGAGATGTCCATTCCTGGGGCTTCAGCGGTTACGGCGGGGGTGGCCAACATTGCCGTGCAGCCTACCCATCGGCGGCAAGGTGTGATGACCAGGATGATGCATCGTCAGATCCATGATCTACACGRGCGTGGAGAGCCTCTAGCTGCGYTGTTTGCCCGGGAAAGCTTGATCTACCGCCGGTTCGGGTATGGCATCGGATCGCTGCAAGAGGAATGGTCGATCGATCGCCAGAACAACGCATTTGCTCGGCCGATCGAGAGTAGTGGCCGGATCGTTTTCGTTGATCCAGAAAATACTCCGAATAAGTTCCCCGAGATTTTCCGCCGAAGTACGATGGACCGMCCAGGCGTGTTCCAGAGGGCGCCGCACCATTGGGAGCGCGACTCCCAAGCGCCGGAGCACCGCCAAGGAGGCCAAGGAGGCCTGTTTTACGCGGCCTATGAGGATGGTGGGAGAATCGACGGCTATGCAACGTACCGGATCGTCGGCACTACCCTTACCGTGAACGAGTTGATGGCGGTGTCTGAAGAGGCGAATACCGCGTTGTGGCGGTTTTGTCTTGATACAGATCTGATGAGTTGCACTGAGGCGGTGAGGCGCCCGGTAGATGACCCTTTGCCGTGGATGTTGGCCGACCCACGCCACTTGCAGAGATCGACACGTGATGGGATGTGGGTGCGTGTGATAGACGTAAGCGCCGCCCTAATGCTCCGGCGGTATATGCAGAGCGGCCGTTTAGTGTTGGAGATTCGGGACGAACTATGTCCTTGGAACGACGGGCGGTTCGAATTGGAGGGATCTCCCGAGGGGGCCACATACCGAGCTTCAAATTTATCGCCGGATCTGGCGATCGGTGTTTCCGATCTGGCTTCAGCGTTCATGGGCGTCGTAAGTTTCAGCACACTAGCGCAAGCGGGCTTGGTAGTTGAGCACACGCCGGGAGCACTACTCCGCGCTGATCGCATGTTCGCGGTCCAGTATCAGCCTTGGACTCCAAGCCACTTTTAGTGGCGGAGTGTCCGCGCACCCCATCCACCGGTCCGGATAAACAGACAGAAACCGTTATAATCCAGGTCGAATCACCAAGAGGAGAATGAGTCATGTACGTCATCAGAAGAATCGCCAAAGCGCAGCCGGGGAAGGTATGGCAGGTTGCCAGCTTGCTGACCAAAATATGCGCTGCCTACGAGGAGCAAGGCCGCCCCAAGGCTCACGTATATGTGTCCCAAGGCCTGCCGGGAACGCCCAACGTGGTCTATGCCCAGTGGACCCAGGAAGTAATAGAGCCCAACTTCCTTTCCAAGGTCCCCGAGGTGGTACGGACCCTGAACGCCGAGATGCAGGCGCAGCTCGAGTCTTACGAGATCGAGTTCTACGAGCTAGTCACCCCGGAGAAGCTTGTGGAGAGGGGCGTCTCGTAGAACAGTGGCCGGGGGCAGCCCTCTGGTTTGATCCGAACCGATCGAAGGCCACCGGATACACCGGGATGATTATGCGATTGAACTTCGCGATTCGGTTCAACATTTACGACACGCGAAGGGAACTGAAACCGAAGTTACCTATCAAGGCGCGTTCAGCGTATTGCTTAGGAAACTGAATGCCCAGGGGTTCACTGAGGCGACAATACGTAGAGCCGCCCCGAAGTGGTTGCGGGATCTGGACTATAGACGTAGCTTCTTCCCGGCGCTAGCTTCTCCTGGTAGAGAACCTCCTCGTGATYGCCATAGGTGATGATCAGCGCGTACCAGTCACCACGAGGCAGATCAATATCCGCGTAGCCTTGCTCGTTTGTTCGGTAACGGCCCAATCCCGTTACAACGACCTCCGCATCGGAGACGGGCTCACCTGCCCGGTTAAGGACCCGGATCCGGCTACCGGCCGAGGGCGGGATGTGGCCGGTGGGCGGCGGACTGTGCTGGCTTGCCTGAACAGGCTTCGGATTCTCCGGAACTAATGCCAGGATATCTTTCTCATAGCCCGTCTTTTTTGGTGTCATCCAATCTGTGCCATACTTGCGCCGCAGGTATTCTTCCGGTGGATTCGGCACCAAGAACATCTCCCCAATAAATTCAATCTCCTTTAGATCAGTGACCAATCGGACCGGGATTGGGATTCCGGGGTACTGGAATATGGAGTCGTCTATGATCCAGTTGCACTCCCAGTCGATCCGTATATCGTACTTAATCATCGCCACACTAATGCAGCGATCGTTGCGTTCCAATTTGGCGAAATACCCGTTGTGCCTGAAGGAAGCTACAGCCCGGTCTATCAGATCCTCGGTAAGGCCATGAAGTCCGATGACCGAGCTGAGATCYAAGTCGTCATCCCAAGGAATGAGTCCGTTGTCCCTGATTGCGCCGAGACATGTGCCTTGCCGAAGAAAGAAGACCACCCCTAGATCATCCATAATCTTCTTTGTTTCCCGTAGTAATTTTTCGGCGGTGGCTAAGTCTATCGGTTCGGCGCCCGCATATGACCTCTCCAATGCCGCTTCATCTGCGCCGTCGCTCGTTGCCAATCTTTTATCCTTATCCAACCGATGAATYGGAAAATACGTCGATCAACATAATTTAGCTTAGTCTGCCCAGTTATATGGCTAAGGCGGTTTGAGAGCCGGATACCCAGTTGGGAAGGGGCGGCTGGCAGACACGCTTCGCTAAGAGCCTGGGGAACTCTGTTCCTCCAGAGTGTCCGCCGATCCCAGCCCTTCAAGAGCCAAACCGTAGCCCAAAAGCTCTTGCATCATCCGTTTAACGTATTGGGTCAACAGGACCCGGCTGTAGCGCAACACCAAAGGCGATTGTTGGGCCAACTGCTCCGCCAAAGCCCAGGCCCGTGGCAGCAACTCGTCCCTGGGTAAAACCTCGCTGACCAAGCCCAGTTCCAAGGCTTTCTGGGCGTCGATGGTCTGSCCRGTCAACAGAAAATACCTGCCCCGGTTCARYCCYAGCARCATRGGGTAGATGACGTGCATSCCRTCGCCGGGAATCAGYCCGTTGATGAAATGCCCCGAGTCTTGAAACGAAGCYTCTTCCGARGCCARCACWATGTCGCAAAGYAGGGGCAGTTCMGAGTGCCTYAAAGCCGGGCCGTTGATGGCGCTGATCATGGGAACTTCRATGTCYAATARGTTCATCAGCAGGTKCTTGCCTTCCCARTAGGTCTTGTCCCATTGGCTGGGCGAYCGCYTTGGCCGRGACTCCCKGGTTCCCGGAGGACCGGTGAARGCRTCGCCKGCGCCGGTCATGATAACCACCCTGTTTTCCSKGTCGCTGCCTATGTCGTGRAACRCCTGRGGCAACTCYTCGTGMGGMGTGCCRCCCCATTGCAGGCTGYCCCCGTTGGTATGCAGRGTRATCTGAAGGATRCCGTCCCTGCGCTCCATRCGCACGCTTTGGTACTTGTTGGCATATTCGTCCAGTGTTGCCAYAGTCYGCCTCCTTWACGTNTTTAATCYCBAAGATCGACGATRTKYTTATGATGGAGCCGYCWTCRGMCYGGCGCAASCTASGSCGRGYTRCCTCACGGGCATGGTAGTCGGAAAAGGTGTAAAATCAGGGCCGCCSRWTCRTCCCGTCCATGCMANATTTWMMMKWYKCRRKYCTTTNGGCTKAKCYTRVAAWGRGGTGTAAACCATGCCCAGCGCAAAGGTCAACGGCGCGGAGATCTACTACGAAGAGGCCGGAAGCGGGCCTCCGATCATCCTTTCCGCCGGAGGGCTTCAGGGTACGCTGGCAGGGTACGGGCCGGTGATGGAGGAATTGTCCCGGGAGCACCGGGTCATCACCTACGATCGTCGGTTCGGCGGCCAGTCCAGCAGTCCCCTGGTGGTGCAGACTTGGGATATGGTCTGCCAGGACGTGATGGGGCTCATGGACGTGCTGGGTATAGATGCGGCGTACCTGGGTGGTGGGTCTTTTGGGGCCGCCATCTCTTTTGGCTGCGCACTGCGCTACCCGGAGCGAGTTAGGGCCGTATTCCCATCCAACATCGCCGGCGGCGTCATTTGCGACTCGTACTTGGCCATGAAACTGTTCAAGAGCGCSGACATGGCCTTGAACCAAGGCATAAAGGCGGCGGTTGACGCYTTCGATRCCGAYGAYCGGTTYTCYCCCTTYACTCCGGAGCGKGCCCAATACGACCCGGMRTATCGYAAGACTCTGGAAGACATGGACCCCCAKGATTTCGCTCARGTKATGCGGGATACMATCTAYGCGCTATTYGAAGGRCCGTATYTGTCCYTGGGRATGACCGARAARACCCTSAAGRGCATTCRYAYCCCAACCATGATYATGCCCGGTAAYAAYGATATTCAYCCCCGRGGCGTCGCCCAGCARGTGCATCGCCTGATYCCYAACTGCMGGTGGGCCGARGTGGCCCCKCACTCGGARGCTCCGGRARAGTACGTCCATCGGGTGRTRRAGTTYCTGGCKGAGGTYGAGGCCGGCTCCTAGTTCAGCCGCAGAAGAGGGGGTGTCTTTGTGACCAGCAAGTACTCTGAGGAAGAGCTTCTGGACATGGCCCGGAAGTTCAGTTTCCGCAGCCGCATCGACCAAAACGCCGTGTCCGGTCCGGTCATGGTTTGGGGCCGGGGCTCCGTGGTCCGGGACGTCAACGGCAAGGAGTATTTGGATTTCAATTCGGGCCAGATGTGCGCCGCACTGGGGCACAACCACCCA
This sequence comes from SAR202 cluster bacterium, assembly GCA_002401285.1. Next base: position 8,543 of record NVSQ01000060.1, read on the forward strand.
CGCATCGTCCAAGCCCTTCAGGAAAGTGCCGAGACCCTGATCCACAGCCATATGAGCATGTTCAACGACCGTGAGATTATCTTGGCCAGCCGCATGGCCGAGATATCCCCGCCGGGGATGAACCGMAGCATGTTCCTAACMTCGGGAAGCGAYTCCAACGAAGCSGCCATGGCCATCGCYAARCGCTACACCGGSGGYTACGAGGTGGCCAGCCCGGCAGTCAGCTTCCATGGGATGAATGATTCCACCCGTGCGGTAACCTTCTCCGGGTGGCACGAAGGGTACGGCCCCTACGCTCCGGGGAATTACCCCATTTTTGCGCCGTACAAGTACCGTTGCAGTTTCTGCCGGGATAGTTCGTCCTGCGACTTTAGCTGTTTAAACTCTAGTTTTGAACTGCTTGACGCCCAAGCGGCAGGTCAGTTGGCGGCGGTGATCACGGAGCCTCTATTCAGCGCCGGCGGGGTCATCGATCTTCCCGAGGGTTGGCTGCGGGAGTTAAAAAAGAAATGCGAGCAACGGGGCGCCCTTTTGATAGTGGACGAAGCTCAAACCGGACTGGCCAAACTGGGCACGATGTGGGCCTTCGAGCAGGAGGGAGTGGTCCCCGACATCTTCACGGTGTCCAAGCATTTTGGAGGCGGCATAGCCATCAGCGCCGCCGTAACCACTGACGAGATCGAAGAGAGGGTGGCAGAGACCGGCTTGGTGGTGGGCCACTCTCACTCCAATGATCCCTTACCATGCAATGTTGCCATAGCCAGCATCGATATCATTCTGGAAGAGGTACTGGTGGACGTGGCTAGGAAAATTGGCGCTTATTGGAGGGCCCACTTGGAAGAGTTAGCCAGGCGTCACAGCATCATTGGCGATATTCGAGGTAAGGGGCTTTTACAGGGCATCGAGTTGGTAGAGGACCGGGTAACCAAAGAACCAGCCTACCGGGCYGGACAGGAAATCGGCSGCATTTGCTTGGAAAGTGGMCTTATCTTAAGCGTGCGCCGACGGGGATCAGTGTTCCGTTTTGTTCCCCCATTTACCACCACGGAAGAGCAAATGGACTTGGCGGCCGATATTCTCGACCACGCATTTTGTCAAGTGACCGGCCCGGCCTAGGACATACAGGCGGACGTCGAAGCCAATCCCTAGTTTTGGGCGTGGTGATGACACCTGTTGGAGGYATCTGACTTGGAAAGTTTGAAGGACCAGGCCGCGATCGTCGGAATCGGCGAAACCGTGTATACCCGTGACTCGGGAAGGTCCGAGTTAAGCATGGCTGTTGAAGCGGCCAAAACRGCGATTGCCGATGCCGGCCTGGAGCCTAAGGATATTGATGGCATCGTCAAATTTACCGCGGATTCCACCCCCCAAGGAGAGTTAGCCGCCTGCCTGGGCATTCCGTATCTACGGTACTACGGCGAACTGGGCCCCTTGGGTGGCGCCGCCTGCGGCTTGGTGATTCAGGCCGCCATGGCAGTATCTCGTGGATTAGCCAACAACGTCGTCGTTTACCGTTCCGTGAACGGTCGGTCCGGGGCGCGTTACGGTTCGGGCGTGGTCACGACTCGGCGGGGCGAGGGCAATGCCGCATTTACCGAACCCTATGGCCTGCTGGTGCCGGGTCAGTCTAGCGCTCTCCGGGCCCGCCGGCACATGCATGAATTCGGAACCACCGAACGTCAGTATGGAGCGGTCGCGCTGGCATTTCGGAAGCACGCTTGTCTCAACCCCAAGGCAATCATGTACGGCCGGCCCATYACCATGGAAGATTATTTGAACTCTAAGGTATTCTTCGATCCGCTGCGGATATTTGACTGTGCGTTGGAGGCCGACGGGGCCAACGCCTTCGTGGTCACCTCCGCCGAGCGGGCTTCCAACATCAAGCATCGCCCGGTTTACATCATGAGTTCTGCCCAAGCTTTGCTAGCGGCCTCAGGTGGAAGCGGCAGGTCATGGGATGACAGCGGCGCGGCATGGTTGGCCCCGGAGCTATTCAACGGAGCGGGGGTAACGCCTAAGGACATTGACGTCATTGGCTTTTACGACCATTTCAGCACGGTCATCATCACCAAGTTGGAAGATTATGGCTTCTGCCCGCGCGGGGAGGGAGGACCATTCGTGGAAGAAGGACGCATCGAACTAGGCKGCGAGATACCGGTTAACACCTCAGGAGGGCATCTCTCCGAGGCATATCTTCAAGGCATGAACCAGATCATCGAAGTGGTTAGGCAGCTTAGAGGCGATTCCCCAGCCCAAGTAGAAAACGCTGAGTTGGGATTGGTGGATAGCGGGGATGGGGCCGGAGCYCTGATACTGAGGAGATAGGAATGCCATGACGTCCGCTCAATTTCCGCTACCGGTTCCCAACCTGGATAACCAGGAATTCTTTGACCGATGCCGAGAGCATCAATTGGTTCTCCGCCGCTGCCGGGACTGCACTCTTTTTTCCCACCCGCCCCGGCCCAACTGCCCGAACTGTGCCTCGGATAACTTGGAGTGGGTGAAATCCCAGGGTAGGGGCACTGTCTATACTTTCACCATAACCAGACAACCGGTRAGCCGAGCCTTCGAAGGGCTCCTCCCTTGGGCCGTGGTCGATGTCGAGTTGGACGAAGGTGTGCACTTTATCAGCAACCTGGTGGGCTGCGACTTGGAGGAGATCGAGATTGGCATGCAGGTGGACGTAGTGTTCGAAGAGGTGAACTCCGAGATTACGCTGCCTAAGTTCAAGAAGGTAGGCTAGAAAAGATAGTCGTCGCTACATTGATGTCCGGGAAATAACGGTTCATGTGGATGGGTTACTGGTAGGCCCCACCMTCGGGACYGCATGGGGGTGGGGTACTTTCCGGGCTATTGGGCCGTAACCACGGAATCCAACCTCCTCAATGTCCACAGCCTAATTTTGTTGTCTTTCCTGGCGCCATGTGTAATATTCCGCTTGTCCGCACCCTGAAACTCGATGGCCGCCTGCACATTTATGAGGCGACCTCAAGGTTCATCGACCGGGACCAGTTCGCTGCCGACCTCAAGTCGCTGGGCTTTGGCCAGGTCTCGATCGAGGATGAATGGAAGTTCACCCACATAATAGCGAGCAAGGACCGTCTCAACCCAAGGCGTCCTGTTGAAAAACTAGGCGGGTTGTGACGCCCAAATACATCTTTCGGATCCCTSTTGAGGAGACGACCTGGCGCAAGGTCAGCTAGGTCACGGGTATATTGGGGCGGAGGTAGCTTTGCGGACCACAGTCTAATCAAAACTCAGACCGGCAGCGGATTTGTTTACAGTATCCAAAGGTGGGTATTTGGCCCCTCAGGGAGTTCACCGAAGCGATTCCAACTCCATGATCTATCGGCTCCCAAAGTGTCCCACTTTTGGTGGTTGCCAACACGGTTTCCCAGGGTTGCGATAGAATTGCCAATTTACGGACTGTGCTAAAGGAGATTGATAGGGATGGCACATTACAGAGATGCTGTTACCAATTACGATTTGTTGAACCTTGGCGATTTTGAATTTCAATGCGGAGCGGTTCTGACTGACACTAAGCTTGCTTACAGGACTTACGGCGAGTTGAACCCCGAAGGCAGTAACGCGATCCTTATAGCAGTTCCGGTGAACGGAACTCACCAGGATGCAGCATCTATCCACATCGACGGCGAAAACAGGGCGATAAGCCCGGAGAAACACTTCGTCATCATCCCAGATATGTTCGGGAACGGCCTTTCATCTTCCCCATCCAACACTCCATCACCGTTTGACGGRGTGGATTTTCCTTCAGTGACTATTTACGACAACGTAAGGGCACAGCACATGCTGGTGACCGAGGAGTTGGRAATATCAAAGCTAAAATTAGTCACCGGGTTTTCTATGGGTGGATTGCAGTCATTCCACTGGGCGGCGATGTATCCGGACATGGTGGAAAACGTCGTACCGATTTGCGGTTCTGCTAAGTGTTCGGGACATAACTGGCTGTTTCTTGAAAGCCTTGCTGTTGCGYTGGAGGCTGATCACGTATTCGATTCCGGTCGATACACGGAATATCCTGAAGCCGGGATGAACGCATTCTGTGCAATCTACGCTGCTTGGGCGTTTTCACAGGAGTTTTTCAGGCAAGAAGGATTTAAGAATCTAGGGCTCGAATCCCACAAAGAAATGGGATCACTTCTCGCCCAGTTCTTCGTTCCACAAGACCCCAACGACCTGCTCGTTAGGACCAGGGCCTGGCAGAACGCGGATATAAGTGACAATCCAAAGTACAACGGCAACTTAGAAGCCGCGCTTGCGGGCATAACGGCTCGAGCYATCGTTATGCCGGCATCTACGGACCAGTATTTCTGGTCGGACGATAACAAAGACGAGGTCGGCGGGATGCCCAACGCTGRATTCAGGGAAATACCCAGCATCTGGGGCCACGTCGCCGGAATGGGTATGGACCCCGCAGATAGAGAATTTATCGACGACGCTGTCAGAGAGTTGATCGGTTAATCCACTTCCTTTAAGTTCAGGTACATTACCTTTTGGACGGTACTGCCAAGATAGGCTATTTAGGCAGCAAGGGGGATTGAGCCTGGGGCCAATGGTACAGATACTTCTGTAGTCCGTGTGACTACGAAGCAACGGTAAGTGGCGGCGACGATATAGGAATGGCCGCAGCAACAACCACAATCCACTGCTATAACTGTAAAGAAATTTCAGATGTAATGACCACCGATGAACCGTGGTTGGCGACCGACAAGGACTGGGTTCCCACTGAGTACCACTGTGACCGTTCCGCAACTCACCGGGTGGCATTGTGGGTGGGACCCGGCGAATGCCCCAAATGCAGTACTACAATGGAAGTGGACCCCATCGTCGATRTCTTGTGGGATTGAAGCTGGGATTAAGCAGTCTCTTAGTAATATCYCTGGAGGTCGGACATGGCTGGATTCAGGTCGCTTCTATACTCCTTGGCCAAGCTGATGGGGGACTATAACGCCGTCAAAAAGGGCAAGGTAGGCCAACGGGTGGGACGCCGGGCGGCAGGGAAGGTCACCGGCAAGGCCATGCGGAAGCTGTTCAAGTAACCAAGCATCCTCGCCATTCGTATCTGGGCCTGCTATGTAATTTTGCCGACATTTTGCCGACATGCGTTAAGGGACTAAACGTGACGG
>NVSQ01000061.1 GCA_002401285.1 SAR202 cluster bacterium
TGCTTCGAAGGACCTTCAGCGAACTCTCACGACTCGAAGAGACCGATCTCTCCAATTTGGCTGATACGGACGGTGTCCGGGCTCAGCTAGTTGATTGGTATCGTTTATTCCAAGATGAGACCAAGGGATACTACGTGCACGAAGGTCTGGTCCGTGCGGCAGAGGATGCTGTCACTAAAGGCCTGGTTGACGATACCCTCCGTGACATCGGGTACGTGGTCTTCTACCTTCTTAACGACCTTACTAAGKCTGAAGCCCGATTGAYCAAGAGYCTGATCGAYACCGATCAAGCCGCGATGRTCCTGGGYATGGTAGGTGAASCCGAGATAGATGAAGATACGCTGCTCATAAAGACCGTGATCTCTGGTGGAAGTGGAACTGCACTGMCKKRCGWGRGTTTCGAAAACYCACCTCCYRYSMGRTTGTTRAGYGCCCCGGATWCCAGAGAAGAGATCAGGTGGATCGTCCGGGACATAGCCAGGCGTTGCGAGGCSGGGACRCCTTTCYACAAGATCGCTGTCCTGTACCGCCAGAAGGAACCGTATTCTTCGTTGGTCCCGACTCAACTGGRCCTGGCTGGTATACCAGTATCAGGACCGGATCCGACGCCACTTAGTTCAACACCTTCCGGCCGACTGYTACTGGGTATGCTGTCGGCAATGAATAGCGAYCTATCTCGATCAGAAGTACTGMRRTGGTTGTCCGAATCTCCRGTCAGRGCAGGAYYTGATGGTCAGGAYTCCCGAGGAYTGTTTGCCGACTGGGAAGTGCTCTCCAGGCAGGCGGGTATCGTCAAGGGTATCGGRCAATGGGAAGAACGGCTCGCYGTTCTRGGCRCCCGGCTGGCAAGGCAGATAGCGGTTGCSGCGGGCCTTGAGGAGACCTCTGAGGCTAAACTGGAAGGACTGCGRCGKACCTCCTCTGCTGTCGATTCACTCCAAARRTTCATCAARGACCTCTCYGATCRAACTAGCACTCCTTCCGGTGACACGTGGGATGGTCTTTCAAGATGGATCAAGCAGCTCCTAGGSCATTTCGCATGGCATGAGAACGATTGGCCCCTTGAACATATRGCTACTCACGAGCGTCTGCTTGGAATACTWGATGAGTKTGGSCCCCTRGATGGGACAACCGCCCCACCTACRAAAGAAGTTTTCCTGGAGCTCCTCACACAACTTCTTGAAGCACCATCGGGTCGTCTCGGCGAGACCGGAACAGGRGTCTTTATCGCGCCGATTGAAACCGCCAAGGGAATGGAATTTGATGCTGTATATCTGGTCGGTATGTGCGAAGGAGATTTYCCTGCTGCCCCTCCGCTGGATTCGCTACTACCCTATGAGACTAGAGAAACCGTCGCCGGTGGCCTCGCATTAGATTCTCAGCGCACCTTTCGGATAAAGGAGCGACGGGCCTTCTTAACCGCTCAGGCGTCGTGCGAAGAATACGTGCTGTCCTATCCGAGAGCAGATAGTAGYTCTCAGCGTCCGCGGTTCCCATCCCCCTGGTTCATGGATGCTYTGACGGTCTTGAACGGGGCCTCGGTGCCGAGCRCKGACATCCCYCAACTCTCAAATAAAGACTGGTTGGAAGTCATACAGTCGCCGCTTCATTCCTTGGAGTCTGCAGAGACCCTATCAGCAGCTGACATCCATGACCGGGACGTGGCTAGTGTAAGTAGGTGGCGCACATCCGGACGTGCACTGAAAGACCATTACCTGGCAAYCCCKGGCSGAGCGATCGCGCGCTCGATCGCCATGAACGACTCTCGGTCGTCTCGGCAAGTGACCGGATGGGATGGTGACYTGTCAGGTCATCTGGATGCGGGACCGGTGTTGAGAGAGGGGCCGTTATCGGCCACAGGGCTTGAAAGCTGGGCCAGGTGTCCATTCAGCTATTTCCTAGGCCATGTGTTGGGTCTACGGGCCCTGGATTCACCTGAAGATGTGTTGACCATATCTGCTCTGGACAAAGGGTCACTGGTCCACCGGATATTGGAGCGCGTCGTTGATGAGTTGATAAAGCGAAACGACGGTTCTGGRACCGGAAAGATCGGGATGGGAGAGCAAGGTCAGATTCTTCGCMGGRTYGCMSAAGAGGAATTCGATCGGGCTGAAAGCCGGGGTATAACAGGGAAACCATTACTCTGGGCTACGGCTAAAGACGAGATTCTCAGGGACCTGATCGGCTTCCTGGATGAAGACCGGACCTGGCTTGAAAGGGAAGRYYTGGACCCTATCTGGGCCGAGAAGTCCTTCGGTTTCGACCGCAGCGACAGTCTTGAACCCCTAAAGATCATCCTCAAGGACGGGACCGAACTTTCTTTCCGGGGGATGATCGACCGTGTGGATGTTAGCAAAGACAAGAAGCGGATCGTCGTCACCGATTACAAGACCGGAAGTCCWTATTCCTAYCAGAAGATGAATAARGACCCRCTAGATGCTGGTCGGAGGCTGCAATTACCGATCTACGCTCTRGCAGCCAARAGAGCACTAGGAGAAACCGAACAGGCGCARGGSTCTTATTGGTTCGTAACGGCGGCCGCGAATTAYGAACGCAAGGTYGTAGAYCTTGGRCAGRTAGAAGACCGGTTCAACGAAGTGATAGAGGGCATHGCAACCGGGATCCARAATGGGCTTTTCCCYGCTAACCCTGGCCCTCCGGGGAGATTTGGTCCGGAGAACTGCAGTTACTGCGATTTCGATCGGATCTGCCCTGCAGCTAGAGCTAGYCTGTGGGACCGGAAGAAGGGCGACRCCCGGTTRGCTCCCTATACCGGTTTATCCGAGTCCTCTGATGACGAGGAGGACGAATGATGAATACCCCGTTCGTACCKCATGACCAGGAACAACGGGACCGGATAACAGCTAACCTGGACGAGACTTTGTTTGTTGAGGCCGGGGCGGGCACCGGTAAGACGGAGGCGTTGGTAAGCCGGATAGTCGCTCTGATCACGACCGGCCGTGCCACCATAAGCAGTATGGCTGCCATAACCTTCACCGAACTCGCRGCCGCGGAACTGAGGGAGCGGGTCAGATCAAGGCTTCTCTCCCGGATGGAATCCCCGGGTTCTCCTGACACCGAGAAGGACCTGTGCCGGGCCGCTATCCGTGGGTTCGATTCGGCTTCTATACAGACCCTTCACAGTTTTGCCGGCCAGCTCCTTCGGGAACGRCCSTTGGATATCGGACTCCCGCCTCCTTTTGAAGTGGTTGAGTCTATCGAAGCGGATATCAACTTCCAGGACCGTTGGGAGACTTGGCTCGATGAAGCGCTGGATGCCGGCGGCTCGGCACCTGCGCTGGCTAGGGCCATGGCCCTAGGACTTAGATTGGACCAGCTGAGAGAGATCGCTGCTTCTTTCCACGAGAGATACGATCTCCTGGATAGGCCGTTCCCTGTTCTACCTGCACCTGCCCGAGAAGCAGTACAAGGGATCATCGATGCTAGGGMCGAGATCCTCTCRCTTATACCCTTGGCRCACRACGMAGATGATSYATTAGCYGTTCAYGCCAGSAAGATARTARGSTTCGGASAAAGGTTGGAMGGGATCGGGGCTGACWCGGAYATGGCGCTYKCCACCCTATCTCGTTATGGCCGCTTGAGTCTTAACAGAGGCAGGGTTCAAGATTGGGACGAAGACCCCGAAACAGGCAAGAACGGGTGTACCGCACTCAAAGCCGTCCTGAACGACCTTGAGAAGCTAAGGACCRAYGAACTTGACKCDTCGCGAGCGTCCCTTATCTGTGAACTATCCGAAAGTATCCGACRACTYGCCAAGGGATATGCTGACGAAAGACTGCAAGCCGGAAAACTGGAGTTCCARGACCTGCTGGTGTTGGCBCGAAACCTCCTGCGGGACAAAGAAGAAGCGAGGGAATATTTTCAACGCCGCTACACTCACATCTTGATCGACGAATTCCAAGACACGGACCCGATCCAGGCCGAGATCGCTGTTCTCCTGAGTACTCCGGTCTCCGGAACAAAAGATGAGTCCACAGACCTTCTTCCCGGGAAGCTCTTCGTCGTCGGCGATCCCAAACAATCCATATACATGTTCCGGGGCGCCGACGTCTCGGTCTCAGAAGAACTCAAGAAGATCATCCCAGACKGCCAGATTTCGCTCACGCAGAATTTCCGCTCTCAGCGGCCGATCATATCCTGGTTAAACCCATTGTTTGAAAACTGGATGAAAGACGACGACGGCCAAGTCGAATACCGCGCGATATCAGCYCGGTGGGACTCVGATGCTAADGACAAGCCTATGGGGGTYAGGTTCGTAGGATCTGCTTTACCGGGTCCGGTAGCTGGAACCAGATATGTCGAATCCCAAGCCATCGCGAGCGTAGTAAGACAGATCAAAGCTGAAAGATGGACCGTACGAGACGGGAATRAAGGAAGTCTTAAAGAGGCCAGGTATCAGGATATATGCATATTGTTGCCCACCAGGACYGGGCTGGACGTATTGGAAGCTGCCTTGGCCTCGTCCGACATCCCGTACCGTTTGGAGAGCCAATCGATGGTYCTTGGGACCCAGGATGTTCGGGACCTCCTCAATTGTCTACGGTCCATCGACTCCCCAGGAGACCAGGTAGCGTTGGTCGCCGCGTTGCGGTCCTCGGTTTTCGCATGTAGCGATGTTGAGCTGTTCGMGTTCGTCCAAGCTGGCGGCGACCTGGATTAYATGGTGCCGGCTAACGGGACAGGGCCYGTCCATCAGGCCCTTGCYCTACTAAAAAGATTCCATGATCTCCGTATGTGGACAGATCCAGAAGAGTTGATAGAAAGGTTCGTCAGAGAAACAAGGATGGTGGAGTCCTGTTTCGCCCTGACCAGACCAAGAGAACGTTGGCGACGTTTGAGGTTCGTGATAGACCGGGCGGCCGCGTTCGCCGAAGTAAGCAACACCTCGTTGCGGTCCTATCTGGACTGGATCGAGCGGCAAGCTCAAGAGGGGGCCAGGATGGTGGAAACACCGGTACCAGAGCCCGACGAAGATGCCGTTCGAATCATGACGATTCACGCGTCTAAGGGGCTCGAATTCCCCATCGTTCTACTTGCGGGTCTTGGTTCTCAGCCCAGGTCGAATCTCGGGCCAGTGATATATGACCGGGAGCTCCAGGGCGCTGATGTAAGTCTGCCGGGTCCCGGTAACGGGCGCTTCAAAACACCYGGGTATGACGATTCAGAGGCGAAAGAGAAGGCGAAGGGCCAGGCCGAACGGACGCGTCAGATGTACGTGGCAGCAACTCGTGCACAAGACCACCTTGTGGTCAGCCTTTTYAGACCAGAGAARGGATCGRGCARCTCGTTYGCRGGGTTGTTGGAAGAGAAGGTTGGTCGCGATTCTGATCTTTGGGTTGAGATGCAACTKGATGAGCTTGGAACCAGCGGTGCTACAGCCACCCCGCCGGACCAAGACAACACAGTAGACTTTTCTGACAGCGAACTCCTTCGTGAAGCCTGGTTGACCCAGAGATCCGAAAAGATACAGGCGTCGTCCAAGCCCYGGAGCATCGGCGCCACTAGACTTGCACAAYTAGCAAAAGAAGAAGCRGAAGATGGGGACGTRCCATATCGCAAAGGGAGGGGTGGAACGAACATAGGGCGTGCCGTCCACAGCGCGCTKCARAGCGTTGATCTTTCCACTGGCGATGGSATAGMCGARATCAGTMAAGCTCAGGCGGCGGCYGAAGGACTTCCKRACCGTTGGAAAGAGGTTGCRGATCTGGCTAKGACGGCKATGGCGTCAGATGTAGTGAAGCAGGCAGTARCGACCGGRCGATATCACCGAGAGGTATACGTCGCTGCTCCGGAAGGTCCAGTTTTGGTTGAAGGTTTCATCGACCTGATGTTCGAGACAGACGAAGGCCTCGTCGTCGTGGACTACAAAACAGACGGTGTTGAGACACCCGAAGAGATCGCCAGGTCGATGGGGCGGTACAGGTTACAGGGCGGTACATATGCGTTGGCTTTAGAACGGGCGACTGATCGACCGGTGTCAAAAGTGGTCTTTTTGTTCCTTCATACCGGGTCTGAAGTCGTTATGGAAGACCTTCCGGGTGCCATGAAAGAGGTCCGAATCGCAGTTGAAGGCCTGGTAGCATAGAGAGACTGTGGGAAATCAGAAAGATATATGAACCTTGACCGTTACAGGGGTAGCATCCTCGGCCTAGCGGTCGGTGACGCTTTAGGCGCTCCGGTCGAATTCAAACGTCCCGGCTCTTTCAAACCAGTCACGACTATGACTTCTGGTGGTGCGTTTGGGTTACGTCCTGGCCAGTGGACTGACGATACCTCCCTCGCCCTTTGCCTCGCTGAGAGTCTTGTAGAGACGAATGGTTTCGACCTGATCGATCAACTTGAGAGGTACGTACGTTGGTACCGGGACGGGCATCTGAGCAGTACTGGTGAATGCTTTGATATTGGAAACACCACAAAAATGGCCCTCAACCACTATGAAGAAACGAAAGAACCCTATAGCGGCCCTACCGGTCCTGCGACTGCAGGGAACGGATCGATCATGAGATTGGCTCCTGTTCCTCTAGCATACGCCAAAGATTTTGGTGTGGCTGTGGAGAGATCTGGAGAGAGTTCGAAGACGACTCATGGTGCATTGGAAGCAGTAGATTCGTGTAGATACCTTGGAGGTCTTATAGCGGCGTCTGCCACAGGGGTTGATAAGACAGAATTCTTGAGCAAACGGTACTCTCAGAAGCCTGGTTATTGGACCGAAAACCCACTTTGTCAGAATGTCGACGCTATAGCGAACGGGTCTTTCAAGGAGAAATCCCCTCCCGAGATCAAGGGAAGCGGGTACGTCATCGATTGTCTGGAAGCCGCTTTGTGGGCTTTCTACAAAACCGAGTCCTTTGGCGACGGGTGCCTCCTAGCGGTGAATCTGGGCGACGACGCGGATACAACTGGTGCGGTGTATGGGCAATTGGCTGGAGCGTATTACGGTGCTTCTGGCATACCGGCGGAGTGGTTACGAACGTTGACGCTCCAACCACTCGTTGAATCATTCGCGGATAGGCTGCACGAACTTTCGGTATCTATATCATCCTAGTTCGCCAGTCTTTGGTTTATTGCTAAACTGACTCAGTTCCTCGAAAAGGTTAGCTTGTGTCAACTTATCGATTCGTCCATGCTGCAGACCTTCATCTGGACAGCCCTTTCAAGGGATTAAAGCGGGTCGCTCCGAGAATCGGTGAAATCTTGAGAAAATCTACATTTGATGCGTTCGACGCCGTTGTAGACCTATGCATAACTGAAGATGTGGATGCTCTGCTCGTTGCAGGTGACATATTTGATTCTGCTGACCGTAGTCTGTCGGCCCAATTAAGGTTTGTAGACGGATTGAAACGTCTGGAATCTAAGGGAATTCGCAGTATTGTCTGCCACGGCAACCATGACCCACTCGATGCCTGGCATTCTCAAGTATCATTCCCTGTTAACAGCTATCGGTTCGGTCCGAACGTCACCTCTACTGACCTACGTCAAGGAGACCCAGAGTCTCCTCTCGTCTATGGCTACAGTTATCCAACCCGGGAGGTGCGTGAAAATATCGTACCGGCATTCGAGAAGGAGTTCCAATCAGGTCGCGTATCTATCGGCTTGCTTCATGCGAATGTCGGTGCTGATACCGGGCACGAGTCGTACGCTCCCTGCACCGTAGATGACCTGGGAAATGTCGGGATAAATTATTGGGCTTTGGGTCACGTCCACACCCGTCAGGAATTCACATTTCCTGATGGTATAGCAGTCTATCCGGGCAACATTCAAGGCCGGCACATCAACGAATCTGGAGCAAGAGGCGTCTATCTGGTGACGGTTACCGAGAATGGTCAGATCGAGCAGTCTTTTCGGCCTGTAGACCTGGTCAGATGGGAACAGATCGAGGTCGACATTGCTGAACAGCAAGACATAGACTCATTCGAGCGGGCTGTCGACCAGAAGATTGAAAAGGCACTCGGAGATTCGGACGGGCGAAGTCTTATATAYCGTGTCGGCTCGACTGGCCGTGGGCCATTGCACAGCCTCCTTAACGACAGGGAATACACTGACGAATTGGCCATCAGATTGAACGAGATYTGGTCAGATCGGCAACCATTCGCTCATTGTGACCGCGTAACAGCGKCTACTCGTAGAGAGATCAACCGTGAAGACCTGGCTGGAAGAGAAGACTTCGTCGGAGACCTGCTGCGTTTCTTTGACCGGTCTCGTGATCAGGATGGAAGCACCGCAGATCTCCAGGACCCTTTGAAACAACTATACGAGCATCGTAGGCTTCGAAAATACCTTTCCGACCATCTGCCACAAGGGGCCGAACTGGCCACTCTCTTGGATGAAGCAGAATCCATATGTCTCGATCTTCTGATGAACGAGGATTCAGATGAGAATTGAGACTTTATATATTGATGGTTTTGGTCACTTTACGCAGAGGACATTTGGCCCATTTAACGCCCCAATCACCATCTTTGACGGAGAGAACGAAGCTGGNAAAAGCACGTTGCTTGCATTCATAAGAACCGTCTTGTACGGATTTCCAACTCGGGGTCGCAACGAATACTANCCCCCYTTCAGAGGCGGAMGACACGGCGGTCACATGGTCGTCTCGGACGATAGTGGGACCCGTTACATAGTCGAACGATATGCGGCGGCTCGCGGCGGAAATCTTAGTATTAAAGATCTAGACGGGACCTCGTATCCTGATGCGAAACTTCGTGAGTTGCTGGGGCATTCATCGAAAGAAGTATTCGAAAAGGTCTTTGCTTTCGGATTGGACGAGCTTCAGGAAATGAATTCTTTGGATGACGAGGAGGTACAGGGACGTATCTACAGTGCTGGGCTAGGGGTGACGGATCTGCCACGGGTCGAGAAGACTATYGAAGACTACCAGGGGAAAATCTACCGKCCCGGTGGAAATCTAGGCATGGCMCAATCAATCGCCCAAGTCTTGGCCGAGCTTGAAGAAGTGGAGAAGGAGTTGTCCTCACATCACCAGGATGCTCCGAGGTATGCCGAACTCACTGATCGGACCGAAAAGATTGCGACGGAGTTAGCCGGTCTGGAAGAGGATCGGGCTGAGATCAAGGGYGCATTGGATCGTCAGGGCAAATTGCTAGCTGTTAGAGACGACGTCGTGGAGACAGGTATCTTAGAGGCCAAGATGTCGGAGGTTGTCTCACCCMCTCAATTTCCTCAGGACGGGATTGCGAGGCTTGAGAACATCCTTGAACAGATAGCTAAGCTGGAAGAGGTGGTTCATCAAGCGGCCGAGACCGTAGAAAATCTTCAAGAGGTTGTTGCGCGTCCTTTGCCTGGAGCAATCTTATTGGAAGATGCTGAGGACATACGGAAAGCCAGATCAGAGCGTGCCAGACTGGAAGCTGCRGTMCRAGATTTGCCRGAACGTAAAGCAGAGGCTGATCAACAAAAGGCAGAAGTTAACAGACTCCTCACSGAGTTGGGGCCTGGTTGGGACGCCATTCGGTTGCAGGGCATTGAAGTGTCGATTCCCGTCAGAGACAGAGTCAATCAAGGGAAAGAACAAGTTGCACGCCTTCGCGATGCACTTGCCAATCGGCAGACCGAAAAGGAATCGGCAGAAAAAGAGTCCCGTTCCTCTGATGAAGTTTTAAAACAGGCTGCCGACGAGTTGGATCAGGCCGCTCTGCCTCCACTCGACGAAGCAGAATTGGCGAGGCGACGAAGCGCAATCAATGCCGCTCGTAATGGATCAGAACGACTCAACGGGCTGTTGTTACGACAGGCTGAACTGCGAGCGACAGGGGGCCAGGTGGCTGGTAGACTACCTATCCTGGTAGCGGCCCTAGGATTCCTAGTCATAGGAATCCTGCTTGGAGCCTGGAGTCTTGTCGGTAATGGTGGGATTCCAGAGGTGGTGTTCGCGGCTTTCTCTATAGCCGTCGGAATAGGGTTGGCTGCATGGGGGTATCGTGCCGGAAAACAGGACGGGATTTCTGATCAAATAGGCGAGATCGAATCTCAGATCGCGAATGTTGAGAGTGAGTTGTCCTTGAACAAGGACATCCTTGGATTGGCCTCTGTAGATTTCGCAGGATTGGAGGTGGCTGGAGAGGAACTGCAGGAGAGTGTCCGACGGTGGACCGAGAGAGAAACCATGGAGCGTACTCATCGGGAAGCCGAGCAGGATTCAGAGCGCCGGAGGCAAGACCTCGAACGGGCCACCGAAGCGTTAGCCAGATCAGAAAATGACCGCGCCGAACTTGAAGACCGCTGGGTGGAATGGCTAAGGGAGCGAGACCTGCCAGAGACTATGTCCGCTGACGGTGTCCTAGAACTGTTCTCAAAAGTGGAGGCAGCCCGTTTCAGCCTGTTAAATCAACAACAACGTCAAGATAGAGTATCCGCAATCGGCCATGATGTTCARGAGATCTGCGATCTCGTTGTACCTCTCGCAAGGATTCATGGAGTTTCAGTTGACGGCGACAACCCTGCGACTCTCGTCCCGGCCATAGACGAACTAGCACTTCGTCTCGAATCAGCCCAAGGGGAGGTAAAAACCCAAGAAGCAAATCGCGCTTCACTTGTCGAATATGAAGGCCGTTTGGACCAGGAAAAACACCGCTTAAAAAGCGCTCGCGATGACTTAAAGGATCTATTGGCGCTGGCAGCCATTGAAGACGTTGAAGGCGTTGAAGAATTTCGCCGTATAGCGTCGATATACGACGAGTATAAAGAATGGCAACATCAACTCGAGGGACATAAAACCACCATCCAGAGAGTCTTTGGGCTAGGGATCGACCACAAATCACTCCGTTCCGAAATAGGGGAACGTAGTTCCGTCGCTATTGAGGAAAGTGTCCATGACGCGCAGCAATCGTTGGATGAGGTGGAATCAAAGCGTGACAATCTCAGAGAGAATTCGATCCTGACCTACAAAGAATTGGCGGAGTTGGGTTCGTCGGATGAGGCGTCGGACCTTATGTCGAAACGGGAAACCTTTTTAGAAGAAATACGTGACTTGGGCACCCAGTGGTCTAGATATTCTCTGGCACTTTTTATGCTGCGCATGGCACGGAACCATCATGAACGGGAACGCCAACCTCAGGTCGTCCAGACTGCCTCGGAGTTCTTCAGAGAAATCACAGGTGACCGGTATACTGGCCTYAGGGCACCGGCTGGAGAGCCGGTAATAATTGCTGTCACTGCGTCGGGAGAGGAAATGCRAGCCTCCCAATTGAGTCGTGGGACCCGAGAACAGATGTATTTATCTCTACGGTTCGGGTTGGTTCGAGAGTTAAGTCAGCACATGGCCTCACTCCCGGTGATAATCGATGATGCTTTAGTAAACAGCGATCCGAGTCGGGCCCGAGTTGCTGCAGAATGTCTCGGCAAATTGGTTGACACCAACCAAGTGCTGGTGTTCACWTGCCACCCTACACTCGTCCAACAATTTAAAGAGGCTTGCCCGGACGCGGAGATTCAAAAGCTCGAGCAGGTTCAGGGTTCCTGAAGAGATTTCAATCCTTGGTTGCCACTATGGTCTGCCGTGCTGGTCGATGTGCTTTCTTCTGCGTCGTGGCTTTTTCTTTCGATTTTGCTCTCTGCTCAAGCTCCTCAATCCTCCCGGCTCTAGACGCATCGATGGAAAAATCATCGCAATGGGGGCAAAAGTCTGACATATTTCCTCCTTCTTGATAACTGGGGATTCCGTATCTCCTGAGACCGAGTTGTTCTCGATAGGCCAAAGACAAGTCGGACGGTGTGACGACTTACGATTCAGTTACTTTGGTATCATCGTCATCCATTCTCTGATGGTTCAGTTCCGGATGTGCGTTGTCCATCCACTTGCTGAAARCCTCTAGACCATCTTCATCCTCAAATACCAGCATCCCCACCTCCGGGACACCGTCGGAGCAGTAAAGCTTGGCACGGAAGCGCTCCCAAGCTCCGTTCCTGACGATGGCTAGCTCTTCTTCACCGAGGCAGTCCATGGGAAAACTAGCGTTCGGTTTTGTATCGCACTCAGTCACGSAGATAAAACCAAADACCTCTGATTCGGCCCACCTTACCATGGACAGRAACKCCTCCATAGATTCCGCGTCTCGGCCTTTGTGGATGACCCTTTCAYGAGCGTAGTCTTTTAAGGCCTCRTASGTACCCTCCTCCTGGGTCCGGTCCATCCTACCGGAATAGGCCTTTGAGTAACTTCTGATTGAGGCGGTGATGATTGCCAGTACTACATCCCCGCTTGGGTCTWSYTGTTTYGAGAKGAGTCCCATGATGTTGTTCACGAGGAACCTGGCATCCCATCTGGACCTGATGTATTCCCGTATATCACGTCTTGGCATATAGTCCTCCCTGGATGGTTCGATTCGGCACGATCTGTCACTGTCCATCGGCGTTGCTCTTYTYTAGGAAGATCRRTMCAAWTTTTYGYGYAAGGSACAGATCGGCNAGAGATTTCCTACACTTTGGCCCACYCTGGRACCGCCACTCCTGCTCTTTTTGTCTTGGAACTCATCTCCCTGCTTCCACGGACGTATCGCTCAACCAGGTCCCAGAAGCGGGTGGAGTGGTCCGGATGTTCCAGGTGRCAGAGYTCATGRAYCAARACGTAACGRGCCATCTTACCGGGRAGAAAGAGCAGGTTCCGGTTCAGGTTGATGTTCCCCCTYCTCGAGCAGCTCCCCCACAAGGTCTTCTGACGTCGGATCGTCATCCGGTTGAAGGGCAACGATAGCTCATGACTCAGCGTAACCAGCCACTCCCCAAGGATCGTCCTCGCCTTCTGGTGCAGCCACGAATTGAGTGCCCGGGCGACCAGCCCGGCGTCATCGACCTGCCCGCTAACCGTGAGGGTAGATCCCGGCCCCTCCTGGATAGAGAGCTTTCCTGAGCCGTCATCTATGTATCGGAGGCGCCACACCTGGGCGACGGCTTTGAGAYTGATGGTCTTTGGTYTGAGTTTCCTTTTCATCTCGCGGAAGTTCTTCCGTTTGTCGGTGATCCACTCTGCTCGCTGTTGCAAGATCTCYGGCAARCGGGWGTGGTCGAAACCCKTGGGCACGACYACCTCTACCTGCGACGATGCCCATACCTTGATGATYACCCKCTTGGCCCTKGAWCTTTCCCTAACGGTGTATTCGACACCGGTTTTCGTYYTAGGCATGGATTGTYGCGCTTCCGGAACCAGATATAACCAATTCTTTCCCTCCATMGTTCAGTAGCCTACGGGTCGATCTGAATCGCTAYCGCGTTTGYTTACTCAMGRCCGACCTGTATGGGTTGAGAAAMGTGCCCCAGAATCGSCAGGRTATTGGCCMSGCGCCCAGACAGAGACACCCACGGCTCCGTTACGCATAGGTGAAGACTTCGTCGTCCGRWTGAGGTTCSCCGATCCATTCCCGRCGGTCCARCGCRAYGGGCCGTTTCTGKCKKATGAGTYCGTAGGCMTCGTCCAGGGACATGTTCTTGTAGCTGTGCARCCACCATGCCACGGCCAGTAYGCTCCGTTCCATACCCATATGGCAGTGGACGACGACTTTRCGCCCGTTGTGKYTCARYTCYYTTTGGATCGTGTCGGAGACCAGGTCTACCGTCTCTCGTTGACGTTCTATGTCTTCGACGTAAGGTTCGATGGGTATGCAAGCGTGTGCGTCATTGATGATTTCCTCGGCCAC
>NVSQ01000018.1:0-3816 GCA_002401285.1 SAR202 cluster bacterium
ATGGCATCCCGGTTTATCGAGGCTGCCATGCCCACCGCTATAGATACCGCCACCGCTGTAGGCTACTTCAGAGTAAGCTCCCCTGGACAAGCCGGGGAGCGCCATGTATCCCTGGAGTCTCCGGCCGCCGCCCTCCAAGATTACTGCCGTACCCATCGGCTTAACCCTATGACGACCTTCACCGATATTGCCACCGGTCGGAAAGATGACCGCAAGGAATACCGCAAGATGGTGGAGCAAGTCACGCAGCAAGGTATTGGCAATGTGGTCGTCCTCTTCCACCTGGACGTCGAAGACCTTGACGATGTTGGGGTGGTCCAGTCTCGAGGCCAGGTTGGCCTCTAGACTCAGGGCCACCACGTCCCCGGACCCACTGTCCCGGGCGCGGTAGACCGTACCCTGGCCGCCGGCGGCTATGGTCTCCAGAATCTCGTATTTTCCTAGCCGTTCTAGCATTGCCGTTGCCGGGGATTATAGCGGATATACCTACTGCGATTGGACTGGGATAAGGCGGGAACTCAGCGGGGAATTTGGCCGAGGCCGGGGCGATACTGGTGGAGTGGAGAATTGTGCGGGAGGAAGTGACCGCAAGTTAGCAGTGTTCGGAGTCTAGTATGTCATCTTGACGTAGTAGATTGTCGGCCTCGAAGGGTACTATGGTAAACAGATATGGCAAACTCATAGAGTCTCCGATAGGGTAATTGTTATGGTATACACGCAGGGTAAACGACGCCCAACTCCACCATCCCGGCGGCGCTACGAAGCCTCCCATCCCACTATCAGCTGCAGAGTCGATCCTGAACTCTACGGTCAACTGAAGGCGTTGAAGGAGAAGGCCAACCTGAGTGTCGCGGATATCTTGAAGATTGGCTTGGAAAGATGCGAACCCATTGTCGGCGAAGCATTTCGCAACGGGTTCATGTCGGCTCTGGCGGAAGCATACGAGACTGTTTCGGCGACTGCGAAGACGAGGTGATGGCCATCGCCCAAGGTGCGGAACCAGACTCACCGAAGTAACGGTTACGCTGACACTGTAATATCCACTCCCCGCCAGAGCGGCTATGCGCCGCCTTGTGGACCGGGCCGCCCGCCTAAACCTTCTCTTCAGCCCTGGTGACCATTGGAAGGATTTCCCATTGTGCTTGGGTGATTTAGCCCCAGGCCGTGCTGACTGCTGAACCCGTTGCACAGCTTGTGGGCCTGACATAAAGGGCTGGTACAAAGATTGGGGGCACATCAGTATTCCTGGTTTATTCAGTTCCAACCGGCTTTCCGCCTCCAGCCCATCCCTGTAAACATGCCTCTCAGATAGGCAATCTGCCCGGTGTGCTGGGTTGAATCACCTGGCRTTCCCACAAGTGCTCTCCAGACCGGCCGTGTGTCACCAAGGGCATATACCACAAGCTGGTCAAACTGTTCAGTGGGGATCATGGATAGGCGTCTCATGGTGGCTTCGTGGGCATCGTCTAGGTAGNCCATTACTAGAGACCTGTCGGCATGGARTGCGGCTACCTTCTCTGGGCTATCCCCTATGCCGACGTCTTCTGCATCCAGACCGAATCTATCAGACCAGCCATTGTATATCCATACTTGGTTCTCGCCGCTGATGTTGCTGGTGATGAGGTCTCTGGCCCGGCTCATATGCCAAATCAACCAGGCGATGGAATTGGTTTCCGGAGTTGGTTGACAGAAAAACTGCTCGTCGGTTAGACCGTCACATGCTGCCTTAACTTGTGCGTACGCGGATTCGGTCATCGCCAGGACGAATCCATTGAGGTCAACAGGGTTTTCCATATCGTACTCCTCTGTAGTCTGGATATTGTGGCRATGAGTTTAATCTTGCGGATGGGGCGAATCAAACGGTCACTTTGTATAAGCAGGAATCTCTTATTCTGTGAAAGCCCTGAGAGTGGTGGTACGGATGTTGCCCATTTGGCCTTATTTAATTGACTGCAATARAATTCCGGCGTAGGCTTCGAGCATCTTGCAGAGTTGAGCTGCAGGAACTGCACAATGAGAGTTGAAAGGCTAAGTAAATTAGAGAGGGAGATATTAACATGACGGCCGTYACTTCATGGMATATGCGAGGCGACATATTTGAATCGTGTAGCTGCAACRTTGTATGTCCMTGTAACTAYGGGGGCGACCCCACCRAYTTACCGTGTGAGGCRGTCMTAGGCTTCMGGRTWCAGGAAGGGAACTACGGTAACACTTCGTTAGGGGGCTTGAACATCGTCCTCTACGTACAGATACCTGGTAAGGTCTTCGATGGTGGCTGGACTCTCGGAGTGTATCTTGACGAGCGGGCTTCGCAAGACCAGGCGGAGGCCCTAGGTACCATCCTATCAGGTCAAGCTGGAGGCTGGTTTGAGCCTTTCAGCGCGTTAATCGCGAACCCTCTGGACCCTAAGCAAGTCCCTATCAGCTTCGAAATCGTAGATGGTGAGCACCGCATAACGGTGCCTGGACTGCTGGAAGCAGGGACAGAAAGGATTCCCAATCCCATACCAGGCATGCCTCCCCTAGACACCACTGTCAACGACATGGTAGTCCCATTTTTCACCGAATCGGTGCATGTCCGTCGTTCAACTACTTTGAAACTCACGGACCCCAACATGAGCTTTGAGTATGCTGGACAATCGGCCAACATCTCCCACTTCGAATACAGTGGACCGTAGGAGCAAGTGGCAATGCCCGAGCTAGAATCGCGCCCGGGGTGGTCTAATTGCGCAACGGACGGCTCAAATCCTAATCAGCAGACGCCGAACGGAGCTTGATGGTCAGTGAAAKTCAGTGGAATCTAAGGGGTAATTTGATTGGAGCRTGCAGCTGCGACTGGGGTTGCCCCTGCAACTTCGATGCGCGGCCTACCAACGGTTGGTGCCAGGGGACATACGCATGGCACATTGAGGAGGGCCGGTTCGGCRATGTAGTTCTAGACGGGCTGTACATGAGCTGGACAGGCCAGTTTCCGGGTCCGGTGCACGAGGGGCATGGCACGGCCCAATGGATCGCGGATGTAAGGGCCGCTGACCAGCAGCGAGAGGCCTTTCTTACGCTATTTAGGGGTGGCAGTGGGGGGCCGTTCGCCATCTTCGCCGCCGTGACTGAGACCGTGCTCGAACCGATATTCGAGAGCTTCGAAGCCACTATGGATGCTTTGGACAGCCGGTTGAGCGCAGGGGAGATTCTTGAGATCGGGCTGACCTCCATCAAGAACCCTGTTACCGGCGAGCCGGAGGAGATTCATCTGGCAAAACCTACCGGGTTCACTTCCACCAAAGCAGAGTTAGGGGCATCCAGTGTCTACCGCTTCACGGGCGGCTTTCAACACGACCACTCGGGTCAATACGCTGAGTTCGCTCCCTTTGACTACAGCGGGCCGTAAATAGAGGGAAACTTGCGCTTGGATGCTCCTCTGGAATCAGTGCTGAAGCGGGACCGGGCGGTGGTGTTGGCGGGGGTTCTGTGCGTCGCCGGGCTGGCCTGGGGTTACATGGTGTACCTGGCCTTCTCCATGGGTGGCATGGACGCCGGCATGGCCATGGTYCGTTGGCAAGCGTGGACGGCCGCCGACTTCGGCCTGATGTTCCTGATGTGGGCGGTCATGATGACCGCCATGATGGTGCCCACCGCCGCTCCAATGTTGTTGCTGTTCGCCACGGTCAACCGCCAACGCCGGGAGAAGCAACAGCCCTACGTGCCCACGGGTGTGTTCCTATCAGGCTATGTACTGGTCTGGTGCGGGTTTGCCGCCGGGGCCACCGTGGCCAGCTGGGCGCTGCACGTCAACTCACTGCTGACCTCAATGATGGG
>NVSQ01000018.1:3822-58638 GCA_002401285.1 SAR202 cluster bacterium
YGCCAGCGTCTATATGGCCGGCGGCTTGCTCATAGCGGCGGGAGCGTTCCAGTGGAGCCGTTTGAAATACGTCTGCTTGACCCACTGCCGCTCTCCCTTGTCCTTTCTGATGACCGACTGGCGGGAAGGTCCCGGGGGGGCATTGGCCATGGGGCTGCRCCACGGTGTCTACTGTGTGGGCTGCTGCTGGGTCTTAATGGCATTGCTGTTCGTTCTGGGGGTGATGAACCTCTTGTGGATTGCTGCCCTGGCCGGGTTCGTGCTGCTGGAGAGGGTGGCGCCGGCCAGTTTCCACATCAGCCGGGTCTCTGGCCTGCTTTTAGTGGGGTGGGGAGTGTGGATGGTGGCTGTTGGGCTGATCTAGCTGTTCTGGTGGTAGACTCTATGACACACCAGCAATCAGAATGAGACTACATCCCAGGGGTGATGGTACGTTCAGGCGATAACCTGTATGACACCGGAGACCTCTGATTGCTCCCAGGATTCCATCAGTGCTAGGATTTCAGGAGTCCGTGGCCTAATTTCCGATGTAAGGAGATAACACGGTGACACAGCAAGCTGCCAAGCAATGGCACTTTAGTGGCGAATCCTTTGAGTGCTGCAACTGCGAGGTCAACTGTCCATGTATGTTTGGAACCCCTGCTCATTACGACAGCTGCGACGTGAACCATGCCTGGCATATCAGCACGGGTCACTATGGAGAGACGTCTCTCGACGGCCTGAACTTCGCGATGGCCTTCCGCACGCCGCAGCGGATGTCAGATGGCAACTGGATTGTGGCTATTTACATTGACGACCGGGCGACGGACGAACAGCGGGAGGCCCTGCGATTGATCGTATCTGGCGAGGCAGGAGGCGGCTTCTTTACCCGGCGTAAGGACTTGACTGGTACCTTCCTAGGCGTCAAGTTCGTACCCATTCTCTATGAGTCCGCTGGTCGTCGCCGGAAGGTAAGCATTCCCAACGCCTTGGAGATGGAGTTAGAGGCGGTGACCGGCGCGCACCCGGATCARGAAGTCCAAATGGTCAACCTTCCCCGTGCGGGCGACACGGGTTTCTACCCAACGACTGTAGCTAAAGCGGTGGCTCATAGTTTTGGTGATTACGGYCTGAGTTGGGACAACACCGGTAAGAACGGCTATTACCGTCAAGTTGACCTGTCCGGCCCCTAGGACCACCTAGGCCAACTGTCCCACCGCACCGTAATCACCGGCCTYTCGGCTAACAGCGCATGATAGCCGGGAGCGTACTCATTCAGATAATCCACGGTCCGCTGGATGACGGCGCYGGCAAYAAGTTATTCATACCCATTTTCCGCCTGCCACTTTGCGTATCTTACGGTCACCTTCCTAGAGACCGGCCATTGGCCTTGGCCCATCAGGTTACCTTCCCGCAAGAATGGCTATGTGCCGCCTTGCGGACCGGACCGCCCTCTAAACCCTTCTCTTCAGCCCCGGTGACCGCGTCCGCCGGGGGCGGCGGATGGTCCGCCTAACCTTTACCGGTTTCATGCCAGGAACTCCCTCATTGGGGACTCGGACACCAGCTTCACAGAGTCGGAGGGGCGTAGTGATCCCAGTGCCCCGTCGCTGCGCCGTACCCGGATGGAGCCGTCGGGAAAGGTGGAAACTACCGTATACCGGTAACCATCGCCCCCCACGAAAGTCTCACCCTCCAGCAGCCGGGACGCCGAGTTGCGCTCTTCAAGGCCCCGCTCCGCCAGAGTCTTCTTGGCTTCCACAGGGTGAGTGCCCTGGCGGATGCTACCCTGTCCGGGGACCCTGCTATTGAAGGGGTTTCCCATCGTGCCCGAGTGGTTAAGCCCCTGGCTCCTATGTCGTCGTCGCGCCACCTACGCCACCTCCCTTGCTGATAGGGTTACCGCCAAGCTGACAGGCCAGATGGCTGGGCAAGGCGGTCAGAGTAGCCAGACTGCTCAGTACAGGCCATACAGGGACGTGCCCTTCGAGGATCTGGTGGCGTTGGTAGACAAGCTGGACCGGTTGCAGGAAGCCGATGTGGTTGTCGCAGAGGGGAAGGTCATCGACAGCTAGGGCCTTTGCATAGGAACTGGCCATGCATCCACCAGGAAAATGGATCCCAGACCTGCTCTAGCTAAGTGCGGCGCTAGAGGTTAAGGAGCATTTCAACGGTTGGCCCCGTGGGCCAGTTTGTAGCTGACCCAGCTGCCGGTTTTGCTAACCATTTTGCTAACCAACTACCCGGGAATAGGCGTGACGATATGGTATTGTAGGCACAAATGTCGGGCTGACGATTCCACCCAGAGGGTCTAAAACGTAGCTAGCGGTACGGGTTAAGACAGATACCATTAGACTCCAAAACCAGTGGTCGGGGGTTCGAATCCTCCCGCTCCTGCCACTTTTAGGCATGAATCAGGCCCTTGGGTAATTCCAGGGGCCTTGTTTTTGTCTGGTGCTTCTTTTCCGCTTCGCGCTGGATATTCTAGCCACGACATTTGTGGCGAACCAAGAACAAATAACCGTGCCTTGCCTCTCACCCACGGCGATCAACGGCAACGTTAGGAGTCCYAAAACTAACAGGATCACCCGCAGCCGCCGGGGCCGGTATTCTATCCGTACGCTGTGATTGCCGGGAGACAACTCGATCCCCACAAAGCTGGGCATCAGCATAACCGTGTCCGTCTCTACCCCGTCCACTGTCGCCCGCCAATTTGGATGATAGGTGGCTTTCAGCAGCAACATGCTCTCTCGCTCCACGGCCACTTCGGCGGAGAAGTAATCATTGCCAATCTTCTCGGAGAGGACCGTGCCCCGGGACGGTCCGGTGGGAGGGTCCATGGTTGGGATGAGGTCCTTGGCCGAAGTAAGCGGAGTTGCGGGTTTACTCCCTTGGGAAGAGCCGCTCAGGTACACCACCGGATGCTTCTTTGCCGACGGCATTCGGCTGACCAGCCAGGTTGACGCCGCCAGATAAAGGTCTGGAGCATCTCCGGCGAACGATAGGTCCGAACMTACCAGGTCGAAGTAGCCCGTTGTTTCCACCTGATACAATCGATGGCGGCCAAACTACTGCAGCGGTTGTACAAAGTCCGGGAAATCTTGGCCTTCAGGGGCCACCACGTACCGCGCGTTGTAGAGGTTGTAATGATCCCGACGCTGCTCATCGAAATTGATCGACACGTCACTATTCAATGAAAAGCCGTGGTAGACCATCCCCACCATATCCAGGCCCTCTAGATGGAGCAGGTCGTCGACCCCCAGGTTGCCGACATAATAATCGTCGCTCCAGTTTGGTAGTACCGAGCCGCGCTGCTGACCGGAATACACACGGCCGGGCGGGAGTTGTTCCAGCGTCCGGAATAGAGCGGTCAGATCGGCGTCTTCGGCGACGGTAGCCTGCCGGGTTAGATCTATCAARGAGGCGTTCTCAACCAAGTAGGAACGCCTCTCGATATATACCGGCAGCAATACCAATACGGTCAACACCAATGCGGCGGCGGGATACCAGACCTTCTTTCGGGAAAAGGCCCATGACCAGGGCGCGGCTAGGGCCACGGCCATGAGCAGTATGCCGCCCAGATGAACCCCGGCGATGAACCGATGCATGTGGAGGAACCGGCTCATGGGCAGAACATCGATGAAGGGTCCCCAAGTCGCCCTGCCGAAATAGAGGATCAGCCAAAAGACAAATATCACTACGGGCATCAGGTACCGGGTCTCTCTCCATCGGTATAAACAGACCGCAAAGCCAAGAGCCAGCAAGATGGTCAGGGAAGGGAAGCGGTTGAAGTCGAAAAGATTTCCTTTGACCACACCCTGAAGCACCTCCGAATGCCCGTAAGAGTCGTATTGGACCGTATCGAGGAAAACGCTGTTGTTCAGAAATGTCCGGTCGAGGAAAGTGGGGACCAGAAAATAGGAGATTACCAACAGGACCAACAGAKCGAGGATAACCAGCCGACACCACCGGGGCCACATGGAGTCTACCAGAGACCTGAGGTTGGGTACCCGCGCGGGTTGGATAAGCGTCAGAACGCCGAGGGTAATGAACGCCATGTACCCGAACATCAGGTGGGACATCATCGTCGCCGCTAGAAGCAAGGTCGCCCAAGGTGTATCCACGTCCTTCCTGAATGACTCGGTAACCCMGGGCCAAGGCAGGGGGCAGGAGCACCATTGCCCAGAGTTGGGCGTGGACTCCCCATCCCTGGAAGACATAGCTGGCGAACCCGAACCCTAAGATGCCGGTAGTAGTGACCAGGGGAGCAACCAGGCCGCCCATTGCAGCCGGCATGTGGTCAAAGCCGAGGCGCCGCATCGCCCAAAAGATGGATAACGGGAAGAAGCTACGAAGCAAATATGTCGCCCAGTTCAACATATCGACTAAGGGAATCATCTCAAGAGTGAGAACGTGGATGAGTGCGATGGTGACGTGCGGCAAGTGGTGGTAGTAATGGAACAAGGGGTAACCCATGCCCATGGAGGCCTGCCACGGATCAGTAAAGTCCCGTCCTTGGGTGATAGCCTCGGCCGCCATCTCCACCATCAGCAGGTGAAAAAYACTAYCGTTCCCGGAGACGATGCCGCTCGCCACTTCTGGATAGAGGTAATAYAAGTTGAAGGCAACGTCAAACAGGACCATACCGAAGGAAATTAGAGCTTCCCTCCGATGGAACCATCGAGAASGGGTAGCGRGTTCGCCTATGTTGCCRCCCGCGTTGCGTGTRGTCATAAGTGCTTATCAATCATGGACCGTCAATCCCAAGACGTGCAACAAAGTTTGATTAGATGGAGCCAGAATGCCCACATTATACGCAGACGATAGGAACGTAGTATCCAGGCCGCTTGGATCAAGATAGGAGTTTTGTTAACAGGGCCAGGGAGTGCCAGGTGGTTCCCATGACTATGCTGATTAAGACATTCGTCACGCCGCCCAGTAATCTCCAGATGCCAGGCCTATTGGTGGAAAAACTATCCGCAGGGTCACATCCCTATATCCTTATAACCAAAAGGTCACTCATAAGGCGTCGCCATTCGGGGGAAAGGCATTATAATCTCATGGGTTTATCATCCTATCCGATTCGGGAGGCGCCATGTACATAATAGTTGCCCCTATCCAGATCAAGGAAGGTTTCAAAGAGCAATACATCAAGGGGATGCTTGAGAATGCCCGAGGAGCAGTTCGCGACGAGCCGGGCTGCCTGAGGTTCGACGTGGTTCAGGACGCCAACGACGACCACAGGATATGGCTCTACGAAGTTTACAAGGACGAAGACGCGTTTCAGGCCCACACCCAAACTCCCCATTTCCTCAAGTTCCGTGACCTAAGCGCTGACTGGCGAGGGGAGGGAGGACTGCAGGGCGCCGGAAGAGGGGCCACAAATATCTGGCCTCCGGACGATGAGTGGGTGTAGCCGGACGGGTGGTTCGGCGGTTGAGATGATTTTTGCGAATTAGCCACAGGGAAGGGCGAAACCGGTGGGAGAGATACTGAATGACGGACAATGAGCCTAATCTGTTGATAATCTACACGTCCAAGAACGGACGCACCGGCTCGATGGTCGAACCCATCCGGCAGGGGATACTGGAGGGTGGGGCCGGCGTCGCGGTCCGTACGGTGGAAGAAGTGCTATGGGATGAGATGCTGGCCGCCCAGGGAATCATTGTGGGGACGCCAGTGCGGTTCGGTGGCGTTGATTGGCAGATCAAGCGGTTGTTCGATGTCACCGCCTTTCAAGACTATCCGGGCCCCCTGTCCGGCAAGGTGGGCGGGGTCTTCACCGGCGGCGGCAGGCCGGGCAGCGGGGCTGAACTGGCCCTGCTCAGCATGATCCACGTACTCCTCAACCACGGCATGGTCATCCAAGGAAACGCCTATTCGTCCCACTACGGCCCAGTTGCGTTGCGAGAGTCGTCTCCGGAAGAGGTTCAGGCAACCTGCGTCGCCTGGGGTAAGCACTGGGCATATCTGGCGCGGCGGCTGGGAGGAGACGTAGAGGGACCACCTTAGCGGCGCCATCTGTCGCGAAACCGGCCCCTACTCTGTCACTGACGCCCGGTGCCCGGGGCATACTATACTTCCCCTGAGCCAACGGAGGTAGAAAAGAATGATGCTGGATCAACGGACCAGACTGTCAGACAAGGTTGCTATCGTCACCGGGGCGGGGGCAACCGGCAGCGGAGACTTTGTGGGGATTGGGCAGGCTATTTCCATTTTGTTCGCCCGGGCGGGGGCCAAGGTGTTGTTGGCCGACCGGGACCAAGCCAACGCCGAGACGACCCTGGCAACGATTAAAGAAGAAGGGGGCGAAGCCTCGGTGTTCGTCGGCGACGTGACCATTAATGCCGACTGCCGGGGCATGGCCGATGCCGCGGTGGCGCGTTACGGGCGCCTCAACGTCCTGGTGAACAACGTGGGCATCAGCGGCCCGGGTTCGGTCACCGATGTGGATGAGGAGTTTTGGGACACCGTGATCGACGTGAACCTGAAAAGCGTCATGCTCACCAGCAAGCACGCCATTCCCCAGATGATAGAGGCCGGAGGCGGCTCCATCATAAACCTGTCTTCCATCGTGGGCCTGCGCGCCGGTAGTGGAAGGCCCAGCCACCCCTACGCTGCCTCCAAAGCCGGCATCATCGGACTGAGCAACTCTATGGCGGTTCACTACGGCCGGGACAACGTTCGGGTCAACTGCATAGCGCCGGGCCACATTCGCAGCCCGATGGTGGTCCGCCATTCCACCGAGGAAATGCTTGATCTCCGACGCCGGGCCGGACCGTTGGGGACCGACGGCACGCCTTGGGACGTGGCATGGGCGGCTTTGTTCTTGGCGTCCGACGAGGCCCGCTGGATCTCCGGCGCGACCCTGCCGGTGGACGCCGGTCTGCTGGCCGCCACGCCTCTGGCCATGTTTCCCTACCTCCGGGACCCGGAGTAAAGAGACCGGGAATGCCCGTGGCGCAGTCCAGGCAAAGGACGCTGGCCGAAACTAACCCCGGAGACTGGACCATGTGGGATACACATCGACACAGCTAGGCGAGAGTCGAGRTGGCTCGAGAGATATCTAGATTAAAAATCACCGGGTGATGGTGGCTGGAGACCGAGGCACACTCCTAAATCGTCGTTGAAAATACGTTTACATTGTAGGCAGGATAAACCTCAGCTAGCGGTGGTGGGATGCCAATCTTTTGCATTACAGGCATAAGACGGCTGACAAAGCCCTCGCTCATCTTTTCCGATGATTCCCATATGTTTGTCATGCGGATGTCACCGGATTTGTCAAAGCAGACAGCGTGCATCAGCCAACCATCGATCGGGTCAGTCTCCCAACCCACTTCTTGCCGCAGCCTATCATACATGTCCTTGGTAAACCCCTTGCCTGTAAAGATCGCTATTATCGCCATAAAATTACCCCCTATGTTATTCCGGAAATCGATTCCTTCTCCGGTTGCGCATTCTGTTAAGTTGACTCGAAGAGAAACAACAGCGTCTTCAGCAGACCGGCAAGGCAATCCCGTTCCTCCGATTTAAGCCCCTCTGTTAGATGTTCCATGATGCGAAAGTRAGTGCGTGCGACTGCCTCTATATGCTCGAAACCGCGCTCAGTAAGCTCCACCAGAATCGAGCGCCGATCATTAGGGTCGGGCAAACGGCACACAAGTCCACGCTTCTGCAACCTGTCAATTCGACCGGTCATACCGCCTGACGTTATGAGCAAACGGTTATGTAGCTCCGTAGGTGTCATCTTGTAAGGAGGCCCGGCAAGCCGTAGMTACATGATTTTCGCTCGGGCCAACACCGAGCCCTTCACGCCGAGCTAACGTCCACCGAGCCAGGGATATCCGATAGCACCAAGCTAACTAGAACGATTGACACTAGGACAAGAGCACCGCTAGATTTTGGCGTCCTTGGTTGGCTGTGATATTGCCGAATACCCCCGCTAGGAATACACGGTCTTAAAAGCCGTAAGCCAGCGCCGCGGGAACATATTCCGGAGACTCAATGAACGGCACAGTCCTTCCAGACTTGAAGGTCATTGAAATACGGTACCGATGTGATCAAGGTCGACGCCATCGGCTTTCATCCTCCGGTCCGCGAGTTATACCAGACCTAATGGAAAGGCACTGAATACCCGTCTCGACAACGATAAGACCGGTTTTGTGTATACTGGGCACAACATCCATAACACCTGACACGAAGATCGATGCCAGGGACCGTGAGACCGCACTTCCGGGGCGCCGAATCCATTTCCAGCGGCAGAGCCGCAGTATTTTGCCGTAACCGGACGAGGCTATGAGTAACAACCAGCCAATCATCAGCCATATTTACGCCGGCAATCCACTGGACCGGGGCGATGTCGAGCGCCGCGACGAAGAGTGGCTGGCCGCTAAAGCCAAAGACCCTAAGAGCAGATTCCTTCCCATGTGGGACCTGAATGTTCTGATAGCGGGCGGGGCTCAAGAGGAGCTTGGCTGGCTTGGCATCGACGACTTGACCCGCCTGGGAGTGGATTCAACYGCGATCTTTTTGGGCATCGAAGGTGAATCAGCCCATTTCGTAGTCGATATTTCGAAGAATGAACAGGCCGTTCGCGAACTGCGTGAGAGCACGGAGCGGAGATTCGAAGACGCCCGGACCGCCACTGAAGTACTGAGCGGCCCGGATTCCGGGATCGTAGCCCAGGCCCGAGCGCAGGTAAGCTGGCACAGCCGCAATGGATTCTGCGCGATCTGCGGTCACGAGACCCATATGAAACGGGGCGGTCAGGTGCGGCAATGCTCCGGTTGCGAGGCCCAGAACTATCCCCGTACCGACCCAGTGGTTATCACCGTTGTATCCCATGGCGATCAGTGTCTGCTGGGGCGCTCCCGGGGGCGCGGCTCGCCCTCTAATAGGTATTCYGCCCTGGCCGGATTCGTGGACCAAGGTGAATCTATAGAAGAGGCAGTGGCTAGAGAAGTCATGGAAGAGGCCGGCATCAGAGTGCGGAATGTTCGCTACCATTCTTCCCAGCCTTGGCCTTTCCCCTCATCGTTGATGATTGGCTGCCACGCCGACGCGGCGACCACCGATATCTCGATGGATGAAGAGGAAATGGCTGATGTCCGTTGGTTCCACCGGGAAGAGGTTCTGCTGGCGCTAACGGGCGAGAACGAAAGTCTTGCCATCCCCGCTCCCATCGCCATCGCCCACCACTTGATCAAGGCTTGGGCATCCAATTTCGTTACTTAATACAATCTCTTAACCGTTCGTGAGCCTGCAAGTATCCAGCAGCAATTCATCGATCTCAGCCCACAAGGCTTCCATGTCGAAGGGTTTGGACACAAAGGCATCGGCCCCCATCTCATAAGCCTTTTCTTCCACGCCCTTTTGGGCGCTCATTATCAGCACCGGAACCGAGGAGATTCCTCGTATGAGCCGGCACAACTGGTAGCCGTTCAATCCAGGCATCGACAGATCGGTGATCACCAGATCGGGCCTAGCCAAAGCGAATTGCGTTAAGGCGTCATGGCCGTCGGATGCGGTCGAGACTCGATAACCTCTTCTCTCGAGGATCTTTACCATAAGGTCCCGGATCTCCGGGTGATCGTCAACTACGAGTACGTTCTCTTGCATCATCTTCGGCTCCTGTCGTCGCCTGTACCGGAACCAATCCGGTTAACAACAGACTAACTAGATGGATCCGCCGAATCTGTGACCTTCATCACGGCCATGATCTTTGGTCCGCGACGTTCTAGTCCGTGCCCGGCACTCCCCAGACCCGCCATGGGGCGGCCGCTGTTCATATCGGACCAGGAACAGGACTGGACAAGGCAGGACTAGGGCTATAAAGTGACCTCGGCGGCTCCAAATCCGTTGGAAGAGAGGGATAACCAACCGGCGATAATCTTCAACGAGCGGGCCGAAATAAGCGCCGAAGCCGTCCAACACAGCTGACCTGGGGTAGAAGACGCTTCTCCCAAGAGAGCAAACATGGCAAATCTACGCGTTTATCTCGTGGACGATCACCCGTTGATGCGGATGGCATTGCGCCGGATCCTGGAGTCCGACGAGCGGTTCGTCGTCGTCGGCGAGGCCGATACCGCCGAAGAATGTCTTACCGCCGTGGCCGCCTTAACCACGGACTTGGTCGTCATGGACATCCAATTGCCGGGTATCGACGGAGTGGAAGCCACCCGCCGGTTGAAGTCCCAGGATGCCGATTTGAAAGTGGTCATCCTCAGCGCCTACGGTGAGGAATATCTGATCCCCAGCATCGACACCGGCGCCGACGGATACATGATGAAAGGCCTGGAGCCGAAAGCGATGATTGAGGAACTCCTGCAAGCCGCCGAAGGTACCCCGCCCATCGACTCCAACCTGACCCGCCTTCTTATGGACCGGGCCGCCGCCGGGCCCAGGGAGAATTCCGGCCCAACACTGTCCGATCGTCAACACCAAGTGTTGCGCCATGTTTCAGATGGGTTGTCGTCAAAAGAGATCGCCTCCGTCCTCTCCATCAGCAATACAACCCTCAAGCGGGATTTTAGACACATATTCGAGGTGCTGGGGGTCAACGACCGGGCCCACGCCATCGCCGAGGCCTATCGCCGGGAATTGATCTAGTAAATTGAACTAGGCCCATCTTCCGGTTAGATGCCGGGCTCCGGAGGAGACCCACTTTGGGGGCTCCTCTTTATTTTATCTTTCCCAGGATCAACTATTACTCTCTATTCCATGGCCCTTCCGGGCCATGCCCATGGCCTTTCCGGCGTCAGATATCTGGGCTTGCTGGCTACTAAAACTCGACCTCTGAGTTACTTACCTATTACCCCTCGTCCTGGGAATATGTCGATGTGGGGTGGTGCAGTGAGTGACATTTCACACAGAGGAGGAAACTAACATGCGAGGATTCATCAACGCCATCCTAGGGAAGACGAATAAAAATTAGGGATTCACTCTTATAGAACTGCTGGTGGTGATCGGCATCATCGTGGCACTGGCCGCCATTACCGTACCGCTGGTAACCAAGTTCGCCGGAAAGGGAGACGAAGGCGCCCTTGAAGCCGAGACCCAGACAGTGCAGACCGCTATGGACACGATGATGGCGGACAAGGGAATCACGACGGTGACCGCCAACGACAAGGGAACTACCAGCAACGGACAGAACACCTGGACCGCTCTGCCCGCCGGCACGGGAGCCTCCACTTTGGATGCTTATCTGAAAAAGAACGCTACCAAGTTCTTCTACTGCTGGGACACGTCTGGCAACGTGTACGCCCAAAACTCAACCGACGGAGTCAAAGCGGTCCCCGCGGACGCCAAAGCCGCGGCGGCCTGCGCCACCCCGGCCTAGGGTTGACGCTTCCGGGACCCTCCGTCCGGAAGCCATTTCCCGACGCCACTATGGCCCGCCCCGATCGTGCCAGGGCGGGCCATAGACCTTACCGGATACCGGACCCGGCCTATCACACCATGATTCTTTGGTACTGATTACGAGTTATGACAAACACGATGTACACCTCCGGCAATTCTGCCGATCCACATGCGCCAATGCCCGCCCGGCTTCTGCCTGCGAGGCGCAAAGCCAGGGAGATCCAGGTTTGGGCTCGCTTCAGGGTGTTGAAACAAGCAGTACTTACCTTCTTCCAACGGACGACCCGGAGAATCGCCATGGATTCCAGGGGCAATCTGCTTTTGGAAACAGTGGTTGCGATCACCATATTCGCCCTGGTCGGAGGCGCGGTTTTGTCCGGCATGTCCACCGCTCTTGACACCGGATCCATGGTAGAAGGCCAGTCCGTCGCTGAGGAGATCGCCCGCAATCAGATGGAAAGCGTATTCAATGTGTCCTACCAGGAACCCCTGAGCACGCCTTACCCCACCATAGTGCCTCCAGCGGGATACGCCATCAACCTAACGGCCGATGAGTATCTTACGGGGGACGTGGACATTGAAATGGTGGTGGTGACGGTTAGCCGCGACAGCGAAAATATTCTGGTTCTAGAGACGTTGAGGACCCGTTGGGATTAAGAGAAGGAGACATGGACGCCATCCCGGCTTGTCAAACTGCTGATCACGGGACACAGGGGTTCACTCTTGTGGAGGTTTTGGTGGCCATGGGAATAATGTCCCTAGCTATTGGGTTGGCCGGCAGCGGGCTATTCCAGGTATTTTCCTTCCAAACTTCATACCAGGATAAAGTAGTTGCCACCAAAGACCTGCGGCACGCCGGCAGTTGGTTCTCCGGAGACGCTCTAAACGCCCAAGCGGCCGTGGATGGGAACGGAGAACCTTTGGACTGCCTTTCAGCGTCCGACAGCATAACTCTCAGCTGGACGGACAACGACGGCGCCTATCATTCATCCACCTACCAAGTCTCCGGGGATTCCTTCGAAAGAGAATACGACGGACTGGTCAACACCCTGGCCGAACACGTAGTGACCGATTCGGTAGGATTTCTCCACTGCGGCAATCTATTGACACTGGAACTTGAGGTGGAAGCCGATTCCGGGGAGGCTAAGAACACCGTCCTCCGGACTTACCTGCGGAGACAGGAGTAAGGGATGAAAAGACTGTGCCGCGGCCAATCCGGAGGGGTGGCCATGTTGTTAGTCGTTGGGTTTATGTTGTTTGGGGTTGCCGTGGTCACCAGCAACCTTCGCCTATCCACCGTCCTGAGCACCGATTCCCAGGTCAAGAACGATATCCTAAACCGCCAATATTGCGCTCTGGGGGTAATAGAGTATGTTCGTTACCTTACCCTGGACGCCCAGCGCTGGGCCGATTGGTGGACCGCCCACCCAGACGGCACGGATACGACCTTCCCTTGCGGCGATGGCGCTCCGGGGGGAATCGACATCGTTTTGACCGGCGATCCAACCGCCTCGCCAGTCACCAGTGACGAAAGTCTTTTGGAAGGAGCGTCACTCTGGCCTCCGCCGGCCTACAGCAGCAGAAAGATCCAGCCGGTGAAAACGGTGAGCACCACCAGCGAAGCCGTTTCAGCCGATAAAACACCCTTTACCTACACGATTACTCTGACCAACCGAGACGATAGTTCTATATCGCTGAACAAGATCCACGACAACCTGCCACCCGGCCTAAAGTTCCTATGCGGCGGCACGTCCACCCTATTATTCCCCGACGGCGTGACCCAACAAACGGTGGCCCCCGATCCTGATGAAGGCCAAACTGTCTGCCCTCTGGACCGGCACATCGTATGGAACGTTACATTGCTGCCAACTCTCCAGCCCTACGAGTCGGTCGTGTTAACCTTTGACGCTGATCGGTCGGGCTCAATATTGAGCGACGGCAACTATTGCAATGAAGCCTGGGCTGAACCCGGGGACGATAACACCAAAACCGGTATGACCGCGCCGGTGAAGGTAGGCAGCGTTGCCGCAGACGATGATGTTTGCGAGGGGACCTCACCCGGCGCCAAGATCACCAAAGTAATAAGCCAGATCGTCGACGCCGTTCCCACCGGATCTCCTCTTCCCTCGGACACCTACCAACTCACGGTTGAATATTCGATAGAGATCGAGAACGTTGGGCCGGTGTCTTTGAACCTCGGCCCCAGCGGCGCTACCGGCTACGGCATCCGGGACCTGCTCCCACTTGGGTTCTGCTTCGTTGATGACTCCGCCACGTTTCAAAGCGCCAGCCTAGCGAACCCTTCTACCAACATTCCTCAAGGCAGCAATCTTTGCCCTTCTTCAGACACTCGGCAGAGACTGGATTGGGATTTTTCTGAATCGATACCCAGCGGAGAGACAAGGACCCTGATTTACCGGACAGCCGCACTGGTTTCGGCCGGCAACTATTGGAGCGATCTTTTAGTCAACTTTACCGAATTCACCGACCCTTCGGTATACACCTGGCCGAGCGCGGTGGTCATGGTTAGAGATTCCTTCACGGCCGAGGCCAGCGTGGATGGCCGCGCCATAGTTTCCTTCAACGTGTCCATGGGCGGCAATTCCGGAAGCATCGTCGATTTCGTGATCGAATGAACCGCCATTCCTGCAACCTACCGCCCCTTAGCCTAGCCAGCAAAATGGATGCTTTGGAGGCCGCCTGAAGTAGGCGGCCTCATTTATTTTTATATGTTCATGCGGACACGAACCTATTCCGCGGAAACCAGCCATAGTTAGCCAACGTAATCAACGCACATTGTGTGAGAAGGAATAAGATTCTTCAATCTGGCTCGTGAATCAAGGAATACGGGTCACCGTCGTGATTGCCACAAACCACACATCCTCCATTGGAACTTCCTTACCGCCCCAGGAAGCCCACCTCCCCTTATGGCCATCTATACCCACGAACAATGCCCTAAGGCGCAAACCCGGTTATACTGCTGCCACCCCTCGATCCCGGCGAACCGAACAAGATATCAGGAGTAAAATGATGACCCCTAGTTCTCCTACCAAAGTGCTGGAAGGCGTTCGAATCTTGGAACTTGCCCGGTGGCAAGCCGCACCCAGGGGATCACTGATACTGCGGGACATGGGCGCGGAGGTGATCAAGATCGAATGGCGGAAAGGGGCGGACCTCCGGAATTCGGGCCCATTCGTTGGCGACATGAGCGTTCAGTTCGCCGCCTATAACCGGGGCAAGAAGAGCATCACCCTCAACACCCGCCATCCCGAAGGGAAAAGGCTGTTCTTAGACCTGGTCGGTGTTTCCGACGTGGTGCTGGAAAACTTCCGGCCGGGCACGATGAACGATATGGAGTTTGGCTACGATGCCATGTGCCAAGTCAATCCCGGCATCATTCTGGCGTCGGTATCGGGATTCGGACAGTACGGCCCTTACCGGGACCGTCAATGCTTCGACCCCATCATCCAAGCCATGAGCGGCCTCGGAGACCAGACGGGCAGAGGCTTTGGGCAGCCCATCATGGCCGAGGGGCCGATCATGGACCGCACCGCCGCCCTGCACGCCGCGGTGGGTATCCTGGGGGCGTTAAGACACCGGGACCGGACCGGAGAAGGCCAATGGCTGGAAGTAGCCATGCTTGACGGCGGTATATCTCTGGAAGAAGTCGCCCTGGCGATGTGCTACGAAACCGGCACTAACGACTTCAAACGAAGCGGTACTTTTCTCCAATGCAAGGATGGCTGGGTAACAACAGGAGCGGCCCGGGCCGGTATGTGGGAGCGGATGCTCAAAGTCATGGGGTATAGCGACCTGGCAGAAGACCCAGAGTACGCGGCGCCCATGTTCGCCACCGACAAGGCGGAGATCCGCATGGAATTGCTCCACCTTTGGTGTGAAGAAAGACCGGTGAAGGACGTGGAGGATGCCCTGGTCGGCGCAGATATTCCCGTGGGGCGGGCCATGACCATACCCGACGTGTTGGAAGACCGCCACATCTGGGAGCGGGAAGTGATGATGGAAACCGAACTGGAAGGTCAACCCGGCAAGAAGATGCTTGTCCCCGGACCCACTTTCATCAAATTCTCCAAGACCCCAACGACGGCGGGACCGATCCCCAAGTATGGGGAACATAACCAGGAGATCTACGGCAGCCTCTTGGGCCTGGACGAAAACCGGCTGGCAGCGATGGTAGATGAGGGTGTCATCACCTAACCGGCTCCCACGTCCTAGATCCGTACTTGGAACATGGGGACTACTTTAGCGCCCTCGCCCGGCTCAATCCGGAAGCTGAAGCCATTATCCTTACGCTGTTCCAGGTTGTTTACCTTGCCCGCGTTGAGCACCTTCACCTGTTTGTCCCTTACCGCCATGGTGATGTGGGTATCGCACAATTGATGTAACCGGCCTAATAAGTCAGGCGCGAATGCGCCTGCTTGGGCCACGACAACGATGGCCCTTCCCCCGGTGCACAGCTCTTTGAAAATGGAAAAGAATCCCATGATCGTCCGGTCTTGGCAGATCATCGCCAGGTCGGTGATCTCGTCGATAACAACCAACGCGCAAGACTTCGGAAGGCAGTGGATCTTGGATGCCAGCGCGCCGAAATAGGATTCGGGAGTTACCTCAGGAGAGGGTCTGGAGATTGATTGGACCAACAGTTTGTTATCTTGAAGCGCCTCCGACACGTCCCTACCCATGGAGCCCATCTCTTGGCTAAGGTCTTCGACGGTTTGACTTGAGCTGAAGAGGGCTACTTTGTTGCCCTCCATGATTGCTCCGTACATCAGGTATTGGCAGATCAAGCCTTTACCGGAGTCCAAAGGACCTTCGATCAACGTTAGACTTTCACTGGCAAGCCCTCCACCCAGAACCAACCGCAAAGGAGCCAAGCCGCCCCCGGCGCTAACGAACTTGCTGGATTGGCCGGGAGATTTTAGGGCCGGCTGAGCGTCCGGCAGGACTTCTTCCGTTGGCAGTTCCCACTCGGCCTCATCCTGCAGCGCCTCACCGCTTGGTTCTTCCTCCACTGGATCCTGTCCTTCCCGCAGCGCCACTCTGATGTGGGTCGCCAGAACCTCAAAATTGCACGGCTTGGTCAGAACATTAGAGGCCCCCAACCGCAGGCACTCCGCCTCCGTCTCGTAAGACGGAATGGAAGTCAGCATGATCACGGGTATCGCTCTGGTTCTCGGGTTTCCCTTTAAGTTAGACAGCACTTGACTCCCGCCCATACCCGGCAAGTCAAAGTCTAATAGCATCAGATCGATGGGCTCGCGAGCAGCAGTCTCAAGGGCGGTCTTTCCATCGGTGGCTTGATCAACTTGGTGTCCAATATCGCCGAGGCTGGCGTTCAACCATTTTCTGATCGCCGAATGACTATCAACTATGAGGACTCTGGCCATTTCCACCTTCCTTCTTCCTTCCGCTAACGGCAGCGTTATCGAACACGTTACCAACGTCCCTCGATCAGGGCTAGGGTATTACCACCAAGGGAACTGCGGGGATGACACCCCAAGGCGCCGAAAATATCGGATTGGCGGCCTGCACCAGAGTTGTTATTGGGGCCTGGCTTTCCACTATCCTCACGATGGATCCGCTCGCCTACCTGGTTCGCTTGAAGGTAACGCCGGGCGCTGTTACACTACCGGGACGCCGCCGGGCCGGGCTTTTATAGCTACAGAGAGAGGGTCATCGAACCTGAATCTGAACCGTAGCGAGGTAGGATTAACCGCATCCAACGGACCGTGATCTAGATTCGGGCATCCGTCCCGGCGTACCCATTACAAAAGTCGAGGTTAATGATGGCAAGAATACCTGTAATCTCCAAAGATATGGTCCCAGAGGAATTTCGGGGCGCGTTCGACGAATTGACCAAGGACACCGGAGGCACGATCACCGGCGGCCCCGGCTCCATCACCGTCGCCAGCCCCGAGATGTCCCGCCGCCGCAGCCACCTGACCAGCTACCTGCGATATGAGACCACCTTTCCCAAGCGGATACAGGAGTTGGCCATCATAACTTCGGCGCGGGCCAACGATTGCCCTTACGTCTGGAACGCCCACGCCCCAGCGGCCCGGCGTGAGGGGGTCAGCGACGCTCTGGTCGACGCCATACGGGATAAAAAACCATTACCCGAGATGGCAGCCGATGAAGCCGCCGTAGTCGCATTTGGCCAGGAATACTTCAAGGATCACAAAGTCAGCCAGGCAACCTTCCAGACGGCCCTGGACCAATTCGGCATTCAACATCTGGTGGAGCTATCGGCATTGATGAGCAATTACGCCCAGACGGCATTTTTCCTCAACGCCTTCGAGGTTACCCTGCCAGAGGATCGGACAGAGCCGGTCTTGCCCATCTAAGGGCACAATCCCCAATACACTAGTTCTATCTCAGCGTGCCCACATGGGAGGAGCAGGAAGATGCGGTTCGGCCTTTTCCAATCGGTGCAGTTGCCCGACCCCAAGTCTGAAGCCAGGTATTACAAGGAGGCCTTGGAACAGGTCGTTTGGGCTGAAAAACTGGGCTTCGACTCTGCCTGGCTGACCGAACACCACTTCTCCCGCCATGGCATCGTGTCCTCCACCTTCACCGTGCTGGCCTATCTGGCAGGGGTTACCAACACCATCCGCTTGGGCAGCGCGGTCACCGTCCTGCCATTCCACAACCCCATCCAAGTCGCGGAGCAAGCCGCAACGGTCGATCTGTTGAGCAACGGCCGGCTGGACTTCGGCGTGGGGCGGGGCTTCCAGTGGGGCGAATACCATAAACTAAATATCGCCATGGACGAAGCAAGCCGGCGATTCGAAGAGTCCATGGAGGTCATCACCAAAGCCTGGTCCCAGGAAGAGCCGTTCGACCACCAAGGAGAGTTCTGGCGGTTCAACGACATGACCATCCATCCTAGGCCGGTCCAGACTCCCTATCCGCCGGTGTGGGTTGCCGCCTCCAGCCCGGCCAGCTTGGCGCGGGTAGCCCGAAACGATTGGAACCTGATGATTGGCCAGGGAGAGCCCTACGACCAAGTCGCCCAGCAGGTCGAGACGTACCGCACCGCAGTCGGTGAAGCCGGGTACGACTACCGGCCCGAACGCGTGGTGGTGGCCCGGCCCATGTACACCACCACCAGCGAAGACAAAGCCCGAAGAGACACCGAAGCCCCTTTCATGTGGTTCAAACGGACCGGGCAAGAAGTCGGCGCGCCTCCGGAGAACCGGACCGAGTTACTTCCAGATGAATTCAGTTCCTACCGGCGACGATTCTCCAGGGACACCGAGTTCGACTACGACGCCATGTTCGAAAACGTCGCCCTATTCGGCACTCCCGGYCAAGTGGCCGAACGGGTGGAAACCTTGAGGCGATCAGGCGTGGAAAACCTGATTTTCTTCATAAACTACGGCGGCATCGAGCACCACAAGGTGATGGATTCGTTGGAGTTGTTCGCCGCCCAAGTTATGCCCCAATTCGCGGATTAGCATCCCATCTCCAATTCGCGTCTGAATCATCTCCGCCCTTTCAAACCCCCTACCCCTTCGTGTTTACGAACCCTAGAGCCATCGCCGTCAAAGGCGGAGCAATAGGCCCCCATTTGACGAACCAAGGCCCCGCTGTCATCTTGTTTAATGCAACCACATAGACCGGACACGAGCGGGCAAATCCCATTTATTGGACATTTTGAGTTTGACCACGTCGCGCCGAAAACGCCCCGAGCCACAGGACAGGAGCCCTTATCCTGAGAACCTAAGGGCCATAATCTACAGGTATGGGCTCCAAGGCGAATCCGCCCACTGGGTAAACGAACATTGGGACGACGGGATATACTTCCCTGCCATCCAAAGACAGCGACCAGATAACTTTGACCGGACGCTGCGACGGTGGCTAAGAGGGGAAGGAATCGCCCAGACTGAGATAGACGAAATCTTGTATGCCGGTCTATCTGAGCGTCATGGGGTGCCCCAAGAGGTCATCCAACAGATGGTGGAAGCCACCGGCGAAATGCCCAGGTTTGACCCCATTATTCCCTTTGAGGAACGAGTGGACCTGTGGCAAGCAAACCGGGCACGACTTGAGGCTGAATTCCAGAAGTTCGGCGAGGCTCGTGTCCGCTACAGCTTATTCGTTTTCGGGGCACATACCATCGAAGACTTCTCCAGCAAGATCTACTCCCTCGTTGAGCGCCCCTTCTCCGAAGACGGCGGCGGCTGGGTAATGTTCGACGATGAACTTCGAAAGATCGTCGGACTGACTCTTCCCKAGGCAAAGCAGCCGGACAGACTCCCGATCGGCTGCTCATACTTTGGTCTAAACTATTCCGGTGGGATTAAGCCCACCGGAATCTTATCCGCAGGGGGACTACCATGAATCTTGAAGACGCGGTAGTCATCGTCACCGGGTCGGCCACCGGATTGGGAGCGGCCGTGGCGCAACGGTTGGCCGGCAAGGGCTCCAACGTGGTGATCAACTACACCAAGAGCGAAACGGAAGCTAAGGCAACCGCGGCCGCATGCGAAGAGCTTGGCGCGGGCGTGTTGATCTGCCGGGCCGATGTGTCTGACGACGCCGATTGCCGCCGAATGGCCGCCGCCGCCATCGAGAGATTCGGCAGAATAGATGGGTTGGTGAACAACGCCGCCCAGTCTAAAATAGCTCCCCACGCCGACCTGGAAGCCCTCACCGCCGACGACTTCATCAATATTTTCTCGGTGAATGTGATCGGCGCATACCAAATGGTCCGGGCGGTAACCCCTCAGATGAAGCAACAGGGAAAGGGCGCGATCGTCAACATCTCCTCTTTGTCGGGAATGACCGGTTCGGGCAGCTCCATCGCCTACGCCGTGTCTAAGGGCGCTCTGAACACGATGACCATGTCTTTGGCACGGGCACTGGCGCCGGAGATTCGAGTCAACGCCGTATGCCCCGGGGTGATGCA
This sequence comes from SAR202 cluster bacterium, assembly GCA_002401285.1. Next base: position 24,089 of record NVSQ01000018.1, read on the forward strand.
GACTCGCTGGTGGCGGGAAGGTCTGGGCGAAGAGAGGTACCACACCATGATAGACCGATATGCCGACTTGGCGCCCTTAAAAACCGCCGGAACTCCGGAAGGAGCCGCCGACCCGGTGGTATGGCTTCTTGAAGGAGCGGACTACGTCACCGGCGAAACCATCTTGGTGGACTCCGGCACCCACCTGGGGCCGAGCCCGTCCCGGTAGTTGGATCATTCGGATCCGTCGCCGGCTTTCTTAACCTGGTCCCAACGAACCGTGACGACTGCATCGTCGGGTAATACTACGTGATAACCGGGAGAGACATCTTCGGGATAGTCGATGGACCGCTGGAATACGGCGCTATCGACAACGCCCAACACTCCAGACCGTTGTCCGGATACGATAAATACGCGGTCACCGCGCTTGAAGCGATAGTAGTGCCCCATGGATTGACCCTATCCGCCGGTCATCCGGACCGGCAACTAACAAGTGTCAGGACGGCGCCGATATTGGATCGGCGATTGGAGATGGCGTCCCGGCCTTGTGGTAGGATTCTTCGCGGATGGTCTGTTAATCGATTAGGCTGGAACGCGATCAAGAACCATGGACGAAGAGACGATCCAAGTAAGTGTCCGCCCTGAAACCTCAGTCACGGCGGTCAGGACCATGCCGGACACCGAACCAGCCAATGGCCTGTTCATCTACGCTCCGGGAGCGGGTTCCGACATCAACGACCCCTTCGGGAGCTATTTAAGCCAGCAGCTGGTTCTGGCAGGATTCGCCTTCGTCCGATTTCAATTTCCCTACATGGAGGCCGGGAAACGCCGGCCCGACCAGGTCTCGCTACTGGAAGAGACATGAAAGCAGGTCATTGAGACGGTGAAGATCGCTGACATTAAGTTGATCATCGGTGGACGGTCGATGGGCGGGCGTATCGCATCTCATGTCGCCGCCCAGGGTGCCGCTGTCGACKCAGTGGCCTTGTTTGCTTACCCTCTCCACCCACCGGGGAACCNAACTAAGCGYGGGACAGTCACCTGCCGCAAATCGCGTCTCCGGCGCTTTTCTGCTCCGGCACCAGAGACACCTTCGCCACGCCCGAAGAGTTGGCGGCGGCCGCTGCCACGGTTCCCAGGGCAACGGTCCACCCGCTGGAAGGCGCGGATCACGGATTTGCCGTGCTCAAGTCCAGCGGACGAACCAAGGAAGACGTCTGGRGCGAGGCCACTGCATTCTTGCTTTCGTGGCTCGAAACCGAAGTTCTTGACAGCGGCGGCGSCGCCCATCTACGCTAACCCCCAGCGGCGGACCCTGCCCAAGTTCGCCGCATCCGCATCAGGCAGAGCCATCCCTCCAGACCAACTCTGAGAGGCAGCGCTATGAAGTTTGGAATTCAGATCAACGGCCACTTTTCCACCGAACTCAAACCCGCCGATGCATTCGACTACGCGGTAAAGCAGGTACGCGCCGCCAGAGATGGCGGTTTCGACGGCATCTTCGCCGCCCACCACTACGCTCTGGGCACCGGCGAGAACATGTTCCAGCCCATTCCGTTGCTGGCACGGCTGGCGGCTGAGGCCCCGGACATGACCATGGGCACGGCCATCTATCTGCTAAGCCTGCACAACCCGGTGGAAGCGGCCGAGCTTTCGGCGACCCTGGACGTCATGACCGGGGGGAAGTTCGTTTTCGGCGTGGGACAGGGATACCGGGACGTGGAGTTTACTTCCTTTGGGATCCCCAGAGGAARCCGCGGCGGCCGATTGGATGAAGCCGTAGCCATGATCCGCAAGCTGTGGGTAGAAGACGATATCGATTGGAAGGGGGACCATTTCACGTTGGATGGGGTGTCCATCAATCCCAAGCCCATCCAAAAGCCGGGGCCGCCCATATGGGTGGGAGGCGACACCCTGCGCAGCGTCCGGAGAGCGGCCCGCATCGGCGACGCTTGGATGACCAGCCCCCGTCACTCCAAGGGCTTCATCCGCGAGGCGATACAAGTGTTTAACCAGAGCCGCGAAGCCCTAGAACTACCCGCAGCCCCTCCCGTCTTCTTCAGGGAATTATTCGTCGCGGACAGCCGGGAAGAGGCGGAAACGGAGTTGGTCGAGTGCTTCGAGAGGCTCTACCATATRTATCACCGGGAAGGCCAACCCGGAGAGCGATACGACCGGACCTTCGAGGAACTCAAGGAAGACCGAATCATCATTGGCAGCCCCCAAGAAGTCACCGAAGAGATTCAGAGCTACCAAGACGACTTCGGCGCCGAATACATGTTCTTCCGAGTGTACTACCTGGGTATGGACCCGGAGAAGAGCTTGCAGTGCATCAATCTCTTCGGTGAACAGGTGGTGCCTCATTTTTCTTAGCGATTGAGGGCCGAAATCCCCCARCCCCCCTTAAACAAAGAGGGCTTTTCTATGACTGGGGTCATTATTGAGTTTCCTGCAACCTTTTCAGCGCCCGGTCGAACTCCGCGAGGCCGGTTTGCTCCAACCCTCTTCGATAGTAGCTTTCGGCCTTTTCCGGCTCGATCTGGACCGCTTCGTTGTAGTCACTTAACGCCCGGTCATCCCGGCCCAGGCCGCTGTAGACGTSCCCGCGGTCCAAGTAGGACTCRGTATCCAATGGGTCCAGCAAGATCGCCTCGTCGAAGTATCGGATCGCCCGCTCCAGCTGCGCCGATGCCATCAATGCCCGGCCCCAGCCGGCGTAGGCCTTGGGTAGGTTTGGGTTGAGCCTCAAAGCTTGCTCAAAATCTTGTATCGCCCTTTGGGATTGGTCCGATCGGGCGTAGGCCAGCCCCCGATTCAGATAGGCCTCTGCATAATGAGGATAGATGCGTAGCGCCAGATCATATTCTGGGATCGCGTCTAAGAAATTGCCGCTTGCGTGCAGGGCAAGTCCCGATTCAAGATGCCGCCTGGCTAACACCTGGGACTCGTCGCCGATGGCGACGCCTTGCGCATCCCTCCCTCCAGTGTCTCCGCAGGCCAGCACGGCAAACAGGAGCGGTATCAATATCAGCCACGCTTTCATAACTTTTCGTTGGGCCTTGTCCCCGGTTAACCCGTATTTCACGAATCTGATCGATCGTTTGAACCCGTCCTACTGTTTGACAGGCTCGGAAGACACATCTAGACTACCACCAATGAAAAAAGYCCGTCCCCGGGGGCTGCCGCCCCGTTGAGCATGGCTCCTCTATCGTCCTCAAGACTGCCTCCCGCCTTACGGTATCCGGCCTACCGGTCATTCTGGCTGGGAATGCTGGCCTCGGTCAGCGGCTTCCAGATGCTCCGGTTCGGTCAATTCTGGCTGATTTTCGAGATCACCGGGTCTCCCTTGAGTTTGGGCTGGATCGGCCTGGCCAACGGGGTACCGGCGATCGTATTGAACCTCTTCGGCGGTGTAGCCGCTGACAGAATCGACCAGCGCCGCATGGTCATGATCAGCCAGTCCATCATCGCCATGTTGATTTTTTTCCTCGCCACCATCACCCTCATGGGATTTGTAAATCAATGGCATTTAATCACCATAGCGTTTCTGGCGGGAGCCGTGGAGGCTTTCGATCAGCCGGCGCGGCGGGTSCTCTTTCCTCAACTCGTCRACCGCAAGGATCTGATGAGYGCAGTGGCGATGAACGCTGCMATCTGGCCCGGAACCCGCATTCTGGCCCCGGCGATCGCCGGCGTCATTATTGCGATATCCAGCTCAGCGGCTAACTTCTACGTAGCCGGAATAGGTTTCCTRGTCATGGCGGCCGTCACCTTTAGATTGCGTTTACCGCCCCACCTCAAAACATCGCAAACCCGGCCGATCCACGACATTCTAGAAGGCCTGCATTTCATCAGGAAGGACACCACATTCAGTTTTCTGATAGCCATGACTTTTTTCAGCAGCTTCTTCGGCATGGCTTACATACCGCTGATGCCCATGATCACCGTGGATGTGCTGGGTGTGGGCGCGAAAGAACAAGGCATGATTTTAGGGGCCGGCGGGGTGGGCTCACTGATTACCGCGCTTTGGTTTGGTACTCGGAGCAATTCGGGGGCCAAGGGAATGCTGATAATCGGCGGCGGAATCATGAGCGGCCTAATGGTAGCCACATTTGCGATAACCGCCGGGATATTTAAATCCGTTCCCTTGGCCATGGCCCTAATGGCGGTTTTAAGCGTGTTCAACACCCTGGCCAACACCGCGTCTCAAAGCTCGTTGCAGCTACTGGTGCCGAACCATATTCGGGGACGGGTGATGGGTTTTTACGGAATGACCTATAATATCCGGCCCTTRGGCGGGCTACAAGCCAGCGCCTTGGCCAACTTCGCCGCCATCGGCGCACCTATCTCCATCGCCATCGGAGGATTGGCAGTGGCAGCGTTCCCCATAGTCGCGATGATAGCCAACAAAAGGGTCCGCCATTTAGGGAGTGAGTTGCGGCGAGCGGAAGCGGAGGTTATCGCCGCCAGCCGGAGCGGTGCGCCGACATCAACTACGGTCTCAGGCTAATCGGACACGTGCCTAAGCTAGCCGTTGCCACGCCTACCGCATGAGACCATGATTAGCTGACCAGAACGGCAAGGGCCAGTTGACCAACTAACTGTGAAGCTCAATGACGTCGCCGTCTTCCAGCACGTAATCCCGCCCCACCCGCTGTCCGTCATGCTTGCCGGAACCCCATAGAAGAGCAAACTTGAATTTACGCGCCCAGTCCTTATGGACTGAGATCGCTGCATCCTCGACGATGCTACCGATCGTTAACACCTCTGGCATACCTAAATCGGCTTTCGTTCTTTCGGCCTTGAGATACACCCGCACTTTGCCCAAAGCCTGGAAGATCGCCTCTCCCAGCGCGTCCAACCCGATCCCTGTGTCCGCCGATACCCGAATTGTAGAAAAGCGCGGGGCATACAGCTCTTCGAAAAGCTCAAAGGCCACGTCCGCATCCTCTTGATCGCTCTTACTGCCCACAAACAGGCACGGCTTTTGCACCATGGGGTCGTCGGGGTCTATCGCCTTACCTTTTTCCAAGAGGCGGTAGCCAAACCGGTCCATCTCTCCAAGAATTTCGTCGGCGTCGGTCGATGGGTCCTCGGATAGATCAACAACGACGACCACCAGATCGGTGTTTCGTACGAGGCTAAATAGTTGGCTTTGCACTTCTGGGTCGTCGATGGCGGGGGTATCCACCACCTGGATCTTCACGTTTTGGAAGGGGAGCATCCCGGGCARWGGTATCCGGGTRGTGAAKGGRTARGCGGCCACTTTGGCGTCCGCACCCGTGAGCGTGGCAACGAGTTGAGATTTGCCGGCGTTGGACTTTCCGATGAGCACCGCTTGGCCCGCCCCTTCCTTGCGGATCGCGTAGGGCGATGGACGCCCCGCGCCACGCTTCGGATTTTCCAGTTCCTCCAGAGCCTTGGAGATCCTGGCCCTCAGGTCGGCCCGGAGATGGTCGGTCCCTTTGTGTTTAGGGGTGGCGGACAGCATCTGCTGAAGGGTTGCGGCCTTCTCGGCCGGACCGACGGCCGCGCGGAACGCTTCTTCGGCAACGTGGTACTTGGGAGGCAGATTCGTAGGCACGGTAAATCCTCCTGTTGATCAGAAAGCCGAGCCTGATTGAGGATAATTACTTGTAGGGGRAATATAGCAATTGCGCGGGTCGGGAGTCAAATGCAGCCTTATTCATAATTATGGTTAATGGAGACCGAAAGGGCCTAGGTTGCCACGGCGCGCATTACGGGACTGCTGTTGACGCCGCTCTTTAGCACTCTGCTTTCGCTCGTATCTTTCTTTCCGATCTGCCATTACAGCCTCCAGATCCGCATATCCCTCCCAAAATCAACAACCAAGGATCCATCTAAATCGCCCTTATTTATATGCCAAAGGGAAAATGCTTCGGTCCGTCCATTTCATTTGGCCGGCGGCCTTGTTAGCTATGAACGTGAATGGGAGCGGGCTCCGCTCCAGGAACCGGCAAACACCAAAAGGGCCAAAACGATCAGAACCGCAAATTCACCCGGATGTCTTCCGCCGCCATCACTTAATATGTGCTGGAGGTGGATACCGCTCAGTAGGGCAAACACCAGTGATAAAAGACCCAGGATCAAGCTTGCTCGTTGTAACAAAACACCCATATTTACGTTATCTCCTCCTCTACGTGGCGTGAACGGCTGGCCAAGATTCAGCCAAGGTTGTGACTCCTGAATCTTAGTTACGATTTGCCGAGTTGGGTGGATCGCCTTAAGMATTCCTACCAACCGGGTTCGATGCCCTGATGCGTAAATTAGATGCGCTTATAAATCGAAAAGTCGTGAGGAGGAGYGAAAATGCCAAGCCCCGACCCAAACATCGCAGATAAGATCAGGCCTTGGCCGTGATTGGGTCGACGGAAAACTGGGCGCGCCAGTCGTCGATTCCTCCTTGTAGGGCCACGGCGTTGATKCCYYTTTGTCGAAGTTGATGCKCCGCACGGGCGCTGGTAGCTTCATCGTGTCAAGCGCAATAGGCGACTACCATCCGATCTTCGGGGAGATCAGCGGCCCACTCCAAGATTTGATCCGGCAGCACCCGWAYGCTWCCCGGTATYTGGGAGCCGTCATGATCGTAGCTGGCTCGAGSTCTTAYGTCGAGGATCACCGGCGGGTTGGTGCCGGACATCAGTTCGGCCAATTCATCCACTGAGACTCTTGGTACCTCGCCGGCATGCTGCCCAAACAGTCCGGCGAYGGTAGCCTCCTTTYCCTCTTCAAGAATCTCGCGGGAGGCCCTTCGCCCGTACCATGCGCTAACCGGGGTTGCCGATGCTCCATGAATGGTGACCGAGGCCAGCACCACCACTCCGATGGTCGCCAAGAGCAACTCAGAGCCGGGAATGCCCGCTTGAACTACCAGCAAGGCAAGCAAAAGCGAATTCAAACCTCGCGGACCGAACCAGGACACGAAGGCCCGAGCCTCCCAACTTAACTTGGCCCGGGACAACRCCAGGGCCAACACCGGCGGTCGAATCAGGAATATCACCAACACCGCCAAGATCAACGCCGGTCCAACGGCCACCGATCCCAGAATCCCAGAGAGAACCGCCCCGAATAGAACAAAAGCGAGAAGCATCGCCATTTCCGAGGCGATCTCGCCGAAATCCAGGAAGCATTCGCATAATGATTGGTTCAGCACCACCACCGCCACTCYGGCGGCGAAGGAGGCCAGGAACCCATCTCCCCCCACCGCCACGGCTCCCGCGTATGACGCCAGGACCAACCCGACGCCGTAGAGCGCTTGGTGCTCCTCCCTAATGGCCATGCGGGCGTCRATCTTGTTCATCGCCCAAGACYCGAYCCCTCCGATGGCGAATCCGATGATGGGCCCCAATACCAGCAACTTCGCCATGAAGACGGTCCACTGGGCCGCTCCTCCGGCCTGGGCTCTGGCCACGGCGATCAGGACCAGTATCGCCGGAAGCACGATGATGTCGTTGGTCCCGGCTTCAAACTTAAGTACCTGGCGKACGGAGCGGGGGATCCGTCCATCGCACACTATCTCCCTAAGGACGACCGGGTCAGTGGAAGCCAARATAGCCCCGCCGATAAACCCATCAGCCAGGGAAATCCTAGTAAAAGGGCCAGTGCAACCGCTCCAAGCCCAATGATGATCCCGGTGCCAGGGCCCAATACCAGGGCCGGCACCAGCCATCCCTTGCCCAGTTCGGCGATCTGCAACTTAACCGCGTCGAGGAATAGCACCAGATCTAGCGTTAGCGTGGCGACAACTTCCAGGAGGGGACTGTGCGGTCCGATATCAATAGCGCCAATACCGCCCCGGCCCAGCAAGAAGCCCAGGCCGAGGAACATCATCGGAAAGGACAGCGGCGAGCGCTCAACCAGCCCAGACGCCAGGGCGGTAACCGTCAGAACGATGGCGATGACGCCGATGATTAGGATGAACTCAGGCACGCTACACCCTATAGATCAAGCTATCCGGATATGACCCACCGTTTTGGTTTTACCATCAGTTAACAATGGAGACTCGTGCCGTTGACTTAGCTTCGGCCGTTATTTGCCGTCCACCGCCCGGCAATCACCCACTGTTGGGCCTTCCAGGCTCACTCAGTGAACAAAACCCCGGCGATTGAGACTAGGGAGCCGAACTGCTCGTCGGCGGGACATTGGTCGTAGGCGACCACTTCACCCCGGGTCTCGGGCAGAATCGCCAGCATGTAGCGGATGGGCGACGCGCCACAGATCCTGGTAGCGTCTCCCTTGCTGCGCATGTGGTCTGCCAGGCGTTCGCTGCTCCCAGTACAGGCCACTTCCAGCCATTCCTCGTCGCTCGTTCGGATCCTGGCCTTGCCTGCCAGATCCAGGGGAAGGGAGCCGCTGAAAGCAGGCCCAACATGACTAAGGTCGCCGGCGGCAACCACGAGAGTATTCTGTTCCGCCACGACATCGGCCAGGAAGGACAGGGCRTCTTGAAGGACGCCGTTGGTTTCCGCGCCTTTCTCCACCAAGTTTTCGTCCACCCCGCAGAGAATAGGGAGCATACGCTTAGGCTTGCCCCCCGCAAAGTAGTGCAGCCAAACCGAAGCCAACTCCACCGAATGTTCTCCGATGTGGTGGACCTCTTCCTGGAACGCGCCGTCCTCGCCAAGAATCTCCACCAAGCCATCAACCAGGCTCGTGTCCGTGGGCAATTGTCCCCAAGGAGTGGCGTAATCTTGACGGGTCAAGGTCAGTTTGCCGGGGCTGCCGGAGTGGTCCGTACCCAGTAGGATAATCAACTCGGCATCTTCAACCGCCTTTTGGGCCGGCTGCCAAGTTTCCGCATAAGTGCGCCACCCTCGCTTGTAGTCGATATGGGGGCTGATCAGGCCCGCGATGCGTTTGGAGCCGCCATCGCCATCTTTCAGGACATGTCCCCCGCCATCGGCGTTGGCGTTACTGCAATAAACGTCGAATGCCTCCCGCAACTCGTCTCCGTTGTTAGGATAGGCGCTGCCGGCCAAAGACGACGGACGGAAAGGTCCCGAACGGTAGTTGTCCATCACCTTAGCCATCGCCCCTTGGAAACGCTGGTTGTCCAGCAAAAACGCGTCATCCAGACTCTTGATAAACGCATCGACCTGGCTCGAATCCAGTTGTATACCCGTGCGAAGGAGAAACCCGGTACGCAGCGCATCCGGGTTTCGAGTGCCGTCCAGCATGGCCAGCATCGGGGCGATAGTCCGGGGCACCATGAAGTAGCCTTCGCCAAGCCTTAGGGGATCTTGTATGGAAAGGACTTCCTCCCCTTGCCAGTTGACCCAATGGAGACTAAGAGGACGCAGTTTGGGTAATTCTTGGTCCATCGGGAGGATTATATACGAAACACGGCAAAATTGAGGTGTTTGACCGGTTTGTTTTACGAGGAATTCCAGAGTTTAACAATTCGGTCCGGCGGTGAATTAACGCTCATGGGCAGGATGTTGAAAAGGACTAGCCTTTTTGTCACCCGAAATATCGCCCTAAAGGGTGATRCCGCGAAGAACGACCGAGGAGTAACGTGAATTGAATTCATCAAGGAGCGGAATCATGACAGCTTACGCAGTTAGGAAAATAGAAAAGGTAGTCGAGGAAGCCGAGGCGATTGCCGTCGAAGCATCGGTCGAGTCCCTCAATATGGCCAACAGTCCCGTATGCGCCCATCACTGGATCATAGAGTCAGCCAACGGCCCGGTTAGCCAAGGGCAATGCCAGAACTGCTTAGAAGTTCGGGGTTTCAAGAATTTTGTGGATGCCTACCACCAAGACGACGACTAACCCTAGACCGGATATGCGTCYCTGAGGTACTCGCCCGGCCGCGCTAAAATCKCCGRGTAGGCGCCAGCCGGGTCCACGGCAACCGCACGCCCATCCTCTTCCACCTGAGGTGAGCCACCACTTGGTGGCGCGCCAGGAACCCTAGACGCTCGTTCGTCTCCCCATAGGTTCGCGCAACCAAAGCATCAACTTCGTTCKYCCCCTCCCGCAACAGCCCCGATATATTCTCGTCATTCCCCAAACGACGCCTCACAAGCTCCGGTATTTTCGGCACCGGTTCGTTCCTACATCAGTCCACAAAAGTCACCAAGCATTTGGTGCCGTCCCGGCTCCTGGGAAAGACTCCTTGAGCCGCCGGCCCAGGCATGGTACATTCCCGGCYTATCACGAATCGCGGACCCACTAACATAAGGGGGGACAAGCCATGCCTAAAGAGTATTTCAGAGGCGACGCAGAGGACCTACGAAGCTACTCACCGGCTATTAAGGCCACAGGTGGCGCCACCATCTACCTGGCGGGTGTGGGAGCAACCACCGACGCGTCTGGCAAGTCGTTGGCGGGCGACTTCGAAGGACAGGTGCGGGCCACCTTCGAACGCATCAGAGCGACCCTAGCCAGGGCCGGAGGGACCCTGGACGACATAGTCACCATGACGGTGTTCATCAAGGACATGCAGTACGGAACCCACTTCACCCAGATCAGGAGCGAATACTTCAACGACGGATTTCCCTGCAGCGCGTTGATCGGCATAGACTCGCTGGCCCGGGCGGAGATGATGGTGGAAGTTCAAGCCATCGCGATCACGGACGGCTAATCCTGCTGGGACACTGACCGACTACGGGTCCACCGATTCACGACGCCGGCCCGAATGCCGGCATCACCTCTTCAGCAAATAGTCGCATCGACTCCATCGTCTGCTCGAATGTCAGCGAGCCAAAGAAGAAAGAGCCCACGAAGTAGTTAGCGCCGGTTGCTTCAATTTGATCCTTGACCTGGGCCAAGACACTGGCAGGCGACCCCACGATGTGCAGACCGTCGGCCATGCGGCCTTCGAAGTCCGCAAGATAATCGGCTCTGCCGCTGGTATCCCCATGGGCTATTCTCAGATAGTTGAAGTTGTGGATGAAGCCGGAAAACCCGGACTTGGCCTCGGACAACGCCCTCTCATCGGTGTCGGCCACGTATACGTGGCGGACGATGCCTAGCTTGGGGTCAGGCTCGTGTCCGTTCAAGCGGCCTTCCTTATTCCGGTGTTCAAACCACTCGCTTTTGTAAAGATCGAACAGCTCTTTAACCACGTTGATGGGCGCATAGTGGGTGACGGTGTTGATCCCTTCTTGGGCCAGCCACCGGATGGAGTCAGGGTTGTCGGTGGGGTACCACAGGGGCGGATAGGGCCGCTGGAAGGGACGCATATGCACTTGAACATCGTCGATCGTGAAATGTTCGCCTTGGACAGAAACCCGTCCTTCCGCCAGTCCTGGCAATATGGTGGACAGGGCTTCCTCGAACATGGTCCGGGACGATTCGCGATCTACGTTGAAGAAGCCCAGTTCATAGGGTGAGACGCCCCGTCCCACGCCAAGCTCCATCCGGCCCTGACTCAAGTGATCCAGCATGCAGATCTCCTGAGTCAGCCGCAGGGGGTTGTAAAGTGGCAGCAGATAAACCAGAGGACCCAAACGGATGCGGCGGGTGCGTTGCGCGGCGGCTGCCAGGAAGAGTCCCGGGGACGTCGCCATGCTGAGGGGCGTGGCGTGGTGCTCCGCCAAATGATAGCAATAGAACCCTGCTTGATCGGCAAACTCCAGATACTTTAGGCGTTCTTCATAAAGATCGGCGATCTGCATCCCATTGCTATCGATCCAATCGAACAGGCCGAACCGCACCGTGGGGTCGAAACCATCTGTCCCAGTGTCGTTTGCGGTCAATTCTCCGCCTCCGTGAAAGACCTTAGATACTTTTTCCGTGCAGCAGTCATGAAGAATACTTCTGGACACCCAATGTCTGATGGATTATGCTTCCTCGAACCCTGGATTACTAGGAGGTTGGGCGTGGTTGCTTACAAAAATATCGGCCGGTCAACGCCTCGCCTAGAGGGTGAAAGCAAAGTAACCGGCGGTGAACGATATACGGGCGACTTGGTGTTGCCGGACATGCTATGGGGCCGCGCCCTCAGAAGCCCTTACCCCCACGCCCGGATCACTCATATCGACGCCTCCGGCGCCCAGCAGGTGCCTGGCGTGATGGCCGTGCTAACCGGCGCCGACTTGAGGGGCGTTAGGTACGGGCGGCGCTTGTACGATGTGCCGGTGCTGGCCGAAGACGAGGTGCGGTTCGTCGGAGAGCGGGTGGCGGCCGTCGCCGCCGTTGACCGGGATACCGCTGAAGAGGCCCTGCTTCGCATCGAGGTCGAATACGAAGASCTACCCGCGGTGTACGACCCCCTGGATGCCCTGGAGCCGGGCGCGCCCATCCTACATCCCGACGTCAACAGCTACACGGGTCTGCCCCGTCTCCTGGACACGGTAACCAACGCCTTTGTGCGTGACACCTGGGGCAAAGGCAACGTGGCGGAAGGATTTGCCCAGGCCGATGTGATAGTTGAGGGCACTTTCACCGKGGCTAGACAACACCAATCCTACTTGGAGAGCCACACGTGCCTAGTTTGGATCGACGAGACAGGCCGAGTGCAGGTGTGGGCGTCCAGCAAAGTTCCATACGCGATAAAACAGCAACTGTCCGCAGCCTGGGGCATTCCGGAGGAACGCATCAGGATCAATCCCGTTAGTATCGGTGGCGATTTTGGTGGAAAAGGCTCTCCCATGGACATTCCCCTGGCCTACTACCTGGCCGACCGGACCGGCCGTCCCGTAAAGATGGCCATGGACTACATCGAGGAATTTACCGCTGGCAACCCCCGCCATGCCGCCGTTATCCAACTCAAGACCGGCGTCATGCGTGACGGAACAATGGTCGCTCAGGAGTCCCACGTTTACTTCAACAGCGGCGCATACGGAGGCTTCAAGCCAGCGCCGGGAGTGAACCTGGGCGGCTCCTCCAAGGCCGGTGGACCCTACCGAATACCCCACGTTCATCTCGAAGGTATTCAGGTCTACACGAACACCGTGCCCGGAGGTTTCATGCGGGCACCCGGCGAGCCCCAGACGGTATTTGCCTCCGAGTCCCACATGGACGAGATCGCCCGGCAGTTGGGGATGGACCCCCTGGATCTGCGGATGAAAAACATGCTGGAGGAGGGCGACGAGAACCCCTTGGGGACCGTGTATGAGAATATCCGGGCCAAAGAAACGCTGGAAGCGGCGGTGACCGTTTCAGGATACCGAAATTCCAAGGCCCCTAACGTCGGCCGCGGGGTAGCAGTGTCCGACAGACCCACTGCGGGCGGTGAATCCCATGCTTCCGTCACATTGAATCCCGACGGTTCCGTGGTGGTTCACACCGCCATTTTTGAGCCTGGTACTGGCACTTACACGCTGTTGAGGCAGATCGTAGGCGAAGAGTTCAATCTGTCGGTCGACGCTATCGAAGTTCAAGTCTGGGATACCGACGGTGTACCCTTTGACACTGGCGTTGGCGGTAGTAGGGTAACTAGAGTAGCGGGCTTGGCGGCTCAACAAGCAGCTCGGGCAGCGTCCAACGAGTTGATCAGCATCGGAGCGGATCTCCTGGGTTGGCCCGAAGAGCACATGTCGATGCAAGGACTTCAAATAGTTCGGCAAGATAACGGCGATCAACAGCCATGGTCCGGCCTATTGCTGCGGCTGGGGCGTCCAATCGTGGGTGWYGGCCATGTGCRGGAACCGGTTCCGGCGCYCGTCAGCTCCTTCACCGCCCAGGTGGCCGAGGTGAAGGTAGACCCCGAGACGGGAGAGGTGGAACTCCTGCGGTTCACGACGGCACACGACGCGGGCAAAGTCCTGAATCCCGTGGATCACCAAGGGCAGATCGATGGGGCGATAATCCAAGGCATCGGTTACGCCCTGTCGGAAGAACTGGTCGTGGACGAAGGACGAGTAACCACCAGCACCTTCGGCGAGTACAAGATTCCCASCATCAAAGACATACCGGAGCTACTAACCGTGGTCCTGGAGTCGGATGCCGGWCCCGGACCGTACAACGCCAAAGGCATCGGAGAAAGCCCTTGCGGCGCAATAGCCCCGGCCATCGCCAACGCGGTGCGCGACGCCGTGGGAGCCCGCGTGAGAAGCTTGCCCATCACTTCGGAAAAGGTGGTTCAGGCCTTGGTTGATGCGAAGGGGAGCTGAGGCARAGACGAAATCCCCCATCCCCCTTTACGAAGGGGGGTTAGACCGGGGTTTTGCCACTCCCACGCCAACGTTGACAGCCCACGCCTCTCCCAATACACTCCCCCTCGTTAGCAACCTCGCCTGAAGCCACGACCTTTGGGCGTCTTGATGGAGATTCCGGTGGCGAAGAACAAGATTTACGAAACCTTCGACCAAGCCGTGGCGGGCATACCTGACGGCTCTACCATCATGTTTCCCGGCTTCGGTGGCATCGGCTCGCCGCAGAACCTGRYCGCSGNCYKKGCACYGRYKMSKSGCCANGWACSYYNCYGKCRNTSTYSRWNGGCCACGGCGGCACCGACGGCCGGRTCGATGTGGGGACGTTGATCGAGGCTGGTCAGATGCGAAAGATGATCTGCGCCTTTACCGCGCCGACCCACCCGTCGCGSGTGACTCCCTTCGCCAAGCTGTACGCCGATGRCGARATAGAAGCGGAAYTGGTGCCCCAGGGCACTTTGGCCGAGCGGATCCGTTGCGCCGGAGCGGGTATCGGCGGCTTCTTCACCCCCACCAGCGTGGGGACTGAGCTAGCCGAGGGAAAAGAGCATCGAGAGATCAACGGCCGGACGTACGTTCTGGAATACCCCATGCCTGCCGACTACGCATTCATTCGTGCTTGGAAAGCCGATACAATGGGGAACCTCCAGTTCCGCATGGCCCAGCGTAACTTCAACCCCATCATGGCCATGGCGGCCACCATCACCATCGTGGAAGTAGAAAACGACATCGCCGCTCCCGGTGATCTGGACCCGGATCAGATTCAGACTCCGGGGATCTACGTCGACCGCATCGTACGCATACCCGAGGACGGTATCTGGCCGGAAGTCGCCGGGGGACCGTCCGGCACCGGCAGAACTTTCGCCTGATCAAGGCGCTGTCCTAAGTCCTAGAACCGCAAAATGAGCCGACGGCACGTTCCATGTTTCGCTTTTTCTGGTTAGCTTTCATGCCGCTGCTGATAGTAGCCTGTTCCGCTGCCCCATCCCCTGTCGATCAACAGACCACGTTGCGATGTGTCGATTGCCGAACAACGCCGGTCCTGGGCATCGTTGACTGAGAYACCTTGGATACGCTANCCGGACGGATCAGACTATTTGGCGTCGATACCCCGGAAAGAGGAGAGCGCTGCTATAAGGAAGCGAAGACGACGGGAACGGGCTGCCTCTGGTAAGCCTCGGTCTGCGGATCGCCACTCCGGTTGACACTCCATTCTCCAGGTAGTAACGTTCACGCCACCGCTCGGCGGCCCACGCCGCTGAAACGAAGTTACAGTCGCGACTAGAAGAGGAGGGACCCCATGGCCAAATACGAAGGTATGCTAGCAGAAACCGTACTTATCAATGGACACAACGGCGACCAGATAGACGCTTATCTGGCGCGCCCACTGGGAGGCAACCCTGTCGGCGCCGTAGTTCTGATCCATCACATGCCGGGATGGGACGAAGCGTCCAAAGAGATGGCCCGCAAGCTTGCCTACAACGGCTTCGCAACCATATCGCCCAACCTGCATTTCCGCCAAGGCCAAGCRACTCCCCAGGACAACAGCRCCAGCATCCGGGACGCTGGCGGAATGCCCGACGACCGCACCATGGGCGACGTACAGGCTGCCATCGACTATTTGCGGACGTTGCCTTACACCAACGGCAAAGTTGGCATAATTGGGTTCTGCTCAGGAGGACGGCAGGTCGTCCTGGGCGCCTGCACGCTGGAAGGCGTCGATGCCGCCGTGAATTGCTGGGGCGGCGGAGTAACTCCCCGGGACAGCGAACCCGCCACGCCGGCAATGCCGAAATCGCCCATCGATTTCATCTCCTACCTGAGTTGCCCATTACTGGGTATTTTCGGGAACGATGACGCCAGACCCACTCCGGAAGAGGTGAATGTTCTCGAGGCAGCGCTGAAAGCGAACAACAAGACCTACGAGTTCCACCGGTACGACAATGCCGGGCACGGCTTCTTCGCCGTGGACCGTCCCAGCTACGCGCAGGAAGCCGCTGTGGCCGGTTGGGGCGAGGCCCTTGCCTGGTTCAACAAATATCTCGGCGGCGGCACCGGCGCCAACGGTCAGGGCGCGGCTCAAGTTCCCACYACCGTCCGCGCCTAGGCTCTTTTCGCTGCCACATCYAGTCCGGCCGTCGTCCAGGCGCGGACTACTGGAAGCGATCGACACACCCCCCGGAAAGACTCCGGAGGGTGTGTTTTTTTCTTGCCCATCGAAGCCCGGCCGTTAATTTTCGCCTGCAGCCTGGGCCCCGGTAGGACGACTCGGTCACAGCTACTTCCAAGAGACTGTGTTTTAAATGCTCGAATACGGTTTAATGTGCAATAAGTGCTGCCCCGTCGCTGGCATACATTGCTGATTACGGGTGGGTATGCTGGCAGGAAGTTTGAGGTGAATCACCGCTATGATTCCCAGAACGTATCCTTCAGTCCAATCGAGATCCACTATGTTGAAAACCAGGATTTTGGTAATCATTACCGTGGGTATGAGTGTGGGGTTTTTGTTGGGGATGGGAGTATCGGCCCTACTCCGAGCTATGATAGCCGGAGGTGACAGGGGCTTGGAGATGAMTTTCACGGCTCTCGTCGTGTTTATGGCCGGGATTTTGATAACCTACGGTCTCAAGTTCTCTCCCGCCGGCGAGGCAACGGATGTGCCCAGGAACGAAATGCACTTAAGCAGTCCGYAGGCCCTCGACATGGAAACAGCAGAGACAACGCCAACCCTGGCGGCGAGTGAAGCAACTTTGCCCGGAGGGGTTTCAAGCTTGACTTGAAAACCTGATGAGTCGCAAATAGCTACCAAGTCCGGCGGCGGCCGGCGGCGAATCAGTTGCTTGGACTATCCGGCTACCTGGAAACGCTCCGATTCTGGAGGTTTAGCCCAAAGTTCGCCGGCCCCAGCCATGGCCACGGTCCGCTCGGGACTGGCGCGCCAGGCATCGTAAATCTCGTTGCTGTCCCAGGTGACGAGAGTAGTGATTTTTGACGGGTCGTCGATGGAATAGAGAGTTTCCCGGCTGCCGAAGCCGGGGGCCTTGCTCTGAGCCAAGCCGTTCCCGTCCAGCAACTTCTTAGCCTCTTCAATCTTGTCTGCTTTTGCCCAATGATGGGTCAGAACTCCAATCATGTTAACCGCCTTTGCCGGCTATTAGCGATCAGCTTACAGCCCCTTTCAAAAGCTGATAGCTGACCGCTGATAGCTCGAGTATATCACCGCAGGCTCAACTAGAATCATTCGGACTTTCAACCGAGCCTTTCACCTTGAGAGCCGCTCCGGCCACAAGGGCCAGCAGGGCCACACCCCCGCTTAAAACCGCGCCCATTTTGGCCGGGTCYTGAAACGGTGGRCCGGSAAACGCCTTGCCCGCCACGAATAGGGCCACCGTCAGGCCTAAGCCGGCGATCAAACCCGCAACCGCCAGGTGCCTGAGGTCCATGCCCGTTGGAAGGGGRAAGCCCATCTTGACGGCTGCCCAAGAGAAAAGAGTTACCCCCGCAGTTTTACCGACAACCAACGATATAAGAACGATGAAGGTAACCTTGCCTATAAACCCAAAAGCCACACCGGCGTTGACGAACGCGAAGAAGAACAGACCAACGTCCACAAAGAGCTTCAGCTGACGCTCAAACAGTTCCAAGGCGCTGTTGCTATCATGGGCGCCGGCGATTCCCTCAGCAACAACTTCGGCATCGCGTTCCACTGAGCGATGGTCTGCCGGAGCGGCCTTTTGCGCAACGGCCGCGGGAAGAAAGGGCACGATGGGGACCAGGGCCAATGCCGGCTCGATCGATGCTTTTACCAGGCCGATCCAGCTAAGAGTCCCAGCGATCGCCACATAAGGGACCCATGAGGCAACACCCAGCCGCCGCATGGCGAATGCGACCCCCATGCCGGCAACGGTCAACAGTAGCCACGCCGGCATGACTGGGAGTTCCGGGTCCGGGTAAAAGACCGCGATGATGCCGAGGCCTATCCCGTCGTCCGCCACCGCCAGAAGGAGCAAGAAGTTGACCGCCGGGTGCCGGTAGCCGAATACCAGCCGGGCCACCAGCCAGGCCAGAGCGATGTCGGTTGCCGTGGGGATGGCCCAGCCGTTGGCCACGGTTTTAAAGTCTTCCGTTCCTCCGTAGAATACGAACGCTAGTAACAGGTACATCCCGGCCGGTCCCAGCACCCCTCCGATGGTGCCCAATATCGGGTTGATCGCYTTCTCCACCGGGTTCAGGGCGCCGCCGGGCAAGATCGATTCCGTTATCTCTTTGGTAGCAACTCCGAAGAAAAAGACCATGAAGATGCTGTTGATCAAGAAGTGCACGGTGATGGCGTGTCCGAACAAAACCGCACCGTCGCCAAAGACGTGGTAATCCACCATCTCTTCGTACCAGTGCGGATCAAGGTTGGCGGCGAGCATGCCCGCGACAACGCCCAAAATGAGAAAGATAGAGAACTTCTGCAGGAGGCCGATCAGGTTCCGGGTCTGGTACAAATCTTCTCCAGTTGCTAGTGGTTTACCGGCGGCGATTCCCACTCGGCTGAGCAGCGGCGCCGTGGAGCTTGGCGAGGAATCACTNAAAGATAGAAGTGAGGCGATGCCACCGAGGATRGCTCCAGCCATGATTGGGCAGGTGGGAAATCCAGGCACCTTAATCAGATTATATCACCCATCCCGCGGGCGGCCGGGCCTGGTATTCTGAGCCTGGAACGAGGCTGTTCAGCTTGACAACCCCCAGTGCCTTTGATAGTATCACTGSCATCCCCCACTATCTATGGATAGTGCCTATTTGTCTATGGAGGTCTAGTCCCCGGTGGCTTTTGTTAAGGGATTAATATGCCGTGAGTGCGGCAGGGAGTACCCCGCCGAAGCTCTTAATGTTTGCGACTATTGCTTCGGGCCTCTGGAGGTCGTATACGACTACGATACCATCTCCGATGTCATCAGCCGCGAGCGGATCTCCCAAGGCCCATTAAGCATCTGGCGGTATCAGGACCTRCTGCCAGCCAATGGCGACGACCCGGTGGATATMATGGCCGGCTACACCCCATTGATAAAAGCCCGCAACCTGGGAAAGAGTCTGGGTCTGCGCAACCTCTACATCAAGAACGATAGCGTAAACCCATCCTTTTCATTCAAGGATCGGGTGGTTTCCGTGGCTGCCACCAAGGCGATGGAGTTCGAGTTCGACACGTTAGCCTGCGCCTCCACCGGCAATCTGGCTTGCAGCGTGGCCGCTCATGCGGCCAGAGCGGGCATACGGGCGGTAGTGTTCATTCCCTGGGACCTGGAGCGTGGCAAAGTCATCGGCGCCGCCATCTACGGTCCCACGATGGTATCGGTCGAGGGCACCTACGACGAAGTGAACCGGCTTTGCAGCGAGGTAGCCGACAACTACCCCTGGGCATTCGTAAACATCAACATGCGCCCCTACTACGCCGAGGGCAGCAAAACCCTGGGTTATGAGGTAGCCGAACAGTTGGGCTGGCGGATTCCCGACCATGTGGTGATTCCCAGCGCATCCGGGGCCATGTTCACCAAGATATGGAAAGGCTTCAACGAGTTAGCATGCCTGGGYCTGTTGGACGGCGTTGAAGCCGCCTCCTTCGGCCCGGACCAAAACACGGTCCATCATCCGGCGGTGACCACGAAGATGCACATGGCGCAAGCCGTGGGCTGCGCCCCCATAGTGACCGCGTGGGCCAACGGGCAACCACACGTGTCCCCGGTACGTCCCGACACCATAGCCAAGTCACTAGCCATCGGCAACCCTGCCGACGGYATCTACGCTATCCGAGTTTTAAAAGAGTCCGGAGGTTCCGCATACGCGGTTCCGGAAGCCGACGTCATCGACGGTATCAAGCTTCTGGCGGAAACGGAAGGRATATTCACCGAGACCGCCGGCGGCGTAACAGTCTCGGCTTTGAAGAACCTGGCGGACAGTGGCGCTATCAAGCCCGATGAGTTGACGGTGGTCTACATAACCGGCAACGGGCTGAAGACCCAAGAGGCAGTTGAGGACGTCGTTAATCCTCTGTCCATAAAACCCTCCATGGGTGCCTTCGAGGACGTGATAAGCCAGCGTATCTCGGTGGGAGGATGATGAACGATGGGGACGCAAAGGGTCAAGTTCACGTTCATGACGCAGATGGTCAAAGAGCCGATAATTTATCAACTGGGCCAAAACTTTAATCTGGTCACCAACATCCGCCGGGCCGACGTACGTGAAGACATGGGCTGGGTAGTGTTGGAACTCGATGGAGACGACACGGAGATTCAGCGTGGTCTGGACTGGGTCAGCGCCATCGGAGTGAGGGTTGACCCCCTCAGCGGAGACGTGATTGAGGGTTAGACCGTGGTTTCTCACCGCTGTATCCTGACTGCCGGTTTAAGCTTTAGGAGGACATCCACTAATGAGTGTCATGGTTCGAATACCCACTCCCCTACGCCGCATGACCAATGGAGAATCCAAGGTTGAAATGGAATCGTCCAACCTTGGCGAGTTGGTAGAGAAATTGGATGGCGCCTATCCAGGATTCAAGGACCGGTTGGTGGATGAGAACGGGGAGTTGCGGTACTTCGTAAACATCTACGTCAATGGCGAAGATGTGCGCTTCCTGGACGGCTTGGGAACCGCGATCAGTTCCGGGTCCGAAGTAAGCATCGTACCGGCCGTCGCCGGCGGGAACTAGCCGCCCCTAGCCTTTAACCACTTATTCTTCTGCTCCTGTCTCGCCGCTTCGTCGGTGGGACGGTAGGCATCCCAGAACCCCCGCTGAAAGTCATTGAAKCGGTCGTTAATGATTGCTTCCCTCATCTCCTGCATCAACCGCAGAATGAACCGCAGGTTGTGCATCGTCGCCAAGCGCAGGGCCAGCAACTCCTTGGCGCGGAACAAGTGCCACAGGTATGCGGCGGAAAAGTTCCGGCAGGCGTAGCAATCGCAATCCTCATCCAAAGGTTCGGCCTGATCGGCGTATTTYCGCTTGGTTATGTCAACTCGGCCGGTACGGGTGAACAGGGCGCCGTTGCGGGCTACTCGGGTGGGCAGCACGCAGTCGAACATGTCTACCCCCCTTGCCACGCACTCCACCAGATCTTCCGGAGAACCAACTCCCATCAGGTATCTGGGCTTGTCCTGAGGTAATCGAGCCGCCACTTGGCCGGCGATCTGGTACAACTCGGCCTTTGACTCGCCCACCGCCAATCCGCCGATGGCGTAGCCGGGAAAGGGGATGCCCGTGATGTGCCGGGCCGATTCATCTCGCAGATCGGCGAATGCGCCACCCTGAACGATTCCGAAAAGGGCTTGTTCATCTGCGGCGCCCGACGCCTGGTGGGTCCGGTAGCAAACTTCAGCCCACCGGTGAGTTCGGTCCATGGCACGGCGCACCTCGTCTTTGGAAACCCCGTGGGCGATGCACTGGTCCAGGCACATGATTATGTCGGCGCCCAAACCCCGCTGGTTGGCCACGGCCAGTTCCGGTCCAAACCGGTGCTCGCTGCCGTCGATGTGCGAACGGAAACGGATGCCATCCTCGTCGACCTTGCGCAACGCGCCCATGCTGAAGGCCTGGTAACCGCCGCTGTCGGTGAGAATGGGCCGCGACCACCCCATAAAGCGGTGAAGCCCCCCCAGACGGGCTACGGAGTCCACACCGGGCCGCAGGTAGAGATGGTAGGCATTGCACAGCACGATCTCGGCCCCCAGCGATTCCACCTCTTCAGGAAGGAGACCTTTCACGGTGGCCTGGGTGGCCACGGACATGAAGACCGGCGTGGACACGTTGCCGTGGGGGGTTACCAGTTCACCCGCTCTGGCCTCGCCGTCCGTGTGTTGCAACTGGAAAGAAAAACCCAAGGGATACATCTCCTACCGACAACTTACTCGATGTAGGCCGACGTCCGGCCAACTGGCATATTCCGTGATATTATCAGAAAGCAGTTCGAGGCCGGTCCATGGATCTATCCGGATCGGCGTAACCCAAACWGGGTCGATTGATCGATCGCGGCAATATGGTATCGCGGCCCTCACCTCGAACGCAACAATCTACGACCCGGCAGGCGCAGTCCATGTTCGATGCTTTCGGCGAGTTTTCAGCTTCACTCAGCGGCAGTTATCCCCTGCTGTGGGCATTGTTCGTCATGTCTGTCGTTGCCGTGACCAGCCTGGTTCTATTTTGCTTCTGGGAAGCGTTCTTTCGATTGCTGCCCGCCATCGGCCCACTGCACCGGGGCCGGAGGGGACAATAAGCTTGGATCTACTATTCCCCAACGCCGGTGTGGCCGTATCCCTCCCTCTCTTATTACTTCTAGGCTTGATCCTGGGCACTCTGAGCGGATTTTTTGGCGTGGGGGGCGGGTTCTTAATCACGGGGGGCTTGATAGTATTCGGTGTCCCCCCGGTTTTCGCCGTGGGCACTGGCCTTACGCTAATCATGGGCTCATCCATCATTAACACACTGAAGCACCGCMGCATGGGCAACGTAGACGTTAAGCTGGGGCTCCTGCTGGTATGTGGCACCATACCGGCCCTGTTCTTAGCTCAGTGGATAATCCAGTTACTCTCCGCGGCCGGAATAGTCGAATCGGCCATCCGATACATCTACGTGGTGGTTTTGGCAATCCTGGGAATTTTCATCATCTACGATTTCCTGAGGACTCGGCGGCCACAGGCGCATCAAGAGGGAGAGATCTCCACGGCCGGACTGACCCGGCGCGTTCAGTCGATGCGAATCCCCCCTCATTCCGTCCCGATACCCGGATTCGGGACCGTTCCAACCTACGTGTCCTTGCCTGTGTCGGGGATAGAGCGCATCTCCGTGTTTATTCCCCTGGCGGCGGGAGTGGCGACCGGTTTATTCGCCGGTCTGTTGGGAGCGGGCGGCGGGACCATCCTCATGCCCATGCTGATTTATGTAGTGGGAGTACCAACCACGGTAGCCATAGGCACCGACCTGTTCCAGATCGTTATCACCGGTTCAATGGGTACCTTGATAAAATCGTATTCAAACGAAGTTGACCTGCTGATGGTGGTGATAATGCTGATTTCCGCGTCGGCTGGAGCCCAACTGGGCACTGCGGCAAACAGAATGGTGGACCCGGCCCGCATCCGCATCTTGTTCGGCCTAACGGTCCTTAGCGGCAGCATCGCCGTGGGGTTGCAGCAAGCATCGGAGAGTTTCTCGGATGCGGACTACCTATCTATCGCGGCCAACGCGTTGCTGCTGGGATTCGGCGGACTGATCTGTTTGGTTATCGCCGGAATGGCTTTAAACGCCCAGATGGGCCAGCGGAGAAATCAGGAAGCAGAGCAAGAAACAAGTCAGGAAGACAACGCGGACAGCTAACCTATCAATTCCCTGACTGTGGCTTCAACCAAGTCAAGGGGGACATCCCGGCGCACCACCGCTTTGCCCACCCCCTCCAGCATCACCCAACGGTTGGAACCCGCCTCGACCTTCTTGTCCATGGACATTGCTCGGAATATCCCATCGACGTCCACTCCAGCGGCGCTGGTAGGCAGGTTGAACCGGCGCAATAGCGCGTATTGTCGATCCACCAATTCGGACGATATCATTCCCATCTGCTCGGCCATGCGCGCCGCGCCCATCATCCCCACGGACACTCCCTCGCCGTGGAAAAATCGGCCGTACTCCGTCGACGCCTCCAAGGCGTGGCCGATGGTGTGGCCGTAGTTCAAGAGAATGCGTATGCCCAAGGTCTCCCGCTCGTCCTGGCTGACCACCTCCGCCTTGATAGCCATGCTGCGCCGAATGACTTGGGTGGAAATCTCCGGCTCAACGTCCATCAGTGCCTCGGCATGCTGTTCGAAGGTGTCGACTAAGTCGGCGTCCAGGATGAAGCCATGCTTGATCGCCTCAGCCCAGCCTTCGGCCAGCTCACGTTTACCCAGGGTAGACAGGGCCTGAACGTCGGCAAATACCCCTCTGGGCTGGTAGAAGGCCCCAACTAGATTCTTGGCCTGGGGCAGATTGACCGCAACTTTTCCGCCGATAGATGCGTCCACCATGGCCGCCATGCTGGTGGGAACCTGAACGAAGGGGACGCCCCGCAGGAAAGTGGCCGCCACGAAGCCCGCCAGGTCGCCCACAACGCCGCCGCCCACTGCGATGATGGGATGGCCTCTCTCAGCGCGGCGTTCCACTAGCCAGTCGTAGATCAACTGGACGAGGCTGAAACTCTTGCTAGTCTCCCCGGCTGGGATGATGAAGATATGGGCGGCTATCCCGTGCTTCTGCAATGCCAACTGGGCCTGGCGTCCGTAGGGATTCATCACGTTGGTGTCAGTGATGATGTAGGCCGGTCCTTTAAGGTCCAAGTCCACGAACCGGCGGCCCAGATCATCAAGAATGCCCCACCCGGCGACTACCGGATAGCTGCCACCCGAATGATGAACCACYGCGGCCAGATTCTCATCGGCCATTTTCTTTTCCTCCGGTTCCGGCATCCGTTTCGTCCCCTGTTTCATTTAACACATTCAGTACTTCCTGTGCCACCTGTTCGGAAGTCAGAAGGTCGGTGTCTATCGAGTAGTGGGCCCGGGAGTAGGCTTCGGCCCGCTGCGCTAAAAGGGCCTCGATGCGTTCCAACGGAGGCGCCCCGGCCAGCAGAGGGCGGGCTGCTGCTCCGCCCGATTCAGCTTGGGTTATACGGCGATGTATCGTCTCCGGTTTTGCTCTTAGACAGACCACCAGGCCGTTTCTCAGCATCTGCTCTTGGTTGTCAGGGTCCACGAAAGCCCCACCGCCGGCAGCGATCACCTTGCCGAGACCCGCGGCAAGTTCTTGGATCAGCGCTCGCTCCAAGTCTCTAAACGCGGGTTCCCCATCCTCTTCGAAAATCTCGGGGATCGACCGCCCGGCCCGACTCGCCAACTCCACGTCGGCGTCCACCAACTCCCAGCCGATAAGCCGGGACAATATCTCGCCGGTACGGGTCTTCCCCGAAGCCATGAATCCCACCAGAAATATATTACGTGGCAAACTCACCGCTGTTCCATCGGCTACCGTCCGATCTGAGACTGTAGCGAGGGCATTCATTCCGGGCCACAACGTACACCTTGCCCCCAAAGGTGTCAACGCCACATCTGGAAACACCTCTCTAAGGTGACTACGTCAGCTTCACCCGCGCGTGGGGCAACACCGCTGGATTGACTAGAAATTGTGGCATCTTCCCCTGCAGCACGTCGGCGGTGGCCTGGGCCGTGCGCACCTCCAGCTCCAACACCGACTGCTGGGACAGGAAAGCCACATGAGGGGTGATCAAGACGTTGTCCAGGGCGAACAAGGGATGACCGGCTGGGGGCGCGGCCTGTTCCATCACGTCCAATCCCGCGCCGCCGATCTGACCGTCGCGTAGGGCGGCGTACAGGGCATCTTCATCGATGATGGGGCCACGAGCGCAGTTGATGATAAAAGCTGAAGGTTTCATCATCGCGAACTCCCCGGCGCCGATATACCCGAGGGTCTCTTCGTTCAACGGTGTATGGAGGGTGATGTAATCCGACTCAGCCAGCAGAGTTGGCAGATCTACCATGCGAACATCAGAGGGAGGAGAAATACCGGCTGGGAGGTAAGGGTCGTGGGCCGAGACTTCTAACCCAAAGGCCTGGGCCTTAACCGCCACCGCCCGGCCGATGCGTCCCAGTCCGGCAATCCCCAGCTTCCGGCCTCTTAATCGAACTAAAGGCGCCGGGGACGATACACCGCTCCAACGGCCTTCCTTAGCCACACCATTGTAAAAACCGATCTGCCGGTTCCAGGTCAAGAGTAAGGCCATCACGTGGTCCGATACTTCATCGACACAATAGTCGGGCAGGTAGGTAACCACTATCCCCTCGGTAGTGGCCGTGTCCACGGCGATGTTGTCCACGCCAACCCCGTAGCGGCTGATCACCTGGCATTTTTTGGCGGCCTGGACCACTTTAGGGGTCACCTGGGCGAAACAGGTCATGATCGCGTCGGCGTCGGCGGCCAGCGCCATCAGCGTGGCCTCGGACGGGTCCGGGGMCTCAACTATCTCCGCTCCGATGCGATCGAGGACCTCACGCTCGGGCTGGGTGGTCGGCCAAACGGTATCCGTGACCAGGACCCGGAATTTCTTTTCGTTGCTAGCCATGTTGCCAGACCGCCGCAGCGGTTAAGGACGCGGCGGCGCCGGGGCGTAACCGGACGCGGTGCAGAACTCGACGTTGTTGCCGTCGGGGTCGTCGATGAACAGGAAGGCCTGGCCGTCATAACGAACCCYCTCACGCTCGACCTTGTACCCGTTCTCCTCAAGGATCTTCTTGGTCCCCTCGAAGTCCTCAACCTCGAACGCGTGATGGATGTTGTGGGGCATCGCCGGGGCGTCGGGGGTCTCGATGAGATGCACCATTATCCCCGTTTCCAACTGCAGCCAGGTGATGTTGGGGTTCTCTACTTGGCTCTGAATCTGCTTGATGCCGATCAAGTCGTTGTAAAACTTCATGGCCCGGGCAGTGTCCTTGACCATGGTAGTCACATGATTAATCTTGTTGATCACGATCTTTYCTGGCATTCTTTACCTCYTTCCATATGCTGGCTGACTGCGATYCTGTGAGCAATCTCGAAGAACTTTTCTCTCCGTTCGGCATGGTTCTACGCTGACCCTGAAATCGGCTCATTGCGCCTSAGTGACTGCGCCACGAGTGCATCCTTGGCTGAAGTAGGATGAATGAGACTGATGAACAACACCGAGAATGGTTTCACAGTGCGGACAAATCACCATTAGCACTTCCACGCCGTTAACGCATGCGGACCGTCCGCCGGGTGAGGAAACCGCGTTTTCGCAACGAGGACACTTCATGAGATTACCTCCTATCTGAGATTAGCGAGCCCGGTTGATGAACATGAATTGATATACCAGACCGGCCCCAGCGCCTCCGAGGAGCGGTCCGACCCAATATATCCAGTGATCAGACCACGCCCCYGACACCAGTGCGGGCCCAAAGYTCCNGGCTGGGTTCATCGAAGCTCCGGTGATCGGCACCGCAACCAGGTGATCTACCAGAACCGCCAGGCCAATCGCCAGGGGTGCGAGATTGCCCATGCCCCCAGGATCGACAGCTGTAGCGAAGATGACGAAGACCAGCGCAAAGGTGACAATGATCTCCATCAATAAGCCCATGCTAATAGAAACATCGGGCCCTAGGGCGTGAGCTCCCAGATTGGTGTCGGCGGCGGCGGGAATGGTTGCCAGAAGAAGCAAAGCGCCGACTACAGCACCGCTGAGTTGTGCTGCGATGAACATCAGACCCCTGGCTGCGCTTATCTTATTCGTCATCCAGGCCGCGAATGTGACAGCCGGGTTTATGTGCCCGCCGGAGATATTCGCAGTGGCGTATGCCAAGATGGCAATAGCCAATCCATGAGCCACGGCAATGATACCCAACCGGGCCGCGTCCAGGTCACCGTTGGGTAGGCCCCCGCTTACAACTACAGAACCGGCCCCCAGAAAAACAAACAGGAGCGTGACGATAAATTCCGCAAGCGTAGATCGCCACGCTTCCCGAGAGGTGAATTTACGCTTGCTGGTTTCYAGCATCTCACCTATCCTTGGTTAGCCAGCCCGGCGCAGGGATACCCCTACAGTAATATGTAATGTTCTCCTCGGTCAAGATACACCATGGAATAAATTTCGACGCCGGATGCTAACTAGCGGCCAGGGATTCCTCAACTTCCCGGCAAGCGGGCATCCTGGGCACCGAGTAATTGGCTACCCAGTTCTCCCTGAACGGAGTTTGACGTTCAGCCCGCCGAGCAGCTATCGACGATGGATTGGAAGATTAGCTTGCCGTCGGTGCCGCCGAGAATGGCTTCGCAGCAACGCTCGGGGTGGGGCATCAACCCCAACACGTTTCCAGCCTGGTTGGTGATCCCGGCGATGTTGTTGGCCGAGCCGTTGGGGTTTGCATCGTCGGAAATGGCGCCGGAGGGCTCGCAGTATCGAAGCAGCACGCGGCCTTCCTGCTCCAATTCCTCCAGAATCTCAGGCTCGGCAAAGTAGTTGCCGTCGCCGTGGGACACGGGCACCTGGAGGATTTGTCCTCGTTCACAAGCGTTGGTGAAGGGAGAATCAACGCTCTCGGTTCGCAGATTGGTCCATTGGCACCGGAATTCCAGGTGATGGTTCCGGMGMARYGCMMYSRSCMRCAGYYSKRYYTSRYMMWGYRYCTKSMARSSSYYKYRGATGCCGATGACTAGACCGCCCGCCGCCGCGAACCCGTCCAAAGCTTTCATCACCGGCGAAACCCGGGCCATGGCGCCCGGCCTCAGATAGTCGCCGTAGGAGAAGCCGCCGGGCAGTATCACACAGTCGTAACCCGAGAGATCGTCTTCCTGGTGCCAAACGTAGCCGGCATCTTGATGGAGGACGTCTTTGACGGCGTGGTAGCAGTCGGTCTCGCTCCAAGTACCGGGGAAAACTAAGATTCCAAACCGCATAGGCGGGTTCCTAAGCCCCGGACTCAAGCAGTTGGGTGACCAGGTCGTTGACCGCGTTACCGTCGGCTTTGCCTTTTACCTGGGGCATCAACTTTCCCATCACCTTGCCCTTGTCCCCGGCGGAGGTCGCGCCAACTTCCTTGATGACATCCGACACCAGTTGGGCCAACTCTTCAGGGCTTAGCTGGGGAGGCAGATAGGGGATCAGGATGGCTAGCTCCGCCGACTCTTTGGCCACCAAGTCGTCCCGGCCACCTTGTTCAAACATTCGGATGCTATCCCGGCGGTCGCTGACCTGTCTGGAGATCGCGTCTAACATACCCTGGTCGTCTAGGGTTTTACCCAGAGGTTTTTCCACATCCTGGACTTTGGCTTTCAAGAAGCGCAAAGCCTCCAAACGAACCTTGTCACGGTCCCGCATCGCTTGGATGATGTCCTCTTCCAATTTTTCCCGAATGGTCATGGTTCCGATCCTCACTTGAGAGATAGCCTATCAACCCTAGTATACATGTGCCCAGGCGTGACGAAAACGTTCTACCCTAAGATGCCATATTTTCGCTCCCCAAAGTCCACGGCCGTGCAACCCTCTCCTTCCCAATACAGGCGGTTATTTGCTATACTGCCCCTTGGTTTTGGCCCTGCCTAATCTAGGCAGGGTTTGATCGTGTGTATTCAGGGGGAGAGATGCCGGGCTACGCAGTAATCGGCGGCCAGTGGGGCGACGAGGGCAAAGGGAAGATTATCGACTACCTTGCCGGAAGGGTTGACGCCGTGGTCAGGTACGGTGGTGGGAGCAACGCCGGCCACACCGTGGTCAATGACAAAGGCACCTTCCAGCTTCATATGGTCCCCTCGGGCATATGCTGGCCGGGGGTTGCCGGAATAATCGGCAACGGAGTGGTGGTTGACGCCGACGTACTGCTGGGCGAGCTGAGCGAATTGGATGCCCGGGGTATAGATACCTCCAACCTATTTGTGAGCGAGCGAGCCCACCTCATCATGCCTTACCATGTGCTCCTGGACGAATTAGAAGAAAAGGCTCGGGGAGACTCGGCGATCGGGACCACCGGCAGGGGTGTCGGTCCAGCCTACGTGGACAAAACTGGCCGGATGGGCATCAGGGTCGGCGATCTGTTGGACGTCGAGAGCACCTTACGGCCTCGGTTAGAGCAGGCTCTGGCCTTCAAGAATGCCTTGATAACCAAGATATACGAGGCGGAAGCCCTGTCTATACAGGACATCCTCGACAAGTGCGCCGATTGGGCCGCCCGTCTGGCCCCTCACATCCAAGCCACCGAGCAAACGATCCAGGACCTGCTGGCCCAAGACAAGGCCGTTTTACTGGAAGGCGCCCAAGGTACCCTGTTGGATATCGACCACGGGTCGTATCCCTACGTCACCTCCTCTTCACCTTCAGTAGGTGGGGCCTGCATCGGCTTGGGCATCCCCCCCCAGGCAATCGCCGGGGTGGTCGGCGTTTTCAAAGCCTACTCCACCAGAGTGGGTGGCGGACCCATGCCATCGGAGATTTTCGGCGAAACGGCTGAGGGCCTGCGGGAGACGGCCCATGAATACGGCACCACCACCGGCCGTCCGCGCCGGATCGGGTGGTTCGACGCAGTAGCCGCCAAGTACAGCAGATTGGTCAACGGGATGACCGGCTTGGTATTGACCCGGCTGGACATCCTGGACGGCTTTCCTTCGGTCAAAGTGTGCGTGGGATACCAAGTGGACGGCCAAAGAATCGACCGTTTCCCGTCCAACACCAGCCTGCTGGCCCAATGCCAGCCGATATACGAAGAGCACCCCGGCTGGTCCCAACCGACGGCCAGCGCCACCAGCCTGTCACAACTGCCCGAAAACGCCATGTCGTACGTGAATCGGATCGAAGAACTGGTGGGCTGCCCGGTGCAGATCATCTCCACCGGTCCCAACCGGGAAGAGACGATAGAAGTCTCTAGGGTTATTCCCTAGACCCCCATTCCTCAAAGTTCGAGCGAATAGTACGGTTTCAAGTTGATCGTGGTAGATTCGCCAGTTCAAACGATGGGCGATTCGTCTCACTCCTCTCCTTCCGCCGAAGGATCAGAGTCTCATGCCTGGTTGTAGCGGTCACCTAAGATTTCCCGACTCCGCCAGGGACTCGCGACGAAGTCGGAGCCTCGCCGCCCTTCCGCCGAAGGGCTGGTGTCGGAATGACAATGTGCGCGGCCAAAGGTTGGCAATTATATTTTCGGAGCAATGACTTTAGTCACCCGCGCATGAAAAATATAGACGTCAATATGCGCAATCGCAGACATAATTGCACCAAGCTACGTACGTTCGCTTATATTCGGACGAGAATGGCGATTCTCATTTCGAAGATCTAGAGATTCCTCTGACGCCCGTGGATTTTGCCCCCCTGCCGCTCCTCTGAACATTGCCCAGTTTCTGCCTGCCACCCAAACCGTCTGGGTAGGAGCTCCCGTAGGGTGGGCGGGAGATGCACCGCATCCAAGGGCAGGAAGACAGATTTTTTGTACCATGCAGGGCGAGTACGAGGTAACTGCCAGTGACGGTACGATACGTGCCTTCCCCGTCGGAAGCGTCATTTTACTCGAAGATACCACCGGGAAAAGACACTCCACCCGTGTCACGAGCCAAGGTGACGCTCTGATCTTCGCTGTCGTTTTGGCGGACCCTGACTGAGGTCCCGGACAGCAGAAAGCTAGGCGGGAATCGGCAAGTCTATGTCGTAGTTCGACAGCACGTCGCGAATCTTCTCAGCCGACTTGTCGTCCGGGGGCACTAGAGGGAGCCTCATCGGACCTACGTTGAATCCCACGTGATTCAACGAGTACTTGAGAGGGATGGGGTTGGAGACGATAAACATCACTTTAAACAATGGCAGTAATCTGCGGTGCTCGGCCGCGGCCTTCTCCAGGTCCCCCTCCAGCAGGTATCCCATCATCTGTTTGATCTGGTTCCCCACCAGATGGGAGAGTACGCTCACCACACCGTAGCCACCGGTGGCCATGATGGAGAAGGTCTCGTCGTCGTTGCCACTCCAGACCCGAAAGCCATCACCGGCCCCATCGATGATCCGCGTGATCTGGTTCAGGTCGCTCCCGGCTTCYTTSACGCCSACGATGTTATCGATGTGRCTCAGCCGRATGGTGGTSTCRTSGGTCATGTTCAGGCTGGTRCGGCTGGTAACGTTRTARASWAKGCAGGGYARRYYSGTNCTCWNCSGCGATGGCYTTGAAGTGYTGRTAMAGGCCTTCCTGRGGCGGYTTGTTGTARKMGGGSACCRYCAGYARCARSGCATCRACGCCNNCYGYTTCTNNGCCTCCKYGCTCARTTCGATGCTYTYSGCSGTRTYGTWGTYGSYSGTGCCGGCGATRACCGMGCCCCGGKMRYCGATGGCTTCTTTCACCTCGGCGTAAAGCCGGATCTTTTCCTCGGAGCTGAGGGTCGGGCCTTCTCCGGTGGTGCCGGTGATCACCAACCCGTCGCTGCCYGAGTCGAGAAGGGCATTGGCCAGGCGCTTGGCTTGATCGTAGTCCACCGCTCCCTTCTCATCGAATGGAGTGACCATCGCCGTTATTAGCCTGCCTATCTCTGTCATGATCTGGCTCCTGAGCTATCGGATAGATTCCCGGATCTGAYCAGCGGCGGCGGCTAGCGGGCCGCGCTGCTTGGTTGCCGAGGCTCGATGCGTCTTCTTGYCACCAATTCCTCGGCGATCTGTATCGAGTTAAGGGCCGCGCCCTTGCGCAAGTTGTCCGACACCACCCACATAACCAGCCCGTTGGGGTGGGACACGTCCCGKCGGATACGGCCGACGAAAACATCGTCGGTTCCGGTCACATCATAAGGCATCGGATATTCTGATTTGGCGGGATCGTCCAGCACGGTAACCCCGGGAGCAGCCTCCAGCACCTCTCGGGCTTCTCCCGGCGACATGGGGCGCTCAAACTCAATGTGCACCGCGGCGCTGTGGGATACGTAAACTGGAACGCGCACGCAAGTGGCCGATATGGCGATGTCCGGCGCGTGCATGATTTTCCGGGATTCCTGCATCATTTTCCGTTCCTCGTTGGTATAGCCATCATCGAGGAAACGATCGATGTGTGGGATGACATTGAAGCCTATCTGCTGGTTTATCGCTTCCGCCTGAACTTTAGCCTTGCCGTCCAGCAACTCCCGGCTTTGCTGTTCAAGCTCCACKATACCAGCGGCGCCGGCGCCGGAGACCGACTGATAGGTGTCGGCGACGATACGTACAATGGGGTTATGCTTCCGCAGGGGATGGCACAACATAACCAATGGGGTTGTGGAGCAGTTAGGATTGGCGATGAGCCCGTTATGCCACTCCACGTCTTGGCCGTTGACCTCCGGAACCACCAAGGGAACGGATTCGTCCATGCGAAAAGCGGAGCTGTCGTCGATCACCACCGCTCCCTCAGCCACGGCTTGAGGCGCCAGTTTCCGGCTCACCTCCGTAGGCACGCGGATGAACGCGATGTCCACATCCCGAAAGGAACCTTCCGTGGTTTCCTGCACGACGATCTCTCGGCCGCCCACCGTAATCACCTTACCAGCTGAGCGGCTGGAGGCCAGCAACTTGATGTTGGGCAGCTTCTCGTAACGTTTCTCGAGAATACTCAGGAATTGTGTGCCCACCGCTCCGGTGGCCCCTACAACCGCTATGGTAAGTTCGTGCACCGTTGACTCTCTTGGATGAAAATGGTTCGACAAGTTGGCCACCAACGGAGAAATCTCCTCTTCCGTTCGTCCTGAGCCTGTCGAAGGACCCGTGGATACACATCTGGAGATGGCCGGAATCCGGGATTTCTCTAGGCCTTGGCTAGAGGCCCAAAATGTTTTCCAAGCCTACCACAAGACCTCGCCGGTTCACAACTTCACGGATGCAGCGCACCACGCCGGGCATATAGCAGTCCCGGCCMAGRGTATCGTGGCGCAGGGTTAATGTTTGSCCCARRGCGCCCAAAATAACCTCGTGATGGGCGCTSCGRCCGGGCATGCGGATGCTATGGATTGTGACACCGTTGTATTCGCCGCCCCTGGTGCCGGGTAGGTTTTCCCGCTCGGTGACGTTCCGGGTGAACTGCTTTTTGTCCCCGATGCTTTTGGCTAGATTCATGGCGAATCCCGAAGGGGCATCGATCTTGGCTTCGTGGTGGGATTCCACGATATCCACATAGTCGAAATACTCAACCGCCTGTTCAACCAACCTCTTCAAGACAACCGCGCCCAGGGCGAAATTGGGCGCGGCGATCACGCCGATGTTGTTGTCGTTCGCCACCGCGTCTAGCTGCCGAAGGTTGTCGTCGGTCAACCCGCTTGCTCCCAACACCAGATGCACGGACCKCCCTGCCGCCATCAGTGACGCCTCCATGGAGGCTGTGGCATTCGTGAAATCCACCAATACGTCGGGGGTTGTCTCGTGCAGCAATTCTTCCAGGTCGGTTGAGAGAGGCACGTCGGACCCGYCGGRCAGSCGCAAGCTGGAYCCTCTGGGGGTGTGGCAAGCCGCGCCGACCAGGGTCAGGTCTTCCTCACGGCAGACCGCCGAGACGGTTTCCATACCCATCTTTCCGGTAGCGCCATTTACTAACACTCGAATCGGCGCCATGACGCCCCCTAAGGAAACATGATTAGGACCAAGCTAATTCGATGTTAACACGGTCCGGAAATCAGGAAAAGCAAGACCCAGCTCCGATTGCATCAGGGCCGGGTCTATAAAACTCGAATCGTTTTGGACCGGACTTTCCTAGGCCGGTAACGTCCCTATCGGGCTGGRCTGCCGCCCGGCCTGGGTCCACGGCCAGAACCTCCTGGTCCGCCAGGGCCGCYAGGNNGCCGSTWSNGGYCKYSCGGACCACGGCCGCCGCCGCCGAAGCCTCCTGGCCGGCGCGGGCCTCGGTCAAACCCGCCGGATTGCACCGGTTGCCGCGGGGCAG
>NVSQ01000019.1 GCA_002401285.1 SAR202 cluster bacterium
AGAATGCAGACAAGGCCACCTTGGCTTTGAAGGCTGGGCTGTGTTTCTTCCGTATCTGTTTCAKGTCCTGCTCCTTYTTTGCRATTCTAGGAGCGGGACTCTCTCTTAGCTACCTGTTCAAATYTCCCAGACCACCTCACTCCCCAAGAACCGCAAGTCCCTACTCCGGAAATCCCTCCGTCCGAGTGGGTGAAGCTGGAAAATTGGGCGAGAGATGGGGACAACGACACTCCGAATTTCCATGTCGACTCYGTGCTTTGGCGGGTGGTATGGGAAGCCAATACGGACCCGATAGGCCGAGGTGATTTCGTCATCCACGTTTACAACGTTGACGGGATTTTTTACAAGTTTTTATTCGATTCTACTTTGTACGATGATTCCACCCTGGAAGGTCCGCTGACGGGTACACTGGGAGTGAGGGGATCTGGGGATTTCTTCCTGCSYATATCTACCACAAGGTCCTATGAGAYAGGCATGGAAGAAGCCCGTTGGTGATGGAGGCGAATTATGTGTGGACGATTCACGCTCACGTCGAACCTGGACGACCTACAAGGAAGATTTCAGTTTGACGGCTTGGACAAAGAGTATCGTCCGAGCTATAACATCGCGCCTACCCAGCAAGTCCTGACCGTCACCAACGACGGACAACGGCAGGCGCGGTTGATGCGGTGGGGCTTGGTCCCGTTCTGGGCTAAGGATATTAAAATCGGCGCTAGGATGATTAACGCGGTGGGTGAGACCGTGGCGGCTAAACCGGCATTTAGATCCCTGATAAAGAAGCGCCGGTGCCTGATCCTGGCCAATGGGTTCTTTGAGTGGCGAAAGGAAGGGAAGGAGAAGATTCCCACCTATATCTTCCTCAAGTCCAAAGAACCATTYGCCTTGGCCGGTYTGTGGGATACGTGGAGRTCCCCGGAAGGRGAGGTYGTCCAGTCATGCACGATAGTGACTACCACGCCCAACGACTTCATCGCTCCCATCCACAACCGCATGCCTGTTGTTCTTTCCGGCGAAGCCGAGGCCTTATGGCTGGATCCGCTGACCGAAGACGCCGCGGTGGTTACTCCGTTGTTAGTCCCTTGCCCAGCCGAGGCGATGGACTCGTATATCGTTTCCCAATTGGTGAATTCGGCGAGGAATAACGTGCCGGATTGCATCTCTCCGGTGGGATAGGCTGGACCGACCCACGGCGAACCAACCCACCCAGCACCGTTGTACGGATCATTCGATCTGCTATGTCGCGTTGAGAAACCGGCATGGCGGGAGCCGATCAGCCTAAGCGGCGGCCACTTGGTGCCATCCGCCACCCCGCCTTTTGTTCAATTCGCCGCTGCCAGTATACGGAGGCGGGCTGAAGTAATAGACCACCCCGCAGCTTTGGCAAACCATTCCCGGGAACTCTCGGTCGTATCTGAGATGTCCCTGACACTTCCGGMAACACCGCACAGTCCTTCCTCMTTACCAGTCCAATTAGCGATAATTAATATTATGTAAGGAGATTCGATTCGGTTCTTTACCTCTGCCTTTAAGCTAGGCGGCAATGGACTTGCTCACGGAGCGCCACTCAGCCCAGCTACTTTCTAATTCGTGCCTGGGCCTCCGGTCAGATGAAAATACCGGGATTCGACAGCGATTCTATTCATGCCGTGCCGGCAGAGGTTAGAATATCTATGTAAGCCGAATCCTCCGGCGATCTATTTAGCCCATTGGTCAAGTTCTATCCCATACAGCCCCGGCGGGTGTAAGATCGGCTATTAACAAAAGGCTGTTTTTCCTGCCGGGGGTTACGCCACCGCTACGTAGTTCGGTTTGAAGATGCTTAGACCCCAACATTCGATCAGAAAGGGCGATACTGTTTGGACCGCATAGACGAGACGCTGGAAAGAGAGATTGAGGACCACCTTGGGAAGAATGTGGACTATCAGGTCCCCATCTCCGCCTATCCCACCGACTCGGGTGTCATCATCGTGAACTCTCCCGGCTCCGGCGAGTTTAAAGACGGGCGCCATGACCGTTGGATGAAGCTGGCCCGGCACCTGCAGGAGGGCGGGCTGGCCACGATGGTCACTTACAACGCGCCTCGCCCCGATTGGCAGGTGCAGCTACCATGGGAGCCTTATTCCCACAAAGGGGCCAGTTGGAATCAACTATTGGTGGAGAGCCTGGCCCACGTGGTGGAGTTTTCTCTAGAGCGGGCGTCCGAGCTTTGTGGGTCAACCTCCCCGGTGGTCTACCTRTCRGGTTTTTCCTCCGGCGGGTCGGCCGTCGGCGCGGTGGCTTTCCGCTACGAGGAAATAAAGCGGATCCTTCTGCTGTCCGCCTACGACAGCGTTGGAGACTATTTCTATGAAGGGATCACTCGATTCACTGGGGACATCTACATGGCTTTCGGAAGCCAAGACCAGATGGCCGGACTCCTGGCCTACGTGGTGCGTTGCGGACCGATGGCCGCCAACTCCTTGCGAGTGCGCGAGGTGCCGGACTGCGACCACCGTTTCAGCGGCGCCACCAACAGCAAAGTCTTGTCCAAGGCCTTCGCCTGGGCCTTCCAGGACGATGAGACGTTTCCCTCTCCTGAAGGCGGACTTCAGCTTTATGAGTGAGAGTGAGTTAACTGGGCGAACGTCAGGTATCTTACCCGGCACAGGTCAATAAGAAACGCCGCCCCGCCGCTCCGGGAAAGGCGGCTTTCAACGAAAGATCACCGGRATCAGACTAAATACTAATGGTGATCCGTCGACTTCTTGAACCGGGTCGTTACCTGGTTTAGGCGTAAAATAACCCACTCTCCATCGTCCAGGATCACCCCATACCCCATGCACWCYTCGCCCGGTTCGTCAACCGTCGCTCCATAGGTATTGCTATCTATGGTTCCGGTCATCTTGGCGTAAATGCCGGACATGATTCTGACTTTTGTTCCGCGGATGAGACCTTCGGCCATCGGTGGAGTTCCTCGTTATCGACAACTATTCATAGGGTAACGGCGGCTGGGCTTTGCCAGTAGGGTGCCGACACTGGCTGTAAGATGGGATAAACTCCCAACCGTCGTGCGTTGGCTCAATACCCCATCAGCACTCCAGATCAGACGGTATGTTTATTCTGAGTTCAAACTGGGAAACCAAAATCGAATTCCGGTCCTGGTTGACCAAAACCAGTGGTAGAATTGTGCCAATGCCCGCTGGGATTGCCGCATGAACATCGACCGGCTGGAGAATCGGGAGCGGACTGCCAGGGCAAGTTAAACAAATCTAAGACGTCCGTATCTAAGCGGGCGAGGTAGGCAGATGCACGTAGGTATGTCCACGATGTTTCAAAATCCTGATCGGGAGAAGCCCGACTTCCAGGTCTACCGCGATGAGCTTCGCTTGGCCGATCTGGCCGAACCCTTGGGATATCAATCCATCTGGGGAGTCGAGCACCATTTCACCGATTACACCATGTGCCCCGACGTGATCCAGTTTCTGACCTACATGGCTGGGCGCACCAAGGATGCTCTGTTGGGGACCATGGTGGTTGTCTTGCCCTGGCACGACCCGGTCCGGGTTGCCGAGGAAGTGTCGATGCTAGACAACCTGAGCGAAGGCCGGGTGATCCTGGGCATCGGCCGGGGTCTGGCAAAGGTTGAGTTTGAGGGTTTTCGGTTGGACATGTCCCAGTCCCGGACTCGTTTCGCGGAATCGGCTGAAATGGTGTTGGAGGGACTGGAGAAGGGGTATTGCGAGTACGACGGCGAGATCGTTAAGCAGCCGCGCCGGGATATCCGTCCCGAACCGTTCAAGAGCTTCAAAGGCCGGACCTACGCCGCCGCGGTGTCCCCTGAGTCGGCTGAACTCATCGCCAAGCTGGGCGTTGGAGTCTTGATCATCCCCCAAAAGCCCTGGGATGAGGCCGCCAAGGAGTTAAACGCCTACCGGACCGCTTATCAATTTGCCAACAGTGAGGCAGCGCCACCRCCGGTGGTCGTGGGTTGGGTATTTTGCGATGAGGATGAGGAACGGGCCTACGAAATGGCCCGCCGCTACATCGGCGGCTACTGGAAGTCGGTGATGGACCATTATCAGTTCAAAGCCGATCTCCACCGTGACATCAAGGGATACGAGTATTACGGCAAGTTTTCCGAGAAGATCGCCGAGTACGGTGACGATAAAGTAACCGAGTTTTTCCTAAGCCTTCAGGTTTGGGGCACTCCGGACCAATGTTACGAAAAAATCGTGGCGATCCACGATTGGACGGGAAACGATACGTTCGTAGGGGTTTTTAGTTACGCCGGCATGCCATCGGAGGACGCCGAAGCTAACATGCGCCTGTTCTCCGAGAAGGTGATGTCCAGGCTCAAAGAATTTTAAACCGTGGGCAAGTCAACTGGCTCCGTTGGCCGCTATCCGATCGAGGTCTGTTTACGCCAAGAGCCCCATCCTCACCGTCCCAGTAGTTGTTCGATCAGGCTATCTACCTCACGCTTTAGGGCTTGCAGGTCCCCGTTATTTTCGATGATGTAATCAGCAAGGCCGCGCTTTTCTTCTTCATCCATCTGCGCCTTTATTCGCTGGCGTACCGCCTCTTCTTCGCTGCCGTCGCGAGAGCGCACACGGGCGATACGCTGCTCTTCGCTGGCAGTCACCAGAATCACTCCGCGCATCTCGGTATGGCGTTGCGTCTCGTACAGTAGAGCGGATTCATAAACGACGATCTGATTGCCGGCGTGTTCCAGTTGGCTGAAGAGTTCCCGGCTTCGGTCACGAACCCGCGGATGTAAGATTCCTTCAAGCTCGCGGCGCCGGTCCGGATCGTTGAATATCAGCGTTCCTAATTTTCGGCGATCGAGCTCTCCGTTACTGTCCAGCACATCGGGTCCAAAGGACCTGACAATCTCAGCCAGACCATCGCTCCCTTTAGACGCCACTTCACGTCCCACGTCGTCGGCCAAGACTACGGGAATCCCCGACTCCTGAAACATGTTGGCAACGGTCGATTTCCCGGCGCCGATTCCGCCGGTAAGGCCATATACGCTCATTTACAAACCGTCTACTTCAGATCGTTCAGATAAGTRCGCAGGGCATGAAGTCCGTTATTGTAGGCGCTTTGCAGAGCGGAGTTCAGGGGGTTACCCCTAAGTTCTGGGAGCTTAAGCGSCTTCAGMTGCCCTAAAGACTTTGGCAGCGCCGTCAATCGATTGTTGATGAGGTCAAGACTTTCCAAATTGGCAAGTTGTCCGATCGAGGCGGGTAGTATCCTCAACTGGTTGTTGCCAAGGTTAAGAGCGCCCAGTTCGGCGAGTTGGCCGATGCACTCCGGCAACTCGGTCAACAARTTGTCCCAGAGCAAAAGGGAATATAGATTGGRCAACCGGACGATCGACTTGGGTATATCCTGTATCCGGTTATGATCGAGGAAAAGGGCCCGCAGATTGGCCAGTAGACTGATGGGATCGGGCCACATCGTCAGAGCGTTGCTTCTAAGATCCAGAACCTCTAGGAAGGCGAGATTGCCGATGGATTCAGGCAACGCGGACAGCCGGTTGTGCGAAAGGTTAAGTATCCGTAGATTCTCCAGACGGCCGATGGCCTCAGGCAGGCTAGTTAGGTCGTTATTGGCAAGGTTGAGACTCCGCAGCTTCGCAAATCTGCCAATCCCCTCAGGCAAATCCGATATGGCAGGCTGAGTCTGCGTCCGGCTAGACGACAGGTCGATATCCTCGACGTCATCATGAAGAGCATTTAAGACCCGCTCCAGATGGGTTTCGCTGGTCATGTTGTCCCCGATCGTATCAGCCTGTTGCCCGCCACCGGGTATATTACCACTATCGGACACTGCTACCACCGAACAGTTTGGCGATTCCGAGTCTGGGAACGCCCAAAAACTCGGTTGGCGCGATGGGGATTCGTGTCTCTGATACCGGTAACCCGGACCGTGTAGAAGTATCGAAACAGCGTGCTATACTCCCGCCGTACCAGGACTTTCAACAGGAGATATTCCCATGCCCCGATTGACGCCCATCACCAAACGAGAGCAAGTGAGCGGAGACGCTTTGATCGCGTTCGACGCCATCATCGAATCCAGAGGCAGTATCAACGGTCCCCAGTCGATGYAGATGTATGCGCCCGGAGTTRCCCGATGGTCGACCGCTCTCGACGACGCGTTGCGCTTCGACGCTGTCCTATCGGATCACGACACTGAGCTGGCCATAATCACCGCCGCTCGAGAGATGGATTGCGAATACGTCTGGGCGTCCCACTCGGTGGCCGCGTTGAAAGCAGGCGTCAGGCAAGAAGCCATAGACATCGTCGCGAACGACAAAAGCCTAGACGGTCTCACCAAGSAAGAAGCGGTGATCGTCCGCTACGGACGGGAAGTGATGGGCGCCCACAAGCTATCTCAGGAAGCATTCGACGCGGCGTTGAGCCAATTCGGTGAAGCGACGACGATCGTCCTGGGCGCGCTTATGGGCTACTATCTGATGATCGGTTGYACCTTGATCGCCACCGATATGAGACCCGCCGARGGMACKCCCGTTCTGCCTAAACGCCGGTAACCGGCGGTCCCGTGCCATTCATGCAACCCAACGCCTAAACGATCAGGAGCCAGCCCATGCTTATCACTAGGGTCTACTCCGGTGAAGATGGAAAATCACATTTCGAAGATCTGGATATAACGGATCATCCGGACCTGGACTCGCTGACCAAGGTCACCAGCATCCGGTTCCGGATCGGTGAGCCGGGCAATTTCAGCGATTGGCACCAGGAGTCCCGACGCAATTACATCATCACCCTTTCCGGAGAGGGAGAGCTGGGCCTGGGTGACGGCACCTCGCGCCGGTTTGGCCCCGGCCAGGTAATGTTGGTTGAGGACTTAACCGGACAGGGTCACACTACCCGGGTGACTAGTACGGAACCCAGGATCACCATAGCCATTCCATTGGAGAATCAAACCCCAGGTTCCTGATCGCCGCCGCTACTTGGCAGCGGTGAAGCGGCCCAAATGAAGGCTTCACCAAAGCAGGCGGCCTAGATCGAAGGAATAAGGGCCGGCTCAGGTTGTACGATCGCCGAGAAAGGCGTTGGTACATCCATGGCGCTGGCTCCTAGACTACKYTCCGGTCTGCATGTCCCTGAACCCCGGCCACATCGCTGACCCCTACCACCCATCGTCGTTTGGCGCCACTCAGATAGGATCTTATTTCAACGGCCCGCCCCGTAGTTGGGGTTTATCGTCGCAATGAATGCTGGYTTACCCAGGCCAATGGCCCAAATGGGCCGGCTTCACGGTCCAAACAGCCGCTTAGATCTGGCACCTCAAGCACTCCCGAATCAGCCAATGACTGGACATAATGGCGATGCCAGTTATTGGAGTGTAAGAAATGGGGGGTGGGGGCGTGCTGGAGTTAGAAGAGAAGGTCGAGGAACTGGAGAGTGTGCTGGCTCAACTCAAAGTAGATATCAAGGAATTCCTCGTAGACTTGAAGGAATTGTCCTTGCGAGGTCAAAACCCCATGATGCTAAAGCCCCCAAGGGAGAGCGTCGCCAGATTCAATTCGTAGTCAGAAATTCGGTGAGGCCAGAGACCGCTGCCGCACAGGTTTAGCACCRATCTAAGTATATCTACGATAAGTACATCTACGAATTTACAGATCTCACTGGTTGGTCCATGGTGGATTCAGCGGCAGGAGTATCGGGTCGGGTGGTGGTGCTCAGGAGTACCAAATGTCCCGAGTAAACGAATTGTATTATATCCCAGCAAAAATCCTCGCCGACCAGCGTGGCATAACCGGCCTTGAAACGGCCATAGTTCTTATCGCCTTCGTAGTCGTCGCTTCGGTATTCGCATTTGCTGTTCTCAATACTGGGCTTTTGAGCTCGGAAAAGAGCAAAGAGGCAGCGCTCGGGGGCCTGGAAGAAACGTCCGCGACTTTGAGTATCCGTGGAAATGTGATTGCCGCGGCCAATTCTGGAAAAACAGCCATCGACACTCTGAAGTTCAACTTGACGCCGGCGTCCACCTCATCCGAGTCTGTCGACCTGTCCACCACCGGCACCGTTGTCACCTATCTCGACGAGAACCAGGGTATCAACTGCCAAAACCCCCAGGCCTTCGACAGCGTTCCTGATACCGCCGAGTGTTCCTGGTCCGCTGCTTGGCTGATTGGGTCCGGAGACATCGTCGATACCGGTGAGCAAGTGGAAATGATTGTCATCCTCACCAACCTGACACCTCTCTTGACCGAGAAAAAAAGAGTTCTCCGTCCAAGTTAARCCCAGCAAAGGTGCGATTGTCATCGTAAACAAGACGCTTCCGGGCGAGTTGAAGGGCATCACAGCTCTCAGGTAGGCCTGGATGGGCCGTCCTTTCCCGTTTTCAGGTCGGCGTTATGGCCATKGATMCGYCGATSCMTTGTYWGGTTCCCCTATCTTTAACCTCAGAATCGTGATTGGGTCCGGCTGCTTCGTGTCCCCGGCCATCTGTCCCAAGACTCGTGCGGGCGGAAGCCTTGTCCGCCACCGCCAACGCCGAGACGTGTGCTACACGATGGGGTAACCGGYGGTGTAGAATCGTTAGCAACAAAAGCATYTGGTTTTGGACTGGGCGGCTCACCAACCGGCCAAACCAAATACCGCTGGGCTGAATTCGGCCCGAGCCGTCTTTACTAAGATTAGACGGGTCTCAAATTTCAAGCACACTTTAGGGAGGAACCTGATGGCGCGCACGCCCAACGTAACCCGAGACCAAGTACCCGAGAAGTACCGTGAAGCCTTTGACCATGAGGTAGCCCTTGCCGGAGGAGCTATCGAAGGCGGTCCGGGCTCGGTGATGATTAACAGCCCAGAGATGCGTAAACGGGCCAACCACTTGGTCTACTACTTCAGGCAGGAATCGGAACTGCCGCAGAAGATTCAAGAGATGGCGATGATCTTGACCGCACGGGACAAGGACTGCCAATACATCTGGTTCGCCCACGCCGCCAGGGCTCGTGAACAGGGGATCAGCAACGAGTTCGTAGACGCCCTGCGGGACAAGAAACCCTTGCCCAAGCTGCCCAATGACGAGCAGGTAGTTGTGGATTACGCCACTGAACTCTTCAACACGAACCGGGTCAGCCAAGGGACCTTCCAAGCCGCTCTGGACCACTTCGGAGCCCAGCTTCTGACCGAGTTGACCACAATGATGGGGTATTACTCTCTCCTCGCGTTGAACGTTAACGCCTTCGAGGTCGGCGTTCCAACYGGAGGCGAGCAGCCGTTGGTGGTTTAGCGCCAATATCTATCAGTCCCTAGTCACTCGGGCTGCGACGTGGCCGGCCGATATTCACTCTGTGTGAAGTCCCAGGTGAACCACCTGACGGTCCACGTCATCCCTCCCGAAACCCTTAGAGTATTCTATTAATCACAGACCACGTCTTGGCCCTTTTTGCGGCCGGGAACGGTAGATTCATTCGGCTAGCGAAACCCGGAGGTAACCAACATGAAGATCGGCATGTCGCTGACGTCTAGCTATCCTCTTAGCGTGGATAGTAGGACTATCATGGAAAATCTCGTCGA
This sequence comes from SAR202 cluster bacterium, assembly GCA_002401285.1. The sequence goes on from NVSQ01000019.1 coordinate 9,534, forward strand.
GGAGGTAAAGCTGATGGCCCAGCTGGGATTTGATTCCTTCTCCTTGGGAGACCACCACTTAACCCCCAATCATTAMGTGCAAGTCCTGCCGGCTATATCCAGGCTTYCGGCCGTTAGCGGCGACATGCGATTGTTGCCCCTGCTCTTGCTACCCTTCTATAATCCCATATTGCWGGCGGAACAGTTGGCCACTCTGGACGTGATCAGCGGCGGCAGGACCACCGCGATCAACGCGCTGGGATACGACGCCGCGGCCTTCACCGCCTTTGGTACGACAATGAGGACCCGGGTTTCCCGCTTCGTYGAGACATTTGAAATCATGCGGCTGCTGTGGGAGCGGGACAACGTTACCTATAAAGGTCGTCACTACTCCTTCGATGCGCCAATCTCGCTGAATCCCAAGCCCGTGTCCCAACCTCCACCCATGTGGGTCGCCGGAGGGGCCGAGCCCGCCATCAAGCGGGCGGCTAAGATGGGCGATGGGTAGGTCATCGCGCCGGGCTGGACGCCGGACCCGGTCAAAAGGGGGATCCAGTTCTACCGGGATTCTTTGGCGGAATGCGGGCGCGATGAACGGGATATGGAGATCGTGCTCAGACGCGACGCCCATCTGGCTCCCACGTCGGACACTGGACACCGGGAAGCACAGACATTTTTCGAGAACGGCTACCGGGGGTTCGGGGCCGCGGAGATTGAGCAGTCTTTGATCAAGGGCGGTCCCGGCGAGTGCATCGAATATCTGGAGGATATGGAGCAGGCCGGAGTCATCCACGTATTGTTCTGGTGCGCCTBAGACGAACGAGAGCTGGCCTTGCAGACCATTCGGSYMYKSSSGGRAANCANCGKCAYRNCMMSRYYKSMRGCGGYSACRKMRGMCMGNSMYTKCYTCGMSWTYRKSWMSRACRAAWNCCYGTTAGCCAAGATCGAATCCCTTCGGCGTTCCCAACCTCGCACCCTGGGTGGCAACGTCTAAAGTAGTCTTTCTCCGGGCATGTTTACCCAGGAACTCATCTCATGGGCGGGCGTGGTGGCTTCTGCCGGGCAGACATGGGATTCTGTAAGCTGCCCTATCGAGGTGACGCCCATCAATCCCATGGCGACGCGCATCTCTTCTTCAAGGATCTCCAGGACCCTAACGACTCCATCCGTGCCGTCCGCAGCCAATCCCCATCCTTGCAATTTGCCTATAGCCACGGCTTTGGCTCCCATCGCAAGCGCTTTAAGGACGTCGCTGCCTCGTAAGATGCCGCCGTCCAGAACGATCGCAGCCTTGTCTCCGACTACCTCGGTTATCTCAGAGAGCATATCCATGGTTGCGATTCCGTGGTCTAACTGGCGTCCACCGTGGTTCGACACCCAGATGACATCAACACCATGTTCCACGGCTAACTTTGCGTCCTCGGCGGTTGCGATGCCTTTTAACATGAAAGGTTGCTTGGCGTATTCCTTCATGCGGGTGATGCCGTCCCAGGTGACGGTAGCTTGCCACTCCCGATTCTGAGGGTTGCGAGTAGAATCTATCGACCATCGGCTTATCATGGGCCGCTCCCTCCGGCTGTAAACGGCCGAATCGACGGTGATACAGAAACCCTGATAGCCGGCTTGTTTCTCCCGGTCGATCATATCCTTGATCCATTCCCAATCCCCTCGGATGTACAGTTGGTATATCTTGGGGCTTTCGGTTGCGGCGGCGGTCTCTTCCAGGGTTGGCATGGTTGCGGAGCTTACGACATGTAATGTTCCGAAGTCGCCGGCGGCCCTGGCGACGGCGACTCCACCTTCAGGGTCGAAATTTTGCAACCCGCCTATAGGCGCTAGCATGACCGGGATCCGCAGGTTATGGCCGAGGAATGTAGTCGAACAGTCGATGCTAGAAACGTCTGCCAGGACTCGGGGCCGGAAAGCCAGGCGGTCAAAAGCCAACCGGTTGCGCCGCATGGTGGTTTCGGACTCCGATGCGCCGGCCAGATAGTCCCATGGACCCTGGGCAAGACGGCGCCGCGCGGACTGCACGATCTCCTCGTTGGTAACAAAGTCAGAACTCAAGCTAAGTCTCCTTAACCGCGAAATGGTTGATATACAAAATCCGTGGAGATTTATCGCAGGGGCTAGTATAAAGGTTGAGGCTTCCAGGAAAAAGTACGCAGCCGTTCCTCACGGGCAGTGTAGCCACAAAAGGTGTAGAATCAGGGCCGCCGATAGGTTCTGTCTTGGGATAGCGGCTCCACTTATTTCCCTTGAGAATTAGATCCCAAGGTCGAACCACGATGTAGATCTGAGGAGGTTSTTCCATGGCCAGGCTTTCCCCAGCCACCAGAGACTCAGTTCCCGAAGCGCAAAGGGACGCATTCGACGAGATTGTAGGGTCAGGCTCGCCCCCAGCCAATGGGCCCGGCTCCATAACGATCCACGTGCCGGAMGCCGCCAAAAGGGCTTCGGCTCTGAACCAATACCTGAGGGAAGAATCGTCCCTGCCCAAGAAGATTCAAGAGTTGGCTATGCTGGTCACCGCCCGCGAGATGGACTGCCAGTACGTTTGGAACGCCCATGCCGCCTCCGCTAAAGCCGCCGGCGTGGCCCCGGAGATAGTCGAGGCTCTGAGAGAAGGTGGCGAAATGCCTGCCTTGGCGCCTGATGAGCAGGCAGTGATTAATTACGGGCAGGAGTTTTACCGGAGCCATACCGTCAGCAGCGGTGGATTTCAGGCTGCGTTGGAACAGTTGGGCAAGCAGGGTTTGGTTGAGCTAACCATGCTTATGGGCAACTACGCGCTGTTGGCATTTCTAGTCAATGCTTTTGACTCTGGGCTGCCTCCCCAACGGACTGAGCCTATTCTCCCTGTTTAGTAACAGCGCCCGCGGTTATTTAGAAAGGCCAACCAACGTCGTCAGAGGCGATTTCAGGCCATTTAGAGGAGTGGGCGGCCTTCTGGCCGCCTTGTTCTACTCGGCGGGTTTAAACAAGGCGRGAATGAGGCGAAGTGGATTAGTCGGGGTYGGAGCCTACCGGTCAAGAAATCTCACCTTCCCGAGATCCAAGGCCATCCGAGGCACACCGTCTCGCACGGATTTATGGAACGCCATTAGTTCGACGGACTCGCCGACCATCAAGTCCTCTTGAAATTCGCTGTCGTCTGCCCAACTGACAAGGATTTCTCGATGGGGTTCGACGCGGATCGGCGCCCAGTGGGTAGTTTCGTTCGGGAAATTATACTTCGTCGCCAAATCTCCCATTAGTTCCTGCGTCGTGATGTCTTTGGTCTCTATTACCTCACCAGCGAAATATAGCCATTTGAGTTCGTAGTCRCGGCTGTCGTTGACAACAGCGTAGTGACGGGCCTCTAACGCGAAAGCCTCCTTGAATTCGTCAAAGGAATACTCCCTGTTTGCTTTCATGACGATCGGGATTGATACAGCTCCCCGGTCTCGATAGGCGACCCCGTCCACTTCTGGACCCGCCGACGCAGCCGCTTCTACCAGTTGCAGGATCTCCTTTTCGTCCGCCAGGGTTGATACAGCCACTCGGGCTTGGTGGGCGATTTCGTGCACCTCTGGGCTCACGGACGCCGCCGCGTCCGTCAGTCTTGGAAACACCGTGGTGTTCCAATCTTCACTTGGTCCGATCACGACAATCAGGAAAATAGTTAGCCCGACTAAACCAGCCACCCCGATGCCGGCCCACTTGATAAACGACGTTATCGGGGCTTGGGGAGCGGCCGGTACAAGCTCTAATAGCGATTCCAGGGGTTTTTCCAAGGTGGGCTCCRGCTCCCGGGGCGGCTCCGAAGAATCAGAAACCGGCCGCCTCTGTCCGCACCTGAAGCATATCAGGGAGTCGTCTCCCACTTGCAAGCCACATTTGGAGCAATCGGCCATCGGGATTCACGTACCTCTGATGTGCGCTACCTTGCCACCCGGTGTTGGATCAGAAATGATGATTCTTAGCGATCTCACAGATGTCTAACAACCCTTCTCGGTCAACAATCGGATAGCCGTGCTCCTCCGCGCTGATACGGAGCTGTGTTCTGGTTTCTCCGCGCACGAAGATACCGGAATCGACTAGCAAAAATGGCATTGCCAAGGAAACGGCCGCTTCCAAGTCGTGTGTAGAATCGCCGATGTATAGGAAACCATTAATTTGTCCGCCAAATAGCTCAACGGTCTTGGTCAAAACTTCGGGATCAGGCTTTACCCGCACTACGTCRTCAGCGGTCAAGATGTGGTCGAAAAATCCATCGATACCATGGTGATTGGTAACCTTGTCTACGACATCCCGGGCGGCCATCGTGGCCAAGGCAAGCCTGAATCCGTTGTCCTTCAATTCTTGCAGCATTTTCTTGGCGTTGGGCAACAAGACCACTCGATCGGTAAAGCTTACCTGAAGGCTAACTTTCAAATCAGTCGCCTCGTCAATCACACGGTCAGCCTCAGACGGATCCAGGTCTCTATCCAAAAAATATTGCATGATCTTCCGGGATCCGCCGCCGAATTGCTCCCTTACTTCAGTGTCGCTGGCAGACACCCCAAATCGGGACAACGCTTCGACTGTTGCCCCCAGAGCGGCTGGTTCGCTGTTGATCAGCGTTCCATCCAGATCGAAGATTACGGTGTTAATGTTTTTGCCCATTGCCCTCCCACTTTGATCGCTGGACGCTGGTCCCGGCGCTCCGGAAAATCTTTTAAAGTCATCCGCCGGCCGCGCCGCCGAATCCTTAGGTCCATGGCGCGCATTTTACTACGTCGGCGAGGTGACCGCCCAAAGGCTTGGTGAGATTCTTAAATCCGCGAGACCGCCGGATCAAGAATCGTCAGCAAAGCTGGTTCAGCTATAATTGACGTGCGAGACCGAGTCGATGCCGCGCGGTTTCCCATCTCACATGACATCGCTGTCCGCGGGTTCTATATATGAGTGCCTCCACTTGCCTACCAACAACGACCTGGTTTCTTTACTCGGAAGAGGACGTGCCTTTGGGGCGCATATACCGGAGCGGCGTACCCCAGGTTGACGTACAGATCGATGAAGGTCCGGGTTTCGCCACCGCTGTGGTGGTGAGTTTCACCGAGCTACGGGCTACCTGCGCCACCCGGCGTTTCAAGGTGGTTGTGCGGGTMTTAAGCTGAGCTTGGTGGTGGCGCTGCCATGTGGAACCAAAGAGCTAATCCAAAAATAGTTATCGCAAGACGGTATGCCATCGGGAGGGGTTGGGTCATGATTTTGGCGGCGCCTTTGCTAATATTAATCGCGGTGTTCAATATTGTATCCGGGGACACCGACGCCGCTGTCTTGATCGTCGTTGTTCYGCTTGCMCTTGCGGCCGGAATCTGGATGGCCGGCTTGAGCGTCAAGATAAGATTCAATCCCGATTCCRTGACGGTGAACCAAGGGCACATCCCGCTATTCTTGTGGTGGCTAAGAGAAAGGACTGTCTCAACTGTTCATCGTGCTTGGGGGTATAGCTGTCTGGTAGCTAGCAAGGGCGGAAGGAAGAGGCAGACCGGCGTCAGAACGAGTTATGACCCTTCGCCCCCACAACACCAGAAGGCATCAGATGGGTGTATTGGCACTCACAGGTTTCCTAGTCGTGTTGCTGGCCTGTAACACCGGTACGACAGAGCTAGACGGAGATTGCGATGCATCCTATCCCCATTTCTGCATCCCTTCCCCGCCGCCGCTCTTGGGCTGCGAGGACATTAAACAAAAGCGATTTATCGTGGTTCCTCCTGACCCGCACGGATTTGACGGTGACATGGACGGCATCGGGTGCGAAGGCCGAGGGGAAGGAACAGAGGGAAAGATCGGCATCCAGGCAGGAGTGTAAGACGGTTTGCCGTTGGGACGATACCGGCGACGCCGAATACTTGTTGAGAGAGATCCAACGATGGAGCGCGCCGGAAGAGCAAAGTAGCGAACCATAGCGATGTTGTTGCCGTTAGTTACCACGTGGCGCTCAGTGGCGAGCCTGGTGTTACGGCGTGGTGACTAGGGGTCCAGCACGACCCGCTGTCCTGATCCCATGGACTCGTAGGCCTTCAGGGTTATCTCCAAGTCCTCCATGCCAACCGATCCGGTGATCTCAGGGTCCCGCCCTTGCCGAATGCTGTCCCGAAATTCTTGCACCATCGGTATTATTCCGCGGCGGTCTCCGGGAGCCTCCAGTGTCCGTTCCTCTAAACCGTCGTCGATGGTTACGTGCGTCCCCGCCAAGTCGAACGAGATCCGCGCCTTGGTACCCGACACGGAAACCCACTTCGGTTCGCGGCCGTGGACCTTGGCCCATGAATGGTTGATCAGGCCTACTGCCCCGCTTTTTGAATGGGTAACGATGACAACGCCGTCCTCTCCTTCCGAATCGTCTAAGACCTGAGGCAGGGCCGTGGCGTATACGTCACGCGGGCGGCCCGCCAGGTAGAGGAGAATGTCGATCTTATGGATGCCGCCGTCGATGAGTACACCGCCGCCGTTCAACTCCCGGCTGGCGCGCCATTGGCTGGGCCGGAGATCGGCCTCCTCCTGTAGCTGGATCAGCCGGAGGACGCCCAATGTTCCGCCGTCGATGAGTTGCTTCGCCAGGCGCACCACCGCCATGAACCGGTAATTCTCGGCCACCATCAATGTGACGCCGGCCTGGTTGGCAGTCTGGACGATCAACCGGGCCTCCTCCATCGTGCGGGCGATGGGCTTTTCCACCAAGATGTGCTTTCCGGCGGCGGCGGCCAGGGCCACGTGCTCCCCATGGAGGTGGTGGGGCGTGCACAGATACATGGCTTCCACATCGGAGTCAGCGGCCGCGGCCTCGTAGGAGCCGAAGGAGGCTTTACCGTTGAAAGCAGCCGCGTATTCCGCCGCCCGTTGGGCGTCCCTGCTGGCGAAGGAGAGGTCGACCTCGCCGGCTATCGCTTGCATTGCCCCAGCGAATATCCGGGCAAAATGCCCGCAACCTACGACGCAGAGTTTCAAGCTCATCCTACGACGGACCTCGGTGGACCCGCCTGGCATGCATTCCGGCTTCTAATCATGGTCCGTTGCCAGAGGCGCGGTTTGGGTTCGGACTCTCCTCGTCAGCCGAGCGGAGAGCACGCCCGCTAACAATCCGAACAAGTGCGCCTCCCACGAGACAAAGCCTGTTGTGGGAATCACGCCGAACACCAGGCTTCCATACACAACGATGACGGCGATGGCGGCMAAGATGGAGATGGGCCTCCGATCGAACCAGCCATTCGCCACCAAGTAGCCGAAGTATCCGAAGACCAAGCCACTGGCTCCAACGTGTATCGCCGGTCGCCCAAGCAGCCAAACCCCCGCCCCGCCAACCACGATGATAAACAGAGAAAGACCCACCAGTTTTTGGCCGCCCCTTAGTCCCACAAGTCCACCAAGCACCAGAAAAGGGATGGTGTTGGACAGAACATGGTTGAAGCTGCCGTGCAGGAAAGGGCTTAACGGGATCCCTATTAACCCTGAAGTCGTGCGTGGCAAGATGCCCCATACGCTCAGCCGGTGACCGATGAATCCGTTAATGATCTCAACAACCCACATCACCGCCAGAGAGCCAATTATCCAAATTATGCTTAATTTCATGTGAATCTGCTAGAGGTAGGTCTAACGATGGATACGGCGATCGGATGGTATCGCCAACGCCCATTTTACTACGCCTAGGCTTAATGGCGTTGACAGCGTTCCGGGGCGTCGATACCATCTCAATCAGGACGCTCCGGATGAAAAACGAAGAGGTGGCGCCATGACCGCAGTGCTAGACCACACGATTGTTCCGGTGAAAGATCAGGACGAGTCGGTTGAGTTCTATACYCGGGTGCTCGGATTCCAATACGATGGCCGGGCCGGCATGGACGACCGGTTCGCCGTTATCCGTCTGAACGACTCTTTTACTCTGGACCTGCAACGCTTCGACGWKATCCCYGACCCMGGCATCCATTACGCCTTCGCCATGGAGCGCGACCAGTTTGACCGATCCTTCCAGGCCATCAAAGATTCGGGYATACCCTTTGGCGATGGCCCCAGGGACAAGACCAATATGCGTGGTCCCGGCATCAGCACTGGGGCAAAAGGCGAGACCCTATCGGTCTACTTCTCCGACCCCAGCGGTCATCGCCTGGAAATCATCACCTACGCCTAAGCCCCGGCGGTTGTCAGCGTAGGAGAAGCCGCCGGATAATCGCCGGTCCTGGCCGTTGGCTACGTTCTCCGGCGCGGCTCTTTGCTAACCCAGGGCCGCGACGACCTCATCCAGATCGGAGATGGTGGCAAGGAAGGGAAGCGCGACCGTCAGGGCGGCGTCGTGGGCTTCTTGGGACACCGAGGCGCAGCAATCCCCTACGATTACTACATCGTAGCCACGGTCCGTCGCCTCCCGAGCGGTGCCTTCCACCACGAAGTTGGTGGCGACGCCCGACAGTAGCAATGTGCCAATGCGTGCGGTGGCAAGTATCGGCGCCAGGTCGGACCCGTAAAACGCGCTGACGCCACGCTTGGTCACTACTGCTTCTCCGTCCCGTGGGGCGACGGCTTCGTGTATCTCAGCGCCCCACGTGCCCTCGACAAGTGCGCTTGCCCCGACGAGCGCGCCAAAGAGGCCGCCATTAGCGGGGCGTTCCGGGTAGCCTGMGCGAAACTTCACCGAGAYGTAGATCACTTTCACGCCCGAACGCCGGGTTGCGTCCAGTAACTTGGCCGTTTTGCCGAACACGTCATTCTGCTTGACCATCGCGGCAAAGCCAAAGTCCTTGAACGCCCCGTCTTCGTGGACGACATCGTTTTCAAAGTCCATCACCAAAAGCGCCGTGTGCGCCCTGTCAATCGTGAGAGCCATTCCTAAACCCCCTGGTCAGAGTGATACTTAGTTTCGCTGATCATGACTCCGAGTCCCTTTGGTGTTAATCACCTTTGACGACCCTATCTTGTCACCAGATATTAGTTTATGTCCGGACTTCACACAACACGCCAGAGGCGTCGTTGACGGCGCATTATTCCGGGCCGACAGCTTCCAACAACGTGTGAGCTAGTAACCGCGCCTCGGTGGGTGTGATGAAGCTCAACACCGGCCAGGATTCCTGGTCTTGCAGAACCAGGCAGATGGAATCTGCCCGGCCATCGACCTCGACAAATTGACCGCCTTCGTCGTGCTCCCCTATGTGGGCCAGGACCGTCCACTCGCTGTCATCCGGAGGATTGCAAACCCCTTGGTCACTTAGTAAGTAGTTGCTTGTATACAGATTGTGTTTTGTGTAACTCAGAACATTACCTCTGGTACGGATTACTTCCGATCCKCCGGGCGCACCCGGTTTGGCCCCGCGATCCCGTTCAACTCCACTGCTTGGCTAGCCGCTCAGTTCGGTTGTCAGCACCCACATGGGCCGTTTGCCTACTGGATAGATCTCTGAAGGCGTCAGCTCTCCCGTGGCTTGGTCGATCACGTATGAGGTGAGGTTGCCCGTCTCCAGCCCGGCAGCGTAAACGAACTTGCCCTGGGGGTCCAGGTTGAACGCGCGAGGAACCGCCTGGGTGGCGACGTGGCCGGCGGCCGATAGGGTTCCGCTGGAAGGGTCCACGGAAAACCCGGCGATACTATTGTGGCCACGATTGGGAGCGTACAGAAAATTGCCGTTGGGTGTTATCTGAATCTGAGAGCAGGAGTTGCTGTCGGAGTAACCCTCGGGCAGCGTGGAGATGGTTTGGAACGCCTGCAGTGTTCCCGCACCGGTATCCAGACGATAAGCGGTGACGCTGCAACCTTGCTCGTCGGTGAAGTAAAGGATGTCCAATGATGGATGGAAGCAGAAGTGGCGGGGCCCCAGGTGCTCGGTTGGCTCCACTCGGGCTGGAGAGTTGGGCGTGAGGCGGCCGGTGTTTTCGTCGAATTTAAATTGGTAGATCTGGTTGGGCCCTCGGTTGGCTATGTGGGGCACGAAGGCAAACCGGTTGGACGGGTCGGTTTGTATCGAATGGGCCCCGGACGCGGTCATCAGCCATTCCACGGCGGGAGTGACCGCGGCCCCGTTCTCGATGCGGTGCACCGCGGCCGTCCGCTGGTAGTAGTAAGCGGAAAGKACGTACCTGCCYTTCCGGTCGGTGGCCARGGCTACSGGYTCGCCYTGCAGTGRCGCTGARCCGATCTGGGTGATYCCACCGTTGGCTTGGTCAATACTAAAGCTGGCGATGTCCAAAGCGCCCCGCCGCCCCACGTAGAGAAAATCTCGATCGGGGGATATCGCCAAGGCGGCCGGACCCCCAGGAACCGCCGCCTCCCCGGATTGAGTCAGCTTGCCGGTGCCGGCGTCGATCGTAAAAACCAGAATTTTGTCGTCGTCTTGCAAGGAAACGAAAGCGAAATAAGTCATCCTTTGGACTCCTGCGAATAGACTATTGTCACGTTATGGAGCGGGTCTAATTAGGACCTGCCAGTTGTGCGGGAGGTCACTTCATCCATTCGGCCACCCGCTCGGCGATCATKATGGCGGTGGCGTTGGTATTGGCACGGACGACGTTGGGCATTACCGAGGTGTCGACAACGCGAAGCCCCTGAAGGCCGTGCACCCGGCAATACTGATCCACCACCGCCGTTTCGTCGGATGACGGTCCCATCTTGCAGGTCCCCGCCAAATGTTGGGAAGTGGACACGTTGCGCTTGAGCCAAGCGTCTAAGGTCTCGTCGGTGGCCAAGTCCTCATCGGTGGGCGCGATCCGCCGCTTGACGATCTTCTTGTAGTCTTCGTGGTTTTGAAAGCGGACGCACAGCCGGACCGCCTCCCTCAGCCTCTGGAGGTCGAAGGGGTCTTCCAGGTAATGGTAGGAGAGATTCGGTTGATCATTAGGGTCCGTGGAAGCCAGAGTCACTTCTCCAGACCCGTTTGCCAACTCCAGGACGCAAGTGAACCGGATACCTTCAGATTCCAACGGGTCTCCCGCGATGGGAGAGGAAAAGGAGGACGCCATCAGTTGCATGTCATTGCGTAAGGTGGAACCCTCGGCGGTATAGCGCAGGGCTGTTTGGGACCTGGGCGCTTTGGGGTCCATGGGGAAATCGTCGTGGACTTCCAGGGGTATCCTGACGTTGGGATGGTCCCTCAGGTTCTGGCCGACGCCAGGGGAATCATGGACCACCGGTATCCCCAGGCTGCGAAGATGGTCTTGCGGACCGATGCCGGACAGCATCAGCAACTGGGGAGAAGCGATGGCTCCGGCGCTGAGGATGACCTCATCTCCTTCCAGGGTGAAGACCTCCCCACCGCTTTCCACTTCTACGCCGGTGGTCTTGGTCCCATCGAACAGCACCCTTCGAACCGTCACGTTGGCCCTGATGGTCAGATTGAGGCGGTGGCGTTGCGGATTGAGGTAGCTTAAAGCGGTGCTCATGCGAACGCCTTCAGGGTTGTTCATGGGCAGGGGGCCGATCCCCGCGGAATCCGGGTTATTCATGTCCGGGTCGTGAGAATAGCCCGCTTCCAAGCAGGCTTCGTGAAAGGCGTTCTGAACCGGCAGCCAATCTTCACGTTTGTGGCGCCGCACGGGGATCGGGCCGTCGAATCCATGGAAGTCGTCTTTGATGTCGGTGTCGGTTTCCAGCTTCCGGAAGTAGGGTAATATTTTGATGAATTCCCACTCGTCGTTGCCCAGCGAGGCCCAGCCGTCGTAGTCTTCGGGGATTCCCCGCAGCAAGACCTGGCCGTTTATGGAGCTGGTGCCGCCCACCACCTTGCCCNGGGGGACGGGCATCGTAGCCGGCTGTTCGGCATTTGGATTACCGGTGAAGGACCAGTTGTGGGGCGCGTCTATCGCCGAGGCCGTCTGGTCGTAACCGAATTTTAGGTCGTCGGGCAAGCTCTCGAAGTCGGGGTAATCCGGACCCGCCTCCAGCAGCAGGACCGACCGGTTCGGAATCTCGGATAGTCTGGTGGCCATCACACAGCCCGCCGACCCGGCCCCGATCACGATAAAGTCATATTTCATTGCTGCTCCTTTGGTATATCAGGCTTGTCTGCCGCTATCTCTATAGATGGGCAGCGAAGAACTCCAATGTCCTGGGCCAAGCGATATCGGAAGCCTCTTTTTGGTACCGGTCTCGGTTGTAGTCCATAAATGCGTGGTCGGCCCCCGGGTAGCTGTAAAACTGGTGTGGTATGCCCAGACGGGTCAGCTCCTCGTCGTACCTGGCTTGGTCTTCCGGGGAGGGATTCGTGTCCAMKGCGCCRAAGTGGAARAGCACKGGGCACTTCATGCCACTGGTCCGGTCGAAGGGGCTTTGGTCTGAATCTCCCACCGGDACCCTGATGTTGCCGCCGAAAAACGGAACCGCCGCCTTGAAATGGGGATTGGTGGCGGCBGCCAGCCAGGTAGTYCGVCCGCCTTGGCAAAAGCCGGTGACTCCCAGCCGTTCGCCGTCGACGAAGGGACGGCTTCTCAAAAACTCCACCGTCGCGTTTATATCAGCGACAATTTCGGRATCGTTTAGGTGCTGGCCTGCACTAGAGCCATCGGCCAGCATTTCCTCGGTGACCCGATGATACAGCTCCGGCGCGCAAGCTACGTATCCTTCCTTGGCCAGTTTGTTGACGAAGTCTTGGATAAACTCGTTCACTCCCGGTCCGTGCTGGCTGACCAGTACTGCCGGAAAGGGCCCCGAACCCTCGGGGACACTTAGGTACATCCGCATGTCAGATCCGTCTACTTTGATAGTTTCCCAGGATGCCGCCATCGGTCCCTCCCTAAAAACTCAATATTGCTCAACAGGATCCAAGGAGATTATATCCGAATGCGACGTCGCCCACGTCTCCGGTTAAATTGGGAATTCGTGAAAGAGGATTCGTGGGTGTTGATTCCCCGTAGCGGACACGTCAGAATCATACTGGCGCTATAGCCCTGCAACTTTTGCGGTAACTTTTCCAGTAGTAGATACGTGAGCCAACCGGGCGAGTCTTTAAGCGGTGAGCGGTATGCAATTATTATTCGAAGCCAAGGGAACCATACTGAAAGTGATTAGTGCCTTCCTCATCGTGCTCTATATAGCGGTGACAGGCATCCATATGTCCAATGAATTGCCGATCCACCGGGCGTTGTGGGGAGTGACCATGGACGTGCGTATGGTGCTCAATTGCCCAACAGATACACGGCAGATCTGGGAGGTGATTAATCGAAGTGAAGAAGGAGACGATATCCTGAAGGATGGCGGGCACTGGGGAGTGTATTACTCCAAATCCTGMAAATAGCCGTGCGAGACAGAGGTTGGTTCCACCACCGGAGCTGCATCACAGTTYGTTCGGTTAGATCGCTTGATCGACAAGCGCTCTTCCAGATTTACTAACGATTACTGGGGAGGCAATGAGACCCGGGGGTTGATCGTTAAATCATGGAGAACCGTGCTCACCCCACGGCGGGCCCATTCCAACCCCGGAGCGACTAGCAGGAAAGGCGTCAAGGTAAGCATGGGGACGATAACGAATCCAAGAGCGAACCAACGATTCCAGTTCAACATCACAACCACCACACATCGAATAAAAGAAACAATAGGGCCTTATGTTAACGCCGACCACACTTTCCTGCCACGGTAGCGGCAACCGGGATTTCGCGACTTTTAAATGCCTAGCGGCGACGCCAGTATTTGGGAAGCAACGTTTTCATGATTGACCTTAGTCTGATATATAGGAGTGTAAATGCTATTTCTCGTGATCAGCACCCCCGCGCCGACGCGTCCGTCTGATGTTCGGGATCAACGAAAGAAATACTGGCCGTGGATCCAAGACAAACTAGACAATGGCCTCGCCCGTTCGGTGTACCCGCGCACCGGCCGTGGCGCGGTCGTGGTATTCGACGTAGATTCTCACGAAACGCTACACCGGCTCCTTAATGAGTGGGCSGATCTCATTCCAGCGGAGTTTGAGATCTACCCATTGATGGAACCTGAGTCGATCAAAACGTTTCTGTACGACGATAGCGGCGAATGACCTATCGCCAACCGCCGGTTGTAATACCATGTATGGGGAAGTTTTGAAATTACCCTTAAGTGCTCGGAATCGGAGGCGCATCAAGTGAATAAGGATCTAGCCGGCAAGGTACAGACTGTGCTGGGGCCCATCGAGCCAGAACGGCTTGGCGTAACGTTAACTCACGAGCACCTGTTAGTAGACCTTTCCGTCGCCCATGGCCCCCCGCAGACGGCTAGCGGCATGGGTTTTTACCACGCGCCGGTGTCGATGGAGACATTAGGCCGAATAAGACATCATGGCGCCTCAAACGAGGACAACGCCCAATTATTCGATGTCGCCACCGCCATCGAGGAAGTGATGCTGTTTAAGCAACACGGCGGAAACTCGATGTTGGAGGCGACCAGCATCGGAATCGGCCGTGATCCTTCGGGGCTGTTTCGCATCTCCAATGCCACCGGAGTGAACATAATCATGGGCGCTTCGTACTACGTGGCGGATGCCCACCCGTCCGGCATGGACCGGCTTGGCGAAGACGACATTGTTGAGCAGATCGTACGGGATGTGATGGAAGGGGTTGACGGCACCGGCATCCGGTCGGGCGTCATTGGAGAGATCGGTTGCTCATGGCCGTTGGCGGACAACGAAAGAAAGGTTTTGCGGGCGTCAGCTCGAGCCCAGAGGATGACCGGGGCACCCATATTGATCCACCCAGGCCGGGACGAAACATCGCCATTGCRGATAATYGAAGTTCTCGCCGAGGCCGGAGCAGACCTAAGCCGCACTATCATGGGCCATCTGGACCGCACCGTGTTTCTCCGCGACACGCTGACAAAGATCGCCGAGTCCGGGTGCTATATGGAGTGGGACCTCTTCGGCACTGAGAACTCCTACTACACTCTGAATCCGAAGATCGACATGCCCTCCGATGCCAAGCGTATGGACGACATTGCCTGGATATCTTCCCAGGGGTATGGCCGTAAAGTCCTGGTGGCCCACGATATTTGCGCGAAGCACCGTCTCGAGAAGTACGGYGGGCATGGGTACTATTACATCTTGAATCATATCGTTCCCAGGATGAGGGCCAGGGAATTCACCGGCGAGGCGATAGACGATATCTTGGTCAATAATCCCAAGGATTCCCTGACGTTCGTTGAAATAGAGGAGTAGGACGGCTGGCGGCTCAATTTGGGCTAACTCCCGGCGGCGGTGAGCCAAATGGGAATCCCAATCAGGAGRGGATGACCTTGAGCGAACTGGATATTTATCAAAAACAGGGCTTTGGAAATCGCAGTGGGATGGGGCAGCGGCCGGCGCTCCTGATCGTCGATTTCGTGAACGGCTTCGCCGACCCGGACCAATTCGGTGGCGGCAACATCGGCGAAGCCATCGAAAACACCCGTGAACTGTTGGCTGAGGCCCGCGCGTTAGGACTGCCCGTCGCGTTCACCCGGGTGGTCTATGCCGAAGACGGCTCCGACGCCGGCGTGTTCACGTTGAAGGCCCCAACGTTGAAAACTCTTACCGAAGAATCATTCAGCAGCCAGATCGTGGAGCAGCTCAAACCCTGGGACGGGGAATACATCGTGCGCAAGACCCAGCCCTCGGCGTTCTTCGGCACCAACCTCACCGCATGGTTCGTGAGCAAAGGCGTCGATACGGTGATCGTGACCGGATGCACCACCTCAGGATGCGTGCGGGCTTCGGTGATAGATTCCATGAGCTACAATTTCAAGCCTGTGGTAGCTACCGATTGTGTCGGAGACCGGGCCCTTGGCCCCCACGAWGCAAACCTCTTCGACATGGAGCAGAAATACGCCGACTTGATGACCTCTTCCGAGATTATCGCCGTGCTACATGAAATAACCTCCGTCGACACTTCCTCCAGCCAGAGATAATCCCCCCGGCCGGTGCCTGCTGGATACCGGCCATCGGGTCAGATAAAGGAGTAGAACTATGCCAGACTCGCTGGGATGGCGCGGGAATTGGGGCGTCGTCGTCCCTTCCACCAACACATCGGTCCAACCCGAGTTTGATGACATGCGGCCTCGCGGTGTGACTAACCACATCGTGCGTATCTGGATCCCCAACGAATCGGTGGCCAGCAATGACGACTTCAATCGCCTGATGGAACACATCCGCAAAGAGTGGGACAACGCTCTGCTCCGGGTCATGACCTGCGACCCGGATTACCTGGTGATGGGCATGTCGTCGGAAACCTTTTGGGGCGGCTTGGAACAGAGCTTGGAGCTTAAARAACACATCATCGAGCTGACCGGCCGCAACGTTGCCATGGGTTCCGACGCCTGCCAAGCGGCGCTCCGATGTTACGGCGACATCAAACGCATCGGAGTGTTGACACCTTATTGGCCGGTGGCCGACGAAAACGTGACCAAGTTCTTCGAGGACTGCGGATACGAGGTCGTGGTCATCAAGGGCCTGTGTTGCGACAGTCCCACGGCCATGTCCAAGATCTCAGAAAAGGAACTGCTGGACGCGCTGCTGGAGCTGAACGAGCATAACGTGGAGGCTTTGGTCCAGTGCGGCACCAATCTGGCCATGGCCCGGCTGGCCGGAGAAGCGGAGAAATGBCTCAAAAAGCCGGTCATCGCCATCAATACCGCGACCTACTGGTACGCCATGCGGGCCAACGGGATGGACGACGTGATCGAAGGCTTCGGGTCCCTCATGACCGACTTCAAAGAGCTTCCCGCCAGCTACCTTAAAATCGCCTCCCAGCAGGCTTCGACCACCGCGAATTAACGCCCGTTATCCCCAACTACCAAGGAGCGGATCATGGAACTGGGACTTGAGGGGAAAGTGGCCATCGTCACCGGTGGCAGTAAAGGCATCGGCAGGGCCACGGCCCTTGGCCTGGCTCAGGAAGGGGCCAACGTGGCCATCTGCGCCCGGGGAGTGGAAGACCTGGAGATGGCGGCGGCCGAGATATCGGAACTCACGGGCCGCACCATTCTTCCGGTCAGGGCCGACATGACCATGCTTGAGGACATCCAGAACCTGGTCGCCACCACAGTGGCGGAGCTGGGCGGGGTRGACATCCTGGTGAATAACGCGGTGAACTCGGTGGCCGCGCCCTTCTTGGAACTGTCCGACGAAGACTGGCTGAACCACATCAACGTGAAGGTGATGGGCTACGTGCGCTGCTCCCGGGAGGTCGTTCCCCAYATGGAGCGCCGGGGCGGCGGCCGCATCATCAACATCGGCGGCATGGCGGCCCGGAACGCCGGCAACCTCACCAACAGCAACGGGGTCACCAACTCGGCCGTTTCCAACATCGCCAAAAACCTGGGCGACCAAGTAGCCCACCTGGGCATCCTGGTCAACTGCATCCACCCCGGCACCACCCGCACCCCCCGGCAAGTCCAACTGTTAGAACGCCGCGCCCGCGACGCCAACATCACCGTCGAGGAAGCGGAGCGCCGCGCGGTCAGCGAGATCCCCATCGGCCGCATGGTGGAGCCCGAAGAGATCGCCAACCTAGTCCTCTTCCTGGTATCCGAAAAAGCCGCCGCCATCACCGGCCAAACCATCGCCGTGGAGGGGGGAGCGGGGAGAGGTGTTAGTTACTGAGGGCTGGCGATGCCGGCCTTGAAGGAGAGTGCCAAATGAGCCTCCGACATCCTTTTGAATGGCTGCCCTTATCGGACCGGAAACGGGCCCTATTAGGGGTATTCGTTTTTACGGTGCTGGTGGGGGCGGGAYTGCAAGTGATTGGGCAACCCTTAAAGACTGAGGATTCGCCCAAGGGCATAGTCTCGTTTYAATTAGCCGGAGAGATCGCGCGCTCTAATGCCATTGTTGCGTCGTGGGGGCCGGAAGGGCGGGTCAATGCGGGCTTGAACCTAGGACTCGATTATCTATTCCTTGTCTCCTATGGGATCTGCCTCTCACTGGCATGTGTGCTATTAACCACCCGTTTCTCTGAGAGGAACACCGTCATGTTCCGCTTGGGGATCTTCTTCGCATGGGCGACAATTGGCGCCGCACTCTTGGACGCGATGGAGAATYACGCCTTGATTCGAATTTTATTAGGAACACAACTTGATCTATGGCCTTTGGTAGCCCGATGGTGCGCGATCCCCAAGTTCCTGATTTTAATCAGTGGCCTAACTTATGTCGTGCTCGGCTACTTTTTTCTCCGCGTTATGACTATTCGAAATCGTTGACGGTTGTTGTTATGTTTGGGCAAGCTTACGAACCGCACCTCGGCGATTTTAGTTAACCCAGGATTCCTCGSCCATCTCGGGGAAAACCGGSCRCAWWKSRRAMRMGRYSGYRAYKMYRSYYKGYKWSSYCYKAYCCGSSASYTYMSCSMYCYGCCCCACNNSWBYNNKAATCCAAAGTAGCGGACCGGGGCCGGGTGGTCTAAGGGGCGCCGCTCGGTTAGCGAGGTCCCCATCGGCCGGCCGTATAATCTTCCGGTAGCCTCATTCCTTATCCCCTCTTAGAAAGCCTGCCATGGCCAAGTCGACCAAAGCCCTAACCGGGCCACTGCCCAGTATCCCAATGCCTGCCAGGGCCCAGGAGGAGTAGGAATTTTGTTGACGTGCYGGACCTTGCGCCCCGGAACTCATCCTCCTAATTGGTGACCGTACGGTGACCCTTCTGCTGTTACATTATTCGCGGTATGCCACAGGGGCGGAAAAATCTATATTAAACAAGGAGGACCGACGGTGTAATAACCAGATCACTGGGAACAAAGGACTTGTTTGTAAGCAACAATCCACGGCCGGGACATTCAAGCCAAATCGCACTTGCGAATATAGAGAGGTACCTCATGAGATTAGATAANCGGATCAAGTTGGTAGCCGCTGGGCTGGCTGCRCTAGCTGTGCTAGGCGTAGCTTTGGCCGTGGGACTCTGGCCTCAACCAGACACCGCTCTGGCACAAGTTCCACCTGGTAGCTCGATGGACCAGAGATTACAGCAGATAATCAACGTTCTCCAGAACGACCCAGGGCCAGAAGCTGCCGAAGCGGCCATCAATGACAGCTTGGAAATTCTCTATGGTGGTCTGCGCGCTTTGCCTACCCATGGGGAATTGGCTGACCAAACCCAAAAAGCTCATGAAGCTGTAGGCGCTGCCGAGATGAGATTAGCCGCTGCACTGGAACAGTTTGTCCAAAACGGGCGATCCCAAGAAGCCAAAGGTCAAGCTSTGGACATGAAGCTGTTCATCGAAMAGATGCACGAAGTCGCCCAAGCGGTCGGCAAGGCGACACTCAAATGCGATYCTAGAGGGGACGTTGCCACCGCAGAAGAATGTGATCAATTAGCCCCCTTGCTGGACGAAGCGAACGGCTTGGAGCGTCCGGTTCAAGATGCTATCGACGGTAGACCAGCGATTCGACCTTCTTATTCGGTCAAACTGCGGAGCCCCTTTGTTCCCCGATGGTTCCGCGGCGGTTGGGATGAGGAAGTTCTAGTCACGGAGCCCATCGGCAAGGACGAGTGCGCCGTCGTATTTAAAGAAACTCGAGGCCTGATGTTGCGGGCCCACTTTGACCGCATCATCACCGTAAATGATCCATGGGTCGCAACTTTCGGCGTGCCTCGCGGAACCCGAATACCCATCTGGACCCTGGAGCTGGTCCCCTCTGAATTCATCAAACAGTTCAGCATGTGCAACAAGAAGGGGAAAATAAACACGACTGTTACCAAACGCGTCGTCCAAGACATACCCCTCAAATACTTCTGGCGGTTCTACGGGAACAACAAGCGTCATTAGGCACTCGCCCAGACCCGATAACTAAAGCCGGGGGCTGGGTGGGATAGTCCTACCTAGTCTCCTAGCAGACCTCGGGCCTTATCCCCTCTTAGGATGCCCGTCATCTTGACTTGCCAGGCCAGGCTCGTGTGGAATCATAGGCTAGTTTATCGCCCTGGAAAATGGCGCTGTTACACAGCCCCAGCCGTTGGTTAGAGTACTTGCTCGACACGCAAGAAGTCAGTGGTCCGAGTCCACTACCACCAGCCCCCTACCYCCCTCTATACCCCGGTCCGTAGACAACCATCCCGGGGCGGGCGCCGGTGTGTTGGGCGTGGGTTATTACTGGGAYRCCGTTGACTAGGACGTGTTCYACSCCYTGGCAGTACTGTTTGGGGTTCTCGAAGGTGCCCCTTTCGCCGACCGTTGCCGGGTCGAAGGCAACGATGTCGGCCCAGCACCCTTCCCGAAGTAGTCCGCGGTCCTGGGAGCGGAGSACTTGGGCCGGSAGGGAGGTCATCTTCCTGATGGCTTCTTCCAGGGGCAACACGCCCTGCTCCCGCACGTAGGTCCCCAGCACCCGGCTGTTGCTCCCGAAGCTGCGGGGATGGGGCAGTCCGGCAACCTGGTCGTTGAGGGCGCTGCCGTCGGAAGCGATCGATATCCAGGGCAGCCGCATCACCGTCCGAACGTCTTCCTCGGACATGGTGTGATATACCCCGCCGGGGAAGGCCCCGTTCTCCGCCACCAGGTCGAAGCAGGTCTCCACCGGGTCGGCGTTGTTTCGCTGACGGGCGATGTCCGCCACCGTTTTGCCCTCGTCGGGCTTTAGCGACTCGTCAGCCACGATGGACATAACGAYGCCCTCCCAGCCTCCGTGTTCCTTCACGTATTGGTCAAACTCAGGGTCTGCTTTCACCCGGTCGCGGAACTGGCGATCGCGGAATTGGGGAATGGTTTCGGAGCGGGGCGCGTCCTGGATCCACCGGGGCATGAGGCGATGCCACGGGTGCTGCATGGCGGTGTATGGGTACTGGTCGGCAGTCACCTCCAAGCCTTCCGCTAACGCCGACTCAATCGCATCGATAACCCCCCCGATCTGTCCCCAATGCTCCCGGCCACGGATCTTCAGGTGGTAGATATGGACCGGAATTCCCGACGCWCGGGCGATCTGGAAGGTCTTGTCCAACTCGGTCCCGATGTCGAAACCCTCGCTGCCCACGTGGGTGCCGTAGTAGCCTCCGTACTGGGCCGCCACCACGGCCATCTCGATCAGTTCGTCCACGTACTCAGGGCCGCCGGAGTGCCACGCCGCGGATAGACCGACCGCGCCTTGTTCCATCGCCTGGGATACCAGTGACTTCATCTTTTCCAGCTCATCTGCCTCTGCGGCGCGGTTGTCGAAGCCCACCACCGCCCGTCTGATCTGCTGCGGCGCCACGCTGGAGGCGATGTTGATGGACGTCYCTTGGGCWATCAACTGCTGGAAATAGCCGGTGAAGTCGGTCCAGGTTACGTCCACGCCGTACCTGAGCAGTTGCTCCTCCCGGTATTCGCCGGCGGCGGGGCCTTCCACTGGGCCGACGCTGTTGCTTTCGCCGATGACGTCCAAAGTCACCCCCTGGCGCACCTTGCTCTGGGCGTCTCCATCGGCCAAAACAGTCACGTCGCTGTGGGTATGTAGGTCTATGAATCCGGGGCACACCACCAGCCCGCCGGCGTCGATGACTTTATCCGCGTCGGAGGCGGAGATACTTCCGATGCGGACTATCTTCCCGTCTCGAACCCCGATATCCGAGTAATACCAGGGGTTGCCGGCGCCATCCACAACTCTTCCGCCTCGGATAGCAACGTCGTATATCGCCATGAATGTCCCTCCCGTCCGGTGTTAAGGGCTAGTGTAAATCATCGGGTGGCGGCGGGCCAACATGACCGGGTTTGATGGCCTTGTTCAAGGGTAAGGTGTTATTGGGTAAAGGTTAGTACTTTGCCGAATTAGTTTTGTCATGCGGCCAATCACTCCCATCCTAACCTTCCCCCNTCAARGGGGAAGGGATTTGTCCTCTCCCCCGTAAAGGGGGAGAGTTAGAGAKGGGGTGGGTAGCGCTGATGCTATACTGAGCCTCCGTCAACCGGTTGCCACTCGGATCTGGAGTCCGAGACGGACAACCTACGAATAAGGAGCAGTTAGGGTGTTAGATCCCGTCACACTTGAAGGACGACATGTCCGGCTCGAGCCCCTTTCGGTTGACCACATACCGGCCTTGGTTCAGGCGGCGAGTCAGTCCCGGGATACCTACGGGTTCACGTATGTCCCAGCGGGTGCCGACGCCATGGGTTCCTATGTGGAGACCGCATTGGCCGGCCGGGATGTTGGGACCATGCTCCCTTTCGCCACCATTGATCTCAATACTGGAAGAGTAGCCGGTTCGACCCGGTTCCATCACGCTGAGTTCTGGGATTGGCCTCCTGGGAACCCGAACCAACGAGGCAAGCATTTACCCGACGCGGTATATATCGGGACGACTTGGCTTGCGGCCGATGCTCAGCGGACAGGAATAAACACCGAGGCAAAGCTGCTCATGCTGACCCATGCCTTTGAAACTTGGCTTGTTCATCGAGTTAGGATCCAAGCGGACTCGCGCAATGAACGCTCATGCCGCGCCATTCTGCGGCTGGGCATGCACCTAGATGGCGTCATCCGGGCCGACCGGGTTGCGCTCGACGGCGCTATCCGGGATTCCTCCACGTTTTCGATCCTGGATTCCGAGTGGCCAGAGGCCAAGGCTCAACTGACGGCACGATTGCGTTGAACCGGGTGRCCGACGGGGTCTACGTGGCCTCAGCGGCGTGGATGCCCCTGGCATCCTAAGAAGTGTTTGGTAGAAGGRGAAATCATGGCAACCAGCGAGACAAGCGGCATAGTTCAAACGGTCATCGGCGAAGCGTCCCGWTTGCGAGACTTTCTGTCRGGCCTTGACGCSMAGACRTGGGCYARSGACAGCACMTGCGAAGGRTGGACCAWTGAGGACGTRGTGKCYCATCTTGCCGRAAACGCCGGTGGCTGGGCCAGTAACATCACCAGAGCAGTCGCCGGCGACGCCGGACCGCCGGAAGGGCAGTCGTTTCTAGCAGCGGGAGAGAAGGCTTCTCATCCCACCGGGCCAGCCGCCAGGGCGTCCCGCCGGGAATCAGGAACCCAGATCTTGGATGCTTTCATCGCGGGGCACGATCGCCTCGGGAAGGTCYTGTTAGACCTGACCGACGAAGATTTGGACAAACCCTGCTTCCACCGGCGCGGCGCTCTCCCAATCCGGGGTTATCTTGGYATACAGCTACAAGAACTGGCGCTTCACGGCTGGGATGTTCGCTCCGGTTTGGATAGCGCGGCCGAACTGTGGGAAGGACCCCTGCCCGCGCTGGTTGATCTGGCCCCCCGATGGCTCCGCACTGCCTTCACGCCCGGACTGGACCTGCCCACACCGGTGCGGTATCGATTTGACGTAGCCAGCCCAGTGACGGTTCACCAAGACCTGCTGGTCAACGGCGACAGCTACCAGGCGGGACCGTCCGGCCCGGAACCGGCTGACGCCGTCCTTCGCTGCAACACCGGGAATTACATCCTTTTGATGTACGGTCGATTGCAAGTGGAGCGCGCAGTTGCCGACGGCCGGCTGTCCATCGAGGGTTCGCAAGACCAGGCCAAGAACTTCAACGCCTGGTTCAAGGGATTCTGATCAAGAAGGTCGAGTATGCGACTGAGCTACATGKTTTCCTTGTGGGTGTTTGGAGCTATCGGAGTGCTGGCGCTCACCGCATGCGGCACGAGTGAGACCCAAGGAATTGYCCCAGCTTCGGAGGCTGAGTTGGCTGCGGAAGTGGCGACGGGTTACATCCCGTCAGCCAAGGCCGGAGAGCACATGGGAGAGGTTGGAACRGTGAGGGGCAGCGTCGTAGACTACAACTACAAACATAGCGCGAAAGGCCGGCCCTACACCATCATCTTTGATAATCCGGGCATAGTAAGCCAACTCCCCTTTCATCTCCGAGGTGACTTGGAAGCCCCAATAACATTCCAAGTGGTTATTTGGAAAGACTACCACAAGAATTYCCCACCGAATTTTGCAGGTGAATACGAGGGACACACGGTATGCGTCACGGSTAYGATTGTGGACTAYAAGGGCGCTCCAGCAATCGAGGCCCACGATCCCAGCCAACTCAAGATAGATTGCTAGCCTAGAGTAACGGCAGACCACCAGTCTCCGCGTAGCTCTTCCTAACGCGAGAGACCGCGGCCAGAGGACCCGGAAACTGGGCCTTAGTGCCTGGCCTCCAAAGCGATTTCGATAGAGGATTCGGGGCGGGAGACGGGTGGATGTTGGCGTAYACCTGCCAGGACGCTCTCCGGACCCCGGTCCACTTTCTGCCCACCCAGGAACACCTCGRCGATGTTCCACAGCGCGTTGATGYCCTCAGCCGGGTTGCCGTCAACGATGATGACGTCGGCTTCCTTGCCCGGTTCCAAGGAGCCCGTAACTGAATCGATGCCCAGCGACTTGGCGGCATCGCTGGTGACGGAAACGATCCCCTTCATCGGAGACATCCCCGCCTGGACCAAGCATTCGGTCTCGTACACCGTGTTGCCTAACTTGTAGCTACTCCACGAAGAGTCCGACCCGGTGATGATCTTCAACCCCATTTCTATCAACCGGGCAAGATGGGTCCAACGCACCTCCAGTTCCCACAAACTTTCATCCAATCTGGCTTGCTCTTGGGCGCTCAACCCTTGGGCCTCTTTTCTTCTTTGCAACGACCACAACGTTGCTCTAGCTGTGTGCACGGTCGGGTTTACGTAAGCCCCCTSAGCGCCGATCCGCTCCGCCACGTCTTCCCGGAAATTYGCCTTGCCGTCAGCGTCTTTGAACACGCAGTGGATTATCATGTCCACCCCGGCGTCCAGTGAATCGATGGTCCCCTGGGTGGAGGCGCAATGCGTCGCGGTCAATTTGCCAAACTTATGGGCCTCGCCGGTCATCGCCTTAAGCTCATCCAACGTGAAAGCGGGCAGCAAAGGGAAAGAGGTGCGGGTGCTGCCTCCGGTGGCGCTGATCTTTATGTAGTCGGCGCCCTCTTTGATCAACTGGCGAACGGCGGCCGTGGCTTCCACCGGACCGGTCACTTCAGACCCGAAGTAACCCATGTGTCCGCCAACGATGGCTATGGGCCGGCCGCACAGAACCATGCGAGGGGCCTGGATTATGCCAAGGTTCACCGCCTCCCGTAGCCGGAACATCGTCATATTTTTCGCGCCATTGTCCCTGATGGACGTAACACCGGAGAACAAACTGTCCCTGGCGTTGCGGGCCGCTTGCAACGTGATCACTTCSTCGGGCAGCGCCGCCACATCCTCGCCGGGACGCCCATCACCGAAGCCGTTATGGTGGGTATGRCAGTCGATCATACCCGGCATGACTGTCTTGCCTGGGTAGTCGTRTGTATCCACCGTCGCCCCTTCAGGAGCAACCACCTCCCCAACTGGACCCGCGGCGATGATTTTATCGCCCTGCACGAGCACTGCCCCATCTTGGATAGGAGGGCCTCCCATACCGTCGATCAAACGGCCCGCTTTGATCAGCTTGAATACCTGCGATGGGACCTGCATTGCTATCTCCTCTGGTGAAGAATGGCGCGGTGGCGCACCCGTAGTTAGCGTGTCGAGGCCTCTCTGGCCGGCGATTGAACCGTTTGATYGAGCGCGCCCTTAGGACGGTCGCCTTTTACGAAGGATATTATCATCGCCAATACCACCATTAACCCCGCGGCCATAAATGCCCGGTTGAGTCCCGCTACAAATGCCTGTGGGTCGCYGGAAACAGCGGATAGGCTGGGCTCAGCGCCGAGTGAGGCCATGGTTGTCACCACTATGGCCGTGGCAACCACATTGCTGGTGATATTGGCCGAGTTCCGCGTCAGCGACGTCAGGGCCGACATTATCCCATACCTGGACCTCTCCACCGTGCTGAGGATGGAGCTATTGTTGGGTGAGCCGAACAATCCGGTGCCCGCACTCTGGAGCACCAAAAGCAGGATTATCAGTTTCACGGGAGAAGTCTGTGTCAGGGTCAATGAGAGAAGAAACAGGGCAAGGGCAGCCAGAGCCGACCCGCCCACGTTGAATTTCTGCCATCCGTACCGGTCCGAGAGGCGCCCGGCGATAGGACCTACGAAGGTCATTGTGATGGCCATGGGTAGTGTGATTAAACCGGCATCCCTGGGACTAAAACCTAGGGCGCTCTGCAAGTAGATCGCCATAAGAAACCGCACTCCGGAGCTACCSAGGAATGATAGCCATCCGGCCGCGATTCCCATGGCAACCAGTTTTCGCTGGAACAAGCGCAGGTCCAGCATGGGAGACGGCGTGTGCAGCTCCCACCAGATGAAGCCGCCCAGAAGAATCACGAAAGCCGCCARTCCCGACAAGACTGGGCCTGATCCCCARCCGGACCGGTTACCGAAGGTCATGGCTAAGAGGACCGTCAGCAGTGCAGCTGAGCTCAGTATCGATCCCACCCAGTCGAAGGTTGGACGCCGGCCTCCCTGGGTATCCTGGACGAACCGGCTTTTGTCGAGAATGAGGATAGCCGCGGCGACGGCGATGATGCCCACCGGAATGTTGATGAGAAAGACGAAGCGCCAACCCAAGGTGCTGACCAGTAAGCCACCCAGTACCATGCCGCTCATCGACCCAACGCCCAACACGCTGAACTGAGTCCCTAAAGCTTTACCTCGCTCGTTCCCTGGGAACACCGAGAGCACCATAGCCTGGCCGTTGGCCTGAACCATGGCCGAACCCATGCCTTGGACCACCCTAGCCGCGATTAGCATCGGCAGGCTAATCGAAAAACCCGCCGCGGCTGAAGCGAGTATGAATACAGTGTATCCAGTGATGTACACCTGCTTTCGGCCCAGAATATCCGATATCCGCCCCATCGGTAATAGCAGCGAAGAAACAGCGAGGGTTTCGCTGATGGCTATCCACAGGACCATGGTCARTCCGGCATCAAAATGCCTGGCGATGGTGGGCAAGGCGATCAAGATACTGCCGTGGCCCACAACCGACATGAAGGTGCCCGTGGCAACGGTCCCGAACACCCACCATTTGTAATTGGCGCTCTGGGATATCGGTGACCCGGAATTCTTGTAATTCCGTATTCGCCGGCTGACTGCCAGAATGCCGGCTAGGGCCATGAGGCCAAATCCGGAGGCCAGAATCATCAGGCCGGTGAATGTCATAACCTGGGATCCTCTTCCAACTGTCCTCCCCTGACGCCAGGACCGGAACGGAGATCGGGGACGGACACGGTCATTGATGTCTYCTTTGACGAAGAAATGGTGTTGGTCTGCATCGTTAGTCTACCAAACAAGGCATGGCCTGTAGGCGGCCTGATCTGGTAGGGARGTTWGGGGCGGGTGGTAGAATAGGCTACCCTTAGCAAAGCAGGTGTCGCCACGGCGGATATATCGCTACCCCAGTTTACTTGGTTGAATCCCACCAAAGTTATCTTTGGCCCCGGCCGGCTCGCTGAGCTACCGGCGGCGATCGAGCAGGTTGCCGGCGCTCAAGCCAGGATCTTCCTAGTCACCGGGCAGAGSAACCTACGAAAGTCCGGGGTGTTRCARCARGTYGTRGACAGTATAGGGTCCTCGCGGGTAACGTTGTTCGACCGAGTCACRCCYTTCCCCGGACCCCAGTTGGTTGRGGACGCSTTGGATGCATGCCGCCRATCCTCGTCSCAACTCGTCGTGGCCATCGGCGGCGGCAGCGCCATCGACACGGGCAAGATCGTGAGCGTTCTCATGACTCACGAAGGTACTTGGGATGAGTACTTGACCGGGGAAAGAAAAATCTCCCACCACGGTKTCCCCTTTATCGCCGTGCCTACCACCTCGGGGAGCAGCAGCGAGGTCACCGCCGGGGCAGCGGTTTGGGACTGGGAAGCCAAGCGGTCGATCAACTTGATCCACCCCGGGATGTTTCCCGATGTGGCGATYGTCGATCCTGAACTGGCGATGAGCATGCCGAAAGAACTGGCTGCCTTGACCGGTATCGACGCCTTCACCAGCGCCTTCGAGTCCTACTGGTCCATCGAGGCCGAGCCCGTATCCGACGCTYTGGACCTTCAGGTTATCCGAATATTCGCCAACCACCTAGAGAAATCCTGCAACATCGGCGACCTGGCGTCGCGGTCGGAGTGCTCCCTGGCCGCTACCATGTCGGGTGTGGCGTACAGCAACAGCCACCCAAACGTTTGCCATGCCATAGGCAGCCCGYTGACGCTCCATTGGGAAGTTGCCCACGGGCAGGCGGTTGGCATAACATTGTCCGCCATGTTGCGGTGGACGGCTCCGGCGATCTCCACCAAGCTCGCGGCCTTGTGGGGCGCATTAGGCGTAACGGGTCTGGAAGAGGCTGTTGGAAGAATCGATCAGATCATGGAGAACTGTGGGCTGAAAACCGRCCTTTCTTCCCTGGGCATCACAACCGGCTGTTTGGACACATTGGTGGAGCATACCCGTTGGGACCGTGTTAGCGCGCTGCCAACTCCATTGAGCCACGACGATCTGAGAAGRGTGCTTCAGGATCTGATGTAGAACCGGCTATTTTTCGCGGCGGAGTCCGCGAGGGGAGGCACGGATGTCATTTCACGATATCTCTCTAAAGCTTTCGGGCGAGACTGTACGGTGGGTTACCGCGGCACCTTTCGAGTTGGAAGAGCGCCGCCGCATGAGCAAGGGAGACCCCAACAACAGCTCGGCGTTGAACATGAGCGTCCACTCGGGCACCCACATCGACGCTCCTTTCCATTTCGTGGCGGACGGTAATACCATCGACCAGTTGCCGGTGGAGCGATTCATCGGTCCGGCTTTGGTGTACGCCGTAGAGGCSGARCGGTACATCACCRARGAGCACGTCGCCGGAATAAGGCTAGACGGAGCTACACGGGTGCTGTTCAAGACCCGCAATTCCGCGTTGCTCCACAAGCAAGAATACGACCCGGACTTCGTCGCATTCTCCGTAGAGGCCGCCCAGTCCCTGGTSGARCTAGGAGTTGAATTGGTGGGCTTGGAYTAYCTCTCGGTGGCCCACGCCGACGAGCAGGTKCCGGTGCACCGGGCGTTCTTGGATCACGGGGTCGTTCTCCTGGAGGGGATAGACCTGTCGGAGGTGGCGCCGGGACGCTACGAGCTAATGTGCTTGCCCATCCCACTGGGGGATAGCGACGGCGCACCTTGCCGGGCGGTGCTCCGGGACCTGGAAACCTAGCCCCCGGACATCATTTGACCCGAAAGGCGGGCAGCACCTCTTCGATGCACCGTTGTAGCTGSCCGGAAAGGTCCGGAGAGACGAACCTAAGCACCGGCGTGGTGCAACCGGCATCGATGTAGGCTTGAATCTTCTCGATGACGGCTTCGGGAGGGCCGTAGGCYARCCACAGTTCGGCCCGTTCCCTGGATATGGCCCCGGCGCCGTAGTAAGAGGTCAAGAAAACTTCCGCYTCCTTGTACGCCTYATCCCGGTCGYTGTTGATGTTCACCATCAGGTGCAGGCAGGAGTCGAATKTAGAKGGRTCMCGSCCWCCTTGRTGGGCATAYTCYTKGATGATCTGGAATCWYTGCCGGAAGGTTTCMACTGGAGTGGCATCCGTCTGCCAGCCGTCGGCATATTTCGCTACCCGGCGCATGATGCGGTCAACTGTGGCATCGTCGGCCTGACCTGGTTTGGGGTTGGCGGCGATGAGGATGGGCATGGGTTTCTGCACCGGCTTGGGCAGACACTCCACGTCGTCAAACTGGAAATATTTCCCTTGGTGCGTGACCTGTTCCTCACTCCACAAGCGGCGCAATATCCGTATCCCTTCGATGACCCGTCCTACCCTTTGGTTAGACTTGACGCCCATCACTTCTAATTCGTGGGCGAATTGAGGCCCGTCAAGCTCCGACGCGCCGTTACATACCGCCAGAATCGTCCTGCCCCCGGATAGAACGTCCAAGCTGGCCCATTGGATAGCAAGGAGGATCGGGTCTCGAAGCGGAAAACTGGCCAAACAAATGGTGCCCAACGTTACCGTGGAGGTGTGGGCCGCCAGGGCCGACAAGGTCACGATTGACTCCAATCTAGGCTTCGATAGCAGGTTATCGCCGACCCACACGCCGTGGAAATAACCGGACGCTTCGGCGACTTTGGCGGCGGAGATCAGATCATCGGTAGTGGCCCAATCGAACAGCACCGCCCGGTTGGACAGACTTATGCCAAACTTGGCCCGCATGTTGTGCGGCATGGGATTCCTCCGGCTAAAAACCTGTGCTGTTCGTGGATTTTACAAGGTAAAGCACCAGATGGAAATCATCAGGAAGCTTTCCCCAGACATCGGCTCTCGCGGCCCTTTGCCCCAAAACTGTCATTCTGAGGCCCGGAGGCCGAAGAATCTGGGGAGAGGGGTCGTCGGCGTAGCTTGGGCCCACCACCCCAGACCCTTCGCGGTACTCAGGGTGACATCGTCGAGAAGACTTTTGAGGCAACGCCCGTGCGAGGGGTCTGGCCGGCGGATAGAGTAGATATGGGCGCCAG
This sequence comes from SAR202 cluster bacterium, assembly GCA_002401285.1. The sequence continues at coordinate 39,826 of NVSQ01000019.1, forward strand.
GGTGTAAACTGGGGTGGCAAATTTCAGGAGGTAATCATGCCGGAAATGACGACGCGCCCGGTAATCATGGGCACCCGTGGGGTAGTTACGTCGGGCCATTACCTGGCGACCGCTGCCGGGTTTCGCATCATGGAACAGGGTGGCAATGCCATCGATGCCGCCGCCGCCATGTGCTTCTGCCTTAATCTGCTGGAGCCCCAGAGCAACGGCATCGGCGGAGAAGCGCCCACGCTGATTTACTCCGCCAGGGAAGGTCGAACCTTCGCCATCAGCGGCATGGGCACGTCCCCCAACGCGTTCACCATCCAGTGGTGCCGGGAAAATGGCATCGACCTGATCCCCGGCGACGGCTACCTCCCGGCGTGTGTGCCGGCCATCGTCGACACTTGGGCCACCGCGTTGTCCCGGTTCGGCACCATGAGCTTTTCCCAGATAATGCAGCCCGCGATCGAATTGGCCGAGAACGGCTTCCCGGTCTACCAGCGCCTACATGACCGTTTGGCCGCCGATGTTCGCAAATACACCGAACTGTACCCCACCACCGGCGAAGTCTATCTTCCCGGCGGACACGTGCCTGAGGTTGGTGAAGTTTTCCGGAACCCCGACTTCGCTCAGACCCTAAAGACCATGGTTGCCGCCGAGGGAGAGGCCAAGCACCAGGGCAGGACCGCCGGGATCCAGGCGGCCAGGGACGCTTTCTACAAGGGACCCATCGCCGAGAGGATCGTGGAGTTCATCACCGCCGAACCGCTGCCCGATGCCAGCGGCTCCGCCCACAAGGGGCTGCTTTCCTACGAGGACATGGCTGAATGGAACGCCACCGTCGAAAACAGCGTATCCTTGGATTACCGGGGTCTGGAAGTCCACAAATGCCCGGCCTGGACCCAGGGGCCGGTGTTCCTCCAGCAGTTGAGCATCCTGGAGGGCTTCGACCTGGGAAAGATGGGGCACAACACCGCCGAATACCTACACACATGGATCGAGACCTCCAAGCTGGCCTTCGCCGACCGGGAAGCCTACTACGGCGACCCCGCCCACGACGAAGTGCCCATGGAGATGCTGCTTTCCAAGGACTACGCCGCGTCCCGGCGGAACCAGATCGAGTCCACTGCGTCGATGGTCATSCGGCCGGGAGACTTGGGCGGCGGTGTGCCTGACTATATGGGCCGGGACGTTGCAGACGACAACCGCCTGGCCCTGGGGGTCGGTGCCCGAGCCGTGCAGGACTTGGGTCTGGACCACGCTCATACCGGAGACACCACCCATTTAGACGCCGTGGACCGGGAAGGAAACATGGTGGCTTGCACTCCCAGCGGTGGCTGGATCGGTACCTCTCCGGTGATCAAAGGATTGGGGTTCCCATTGGGTACTCGAGGGCAGATGTTCTACCTGAACCCGGACCGGCCCAACGCGCTGGCGCCCCGCAAGCGGCCTCGAGCCACCCTGACGCCATCACTGRTCACCAAGGATAACGACCCGTACATGGTCTTCGGCACCCCCGGCGGTGACGCTCAGGACCAGTGGACGCTGCAGTTCTTCCTGAACTACGTCGACTTTGGCATGGACCTTCAGGAATCGCTGGACGCCGCCACTGTGCACCAGGTCCACTTTCCGTCATCCTTCTACCCGCGCGTAGGCTACCCTGGCCGCGTCATCGCCGAGTCCCGGATTCCCGCAGGGGTCAGCGATGAACTGGCGAAAAAGGGCCATGAGATCGTCAGCACCGGAGCGTGGTCCAACGGCAAGACAATGGGTATTCGCTACGACAAAGACCGCGGCGTCATCATGGGCGCGGTTGCCCCAAAGGGGAATATCGGCTATGCCATCGGGTGGTAGTGGGTTGGGGCAACTGACGCCATCGGCGCCAGGTTCAGCCTCTTTGCCTGGGATGATTGACTTGCGGCATCGGCGAGTCCCCTCCTTACGAAGGAGGGGATATACGGGAGGTTTATCCCGCAGGGAGGCCACGACCCCCNTGTAGTCCCCCNTTCGCAAAGGGGGACAAGGCCGCCGAAGCTCTTGCTTTGATGCATACAGCTTAGAATCGTTTCAACCGGCAACTACTAAACCTTGGCGAATTTCTGCACCCTCTGATTGGCGGTGTCCACTCCGTAAATATATCCCCGGGAGTCGGTGTACACGTTGTGGCAGTTCTCGAAGGTTCTTCCCCGGGCCAGTAGCTCCCCTTCCAGTGTATAAATGCTGAGGCGGGGCACTTGGTCGGTCACGTAGACGATCTGGTTGTCGTCGATGTGGATGCCCATGGGGAATTTGAAATCGGTCCACTGATCCAGGAATTGTCCCTCGGGGCTGAACACTTGCACCCGGTGGTTCTCCCGGTCGCAAACGTAGATCCGCCCGTCCTTGGCCACCCTGAGGCTGTGGGGCACCCGGAACTGGCCAGGCCCGCTGCCCGGAGAGCCGAAGGTGTCGATGTGCTCGCCGGCGGCGGTGAACCGGTGGATACAGGAATTACCGTACCCATCAGAGATGTAGATCTCCCCTGATGGAGCCACCGCCGTATCCGACGGATGGTTGAACGGCGACTGCATCGCTGCTTTGTACCGTGTGCCAAGGGACATGAGCAACTCGCCTTCGGTGTCGCACTTCAATATTTGGTGGGCATCGCGGTCGGCTAGATAGACACCATCATCTGGTCCGATGTAGATGTGATGCGCGTCTTCAAAGCGGCCTTCCTGCCGGGGCCAAGCTGCCAGGAATTTTCCGTCGCGGTCGAGCACCATGACTGGCGGGCCGCGGCGCTGAAACACGTAGACCCGGTCTTGGGAGTCCACGGCCACCGCGCTGGGGCCCTGGAACGTTGTTCCTTCTGGCAACTGAGCCCAATCAGGCTGATACTCGTAAACGAAGTCTCCCATCCCGATGGTTATGGCCATGGGTGATTACCTCCCAATCGTCGTGCGTTGCTATACCGCTGCCCACATCTGATCCTAGATTTACAGACTTGTAGTCTGCACTTCCATGGGCCTCTTACCCACGGGATAAGTCTCCATGGGAGTCAGCTCACCCGAGTCGCCGTTGATGCTGTACGAGGCTAGAACGCCCGTTTCGGAGCCGGCGGCATAGAGGAATTTAGCTTCGGGGTCTAGGCTGAAGGCGCTGGGAACTGCCTCGGTCGAAACGCGCCCGGCGGCCGTCAGTCGGCCGGTGGAGGCGTCCACCGAAAAGCCGGCGATGCTGTTGTGGCCCCGGTTCGGAGTGTACAAGAACTTTCCTGAGGGAGCAATCTGAATCTGGGAGCAGGTGTTGCGTCCGGAAAAACCCTCCGGCAAGGTGGATATAGTTTGGAAAGCCGAGAGGTTCCCCGACGCGGAATCTAGGTTATAGCCGGTTACGCTGCCTCCTTGCTCATCGGAAAAGTAGACAACGTCCAGGCTCGGATGGAAGCAATAGTGGCGGGGGCCAAGGAACTCAGACTGCTCCACCCTTGCCGGCGCGTTGGRGGTGAGATTTCCGGTATTTTCGTCGAACTTRAACTGGAAGATWGCGTTGGGYCCAAGGAYGTCKCCGGGRGGATTCATCACGCTGTCGTTCAAACGGGCGATGTGGGGTACGAAGGCGAACTTRTTGGACGGRTCGGTCTGGATACARTGAGCGGCRGGCGCGGTTTCCAGCCACTCGATGGGCCGGTCACCCAATCCTCCATCATCCTTGATCGAGTGTACCGCCACGTGAGCGCCCTGATAATAGGCGGACAGCAGGAATCGTCCGTTGCGGTCTGGAGACAGGTAAGTGGGAGAGTCAGGCACAGGWATYCKGCCGATCAGCGTCARCCCGCCGGTGTTGGGGTCGATCTGAAAGCTAGAAATTTCTTTACTGTTGCGATGGCCCACGTAAAAAACCTTTCGRTCCGGACTGACTGCCGCTGCCGACGGCCCACCAACTGCGGGCACTTCTCCCTTAGCGGTCAAGTTCCCGGTCCCGGAATCGACGCCGAATATCAATACCTTGTCATCGTCTTGCAGAGAAACGTACATATAGGTAGCCATAGCTAGACCTCCTCATCTTTAGCGATCGCTTCTTGGTAGTTAATGCCTAGGCGCGGCTCAGATTCACTAGCGATTCTGTTCGAAGCCAGCAAATTGTATCAAGACAAGGCATCGGATTCACCTGCCAGGGCGATTGCGTCTTATTCTGTCTCATAGCGATGATGGACATTACCAAGATGGAACCCCGCTCGTCGTTCCCGCGAAGGTGGGAACCCAGTAACTTAGCCTTCTGCGTCCGGTTCGCTTTTTTGCCGAACGTCCAATGGATTCCCGCCTGCCTGGGAATGACGATTGTCAGCAAAGGGACCGCCGACCCGGCCACTGGGGATTCTCTCTAGCCGCTAGACATGCGATTGCCCTGATTCACCTGCCTGCCGGTTTGGGGTGAGATTTGTGTTTGTGGTAGTATCTGTTTGAGCGGCGTTCGCTCATATCATGAATCAGGGGGTTTCACATGGCTACTATGATAGACGGTGAGTCGTATTTGGGAAGGGTTATGATTCGTCCGTTGTCCAAATCGGGCGACATTACCCTGTATCTCTGGCCTTTGCGGTGCCTAAAAAGCAAGATGGGCGGGCCGACCTTCGGAGTTGATGTAAGGGGAGAGGAATTTATCCGATTCGACCCCCATGGGCCGCGCGGCCATTGGCACAAGGGCGGCTATGACAAGTTGGGCGCCGGGGGATCACACACAGAATTCCCCGACGGCTTGGTAGACAGCGCGGGACAGATCTCTTGGGGTCTGGAGCAGATACGAGACCAAGGGCAGCAGATGCTTGAGGCGGCGGGATATCCTGCTGATGCTGGCTCGCTGGATGAAGAGATGGTCCAGGCTGCTGCGGAAGCAGTTATGGCTCATTTRGAAAAAGAGGGCGATCTGCGCTCACACGCCATCGATAAAGAACTGATCACGGCTTAGGCGCTCTGCCCCGGTCCGCTACGATCTGTGTTAGGAGGCGGCTAGCAGAAGTCTGCCGCCTCCTAACCATAGGTCGGCGCCAAGGGAATCGGTATCAATCAGCGGGTGTGATCTGTGGTGAATAATCAATGTCCACTCGATTGAGTCTGCTTAGAAAAGTTGTCCGGATATTTACCGGCGCCTTTTCGAACAGCCCCAACTTGAGAACTCAAYGAGGGTCGCTGTATGGAAACTGGCTGAACGATACTGTCAGTTACTATCATTGAGGCCCMAAGCCCTGACCTTCGTGGAAGGTTGAGAAATAACAGAGTTCAAACGCAGCCGCTCCAGTAAACCGTCGGTTTTCCTCACCGCTTCTGTTGTTTGTCGAGCGCGTCCTGGTATCTCTCGGATACGTCCGCCTGGCTGTCCCGCTGTTCAGTGGTCCACCAGGATCTAATAAATGTCAGGATGGCGTCCACTTCTGGCTCGGTAAGCTTATCTCCTAAAGCCGGCATTCCCGCGCTGCCAGATCCGAGCTTCCCATTCAGCACCCACCCTCGAAGTTGGGCGTCCGGGTGATGCCAGGTGTGGCCCCTGTCATTGTGAATGGGCGCTCCACCCCTTCCGCCCGCGCCGTTACTGTCACCATGGCATACCTGGCAGTTTGCGGCATACAGGTCTGATCCCTCAWCTGAACCCTTGCCCGGCGTGCTTGCCGSYTCRATCGCCGCGTCAACGGCCGGAGGGGTCTGAATCGTGGGCATGGGCGTTGATGACGGGACCTCAGTACCTGAACATGCAGCCAGAGCAACGATGGTCGATATGGAAACGATATGGCTGAATAGGTATCTGTAGATACTCCGGCGCATGTAAGTAGGCCTCAAATTCGGTTGTCCTAGGAACATCGCGGCTCCGCCTTAGGAGGATGCCGGTTTCTCGCCTAAGAAAATGCCGGCATGACTCTGGTGCCGAACGACTCCAGCGACTGCATTATCTTTTCGTGGGGCACTCCTCCGGCATCCATGAATGTAATCACATTCTCGATGCCGCACTCTTCTCGCAATTCTTGAATCTGTTCGATCACAAGTTCCGGTGGTCCGGCCAACATCGCACTCTTGAGAAGGTTCTCCCAAGTGATTTCGGGCTTAGGATTGTTAGTTTGAGAAGCCCGGTTGTACAGTTGGAATTCCCGCTGTCGAATGACCGGAATCTCGAAATTCCTTCGGGCTTCCTCCATGCTCGGGGCTACGTGAACCGGTCTTGACACCGCCCATCCCTCTCCCTTCACGAACTGGCCGTTCCCGCTYWCRRMKYRWWYCTSRGMGKATRYRKSSAYGAMGWCCCKKWKGMSRWSSGTKRRCGTGCCTGCCGCCATCGCATAGTAGCCACGCTCCGCGGCCAGCCTAGCAGTGGGCTCGGAGGAWACCATTAACCAGATWGGCGGATGGGGCTTCTGATAGRGTTTAGGCACCAAAGTGAGTTTTGTTACCTCATCKTCRACGACRTAAGGCTCCTCGGACGSGTAGAAAGGRTGATGGGGAAGCTTCTTGGGCGGTATCGTGTAGTTAGGACCTTGATGGGAGAAATAATCGCTGGTCCACGCTGCTACCACGGCGTCGATAGTCTCGGTGAATAGTTCCCGATTGGTGTCTGGGTTTCTCGGGTCCGCTTTAACATTGAAAGGCATGGTGTCACTGGGTCTGCCACCTCGCCCAAACCCAACTTCGATCCTTCCTCTTGTCAGATGGTCTAATAAAGCTATGTCCTCGGCGAGGCGGATCGGATGCCACATGGTCGTGGTGAGACAGGCGAATCCTATCTTGATCCGGCTGGTACGGCAGGCCAGATCGGCGGCGAATAGAATCGGATTTGGTGAGTTGCCCAATCCTTCAGGATTAAGATGGTGCTCCGGCAGCCATACGGCGTCAAACCCCAACTGTTCACAAAGTTGGACTTGCTCACGTATGTCATCCAGCATTTGAGTGTGGGTTGCCTGATGCTGCCAGTTATTCATCTGGGTGTGGAACCCAAATTTCATGATCCGCTCCTTACCCGATGAGCTGTAAAGTATCGCTAGATCGATCGGCCCGCATCTTCTCATGCATCCCAGCTTGAGCAAGCAGATTCTATCATGGCAAACAGGGTTCATCTTCCARTGGAACTTGGTAGCCAAGCTGGTGTGATAATATTCGCCCATYCGGGATAGGGAGGWAGCCGCYATGGATGTTGGCCTCACCACAGGTATMTCCACCGATTCGGTAGAYGTGGCGGTCCTAGCCCAAAARGCGGAGTCCCTCGGCTTCGAGTCCTTCTGGCTTCCCGAGCACACTATCGTTCCAGTACACACGACCTCGCGSTACGGAGGGACYGCRGACGGCTCTATCCCCCTTTCSATGAGCGACTCGGGYGATCCTTTGATCGGCTTGGCYAGGGCATCGGCGGTCACCCAGCACATCAARCTGGGCACCGCCATCAGCCTCGTGCCGGAGCATAATCCAATACTTCAGGCCAAACAGATCGCCACTCTAGACCGGCTGTCGAACGGACGATTCATATTTGGTATCGGCGCTGGATGGCTCCTGGAGGAAACCGAAATCATGGGCGGCGACTTTGAACATCGTTGGGGGCAAACCAGGGAGGCCATTCTGGCGATGAAAGAACTCTGGACCCAGGATGAAGCGGAGTTCCATGGCAAGTATTACAACTTCCCGCCGGTCAGATGCAACCCGAAGCCGATCCAGAAACCCCACCCCCCCGTTTTTCTCGGCGGGAACGCGCCCAACGTGTTTAAACGTATAGCCGCTTGGGGTGACGGATGGATGCCGGTGCGCGTAACTCCCGAGCAAGTCAAGATGGGCCGGGCCACTCTAGATGAGCTTGCGGAAGCGGCAGGGCGCGACCCAAAGACCATCAGGCTGATGGTGTGTAACGTACCGGCTGATAGGGACTCTATCCGGGCGTTAGAGATCGCTGGGGCTGATCGGGTTACCGTTTCCCTACCGCGTGACTCAGGCGAAGGGATGTTAGAGAAGCTGGAGCAATTAGCTGACAGCGTCCTGACATAGGGTGCAGCCACTTGCGGCGTTGCCGTTTTTATCTTTGAAGAGGAGTAAATATGGGCTGGTCGCTTCATCACAAAACCGGGCTGATCCACTGTTCACCGCAACAGGCGTACCGGGGTTACACCTTGTTCTCCACCAATCGGGGCGGCTATCACGCCAACCTTATAGACATGGAAGGGCGTATCTGTCACCGATGGTACTCGGAGGAAGGTATCTCTTATCCGTACCTTCTACCCAACGGTAACTTGCTGCTTCGGACGCATCCACCTGTAATTGAGGGTGAAGAGAGGTTCGGGGGCGCGTCGGGGGCGATATTAGAGCTGGACTGGGACGGCAACGTGGTCTGGTCCTACCGGAATTCCATGCTGCACCAYGATTTCCAGCGCTTGCCCAATGGAAACACGCTGGTTTTATTGTGGGAACCGATACCGGACGAGGTCAGAGATAGTGTATTAGGCGGATATGAGACTGACGGCGACCCACAAGAAATGTTGGGAGACTTGGTTCAGGAGATTACCCCGGATGGGTCCACGGTTTACGAGTGGAAGTCTTGGGAGCACCTGAGCGACGAGGATGATGTCATTTGCTTCCTAGAGCGTCGCCGTGAGCGAACCCATCAAAATGCTCTGAACGTTACGTCGGACGGCGACTTGCTAGTCAGCTTTCGGCAAACCAGCACCGTTGGCATCGTCGATAAGGCCAGCGGCGAGTTCAAGTGGAAGTGGGGTCCTGGCGAAGTTAACCACCAGCATCACCCAACCTTCTTGGACAACGGCCGGGTGTTGATGTTCGATAATGGCTGCCACCGGCGGGGAGCAAGCCGTTCGCGCATCGTGGAAGTGGACCCAGCAACCAACCAGATCGCGTGGGAATATCAGGGCACGCCTGACATTTCGTTCTACAGCTACAACATCAGCAGCGCCGAGCGCCAACCCAACGGCAACACGCTGATCTGTGAAGGGGCTCCCGGCCGCATMTTTGAAGTKACYCCCGAAAAGGCCATCGTCTGGGAGTACATAAACCCCTACTTTGGCGACGCGCCTTCCCGGGGTCCGGCCAACTCGGTAAACGGGGTGTTCCGGGCGCATCGTTACGGACCGGACCATCCGGGGCTACAAGGTAAGGAATTAAACCCGGCCCGCTACGGTTCTGTGAACCAACTTTACACGTAGACGGATTGCCGCTAGSTTCGGTCAGATAATTTGTATCCAGCGGCCCGCATGTTCAACATTTGGGCTAAGTGAGCCTGGAGGTCAGGGCGCATTGCCCTTAGACCGCAGCCAACGCAGCTCTAGCTTCGTCCATAAGCGCCGGCACGTCCCGCATAACGACCTCTTGGCGTGGTTGGAGGAATAGGAGGACGACCTCCTTGACCGAACAGCCTGTCGCTTCCTGCAGGGCCAGAGCATAGGCTCCGGCCTGGATCCGGTAGTGCCCTGACCTTTCGGCGATCTCTTCTTCCGTCTCAAGGCTGTCCGTCTTGTAGTCCACCACCACTAGGTCGCCCTCCTCCTCAAAGAGAAGGTCGATGAACCCTTCCAGCACAGTCTCTCCCACCGGCGCGCCCACGGGTACCTCTCGCCACCAGCGCCCCGAGGCCACGGCACGCTTAACCGTCTCGCTTTCCAGGGCGACGCGGACCAAACTGACGATCTCCGCCTCTCGTTGGGGAACTCCCTCGGCGGCAGCCTGAGCCCGGGCCGTGTCCTCTAGGCCTTGCCCGCTGGCCAAGTCCACCGATTGGAGGACGGCATGCACCGCCCGGCCCACGTTGGTGCCGGCGCGGCCGCGGCGCCACGGTTCCTCCGGGGAATCGGCCTCATCTTTGACAACCTGGGCCAGAGCGGTGGCCGCCACGGACGACGGTCGAGCCCGTTCCCGAAGCAACTGCGCCCGGTCTTCGATCCACTGCTGCCTCGCCTCTGGGGTGTCATMGGGCTCCGGCGRTYCAGTCTCCWGGGAAACTRYCGGAGCCGCCGCCTGAGTGATAGAGGCCGGCCGCCATAGGTCATCGGCGTCTTCCATAAGCGCCGCGATCAACGCCGCCCTGGATTTTTGATCCYTGGCTGTCCGGTATAGGCTGAGCACCARGTGGTCYCTGGACCTGGTGGCYGCSACGTACATCAACCTGACGTCTTCCGCCAGGCTCAGYTCCCCTTCCCKTTGTGCCAAGACTTCGTAMCCCGGCGTCTGAAATCGCGCGTCAGCCGGACCAAGCCTGACTTCGGCGTTGCCTTGCTCCCGGTCAAATAGTACGTTATCGACTCGCGTCCGGGGCTCAAAGTTGAGGGCGGTCAGAATGACGATGGGGARTTCCARCCMCTTGGCGCCATGGACCGTCATTATCCGCACGGCGTCYTCGTCCGTCTCKGGAACGGGCACYTCAGTCACCCGARCCCCYTCCTCTKCCTGAGTRGCCGCCCACTCMAGGAAGGMGCKCMSKKMRCTCCTTCCGGCTTCGGTGAATACCCGGGCTTGACCCACCAAGAATGCGTAACGCCGCCAACGCTCCCGGGGTCTCGGCGCACCCAAGGCAGCCTCCAAAAGCCGCCGCTCCCGCAYGAATTCTTCGATCAGCGAAGCGGCCGGTGTCCACATGCGCTGTTCGTGGTATCGGCGTAGGACGTCCATGGCTTCAGCTACCGGGCCATCAGTTGGATTGCCGCCGGCCAGGAGTTCCAACCGTCCACCGGCGTCGACGAATTCCAGGAGGTCGGCGTCGGAGCAGGCCAGGGCGGGAGAGCGTAGCGCCGCGACTAGGGCCACCTGGTCCGCTGGGTCGTCCAAGGCTCTGAGGCAATTTAGAAGGTCCCGTACCTCCTGGGTACCGAACACCAGTGAGGCGCCTTCCAAACGGTAGGGAACGCCGGCGTCTTCCAGGGCCAACTCCAATAACCGCAACGCGCTGCGTTGGGGCATCAGTATGCAGATGTCTTTGAACTGTGCCGGTCTGAAGTGCTCAACACCGTCTTGCTCCGTGGCCTCTCGATCCATCACCGGCCATTCTTCGGCCTTGATGCTTTGCAACAAGGAGGCCATGCCGGCCGCTTCTTGGCGGCGCACCGGTCCGACGTTTCTTGCCTCCAGTGGCCCGCCCAACGCCCACACCGACGGAGGTTTAGGATGGTCCGTACGTGGCTCCCACCGGTGGATGATGGGGACGTAGTCCGCTTGGCCGTTGCCGCCCTTCATCGATCCCTGAAACAGGTGATTGACCCAGGCTACAACCGGCCGCTGGGAACGAAAATTCTGCACCAACCGCAAAGGCTCTTCCGTGATGAGAGCCTGGAAGCGCGCCATCACTTCCACGTCGGCGCGCCGGAAGCGGTAGATGGACTGTTTGGGATCCCCAACAACGAACAACTTGCCGGGGGCCAGGGGGATATCGGTCCACCGGTTGGAGCGGTTCTGGGAGGGGGTCCCCGGCGGCACATCTTCCGCCAAGAATGTCGCGATCTCGGCCTGGATGGGGTCGGTGTCCTGGGCTTCATCCACCAAGACATGGCTGTAGCGTTCCCGGAAGTGGTCCCGGACTTCCAGATCGTCCCGCAGGAGATCGCGGGCCCAGACCAGCAGATCCTGAAACTCGGCCTTCCCCTCCCGTTTCCGCTCCTTGGCGTATTCCAGGACGAACTCTCGCACGGCTCGTAGCAGCGGCATGAGGCATCCCGCCCGAACTGTGTCCAAGTCTTCGCGCGCCTGACCATCCAACTCGAGAAGCAGTGCCTTGAGGCGGGTGCAAGCGTTCTGCTGGGAATCGGGATCGGTTTCCCAATCGCCTACACGGCCTCTCGGATGTCGTAAAGGAAGGCTTTCGGATAGCACCCGCCAAGCCGCCACCGATTCAAGGTCCATACCTCGTAGGCGCTGCGCCACACCGGAGACGCTTCRAACGKGWKYYYYYMGSGSSTYKSYKTYSWWKTKYRSAAARRSWCRRWGSSKCYSSRSWWYWTGKSRKKYYGSKRKYWMYGSCGSGGCCGCKTSGGGYCGGKAWGGTRGCGSSTCRGGRWAGKAGRCKTCCTCCAAGAGGTCGTAATTGCCGTGGAAGCTCGCGGCCACCTGTTGGAGATGGCCCAGCGTCAGCCCCARGGAAAGCGCTATGCGTAAAGACGGCCTAAGGCCGGAGTCATCCAGGGCATTGTCCAGCCACGTACCCCAAGCTTCTCTGAAGCCCATGTCGGCGGAGATCTGGTCCAGCGCCTCGAACGCTGGAGGAAGTCCGGCTTCCAAGGGCCGCTCCCGCAACAAGCTCCCGGCGAAGCTGTGAAGGGTCTGGATAGCAGCCCGGTCCAGGTCGGCCACGCCTTGRGTGCAGCGGGCTTGYTCTTCTATAGGCCGCTCCGGATCGGCGGCCGCCCGCTCCAGGGACTCCCGGATACGGTCCCGCAGTTCCGACGCCGCGGACTCRGTGAAGGTGATRGCCGCCACTTGGTCCAGCGAGGCCCGCCCAGAGGCTACCAGCGCGACGATGCGGTCCACCAGGCTCGATGTCTTGCCGGTGCCCGCGCCCGCTTCCACGAAGAAATTCTCTTCTAGTGCCTCCTGGATGCGGCGGCGTACGTCCTGGTCCTGGGGAACGAATGAGCCGCTCAACATTCGCCTTCCGCTTTGTCCGCCTCGCCGCTCTGCATCTGCAGGTACGCCTGCAAACGGGAGTCGGCCTGCTTCCGCTCCCAGTGGATGTCCCGCCGGCTGGGGCACAGGGTGTTAAAGTCRCAATAGTTGCAATTGGAGAAGCCATTCCGGTCTTCCGTGCCTGGATTGGCCGGAAACAGGCCTTCAGCGATACCCTGGGCAATAGTACCGACAACGCTGTCGAAGCGCTTCGCCACCTCGGCCATCTCCACCGGCTCCGGCGGGATAATCTCGAAYCGTCCGSWGGCGCTGACGAACCAGTAGGCGGCTCGGACSGTGACATCGKYGCCAAGGCTATTCTGGAGGGCGATSGTGTAGATGGGGAGTTGCAGGCGCTTTCCACCGGCGACGGGATCATCTTTCATCGATCGATAACTTCTCGTGCTACCCGTCTTGTAGTCCAGCACCAGGGCTAACTTACCCGATGGGTCTAGATCGACCCGGTCCGCGACGCCTCGAAAGCGAAGAATCCCTACCCCCGGAATATCCCGCTGGGCGGCCTCCAAGCCCGGCTCTCCTCCGGAGGAACCCGGCAATCCGAACCGCACCTCCACCAGATGGGGAGTCACCCCGAAGCGTTCCCGCAGGCCGGCGTCTGCCGACAAGAACTCGTCCAGGTCCGACAGGATGGCCTCTTGCTGCAGTTCCCAGAGGAGTGCCTTTCCGGTCACCCCCCGTTCCTCGGCGTCGGCGAACGACTCGAGGGCCAGGTGTCGCAATCGGTTCCRATGCTCCTCGCTCCAGGKTTCCTCGGGAGTGGGWAGGCTTCTTTCTTTCTGCCCRCCGCGGATGAAGCTCTCKAGGACTCCGTGTACCAGCGACCCCTTCTCCAGAGGAGACATGGTCGCCACGTCCTCGGGCTGCTCCAATGCAGCCACGCCCAGTACGTTGCTCATGAGGTAGCGGAAGGGGCACGTAGCCCACGTTTCCAGACTGGTGGGAGACAGGGCGGGCCGGTCCAGGAGCCTCARCCGGCGCGTCCGGCCTTTCAAGATGGAAACATCGCCGTCCCAATGGGTCAGTTGACGGGCCTCTCTGCCCTGTTCCAAGTTCAAGGCACGGGACAGTTGCCCCGATGCGGCCAGATGGTGCTGTTCCATCGGCATCCCGGCGCGGCGCCACCGCCACAAGCCTTCGACGTCACGGTCGTGGATGTCGGCCGCCGACTCCGTGGCCACGGTCCGCAGCCCGTCTTCCATGGATGCCACGGTGGTTAGCCAAGGGACGGGTCCTATCGCCCTCAGGTTCGAGGTGTACACTGGGGCGCCGTGTAACTGTGTCGCCGCCTCCAGGAACCAGCGGGAGGGGAACTGGCCGCGTTGCGACCCGGGATTACCTTGAGGGAAAGAGAGGACGCATTGGTCACCCGCCGCTAGGGCAGCCAGGTAGGCGTAGCGTTCGTCGGCCTCCCGCCCGCCTCGCAATGGTAGTCCCGCGGAAGGGCCCCCGGCCCGCTGCCTTTCCCGGTCGGGCAACAGAGGGTCGTCGGGTTGACGCGGCGGCATCGCCCCTTCCACCATTCCCACCACGCATACCAGGTCAAATCTCATGCCCAGGGCCGTATTCAGTGGCGCGACGAATACACCCCGGCCTGTCTGGCCCAGGTGACCTATCGGACTGGCCAAGGCCCCTTCCAGCGCTAAGAAGAACCCGTCGAAGGACGGGCCTGCCTCTACGTCGTCCAGGGTTCGCATCTCTCGCAATGTCTCTTCAACGCGGGTGAGCGCGGCTTCCTCCGCGTCGCGTAAGTTGGCGGTGGATCGGTCTAGATAGGACGTAAGCAGGTTCTGAGCCCAGCCGGACAAGGCGGGCCAGCCACTGCCGTCGGGAGGYGCTTCCAATCGGCCGGCCAGACCGGTCACAAAGCTCAACAGCGACCGGGTGGCGGCCGCTTCGCCTTCCAAGCGGGCGGTCCGGGCATCTGGCATGTCTCCTGATCTAAGGCCCTCTTCCGCCAATCGCTCCATGTCCCCAGCGTAGCGGTCGAGCCGCTGCTCCCACTGGTCCAGGCCGCCGACAACCCCCGCCTTCCGGGAAATGGCATCCCAGTGCGACGGTTGAATGGCGGGGCGAGGTTCACCAGGAGCGGCGATAGGGCAACTGGTAAGCCATGCCATGAGYTCGCTCCGTGGTAAGTCCCTCCCCACCAGCCGCATCAATCCCAGAAGGGTGCGGCCTGCCGCCGTGTCGATCAGATTCACGTTCCCCGGCCCGGCCATGGCTACTCCGGATAGTCTCAGTTCCTCCTGAACCAGAGCGGCGTAAGGGTTGGACTGGCGGTAGAGGATGGCCATGCGATGGAAGGGCGTGCCTTCTTCAGCGGCCTTCATCAGGCGCCGCAGTACCCAGTGCACCTCCTGATGGGGGTCGGGCGCGATGACAAGACCGGAGACGGGCGGCAACCGCGGCTCCGCTCCCTCCTGGGTTGGACCTAGCACCCGGCCAAGCCGGTCTCCCAGGGCGCGGACGGGACCATCTCCTGATGGATCACCGGCAAGTCCTAGGACCACGGCACAGGACCATTGCTCGTCAAGCGCCTCCACCAGCGCCTGCTCGCCCGGAGTCAGGCCGGACACAAGGTAGAACACCACTGGTCCCAGGTCTTTTAATCCGGTGGCTGTGTTGTCCCGCACCGATCGGGCCGCCGCCTGGGCCAAGGCTTCCCGGTCGTAGTATTTAGGGTCTGTGTGCTCACGGAAGAGACGATAAAGGCGCACGACTTCGGCTCGGAGCCTGCCCTGGGCCGCTAGGGCGGTAAGCCCCGCCTCAGCGGCATGGCGTAATTCGCGAAACGTGGACTGCAGCGTGCGGTTCAGGGCGGGATGCTGCCGTACCGGTTCTAGAGGCCCCCCGGCCTCAGATGCAACGGCCCGGACCGCGGCGGCTTCCACGAGAGGAGTGAGTGGGCGACGCCCCTGTGCGGCCAGGGAGGGGGCTCCCAACAGCTCGGCAAGCCGGGAGAGTCCGATAATGTACACATTGGTGCTGCCAAGGCGTCCCAGATCATGGCGCAAGTCCAAGCCGGCGTAAGTCGATGGGACAATGACGGTGACCGGAGCCAGGGGATCGCCGCCCTTGAAATCCTCTACCAGGGTAAACAGACGTTCGCGCGCACGGGAGTCCAAAGGCTCTGTGACAAGCGCCATCGATCCCCCTTCTCCCTAGTGCGGCTTTCTGAGGCGGCGACGGCTCTATTATGCCAGAACCGGACAAACAAAAAAGACCMCCTTAATGGCGGTCTTCAGAACCGGATCCGGTTGATACCCATGGGTGGCGGTCCGCGGACGGCGCCACAGTGGATCTCAGTCGATATCCGGACGCAGGTTGTGCCACTGGGTGTTCTGTTCAAACGTATACCCTATCCGGCACAACAATGGCTCGGAAAGGTGCTTTCCCACGAACTGCAGRCTTAGGGGCAGCCCGTCGCTGTTCWGGCCACAMGGTAAGGATATGGTAGGAGCGCCGCTGAAATCGTAGGGCACSGTGAATCGSCCCCAGTTGSCGTCGTCCAGYAAGAACGAGGGCCCGTACATCTCCTCCAAGGTGATGGGGAAGGGAGGCCGGGTCATAGTGGGGCAGCCGATTACGTCGATATTCTCGAAGACGTTGGCCAAGAGGCCACGGCAGGCCGAGCGTACGTTATTAGCCTTGGCATATTCGGCCCCGGTGACCGCCGCGCCCATGTCTAACCAGCCTTGGAACCAGGGTCCGTAATCGTCACGGCGTGAAGGATAGGTTGCCTCGTGGGCGGCCAACGCCTCCGAAGCGCAAAGCACTCCCCACGCGTCCATATAGCCGCTGATATCGGGGATTTTTATCGGGACTATCTCGGCGCCCAGTCCTTCCATAACTCGGATACCCGCCAACACGCTTTCCACCAACTCCGGGTCTGTGTCGCCGGAGATGTATTCTTCGTCCAAGCCGATGCGGAGACCCCGGACACCCTGGTCGATTCCCTCCAACATGTCTGGCACCGCGGCGGGCAAAGACGTGGGGTCGTTCGGGTCCAAGCCGGCGATGGCCTGAAGCATTATTCCGGCATCGGCTGCGCTGCGAGTCATCGGGCCGATGTGGTCCAAGGATTCGGCCAAGGCAAACACGCCGTAGCGGCTGACTCTCCCCCAGGTGGGCTTGATSCCCACGATGCCACAGGCGGCAGAGGGAAATCTGATGGAACCGCCGGTATCGCTTCCCAACGACCCGAAACACAGCCCTGCCGACGTAGCTACGCCGGAGCCGCTGGAAGAGGCGCCGCTCCAGAGGTTTGCGCCCCAGGGGTTTAYMGGYACCTGAAACTCAGGGTTGTAACCAGCCATGGCGCCCTCAGTGAGGTTTAGCTTGCCCAAGATGATCGCACCGGCGGCGTTAAGCTTCTCGACCACCGTGCAATCAAAATCCGGGACATGATTCATCAAAGCCTTGGTGGCGCCCATCGTCTTCACGCCTTTGGTGAAGCACAGGTCTTTGACGGCGATGGGCACCCCGTGGAGCGGTCCCAGATAGTTTCCGGAGGAGATGGCCCGCTCCGCAGCCTGAGCGGATGTCCTTGCCTGCTCGGCCATGACGGTTGCGTAGCTCTTATATTGTAGGTCCCGTTCCCGGATGCGGTCGAGCATGGCGTCCGTGACTTCCACGGGCGATAGCTCCTTGGACTTAATCAACTCCGCCAACTCGGTGATTGTTTTGAAGTGTAGAGGTGTCTCGCTCATCGGTAGCCTCCTCTTGGCCGCGCTTGGATCCACCAAAATTATGTTGACCACCCGTCCGGCCCACTCAGCCCAGGCGTTGCCTGATTAGGCGGATTCAATCTCCCCGATGAAATCACGCACACTCCCCGCCAGCAGGTCAGGAATCTCCACCTTCATGTTGTGGCCCACGCCTTCGAAGGTCCGCAATCGGGCGTTTGGCATCAGTTCGGCCATCAGACGTTGGACTTCTGGGGGAGTAATCTCGTCCTGGCAGCCGCCAGGATCAGGGTTGGGGCTGGGATATG
>NVSQ01000062.1 GCA_002401285.1 SAR202 cluster bacterium
TACGGCCAAGGCTGGCTTACTCCATAAACAAAGAATAACCCCCWCMASCGMSGGGKCWWKGTTATCAAWYKGTTATCAAAAMGTGGTGCCGAAGGTCAGAGTCGAACTGACACGGGGTTGCCCCCACCGGTTTTTGAGACCGGCGCGTCTACCATTCCGCCACTTCGGCACTGGGTTATTTTATAGCTAAATCGGTCTGTTTGGTACCCCTCCCAAAACATCGTTACCTCGTTTTGCCAACATTTTGCTAACAAGCACTTACTGAGCTCGGAGACGTACTTCAGAACAATGGGCGGCTGGCTGGTTTCAACTATCCAGTACAAGAGTTGTCTGGTGGAGACGGGGGAGGGCGCGTTGAGGAGCCCGGCGCGAAAATTGGGTATCACTGCGGGACACCTRKCCCTGACGCGCCGGCCAGTAACCCGGGGTAAAAGCGGTCARTACCGTGTTCTTGATCTTGAACGGGCCGCCGAACYATGGGGCGCTTTGGTAGTTAACAAGGGCTCGATATAGGTCCGTAGCTCCTCTGGGATACGTGAGCCATCATCGATGCAAGTCTTCGGTTTCCTCGTGGTGCCCKCCTATCATCAGTTTACTGGCGCCTACTAGTATCCACTTGTTAAGTTGTCGRATAGGCTCTTAGTCGGTCTTCCACAGCTCTCTGCCGTTGGTCACGTCTCTGGCGTTGAAGAAGAGGTCTTTCCCCACTTTCGTCAGCTCTTCAGGAAGCGAGCTGCCGAATCCGGGAATGATGTCCGTGACCAGCACRRNTGSYGNGCTGKSSTSCMSWMGCCCTCCGCTAAATACCACTACCATCAACACCAAGGGCAGGAGTAAAACTAATGGCTTCAGGAACCGTCGCTTGTCGCTCGCCAGCTCGACCGTCATGGCGGGCAGGGCCGCCGCCAGCGTCACCGGGACAACCATCAGGTGTACTTTTCTGAATCGTCGCACAGTCTYYTCTCCTTAAGGATGTGATTGAGCAATCGTAGTTTAAACTTTATTGGACGAATAGAACTTAACAATACCCCGGCGGTATCATCCCGACACCTACCAGATATAAAATTCCTTACAATATAAGTTAATGTAAGTTATGGAATGTCGGCGACAATACGGTAGCAGCGCCGACTATTGGGTCAACCGCGGTCAACATCGAAAAGCACCCCTCGGTTCGGTGTTGGCCGACCCGATAAAGCCCTGGAAAAGATGGGTGTGGTTGGTTTCTTTGGCGATATAGAACAACAGCGCCGGCCTCAGATTTTGAGACCGGCGCGTCTACCATTCCGCCACTTCGGCACGGGACTATCTAATAGCTAAAACGGGGCGTTTTCCAGTGCCGCGGGGCGTAGAAATATAACCGGCCACCGGTTCTTGGCAGCCTGGGACCGGGTAGAAAGAAGTGGCGGGCCTGGGACCCGGCGGCAAATGGCCTTAACAGGTACGTTGGTCGGTGCTTACCGCCAGCGCACGGAGTTCTCGAACAGTATCTTCGAGTTCCTCCCACAAAACATCTACCAACAAGTCGTGGTGTTCCAGATATTTCGGGCGTTCGGACCATCCGTCCGTATCGTTCAAAGTGTGCTGGTCTGACTTTAGATTTAATAGCAACATTGCGCTCATCCCCCGACACWCAACCGCCCCGATGGGGCTGTTTCGTAATTGAATTCGGGCTAGNTATAAATCATTACGAACATAGTATTCCGAAGGGCAAATTAGCAGATTTGAAGGAATAATAGGGCGMGAAGCGAGGGCGGCGTCTCCCGCGATTTGCCTTGACGTGAGAACGGGCGCACCCTATAATCCTTAAGTCAGAGCCTAATGAACCTTACCTTCGGACAATACCTAAAACATGCCTAAACGGACTTATCAACCCAAAAAGCGCCGCCGTGCACGRGTGCACGGCTTCCGATCAAGATCCAGCACGTCTGATGGCCGGGCCATATTGAAGCGGCGACGGTTCAAGGGCCGTCACAATCTCACCGTATAACCAGTTAGTTCTGGTGATGCAACGCAGACATCGCCTTACAGCAAGCAAACAGTTTTCTCAGATCCATCGAGAGGGCCTAAGCATAGCGAACCGTTTCCTGGTGGTTCGGGTCCTTTCCAATGGACTTGATTACAGCCGTTTCGGCTTTCTGGTCAGTAAGCGTATCGGGAATGCGGTGGTGAGAAACCGGGTGAAACGCAGACTGCGAGAAGTGGTCCGGCTCACGCCGGTGAAACCGGGATGGGATGCCGTATTGATYGCCCGCCGTGACATTAACCGGGCAAATTTCCAGGAGCTCCAGCAGGCAACGGAAAACCTGTTGCGGCGCTCACACTTAGTGGCGGATGAAGAGTTGGCGGTAAGCGCCGCACCTGCCACGGAGTCCACTGGATGAAACGTGCTGTGATAATGGCCATTGGGTTGTACCAAGGAGTGTTGTCGCCATATCTACCATCGGCTTGCCGCTATTTACCCACGTGTTCTCACTATTCCCAAGAGGCGGTCCAGCAATACGGAACGGTCAAAGGAATCTGGCTCGGCCTGAAACGACTGGCCCGGTGCCACCCTTGGGGTGGAAAAGGTTTCGACCCTGTACCATGAATTTTTCGGCTTGATTTTCACTGATTGTTGTCTTCAATTATTTTGCTCCTAAAATCCATCTCCGGTTACGTTACATCTCTTCGGCATCCAGCCGTGGCGCCCGGTCTGACGCTCAATTTCGGCGATCGGAACCGGGTTAGCTTACCTGTGCCGGCTCTTCTGCTTATGGCTGCGGCTCTTCTTCTTCTTTTGGGTTGCACGCCGGGAAGATTCAGCCAGATCGGGAACGGTTGGTCCCCGGCGTCAGGTCTGGACGGGTTTGTTTACGTGGGGACTAAGCAGGGCACCGTCCAAGCCTTGACGGACAACGGATTTGAAGGATATAAGCCGTTGTGGACTTTCCCTCCTAACCGCGACGAAGATTCCAAAGACGGGGATTCACTTTTCGGCGTTTACGGTAGCCCGGTGGTCGGAGAAGACTTGGTCTACGTTAGCGCCATAAACGGCGTTCTTTACGCCATAGACCGGGAAACTGGGACGATCGGCTCCACCGGTTGGAAGCAGCCTCGGGGGCAAGCTGAAGATGATCGGCCTACCTTGGTGGCAGGGCCGGCATTGGACCTCGAAAGCAACGTCGTGGTGGTTGGCTCCGAAGACGGCGGCCTATACGCCTTTGACGCGAAGACCGGTGAACCTCGGGACGGGTTCCCCTTCAGAGCAGAGGACAAGATATGGTCTACACCGGTGATTCAAGACGGTGTGATTTACTTTGGGTCCCATGACAAGCACGTCTATGCGGTTTCTTTAGCCGACGGGACACTGAAGTGGAAGTTCCTCACCGGAGGCGTCGTGGCAGGCCGCCCCCTTTTGTTCCGCGATATGGTGATAGCCGGATCCTTCGATAAGAAGTTGTATGCGATCAATATCAAAGACGGCAGCAAGGTCTGGGAATTCCTGGGCGAAAATTGGTTTTGGGCCGGGGCCGTCGCCAACGGGCGGACGATCTTCGCCCCATCGATGGATGGCAACGTTTACGCTCTAGACCGGGGTGGCAACCTGTCTTGGAAATACGACCTGGAATCACCTATAGTCTCCCGCCCGGTGCTGGTTCCACGGGGACTGGTGGTGGCGGCGAGGGATGGCAAGATCAGGCTGCTGGACACTTCATTGAACGACATGGGGTTGCAACGGTCGCGAAATCCCCTTTCCCTCAGGGGAGACCCTGAGATTCTTGCCCCACTGTCAGTTCTGGATGAATCCGTGTTCGTGGCAGCGGAAGATAATACCGTCCGGCGGATAGAAGTCAGAGCGGGTCTGGCGCCTATGTGGTGTTTTGATACAGAATCTGAGAACGGTCAATGCAGCTAACCAGTCGAMTGCCCGTCAACCGGGCATTCAACCGGCGTCAAGGGTAGGGCTTTGGAATTCGTCGTAGTCCTCTGGAACGAAGTTATCATCCGGCCCATGCTCAATACCTTGTTGGTGTTTTACGTGATCAGTTTCCAGCACATGGGAATTGCCATCATTCTCTTTACCGTATTAGTCAGAGCGGCCACCATGCCCTTGACTCTGAAGCAGATCAGGCAGATGCGGGTTATGAGCACCCTGCAGCCCAAGATGAAGGAAATTCAGGCGCGTTACAGCGGGGACCGGTCCCGAGCTTCCCAGGAAACCATGCGTCTGTATCGAGAGGCCGGGGTCAACCCTATAGGCTGCCTGGGGCCTCTGGTAGTTCAGATGCCCATTCTGATCGGTTTGTTCCGGGTATTGATACAGACGCTGTTCTCCAAGCCGGGAGACCTGATCGGACTTTCCGAGAAATTGTATACCTGGATCCCGGTGTTCCCGATATACGCGGTAGTCCCTCTCAACGCCAGTTTCCTGGGCATATTAGACCTGGCCGAACCGGACCCAACCCGGGTGATAATTCCAGCATTGGTGTTTGTGTCCACTTGGGTGCAGCAAAAATTAACGGTCAGCCCATCCACCGATCCAAAGCAGCAGTCAAACCAGACGATGATGCTCTGGATGATGCCGATAATGATTGCTTTCTTTTCCCTCCAATTTCCCAGCGGCTTGTCGATGTACTGGATAGTATCAAACGTCATCGGTGTCGCCGTGCAATACTTMGTAACACCCAAGGGTCAGCTTCCTCCTCTATTTCCGCTATTCCCCAAGCCGGAGGCRCCCCCGCCCTCGGCACGCTCGGAGGAAGCTGATCCTCAGAAGGAGACGCGAGAAAATGGAAGTACGCGTAATGACGGCACGAACCGTCGAAGAAGCAATAGAACTAGCGCTCAAAGAGCTAGACGCCGACCGAGACGAGGCCGAGGTAGAAATACTAAGTAGGGGCAAGTCGGGATTTCTCGGCATTGGCGGCGAACCGGCCCGGGTTCGAGTCACCAAAATAGCCGTAACCCAAGGAGGCTCAGCCGGCGCTGCCGCCGTCGCTTCTGAGACGGTAGGCCGGATCTWRCMGSYTKSSYRSGYCMMSGTSMYSYKSWCGNGYMCGGNCWRMSWACGACCCCGAAACCGGTGGCCCCATAATCGACCTGGAAGGCGAAGATTCGGGTTTGTTGATCGGCCGCCGCGGCCAAACCCTGCAAGCCCTACAATTCCTGGTCAACTTGATCGTGCGCAATCAGTATGGCGAGGGAGTYCGGGTGGTCTTGGACGTKGAGCGTTATCGCCWACGGCGGGAAAACTCTTTGCGGGACATGSCTACTAAAGTGGCTTCCAGAGTAGTTCAAAGCAACCGGGCCGTAGCATTGGAGCCGATGTCACCCGCCGACCGGCGCATCGTCCACACGGCTTTGACGGACTACCCCGGTGTTATCACCGAGAGCACGGGAATGGGCGACGACCGGAAGGTAAACATCATACCCAAACCAAACGAGTAGGAGATCCGATTCACAGAAGTTTAGGTGGGGAGGGGACATAGTTGACCTTAATCCAAAAGAAACCTAGAATTACCCTGTGAATAGMGAGTTTGAGTCTCCAAGGCTCAACGACCCCTTAGACACCCCCAATGAAGAATGTGGGGTAGTTGGGGTATACGCTCCAGGCGCCGAAGCTAGCCGCCTGGCTTTCTTCGGCTTATTCGCCCTACAGCACCGCGGCCAGGAGAGTGCTGGAATCGCAGCATCCAACGGCGAGACCCTCAACGTCCACGCCGAAATGGGCCTGGTCACTCAGATATTCCGCGAGCCGGATTTTTATCCTCTTGCCGGCGAACGGGCGATCGGCCACACCCGCTACTCCACCACTGGAAGCAGCCTCCTTTGCAACGCCCAACCCATGATTGTCGAAGGGTATCAAGGCCGGTTGGCCTTGGCGAACAACGGCAACATCATCAACTGTGCCCAGTTGCAAGCCCAACAGAAGAAGGACTGGAACTGTACCTTCGAATCCACTACGGATACCGAAGTGATGGCCTACATGCTGGCTAACGCTTCCGGAGCCGACTGGGAAGAGCGGCTGTTTTATTGCATGCGCCAGTTGGAGGGTGCGTATTCCTTGGTCGCCCTTACTGAGGACACGTTGATGGCTGCCCGGGATCCTTTGGGTATCCGGCCGTTGTGCATCGGCAAGCTGGACGGCGGCTGGATAATTGCGTCTGAGAGCTGCGCCCTTGACCACCTAGGCGCCACATACATGAGAGAGTTGGAGCCCGGCGAGGTTGTCATAATCGACCCACAGGGTTTTCGCTCTTCCGTATGGTCCGGCGCCACCGGCCGCCGCGCCCTTTGCGTGTTTGAGCTTATCTATTTTGCCCGGCCCGACAGCCTGTTGGACAATAAACTTGTCCACTCGGTAAGGCAAGAACTAGGCGCCCAATTGGCCCGAGAGCATCCGGTGGAGGCCGACCTGGTTATCGGTATCCCGGACTCGTCAACCGCGGCGGCGGTGGGCTACGCCAGGGAGTCCGGTATTCCGTTCAGTGAAGGCTTGGTAAAGAACCGCTACGTCGGCCGGACTTTTATCGAACCCGAGCAGCGGATGCGAGACCTGGGCGTGAGGCAAAAATTCAATCCCCTGACCGAGGTCATCGTCGGCCAGAGGATCGTCGTGGTCGATGACAGCATCGTCCGCGGCACCACCACACCCCATGTGGTCGGGCTTCTGCGCAAGGCCGGGGCCGCCGAGATTCACATGCGGGTATGCGCTCCGCCGATAAAGCACCCCTGTTTCATGGGAGTGGACATGGCCACCCGTCAGGAATTGATCGCGGCCAACCAGACCGTGGACGAGATACGTAAATTTATCGACGCCGACACTCTAGGCTACCTGGACGTCAAAGGACTGATGAAAGTGGTCGGCGGCACCAATGGCGGGTACTGCGACGCCTGCTTCACAGGTAACTATCCGGTACCGGTTCAACTTGAGTTGACCAAACTGGTCTTGGAGGAGCCGCCGGCGGAGCTTGAGATCCTCTCCGATTGACGCCCACTTGGGGCATTTAATCTCCGGGCGTCTCATCCCRTACGGYSGTTGTCCCGAAACCGGACCCAGCATAGACTCCCTCTTGCCATGCGGGTCCGGCTGCTTTAACCTTTTAGTGCGGGGCGGCAGTCCCACCCAATGTGGACGGCCCAGGGGAGGAGTAGCCAGTTGACCAGTCAGGCTTACCGCTCGTCCGGCGTGAATCTGGATGAGATGGACGCCCTGAAAGAACGGATAAAGGCCTTTGCCTCGGCGACTCATGGACCCGAAGTCCTAAACCCAGAGGGTGGATTCGCCGGCCTGTTCCGGCTCAGGGGCTATCGACAACCCGTGCTGGTGGCCAGCACCGACGGCGTGGGGACGAAGATCAAGATCGCCGCYCAAATGGGGCACTACGAGTCSATAGGCCAGGACCTGGTCACCCTCAACGTCAACGATATTTTGGCCCGTGGGGCCAAACCCCTCTTTTTCCTGGACTACATCTCCTTTACCACCCTGGACGAGCAAGTGATGGATACTTTGCTTCGCGGCATCGTGTGGGGTTGCCGCGAGGTGGGATGCGCCCTCATCGGCGGAGAAACCGCCCAGATGCCCGGACCGGACGGGTCGGACCATTTGGAGTTGGTGGGGTTTGTCGTCGGCGCSGCGGAGCCGGACGGGTTGATRGAYGGGTCCAACATCCAGCCCGRCGACTGYTTGGTCGGCTTCCCTTCCAGTGGCTTACATACCAACGGCTTCTCGTTGGTGCGTAGCGTATTCGACATTGATGACAACCCTTCGGTCCTTTTCCGCCGGTTTGATGAGTTACGGCACACCCTGGGTGAGGAACTGCTGATCCGGCACCGTTGTTATCATCCGATGCTGGAGCCGGTGCTAAAATCGTTCAAAGGATTGGCCCACATTACCGGAGGGGGACTACCAGGTAAGATGCCGGCCATCCTACCCGAACATTTGGCCGCCGAATTCCGCCCGGAGACCTGGACGGCCCCGGCCATATTCGGGATTATCCAAAGAGAAGGGAATATAAGCACAGACGAGATGTACCGGGTGTTTAACATGGGGCTAGGGATGGTGGCAGTCTGCGCCGAGGAAGCCCTTGAGGCGATCACCGATAAGATACCCGACGCCCGCGTGGTGGGCCGCATCATCCAGAGAGACGACGGTCCCCAGGTGGCCATACTCGATGGCTAGATCGGCCATMCCGGTCTGGGCAACTGTTCAAAAAGTCAAACGGCCAACGGTCAGGGTGCATACCACCAACCTGTAGGGTGGAATCGAAGTGAGGCGGTCAAGCGGGTGAAAGCGCTCCTTAGCGTCTACGACAAGACTGGCATCGTCGAGTTTGCCCGAAGTCTAGCGGGCGCGGGATTCGAGCTRATCAGCACCGGAGGAACCCACCAAACCCTTGCTCRAGAAGGAGGTCTGTCCGTACGGCAGGTCTCGGAGGTAACCGGCTCACCCGAGATTCTCGACGGCCGGGTCAAGACGCTCCATCCGGTGGTCCACGGCGCCATACTGGCCCGCCGGGATGTTCCGGGCCACATGGCGGAGCTGGCAGAACACAGTATCGGCCTCATCGACCTGGTGGTCGTCAACCTGTACCCCTTCCAAGCGACCATAAGCAAGCCCGGCGTCACCYTGGAMGATGCTCTGGAAAACATCGAYATYGGTGGSCCGACGATGCTGCGGGCCGCCGCCAAGAACTTCCCRTCCGTGACCGTAGTTGTCGACCCTACAGACTACTCTTGGGTGGCTGAAAAGCTGGCGGCGGACGGTTTAAGCCACGAGGAACGCCGGGCATTGGCGGCCAAGGCATTCCGCCACGTTTCCATGTACGACGCCGCAGTCACCGGCTATCTTGATGTGTCATCGGAAGATACGGCCGGCTTGCCGGAAACATTAACCATATCGCTGAACAAGACCGCCTCCCTGCGCTACGGCGAAAACCCCCACCAAGAGGGCGCCCTCTACGTGCCGGCGGACAGTGGGACCGGAGGAATCGCCCACGCCCAGCAGTTACACGGCCGGGAGCTTTCCTACAACAACCTGATGGATGCCGACGCGGCCTGGCGCACCGTTTCCGACTTTGCAGAAACCACCGTGGCCGTAATCAAACATACCAATCCTTGCGGTTTGGCCAGCCATAAGGACCAAGCCGAAGCATACGAGCGGGCCTATCAGGGTGATTCGGTCTCGGCTTTTGGAGGCATCGTCGGGTATAACCGGACGGTCACCGCCCAAGCCGCGCGGGCGATGGATCCGGTGTTCTACGAAGTCGTAGTCGCTCCCGATTACGAGTCCGAGGCCTTGGATATATTGAAGAAAAAACGTAATTTGCGCATCCTGGCGGTGGGGCCGAACACCGGTGGGCTCGACTACGATCTGCGTCCCATCACCGGTGGAGTGCTAGTCCAGGCGCCAGACGCTCTGGACGAAGACCCAGCCACTTGGGAGACCGCCACCGACCGCTCTCCGACGGACGCGGAGATGCGGGACCTGGCATTCGCCTGGAAGGCCGCAAAGCATATCAAGTCAAACGCCATCGTGTTCGCTAAAGATCTGACCCTAGTGGGCATGGGGGCCGGCCAGCCAAACCGCGTGGTCAGCGTCCACTTGGCGGGGCGTGCTGCCGGGGATAAGGCCGCCGGAAGCGTCCTGGCGTCGGACGCCTTCTTTCCCTTTCCGGACAACATCGAACTTGCGGCGCAGGCCGGAGTCACCGCCATAGTCCAACCCGGCGGCTCGATCCGTGATGCCGAGGTCATAGAAGAAGCCAACAAGCACAAGCTGGCGATGGTGTTTACGGGCGTACGCCACTTCCGGCACTAGACCCAACGCAACGCCCTCGCAAATAAGCCCTTCAATGGGATTTACCTGGGATAAATAATCGATACGGGATAAATCAAGGCGGGAATTGGATATGCCTTTGACCATCGACATTGTGGTACCCGTCTACAACGAGGAACAGGCTCTCCCTCGCAGCATCCTCATCCTAACGGACTACCTTAAGTCCAACGTCATCAACCCTTGGCAGATAATCATTGCCGACAACGCGTCTACCGACAGCACGCGCTCAGTTTCGGAGATGTTGTGCGAGAGGTATCCTGGAGTGAATTACCTTTACCTGCCCCAGAAAGGCCGGGGCCGGGCACTAAAAGCCGCTTGGATGGAAAGCACCGCCGACATTGTTAGCTACATGGACGTGGACCTTTCCACCGACCTGGTCCACCTTCCTCAGTTGATCGATTCCATCGAATCAGGGGCACACATCGCCATTGGCAGCCGGTTGAGCAAGGAGTCTAAAGTCACCCGGTCATTCCGACGGGAGTTCATCTCCCGCACTTACAACTTGATGATCAAGTCCATGTTTTTTGCCGGATTCCCTGACGCCCAGTGCGGGTTCAAGGCAATGACTAGGGAAACCGCCAAGACACTGCTGCCGAAGATCAAGAACAACAACTGGTTCTTTGACACGGAATTACTGATAATCGCCGCCAAGGGCGGTTTCCAGATCAGCTCCTTGCCAGTCAAATGGGACGACGACCCGGACAGTACCGTAAACGTCGCCGGGACCGCTACCGAAGATATCAAAGGACTCCTTCGCCTCCGTTTCGGCGGCGTTCCCAAGGTCTCCCCGCCGGCCAGTCCCCGTCGTCGTTAGGCGGAGAATTGGGCCTGTCTTCGGCCCCTGGACGACGTAGCGACGCACCGCAGATTCTCCCCCAGATCTCTCCTAGCAGATGGTGACGCCCGTCGCCGGATAAGCCAACCCTCCGATATTACTGCCAACGTTCCAAATATATCGCGAACGGTCTTGAAGACTACTCATCCATGCTGGCGGTTGACCAAACCACGGACTGGTCCCATTACCCGGAGGGCGAACCACCTAGAAAATGCTTCGCCACGCATCTCCGCGAGTGCGATCAACGGCAAAGTCAGTACTCCCAAGATCAACAAGATCATCCGCAAACGCCGGGGCCTGTATTCCAACAGCACCTTGTGGTCCCCTGGAGGCAACTGGACTCCGATAAAACTGGGCATCAGCATAACGGTGTCCGTCTCTACCCCATCTACGGTGGCTCGCCAGTTTGGATGATAAGTGACTTTCAGCATCAGCAAGCTATCGCGATCCACGCTGACGTCAGCCGCAAAGGAATTACTGCCGACTTCCTCGGAAAGGACTGTGCCTCGAGATGGGCCTGCGGAGACTTCTACCTTAGAGATCACCCCTGGAGCGGAAGAAAGGGGCATCAACCGCTCATTTCTGCTGGAAGCGCTGCCCATTAACACTGTCGGGTGCTGCCTAACGCCCGGCAACCCACTGGCCAGCCACCTTGATGCCGCAGGATAGAAGTCTATCTTGTCTCCGCCAAAGGTCAGGTTTGAGCTGACCAGATCGAAGTAGCCAGTTGTCTCCACTTGATACAAGTGATGGGGACCGAACTGCTGGAGGGGCTTTACGAAATCGGGGAATCTTTGGCCTTCCGGCGCCACCACGTACCGCGCATTGAAAAGGTTGTAATGCTCCCAGCGCTGCTCGTCGAAATTGACCTGAACATCACTGGTTTAGTACCAAACTTTGATAAATCCTCCCCACCATGTCCAGGCCCTCTGTATGGAGCCGGGCTAGGACAGATGTACAGCCAACACTGTATTCGTCTGTCCAACGTTCTTCGTCTCTGGTAGGTACACCTGCGTAGAYCCGTCCCGGTGGAAGTTGCCTTAGTTTCTYAAACAGGGCCGTCAGAYCATTGTCTCTCGCGTCCTCTAGCTTCTGGCATTCTTGCATCGTATCGGCATTCAGCGTCAAGTACGACTTCCCTTCGATATATACCGGCAGCAATACCAACGAGGTCAACGCCAGAGCGCCGGCGACATACCACAAATTTTTTCGAGCAACGGCCCAACGCCACGGGGCAGCCAAAGCGATGGCCATGAGGCATATACCGCCCAGATGGACCCCGGCGATAAACCGGTGCATGTGAAGTTGGCGGCTCATCGGTAACAGATCTATCAATGGACCCCAAGTGGCCCTGCCGAAATAGAGCAACAGCCACAGCGAGAATATCGCTACCGGAATCAGGTACCGCTCCTTACGCCACCGGAGAAAACAGATCACGAACCCGACGAAGACGAGGATGGTTAATGAAGGGAATCTGTCGAAATCAAAAATATTCCCTTCTATCAGACCCAAAAGCACCGCTGAATGCCCGTGGGAATCATACATTGTCGAGGTATGCCAGACACTACGGTTCAGATACTGCCGGTCAAGGAAAAGTGGAACCAGGAAATACGAAGTTACTGCCGAAACCAACAGCAACAGGATCACCAGTCGCCGCCACCGCCGCCATATGTCCTCCACAAGAGCCTTGGCAGTCGATATCGGTGATGTTGATTCAGGCATCTCTGCCATTGGGGACCGTCTGGATCGTCCTATCGAATCAGCCGGCCTCGCATTCGGCCCGGTACGTCTCCGCTCCGCTCGTGTTTCTGATCTATGACTTGTATTCCACGGCAACTTGAACGGTATAGGTCGAATGAAAGTGAGGATGCCAAGGGTAAGGAAGGCCATATACACGTAGAGAACGTGGGACATCAACGTCGCGGCTAACAACAGGGTAGCCCAGAAGTAACCGCGTCCCTCCCGTAGAACTCGGTAACCTATGGCTATAGCCGGGGGCATTAACAGGATCGCCCAAAGCTGAGAGTACAGGCCGTGTCCGCGCCAGACGTAGCTTATATAACCGAATCCAAAAATGCCGGGGGTCACGATAAGTGATGCAACTAGCCCGCCCATGGCAGCCGTCAGTTGGTCGAACCCGAAGCGCCGGAGTGACCAATATATGGATAAGGGGAAAAGACTAAGTAGCAAATATGTCGTCCACCTCAGCATATCGGCCAGTGGAAACACCCCGAGAGTGCCAACATGGACCAGAGCTACAGATACATGGGGAAGATGTTGGTAGTGATGGAACGCGGGGATACCCATCCCAATGGTACCTAGCCAAGGGTCGGTGAAGTCTTGCCCTCGGGTGATAACCTGTACCGCTGTTTCTGAAAACAACAGGTGCATAGCCCTATCATTCCCGCCAA
>NVSQ01000063.1:0-6903 GCA_002401285.1 SAR202 cluster bacterium
AACTGCACAACATACTCTAAAGGAAAAACGTAAATTGAAAAAAGAGAAGTAGATATAGGGCGCTTTCACTACGCGGACGAAGGAACGAGTCTGTTCGCTCAGCTTCTCAGCGGCCCTGGCCCTGTAGACATCTGACTGAGATGCATCTGCTCCTTTCCGTGAGTATGTTACCTTCACTTCAGGAGATCACACCACTTCCCCTCTCTCGGGTTTATTCACCCCTAATTGTGCCCCCCTTTATCGCTGACAGTCTACAGTGGCTCTCAATTGGCCAGTGGGCAGGCCCGCATCTGCTCCTCTCCCGCTCCCCCTTCTCGGGTTTTTACCCCCCACCAATGTGTCCCATTATCGCTGAACGCCTACAGCGATACACTAGCTCGGCGTTGGCTAATTTCCATGGCCCGTATCTTCCTCAAATCTCCCGGACCAAATCCAAGTCCTTTTGGTGCCCCCAATTCTGCGCCTGTGTTGTAGGTCTACAATTTTGTCAGTAGCTAACTGGTCAGGGAAAATGTCAGTTCATGGAAGGACTGACAATGAGTACCAAAGAGCAGAACCGTTTACATATCTTGAATGGAGTGCTAGAGCGATACTGGACGATGAAGGAGGCGGCGCCGTCGCTGGGGGTGAGTGAACGTCAGGGTTGGCGACTGCTAGCGGCCTATCAAAGGGAAGGGGCCAGAGGACTGGTGCATCAGAACCGGGGCCRGGTGCCGCCCAATGCCACTCCAGGGGATATTCGGCAACAAGTGGTGGCCCTGGCCCAGCAACGATATAGCGGCATCAACCATACTCACCTGACCGAGTTGTTGGCCGAGCGGGAGGGAGTAATGTTGCCCCGCCCCACCGTGAGGAGGCTCTTGATCAGGGGCGGGTTGACCAGCCCACGCCAGCGCCGGCCGCCGCGGCACCGGTGCAGAAGGCAACGGATGCCCCAGGAAGGGATGCTGCTCCAACTGGATGGGAGCCACCATCTATGGTTGGAGGACCGGTGGCCCTGGCTGACTTTGCTGCTGGCAGTGGACGACGCTACCGGGAAGGCGCCCCATGCCCTATTCCAGGAACAGGAGGACACCCGAGGCTATTTGTCCCTGCTCCAGGGCATCATCGAACGTCTTGGTGTGCCGATGGCAGTGTACACCGATAGGCATGCCGTCTTTCAGTCCCGGCGTAGTCCATCGGACCGATCCCCAGTTCGCCAGAAAGGGCCTTCAACCCAATGGGGCCGGGATCTNGGAGAGCTGGGGATCACCCAGATATTGGCCCACAGCCCCGAGGCCAAAGGGCGGGTGGAGAGGGCCAATGGAACTTTCCAAGACCGGTTGGTGGCGGAACTGCGGCTGGCTGATGCCTGCACATTAGAAAAGGCGAATCAGGTGCTGGCCGAGTTTCTGCCACGGTTCAACCAGCGCTTCGGGGTGCCCGCCGACCAGCCGGAATTAGCCTACCGGCCGGTGGACCCGGAGTTGGACCTGGGCGGCGTGCTTTGCATCAAGGAGTTGCGCCGAGTGGCTAAGGACAATACGGTGCAATACCACGGTAGGACCTTGCAACTCTATCCTGGGACGAAGCGACCCCAGCTATGGGCGGGAACGACTTTGGGAGATTCATCATAGAGTGGACTTCGTGCCGTGGCGGCTATGCAACACCATTCTAGCAGACAGGGTTTACAACGCCGCCCCGGGCCAGGTCGTCCTCCAGTGGTTCCATCAGGCCAGGGGTACTGGTGGGGTGGAGGGGGTGCTAACGACAGCAACCCCAGCGGACATGGGAATCTACAACAAACCGGAGATCGTCTTGGCGGAAACACCGGGCACTCGACAGTACAACCAGCGTGTGGTGGCCGACCAGGGCTGGACGTGGACTTTGTGGCGGTTTGTGACGCCGTCCTGGGTGCATGGAGTGGCAGCGGGGAGACCGTCACAGAAATAGCTGAAAGGTTCGGCGTCAGCAGGGGATGGATCTGGAAGTGGGTTTACCCGGCCCTGGGCTATGAAAGATCTAGACCCTGTGGCACCAACGCCGGTGAGTCATCAGCGAGGGGTCGTCGATCAGACAAGGCGTTTTAGTGCACCTGTAGGATAGGTGGGAGCCCCGGGCCTAATCCCGGAAGCTGTACTCCTCTCTCCACTCTAGATAGGCGTTTAGGCCCGCTGCCAGGTCATGTTCCGCGGTAAATCCTATGTCATCCCGCAGCCGTGAGACATCCATCCGGGACCTGGAGCCGCCGTATGAGATGTCATTGGCGTCCCCTGGAGAAGCCTCCACCACCTGCATGCCGGGCCGCAGCTCCTGCAAGGCATCTAGTATGTCCCCTACGCTTAGCCACCGTCCGGCGGAGATGTTGTAGGCGAAGTGGGAGGGGTTGGCTGCGTCCAACACGCTACAGATCCCGCTGGCTATGTCGGCCACGTAGGTGAAGTCGCGGCCCAGGGTGCGGTCACTCACGGCTATGGACTCACCGCGAACAACCCTTCCAGTAAGGTCCTTCACAACCGACTGGTTGGCCCGGTGGCCGGTTACCCGCTCCATGGGACCGTAGGGTGAGCTAAGCCTGGTGGCGACGGTGGGGAAGCCGTGCATCTCACCGAACCGGCGGGTCAGCAGCTCGCTAACGTACTTGGTCGATTCATAAAGGGTGTGAGGATGAAGATCGGCGTCCTCCCGGAGCACCTCCTCCTGGTCGGGACGGTCACCGTAGACCGAACCGGAGCTGACGTAGAGGAAGCGTTGGGGGATTATCCGCCGGGCCAACTCCAACAGGTTAGTGGTGCCCATAACATTGATGTCCACAATGGATCGGCTACGGCTGGCTTCCACATCAGGCAGGACCCCGGTAAACACGGCGGCGTGCACAATCTTGTCGATGTCATGGTCCTCGGCCTGCTCCAGGTCGCCAGGGGCCAGGATGTCCCCCTGTAGGAAGGTGACCTTGTCGGCCCAGGGTTGGATATACCGGGTGAGCAGCTCGTTGGGGGGCACCAGGTCGAAGCAGACGACCCGGTGTCCCAGCTGAGCCAGGGTCCTTACTATGTTGCTGCCGACAAATCCCGTACCACCGGTAACCAGAGTGGCCATGGTGTCACCCTCCTCTGTTGTTGGACGTCCTCAAGGTGCCTCCGCTGAATCAGAAACAGGCGCACTCCACCGGATAGATGCCTTAGAGGCTCCCAGCCCATTCTTCCAGCGGATCAAACCTTTTCCTATGCGATCAGCGCGTCGGCCATTCGCTCCAGTTGCTCACCCATCTCGGCTTCGGTCTCGCAGTGCGAGGCCCACACCGAGACCCGTTCCGCACCGGCGTTCAGGAAAGCTTCTATCTGGTCTCGATCCGTCTCCGGCGGTTGACCGAATACCGATATGGTCAATGACGCCGGGTCCCGGCCCCTCTCCACAGCCAGGGTGTCGAGGATCTTCCGGCCCTCTTCGACTTGGGCCGGACTAACCCTCGTTGGAAGCCACCCGTCACCCCACCGGGCTACCCTCTGAAGAACGTTGGGAGCATTGCCACCGAGCAGGACCGGTGGGTGAGACTTCTGCACTGGCTTGGGATAGCAATAGACCGGAGGGAAATCGTAATACCGGCCATGGAACTCAGCTTCATCTTTGGTCCACAGCTCCTTCATTGCCAGGACCGCCTCACGGGTCTGGGCCCACCGGTGGTCGAAATCGCCCCCCATGATGGTAGTCTCCTCCCGGTTCCAACCAGCTCCGATGCCGAACAGAAATCTGCCGCCGCTGTAGTGGTCCAGTGCCGCTATCTCCTTGGCGAGGATCAGCGGGTTCCGCTCGGGGACCAGGGTAATGCCGGTGGCCAGTATGATTCTGTCGGTGACGGCGGACGCCCTGGCCAAGGCGATGTAGGGATCGGTCAGGTGCCTATAGGTCTCCGGGATATCACCCCCAGTTGCAGGAAACCCAGTGTCACTGTGAACCGGCAGGATAGGGTGTTCGTGATACCAGATAGACTCGAATCCCAATCCCTCGGCTTTCTGGGCGATGAACGCGGCATCGACGGTGTACGCGGGCAGGGGGGCTACAATACCAACGGCCATACCATTTCCTCCTTGACTCTTATTGTATTCCGTGGGCCTGCGGGCACCCAAGGTGGTCTTGGGCTGGGGATTGCCTACGGGCCTCCCCTTGGAGCGATGAGGCTCCCTCTCGTCTACTAAAGCTGCCGTGGCGGTATTGGAACGTACTAAGCCAGTCGGCCCATGGAACGGAGCCGACTACCGTAGCCCCCGGAAGAAATCCCGGATGTCCTCAACCAACCTGGTCGGCTCCTCCAGGGCAGCGAAATGCCCGCCGCTGGGCATTTCAGTCCAACGGCGCACGTCGTAGGAGCGTTCCGCCCACTCCCTGGGAGGCTTTGCAATTTCCTGAGGGAATAGGGCTATGCCTGCCGGAGCCTTGACCCGTTCTTCTGGTCCCATGCCCCAGGTGTGCGTCTGGTTTTCGAGGTACATCCTGGTTGATGAACTTATCGTCTGGGTGACCCAGTAGATGGTTATGGTGGTCAACAACTCGTCCTTACTGAACCGGCTTTCTACATCACCGTGACAGTCGCTCCAGGTGCGGTATTTTTCCACGATCCAGGCTGCGAGTCCCGCCGGAGAGTCGTTTAGACCATAGGCCAGTGTCTGTGGTTTGGTACCCTGGATGTGGGCATACCCACCTTCATCTCGCTGCCATTTCTCCCGTTGGGCTGAATGCGCCGCTTCGGCCTTATTAAGGGGTCTGGATCCTGGGCCCAGGTAAGGCGTCGGGCGGGTTATGGACGTGAGATGGATGCCGGTCAACTTGTCGGGATGAGCGAAACCCAACCGGGACGTTACACCCGCTCCGATATCCCCTCCCACGGCAGCAAACCGCGGGTAGTCGAGGTTTTCTGTCATCAGCTTTGCCCACATGTCGGCCACTTTCAGCACCTGCATGCCTCGCTGCGTAGGGTGGTCCGAAAATCCAAACCCGGGCAAAGACGGAGCAACCACATCGAAAGAGTCTTCTTGATCTCCGCCGTGGCTGGCGGGATCACTCAGCATGGGTATGACCTTATACATCTCGAAGAATGTGCCAGGCCATCCGTGGGTGATCACCAGAGGCATGGGGTTTGGGCCCATGCCCTTCTCGTGGATAAAATGGATTCCCATTCCGTCTACATCGGTCTTGAAATGGGAGAAGGAATTGATCAGCCTCTCCTGGGACCGCCAGTCGAACCTGGTGCGCCAGTATTCCACCAATTCCTTGAGGTAGTCCAGGTTGGTCCCGTAGTCCCAGTTGGAGCCGGGGATTTCATCGGGCCACCGGGTACGATCCAGCCTTTCCTTCAAGTCCTGCAAGGTGGCGTCTGGCACTTCTACCTTGAAAGGCGTAACGGCCATTATCATGTCCTCCTATAACAACATAGAGACTAGGGTGATCCACCGTGCGATCCAATCGTCGATTAATCTAAAGAATCGGAGAGGCTGCTGGCGAATAGCTTTCGAGCTCGATTTGGTGCGGCGGCGTCTGTGGTAGACGCCGCGTTGAGGTTGTGCATGTCGTGCCGTGGTGGCTATGTAGTGCCATTCTAGCAGACCTGGTTGACAACGCCGTTCTGCGGTAGGGGTAACCCTGGTGGTTCCATCAGGCCGGGGGTACTGGTGGGGTAGGGAGGGTGCTAGCTAAACAATCCTCCTGCCATCAGCTARATTCAGCTGCGAACCTGGTCCCAMCRCACCGTCACYACCKCSCCRTTGTCYAGCACGACATGGTAACCTGGCGCGTATTGACCTAGGTCGTCATGATGCGCTGGAACACCGCGATGTGGACCACGCAGACCCGGCGATCAAGCTGAAGCATTTATAATGGTACGATGTGGCTTCACTCTGGATGTAGAGCGGTTGCGGTGGTTTTCGTGTCCGCTGTTGTTATCAGTTGCAGCCCGTCGGAACAAGATGTACGCCGGRTATCGGAAGAAACGGTCGCAACCGCCATCGCCTCGATACCTAGGCCAACATCAGCTCCGACTGTAACCCCACAACCGACTCCGACGCCGATTGAATTGCCGCCGACGGTTACTCCGGCGTTGACACCGACTCCACAGCCAAGCGCAACCCCGGTAATTTTTGCCCCTGACGCGAGTCCTCAGCCAACAGCAACACCACAGCCGACCCCTACTCCACAACCTACGTTGCGACCGTACCCAAACTTCAATAAAGTCTATCTTTCTGCGTGGCCGTCAGTATTCCGTGTCGACACAAGAGAGGGAAGCGGTTCAGGATGGCTTGTCTCACCAGGCCATATATTGACTAATCATCATGTCGTTGAAGGCGGCGATTCGGTCACTGTCAGACAGGCCGATTCTCCAAGCTTTCCTGCCGTCGTAGCCGCAGTCGATTTAGATAGAGATATTGCGCTCCTAAGATTCGATGAGCCTGCCGAGATATTGGATCCGCGTGCGAAGCCATTGCCGTTAGGAACAATCACTAGCGACGACGTGGCAAAACCACTCTTGATATTAGGATACGATGGCGCTCTCGCCCTGACGGTAAATGGAGCGGCAGGTAAAGCCAATGCTCATGTTGGCGTATTGTCCYTAGTATTGGACCTAAGAGTTATTGGGCGAGGTGTGCATCTAGTTATTGACGCAACGGTAGACCCAGGAGACAGTGGAGGGCCTGTGCTGAACTCTGACGGCCAAGTGATCGGCATGACACGCTCGGTTGACGAGGGTACATTGTTCGCCATTCCTGTGGATGAAATACACGATTCCTTGTCAGCGTTAACGCGGGGTGAGGGCCGATAAAAGGTGAATGTAGAAAACCAGGTCCCTAAAAGTCGTCTACGGTACGCTGACATCTGGCCTATCCACCGCGCTAACTGAACGGTTCYATCAGGCCRGGGGTACTGGTGGGGTGG
>NVSQ01000063.1:6908-13032 GCA_002401285.1 SAR202 cluster bacterium
AGGCGGCGACAACCCAGGCTTTTAAGGATCTCAGGCATGAAAGATTGACAAGATTCGTCTGAACATGCTAAGATAGCGKAGCGTTMTCACAAACTAGTGAAGGCGCTCTTTTTTTGCCCARCGCCASYNGAYARCAGANGCCCCCTMAAGCGAGGGGGCYTTTCNTWGTYTNTKARAAACCCCACCATTGGGACCGCATGGGGTGGTGTACGATTGGCTATAATTGGGTGTCAACAACATTTACGCCGTTTGCGGCAGGGTCGGCGCGTCCCTAGAATTGGGGCGAGAATCCCAGCCCAGATTTGCTCAACCGGGCGACAACTATTTGTGAGGGTTTGAGAGATGCTAGTCGAATTGGTCAGTCTGTYAAATGATGACGGCCTCCGCTTGGACGGCGCGTTTTATGCGCCCACCGRGGRYGSGRATCGGGCCGGGCCGGTSGATGCGGTGYTGYTGATACACGGYTCCAGGGGGAACTTCTATGACGGCGCGACCAAGTCGATGGCCSAGGACCTTAGCGCSCAGGGTTACGCCTGTYTGCCGCTRAACACCAACGCCCATGACACCGCCTGGTACAACCCAGGTRGCCRSRAMTTTAAAGGCAACGCCTTYGAGGTRTTGGCYSACACCTGCATCGACCTYCGGGCWGGCATCGATCACTTGACCGAAAGAGGTTACCGGAGRATCGGCCTTYTGGGTCAYAGCATGGGMGCWGTGCGGGTCGCTTACTACGCCGCCACCCAGGACGACGGBCGRGTGGCCACCGTYGTGCCGGTCTCACCGGTGCGTCTGTCCTACTCCTATTTCATGGAGTCCGAGGACTCGGAGGAGTTTGCCGCCAATATCGAAATCGCGCGCCGGCTGATTGCCGAGGGCRACCCGGAAGGCGTATTTAGAGTCGAGCACCCCATCCCCCAATTGTTCAGCGCCGCTTCSTTTCTGGATAAACACGGGCCCGAGGAGAAATACAATCTGATTAACYACGCCCACGGMATCCGGGTGCCGATGYTGACCTTGAACGGGTCTCGGGAGACCCATAGCCGGYTGCGGGACATGGCTCAGGACCTAGCGGCGGCAGCTGTCAATAGCCCGAAGGCCGAGACCCTGATGGTGGAGGAAGGAGAGCATTCCCTGGTGAACCGGACCACAGAAGCTTCGGATGCCGTGCTTAAGTGGCTGGCTGCGCTCACGCCCGAAAAGGCCCGGGTCTAGCCCCTCTGGCCCGGGTGCTGTCGGTAAACGCCTTCATCTACCATAGCTTGCTGCCTCAGGAAATGAAGGCGAGGGGCCAGCTGGAGTTCCCYGTTTARGAGGAGGAGACGTGGCATCRAATGAGAGCAGAGAGCAGMAWGCTGCCCAGTTTYTATTCCAGGCRCATGMTGCCMGAGAGCCTTATCAKCCGATTCCGGARCAATTCGCTCCCAGAACCATCACGGAAGCCTATGCCATGCAGGAYGCCTATCATGAGTTGATAACYWKCAGCCGRGGACCCATCGTCGGCTACAAAGTTGCTCTGACCACACCGGTTATGCAGCGAATGGTCGGATTCAATGAGCCCTGCGCAGGCGCAGTCTTTGCCAACGGTGTCCACCAATCGCCCGCGTCCATTAGAGGTGCCGCCTATGTCCACCTGGGTGCGGAGTGCGAGGTTGCGGTGCTCTTAAACCGGGACATGCCAGCCGAATCGGCTCCTTATGACCGTGCCAGTGCAGGCGAGGCAGTGGGGGCCTTGATGCCAGCTTTCGAGTTGGTGGATGATAGGGGCGCAGATTATTCGGACCTGTTYTTCTTAGGGGTTGTGGCTGACAACACCTGGAAYGCGGGCGTGGTGCTGGGGCCCCAGGTCACTGCCTGGCGCAATATCGACCTCGCAGCAACTCGTGGTGCAATGATCATCAACGGCCAGCGGGCAGGTGAAGGGAAAGGTGGTGATGTGATGGGACATCCCTTGGAGGCGCTGGCATGGCTGGCCAACACGCTGGCGGCCCGGGGAAAGAGCCTGTCACAGGGAATGATCGTGATGACCGGCAGCATCGTCAGCACCAAATTCCTTAATACCGGTGATACCGCTACCGTTTCGATTGATGGCTTGGGAGAAGCCAGGCTGACAGTGACGTAGCCGCTGCACAATCAGCGTCGCGCCCCCACCGAATATGGACCCGGTTCCACCGCGCTGTAACACCAATCCATGGGTCCCATACCAGGTGGGTGTACTGGTNGGNTAGTGGGGGTGCTAGCGRCAGCCTAGGCTTTTTGCCCGGCSGCATAGATGACAGAAYCCGCCACATTTGATGGGCCCCTTCYTTTGCGCCGCATCCTGGGCCTTGAAGGGCAAATGGATTTGCNCCTTNTTTGCCGGAAGTAGTAAANAAKGTATRCAAGGTCATGCCCGTCCACGTTGTCCCCGACGACCTGATTTCACGATTCACCATGCCGAAGGAGTCCTTCTCGATTGAACTCGGTCCGGTGGCGTAACAAGCTGGCTGACTCCCTGCCCTTCTATTACGGGTGGGCGATCTTCGCCAGCACGGTGTCGGTCAGTTTGTCCTCCCGTACCATTATGGCGGTGGCCACCCTGTCCGTGTTCGTCGTCCCGATGACCGAGGACCTGGGTTGGAGCAGAGGATTATTCTCCGGCGCAATCAGCYTGGGCGGCCTTTGTGCCGTGTTTATCTCCCCCCTGGTGGGCAAGTGGGTGGACCGGTACGGGTCTGGATTGTTGCTCTCCKTGTCGTCTGCKCTGACCGGTCTTCTGRCCGTMGGACTGGCTYTAGTGGGCAACCCGGCAGCCTTCTACGCTYTATWCGTYCCGGGACGGCTGMTTTTCTCGGGTCCTTTGGAGCTGGGCRTCCAAACGRCGATAAGCAACTGGTTCATCCGCCGGCGCCCCYTGGGACTGGCYGCMGACACCGTTGCCAAGGGCGCMGGACTAACCATGGTGCCYTTGCTRGCYCAGTTCATYATCACMGGCTCGGATTGGCGTACAGCATGGTTTACGTTGGGGATATTGGCCTTTGCATTGGGGGTCGTTCCTCCGGTTCTGTTCATG
Source organism: SAR202 cluster bacterium (assembly GCA_002401285.1). The sequence goes on from NVSQ01000063.1 coordinate 9,958, forward strand.
GCCAGGCGCCCCGAAGACATGGGGCTGGAACCGGATCCGATTCCCCAAGACCAGTTGGGATCTGAACCTATCACTTYGGGAAGTGAGTCAGGGTCAAAGACCGCTGGCATAGAGTCTGCCTTTACTGTGGGTCAGGCGTTCCGGACCCGGGCGTTCTGGTTGCTTGCGGCGTTCAGTATGGCGGGATACATGGTGCAGGSGGGGACAAGTCTCCACCAAGTCGCCCACTACATCGACCAGGGTTTGTCCGGACCCTCGGCGGCKCTGACCGCCAGCGCCTTCGCCTTCTCYCAGATATTGAGCGGCATKTTTTTGGCGGTGKTGGGGAGGAGAGTCCCCGTAAGRTTYCTGYTGTCGGCGGCAGCCTTCGTCATGGCGRTGGCGGYCTTCGGYAGYTCGATGAGCWCATCYCTGCCYCCAGCGCTGATTTCGGCTGCCACTATTGGATTCGGGGCGGGCGSCYTGCATCTGTTGSTRAGGCTTGCCTGGGCCGACTACTACGGGMGAGAGCATCTGGGGACGATACGGGGTTTCACCATGTCAGCCCAGATCGGGGGCCAGGCTGCGGGMCYGGTGGTKGCCGGGTTCTTGTTCGATGCCACCGGSTCCTATCAATTGCCCATCATGGTGTTYACMGGCTYRGCGGCGTTGGCCGGGYTGTTGGCTTTGTTCGCCACCCCACCCAGACTCCGGGTTCCGCAAGCGCATCCTGCTTCGGGCTGACGCCCCGTACTCAGAGAGTTCAACTGGCCAGCAGCTCCTTCAGGCCGCCGCCGATTGTCGGTGCCCTGGGATCGGATGATTTCGATAACAYGACAGAATTAGACTTGTCCGACAGAGGAGTAGAGACTTGGTCCCAAGTGGCGGAGATGGCTGACTTGAGTGTCGTTGCCAGACTGAATCTGCGCGACAACCCGCGGACGGCGCTGCCGCCGCCAACCTAGCACTAATCAGGACGCCCACTTTATGGAGAAATCGTATGACCTATACAGGGCAGGCATTGAAGCGCTTTGAAGACCCCAGACTTGTGACGGACAAGGGGAATATTACACACGACGCCAGGAAAGGCAAAAAAAATTAGCAGTGGACCTTGAGGGAGTTGGATTCTGTGGTTTAGGGCCGATAGCCCTTGAGTCTCATTGATATAATACCCAAAACTGACTCCGGCGCCGCTACCAGAACCAACGCGGACGCCGCCAGCATTTCATGGGGAGGCTGATGTGGTCATTCAAACCTAAAACAAAATCGTTAAGAGTCGTGAAGGCCGACCAATCTGAAATGCGTTTCGGTTATCCTGGGGAATGAGGAGGTCACCGATGACAGACCTAGCGTTGACCATGGCCTGCGGACCATATGACCGAATGGAGGCCCTGCGCTATGGCGCGGTATGCCCCCAGGGAGTAGACCTGAGRTACCTTGCAATTCAAGACCCAACGGAGATATTCGGCCGTATGTTGCGCCACCAGGAATTCGACCTTGCTGAGATGTCTTGCTCGCGCTACCTGAGCCTTCGCGGGCGACCAGATTATCCCTTCATTGCACTGCCTGTATTCCCTTCCAAGCTCTTCCGCCACGGCTTCATCTTCGTGAATACTGAAGCCGGTATTCAAGGCCCCAAGGACCTGGAGGGTAAGAAGGTTGGCGTTCCCACCTACAGCCAAACGGCGGCGGTATGGATCCGGGGCATTTTGCAAAGCGAGTATGGAGTGGACCTGGACCGTATCCACTGGTACGAGGGTCCAATAGACATACCGGGGCACCAAGACCTCGCCGCTGGACGCCCGGACAAGAAAATCTCGATCCGGGAAATCCCAGAAGGCCAAACACTCAGCGAAATGTTGGAGTCAGGGGAGTTGCACGCCATGATCGGCGCCCGCGCCCCAGGGTGCCTAGGTACAACCGACCGCATCCAACGCCTATTTCCCAACTACAGAGAATTGGAGCGGCAGTATTACAGCGACACAGGCATCTTTCCAATAATGCACACCGTGGTCATGCGGGAGGAGGTTCACCAGGCCAACCCCTGGGTGGCCCAGAGCATGTACAAGGCCATGGTCGAGTCGAAGAAGATGTGCCTTAGCGAGATGAAGTTCACCGGGGCCATGCGCTACACCCTTCCCTGGCTCTACGACGACTTGGATGAAATAGACGAAGTTTTCGGCGGCGACCCTTGGCCCTATGGGGTGGAAGCCAACCGAAAAAACCTAGAGACGTTGCAACAATACTTGATAGACCAAGGCTTCGCCAACGAAGCCCGGCCGCTGGAAGATCTGTTCACGCCGATCGTCGGCGCGGGCACCTAAGTTCAGAACCGTGGGCGTCCATTGGTTCCAAATTGAGTCATTGCAAAYACTATGCGCAAATAGTGAAGGCGATTTGAGAACCTAGAAATGATGCACCGAAGTCGGTATCGCGCATACTTTTGCGGGCCTGGGATGGTAGACTCCGGTACACACTCTTCTAAGAAGCTGAGTCACGCGACGAACCAACGTCTACCTCTCCGCAAGAATGGCTATGTGCCGCCCTGCGTACCGGATCCACCTCCGCACCCAAGATCTCTTAAATTTCNAAAAAATCGAGTAAGATTTCGGGGGTTGGTTCCAGGAATCTCGGGGGCGAATTCTGTGGTTACAGCCCGACAGCCCTGAAAGTAYCCCGCCCCCATGCGGTCCCGAGGGTGCCCCCCTGCCATGTACCGACGCGCTGTGACGACCAACGGTGGCCGGGGAGCATTTGAAGCGACCGGCTTGCCCAACGAATAAGATTAGGACAAGATACAAACGTGCAGTCCGCCACTTATAGACCGCAAAGTCAGCGGCTCCAGATCTTAGAGGTCTTCAAGAAGTACCCCGACTTCCGCCGTTATTACATAGGCCTTGTAACGTCGGTGTTCGGCTATCGTATGATTGTGGACCTCACCCTCGGCTGGCTGATATTCGATCTAACCCATGACGAGCGGTACCTAGGCTACATGTTCGTGGCCATGGCCGTGCCCACCGTGGTGCTCAACCTTCTGGGAGGCGTGTTAGCCGACAAGCTGGACCCGAGGCATCTGCTGGGGGCCGCCGAAGGATT
>NVSQ01000064.1 GCA_002401285.1 SAR202 cluster bacterium
GTTCTTCCGATAATTTCGCCACTTCCTAGCTTCGTACGATATTGAGCATAGGAAACGAACCGTCACCTGCTCAAGTCACCGCTARYCWMCACARYCAGWYWGCGTTCYYGRYRWWGTTYGACYCTACTCTCCCAATACCYGGATAGCTTTTGCTCTATTGTTCTTTGGCTCGACTAGACGAATTTCCAGCGCGGCATTACTATGTSTAATCCGGCACGTACAGGAGCACATCTCAGATGGATGTAAGACCCTTCACCATAGCAGTGGAAGACAGCGTTCTGGAAGATTTGCGTAAGCGCCTGACGGACACTCGGTGGCCCGACGAGATTCCCAACACAGGCTGGGACTATGGTAGCAACCTAGATTACATCAAAGAGTTGGTTGAGTACTGGCGCACAGACTTCGATTGGCGCACTCAAGAAGCCAAACTAAACGAGTTCCGCCACTTCAAGTCTGAAGTTGACGGCCTGGACATCCACTTCATACATGAGAAGGGCAAAGGCACTGCTCCCATCCCGCTGGTCATCACCCACGGCTGGCCTAGTTGCTTCTTCGAGATGACCAAAATCATCCCCCTGTTGGCCGACCCGGCCAGCCACGGCGGCGACGCTGCAGACTCGTTCGATGTGGTCGCACCATCCCTACCCGGCTTCGGGTTCTCAGACCACGCCSGGGATMGGGGCATGGAGGTGCAGCGGGTTGCCGGSATGTGGAACAARCTCATGACCCAGAACCTRGGCTATCCCAAGTTCGGTGCTCAGGGAGGGGATATAGGCAGCGGGGTGACTGCCAGGTTGGGGTTCGCCCATGCAGAAAATATGTATGGCATCCATCTGACTTCAATCACTCGGCCAACCCCCTATCTGGGCCCGGGGTCCAGGCCGATCACAGAGGAAGAACAGGCGCTTATCACCCAACGTGCCAAGTGGTTCGACGAAGAAGGCGGCTACAACCAYATCCAGGGGACCAAACCCCAGACCCTGGCCTATGGGCTGAACGACTCTCCCGCCGGGTTGGCGTCCTGGATAGTGGAGAAATACCGCACCTGGAGCGACTGCGGYGGGGATGTGGAGAAGAGGTACACCAAGGACGAACTGCTGACCATCGTCACCATCTACTGGGTGACYCAGACCATCAGYTCATCCACCCGGATGTACTTCGAAAACCAGAAGAACCTCTGGGTCATGGATAAAGACCAGAAGGTGCCCGCGCCCGCTGGGATGGCCATGTTTCCTCAAGAGATMTCCAAGCCGCCAAGGGAGTGGGGCGAGCGCTCCTACGACGTTCGGCGCTGGACTGAAATGACGAAAGGTGGGCACTTCGCCGCTCTGGAAGAACCCCAGCTACTGGCGGAGGAGGTCCGRGCCTTNTTCCGGGARTTCAGGTAAACCCGAGGTAAAAGATTGCTGGAGGACCAATGGCTTCATTCGAAGAGCGAGCCCAATTATATAAGAACGAGTCCGAGAGTTTCCAGGAATACCTGATAAATCTCCCTGCTGAGGATTGGGAAAAGCAAAGTGCCTGCGACGAGTGGCTGGTCTCAGATGTTGTCGCTCATCTGGTAGGGAACTCCGAGTTTTATGCCAGCACCCTAACCCAAGGCCTGGAGGGYAAGTTCTCACCACCGGAAGGGAGGCCCGAAGCAGGAACTGGCCACCCGTCCATCAGCGCGGATGCTCTGGCCAAGTCATCCATAGCCRCCCGGGAGAGGCTAGGCGACAAACTGCTGRAGACGTTCATAGAGAAGGATAACCATCTGATTGACCTACTCACCGGTCTGTCCCYMGAGGACCAGGTCAAGCYCTGCTATCATCCAGGAAGCATCGTACCGGCAGGAAATTTCGTTGACCTACGCTTCAAGGAGATCGTCCTGCACCAGTGGGACATCCGATCGGCTATCGAGGAAAAGGCCGGCCTTTCCGCCGCCAGCCTGGAGTCCATGGTTATCTTGATCCAGGAGTCTTTCGCTTCTGGTTCACTGCGCTGGGCCTTCTGGGCCGGGCCKGCGCTGGACCGACCGGTACGCTAYAGGTTCGATGTCAAAACCCCGGTGCCAGTGACTGCCGACATTATCGTTGAGGGAGATAAGTTCCGTTACGAACAGGYCCCGCRWGGCGKAGCAGACGTGACCTTCCGYTGCCACACTCACCTATTCGCCCTTYTGATGTACGGRCGSAYGARGGCTGCTGAAGCTATGGCCKCCGGGCATMTRACCATRGAWGGAGATAAGGCATTGGCTGAACAGTTCAGCCAATGGTTCAAGGGGATTTAGTCCAGAGTTTTCAAATTTAGGTTGTCGCCTGTCAGTCGGCAGGTGGGCCAGCCATTTAGTAAGACCCTTCGAAGAGGCCGAGCKSGGCCGCYTTGGACCAACATYGGCRGTTAGWWGGWMKSYRMMCMYWCTSKTSNGRGAAKWNGTNNGKCGWSTYSKTKGGGKAGRSYTWRNTGRAGMMRKSCKRGSNNTSAACYNCCNTRGCKSAYSCRCYSYGKNNAACSYRNTCCGTAACCTGTCCCAAGCGCTTGGTCAACTCGCCGACGCTTTCGACAACGAAACACGTTCCGACCGACCTCACTGATTTGGCGGCTGAGGGTGATACACTTGGGACCCTAGCGTCGGATCCGCTTGAATTGGGGCACATGTTGTAGCGGCTTCGGCTCAAGCTAAGTCCTGTACGTGCGGTACTTCGGTGGTGTCAGCSCGCGCAGTGGTGTCAATCTATACGGCATGTTTGACCAGGAACCCATGACGGGCTGAGCTAGGGTCTTCTTGGAGTAGGAGTAAGCATCCCCTCAGACTACAATCAGCTTGGGGCTGAAACTACTCAGAGTTAGCGCGAAATCAGTAGCTCCACACGYCTATGAGYACSCWGCGTACTCTGTTTTTGATGAARGGGCCGATGCTTGCTAAATCACTAGGCGTAGATCAAAATTCATGTGAGGCAGCCAGGTACCATCCATCTATAGCTCGGCGATTCTCTAGTTAGGATATCGCTATATGAGTAAAGTGATCCGAGGATACCCTGTAACATCTGATCGGACCCGCGGTTGGCTACGGTATTTGTATCGAAAAGCTACCACCGAAGACAACTGGGACAAAGATGGCCATCCACATCCACATTGGGACGCCATCACGAACGAACCGACAAGTTCTTGGCATAGGATGGACCTTCGYGGTTCAAGCTACGCRATACCGTTAATGTCTGATWCAACCCCTGCYTGGCGAGAGGTGTATGGCAAGGTTCTRGATGAACTTTTRCATAGACATACCGGTTATTGGGCGGCGAAAGATTGGCTTGATCAGATCGGTCATGACCCCCGAAGAGGTAATTACCAAGAGAGCTGGTACGGATTGATCCCGCGACATCTCCGAGGAGAGTACGACGTACCAGGCTGGACAGCGAACGGYGTAGAGCCTTGGGGTTTACAGATGGACCCCATAGGTGCTGACGGGAACCTTTTTTTCAAGGGTTGGTTCTTAATGATGTTGGGCTTTTACCTGTATGTAACAGGGGATGAAAAATGGAACCAACCTTTTAACATGATTCGTGACGGYGAGAATACTTTCTCGTGGAGTCACACCTCKATCGCGGAGCATCTAGCCCAACAGTGGTCTCGTACCACAGAAGGCTGTCAATGAGAGAATACTAAAATCTGGCCACAATGACTGGCTGGAGCCGGCCTCGGTCTGAGGCTAACAGATATACTCTACGGGACCGACCACCACCGTGTCTTCAACAGGTGGTGGGAGTCGGCTAAGGAACTCTACGGACTCGGTAACATAAAGGGTACAGCAAAAGACTCCTCCACTTTATATTACGATCCTTTGGTCGATCATCGCCATWTGACTAACCCAGCAGGCCACCTCATGTTAGCTCACGAGCTGGTCGGTCAGAAGAACGATGAAGCGAGAATGCTGTTCAAAGGCGCCGCAGAATTCTTGGGATGGACCGGGACTGGTCCAGTGATAGAAGGGACGATAGACAACACTACACTCGAACCCGCGCCTCGGGGCACTACGCTCGGTATGATATTAGCTAGAGAGTTTGGAGAGGATGCGATATACGCTAAGCTCAAAGCTCACGCGGAAGAGAATTATCAGCCGATGTGGGATGAAGCATCGGGGGAATTCACATGGGGATTTGGCCTTAATGAACCCTATCCRAGAGGACAATGGAACGGACCKATTGCAACCGCTGAAGTTATTTCRCGTRACGCRATGTGGCGWATTTACAACAAACCRAACCTCAAGAAATTTATYGAACCTACGGTGTATGGTGTAGACTTTCCAAATGTTTGTCTATCACAAGCCTATTACGATGCCCAACATTCATGTTTGGTGATAGCGACTGATAAAGGGCTGCCGACATCCGCCGGGCAGCCCACATCCTTCCGGGTCACCAACGTAGATTCGCGCCGATGCTCCCTAAAAGTCGACGACGAGGTCTCAGAACAATGGGAAATGGTGAACGGTGACATAGAGATATCTACCACAATTGGAGAACACACATTCTTGATTAACGTGTGACCTGTGAGGGTGTCYCTGAACCAWCACAAGCCCCCTCAATYGAAAGGAATGGCATACTGCACGTGTTTTGGACCCGGGTGGGTGACATCCCAGAACGGATCTTGCTGAGCACGATCAGTTTGTCGGTGGGATGGCAGGCATGGAAGGAGACCGAAGCCATAGAGGTACTGCGTCCTGAACGTCAATGGGAAGGCGCCGATGCGCCATTGGAACCCTCTGTGCGCAGCACTGCGTATGGCCACGTGAATCAATTGCGCGATCCGGCCGTCTTCGTAGAAGACGACCACGTCTATCTGCTCTATGCAGTGGCCGGAGAAAGTGGTATTGCGATCGCTGAAGTAGAACTAGAGTAGGCTGTATATCGGATGGAAAGGCTACAGTATTTGGCATAGGGATAGCTTCCTCAGTTCCATGCTGAGTCGTGTGTTCCCAAACAAGAAGCCCACAGCCCAAGGGAAGGGTCTGTCCAGCGGCTATAATGAGTGCGTAACGGTCCGAGATCTTGGATTGGACGCGGCCTTCGTCATCGCCGCTGGAATGATCATCATGCAAGGCTACGCTCCAGCTGACAGATTGCCGGCRAGGGTTTCCAGCGAAGGAGCCATTACACGCWTCTTGTGCGGTTANAAGGAGACTAGATGAGCRAGGTCAAGACCGGCTCCCATTGGGGAATGTACACCGTCGACGTCGAGGATAGTAAGGTCGTCGATGTGGAACCCTTTCATAAAGACCCCCATCCGAGCCAACTCATCGAAGCAATACCCAGCGCAGTCCACGCTGAAAACCGGATCATGCGTCCAATGGTGCGTAAGGGCTGGCTGAATCGGGGATGTGAAAGCGATACAGCAGGACGCGGTGTCGAGCCCTTCATTGCCGTGTCGTGGGACACGGCGCTGGACCTTCTCGCGGCCGAGCTACAGCGAGTAAAGTCCACCCACGGTAACCAGGCATTTTATGCCAGTTCGGGTTGGGGCAGCGCCGGTTGTTTCCATACCGCCGAGGGTCAACTGAAACGGTTTTTCAATTGCTTTGGTGGATTCGTCGGTCAAGTAACTAACTATAGTTTCGGGGCAGCATCGGTGATCGTGCCCCGAATTCTGGGCACCATGGAGCCGGTGCTTGGGCAGATCACCTCATGGCCTACCATCGGCCAACACACAGATTTAATGGTTTTATTCGGCGGCATGTCGCCCAAGAATGCTCAAGTCAACAAGGACGGCATCGGCGCTCACGATAGCTCAGACTGGCTAGAACAAGTATGCGCCGCTGGCGTAAAATTCGTTTGCATCAGCCCATTGCGGGGAGATGGTGGTGCCGTARACGCAGATTGGTTGCCGATCCGGCCCAACACCGACACGGCCCTGATGCTGGGACTGATGCATACCCTCGCCACGGAAGACCTTCACGACACTGCGTTTCTCGCCCGCTATTGTGTGGGGTTCGAACGCTTCCAAGACTACCTCACAGGAAATGTCGACGGCGTGGCCAAGTCCGCCGACTGGGCGGCCCAGATAACCGAGATTGACGCGGCGACAATCCGAAGCTTGGCCCGACGAATGGCCGCGGGCCGTACCATGATTTCTGTCAGCTGGTCGGTGCAACGAGCCGACCACGGAGAGCAGCCCTATTGGATGGCAGCCACCCTGGCTGCCATGCTCGGCCAAATCGGCTTACCGGGAGGCGGCTTCGGATACGGCTATGGCTCCAGTAATGGAGGTCGCCCGAAAATGCGATTGCCCTCGCCCAGGTTGCCTACAGGCAGTAACCCAGTCAATGCGTTTATACCTGTGGCACGAGTCACCGACATGCTGATGAACCCTGGCGCGCACTTCGAATTTAACGGTCAGGASTTAACCTATCCCGACATCCACCTGGTGTACTGGTGCGGTGGGAACGCATTCCACAAGCAACAAGACATAAACAAGCTCTTGCAGGCGTGGMRYRRRYYGNNCNCNATCGKCNNATBCASKMNGMCHWSRKGSASMNGNCARCRKCCCKMCRVGSNCGMWMTYGYNCTGSSNTGCKYCACCTCTTTGGAGCGTAATGACATCGGCGCCACCTCTTCTGACCGGTTCTGGTTCGCGATGCAGCAAGCGATCCCCCCTATAGGCGAGGCCCGCACCGATTACGATATCTATACGGCACTGGCTGAACGCCTGGGCTTTCAGGAGGTCTTCACAGAAGGACGGACTGAGGATGCCTGGCTGCGACATCTGTATGAGGAGGCGAGGCAACAGGTGGGCGAGCACAATCTAGAGTTGCCGGGCTTCGAACAATTCTGGGAAATCGGCCACGTCGAGTTTCCGGTTCCCGAAGACCCGCCGGTGCTGTTCGCGTCATTCCGGGAGGACCCTGACACTAACCCCCTCATGACACCTTCGGGCAGGATTGAAATCTTTTCGGAGACCATCGACGGCTTCGGCTACGATGACTGTCTGGGCCACCCCGCCTGGTTTGAGCCCGCCGAATGGCTAGGTTCGGAACGAACGAAGCAATACCCGCTACATCTGATATCAAACCAGCCTCGGGCCCGCTTACACAGCCAGCTTGACGGCGGCGTGGTCAGCCAAGCGAGCAAAGTTTCAGGGCGAGAGCCGGTGTGGATCAATCCTCAGGACGCTGCGGCGAGAGGCATTCTTGACGGTGACGTGGTCCGCCTCTACAACGACCGGGGCACTTGTTTAGCTGGTGCCCTGGTCACCGACGAGATTCGGCACGGGGTAGTGCAACTGGCCACCGGGGCGTGGTACGACCCTCTGGAGCCCGGTGCCGTAGGCAGCCTGGATAAGCATGGCAATCCCAACGTTCTGACCATGGATAAGGGGACATCAAAGCTCGCTCAAAGCACCTCCGCCCAGACTACGCTGGTGGAGATTGAGCGCTACGAGGGTCCGGTGCCTGAACTTACGGTTTTCGCACCCCCTGAAATAGACTGACGTCCCCACGCTGGCCCCATTGGCCTGTCCAGTGACTACCGACGACCGGAGATATTGGCTAGAAGTGGACTCAAGCATATTCAATGTTGACGCCAAGAAAACGGTCTTTCGAATGTTCACCTATGGGCTGTATGCTCTGACGGTTCCGACCTACCGAAGGGACATGCTGCCACTATCAACTGGTCACCCAAAGTTCGTTTGATCTTCCTCTCTTAGCAATCTCGCTAGAGAACTCCAGCCGGACGATAATTCTTTTGCGGCAAGACAAAGTTTTTGCGATCAGTGTGTACGGATCAGACCAGCGTGAACTGGCAGGACAGCTGGGGAGGTATTCTGCAAGCAGGCCMGCCAAATTCGACGGAGTCGCTGGGGATACAGGGGTTACCGGCGCTCCGTTGCTCGTTGAAGCCCTCGCTTACGTGGGATGTCAGGCAAGAAGAGAGTTGGACTCTGRAGACTCGGTCATCTTCTTAGGCGAATTTATAGGAGCTGGTCATCGTACCTCCGGTGACCCGCTAACCATGGAATCCGCGGGCTTCAAGCATGCGGGCTGACCGACAACCCGGCCGATGACTCCAAGCCTTGGCCGCCCACCTGGCCGGGGTGGGGACCCGAYAGGTAGCCTAGAGCCCTTTTGGTTGCTGATGCGGAATTCAAGTGTGCCTCGTACTATTGATATTTATACTACTAAATCAACGTCAGTACGAAGAGGCTGGTGGTTCGCGTCCACTCACCCCGACCAATTAATCACTTAATTCGTCGGCACAGTGCATTTATCTACTATCGTAATCCATTACACCGTACCGTTCAGCCGAGGATCTCCTTCACCACTTTACCAGCGCTTATAATGACACTTAAGTTAGGTTCTGGTTCGCTGAGTCTGCTCAGGTCCTCGATTGGGTTTACTTCAGAAATGAGCAGATCCGCGTACGCCCCAGGCTGGATCAGGCCGATTTTTCCTTCGAGTCCGCATAGCCTCGGGTTTACTACATACATGGAGTGCAAGACGTCGGCTGCAGATTCCAGGTCTGCTCGGATCGAGAACTCCTGGTTTTGTCGCACCTGTGCTTCGCCCAGCAAGTCGGTACCGAACCCAAGCTCAACCCCCTCTCTTCGGGCGATATCAATCGATCGCTGTCCCGCCTCGAACACACCACGATTTTTCTCCAGATTCCGCTCTGACATCCCRAACTTGGCACCGAGTTCACCCATAGCCCGGTAGGTGCTCAAGGTAGGAACCATCGTCACACCGAGAGAGACGAGGTGCTTAGCTGTGGTTTCATCAAGGAGGTTTCCGTGCTCGATACAGCGCACTCCATGGTCGACCGCTAGGTAGATAGCCTCGGGCGAGTAGGCGTGAGCGGTGACGTAGGTATGGCGGTGTTCAGCCTCTATGGTGATGGCTTTGAYCTCCTCGGCCGTGTATTGGATGCTGTCAAAGGGATCCGATGGTGAGGCAACCCCGCCAGAAGTCATGATCTTAAGAAAATCAGACCCTTCACGCAGCTCATGGCGAGCCGCCTTCCGAACTGCGTCAGGGCCGTCGGCGATATGGCTGAAACGGCTTGAAACAAGCTCACACCCGCACCCAGGTAGAGGCACGTCTTGAGGCCTAGTGTCTCCATGTCCTCCGGTCTGAGAAAGCACACGGCCAGAGCGTACTATTCTCGGGCCCCGACAGAGCCCAGACTGGACCGCCCGCACCAATCCCCCGATCGCTCCTCCAGTATCCCTGACGGTTGTGAAGCCCCGCTGTATTGTTGCTTCGGCCAAACCCGCCATAGCAAGAGACCACTCAACCTCAGAGAGCCTAAGAGCCCGACCAAAGTTCATGGTAGTCATCGACAAGTGCACATGAGCGTCGATAAATCCGGGAAGTACGTAACGTCCGTGGGCATCGATCTCCAAGTCCGGCTTGACACTGGGTTGCCCTTCAAGCACATCAACGATCACGTCGTTCTCAACGACTATGGAACGTTCACCGATTATCTCTCCCGCTGCCGGGTCCAAAACATTACCGTTGATGATGTTGAGAATCATCTGACGCGCCTCCAGGTCAGCATTCAGTCACCCAATCTTGGTCTACTGATTGCGGGCTGAATCAAGTTAGAATATCGCCGTTGCCACACAGTATAGCGAGGTAATAGCRACGCAAGTAACCCCGATGGTCCGACACGGATCAAAACTTGTCTAGCTTTACTTAGATGCCTCGCAGTCCACATTTCTCGCARTGACCATGACTTGTTCCTTGGAGTCATCACAATCAATGATGTGCCCTTCCGCCAGCCCAGCCATAAACCCGTTATTTTAAGCTTCGCCCGTCAAGGGTTCGCATCTTTCCAGACCGACCTTCAAAACATGCTAAACGCTCGAGTCGGCCTTCCCCTTCAACCCTTTCACCTGGAAGTAGGTTTCTAAGATTACAGAAATGCCACTTATACAGATCAGACACAAATATCTAGAAACGAGGGCCCTATGAATCTAGATTAAGTTCCCGACACGATATCTCGGGTAGAGCGCGGTGGGAGTAATCTTTAGAGAATCACCACTGCTCTCACAGCGAGTGAGACCGCTCAAGCTAATGTGAGAATTGGTTGAAAGATTTGATGACCATAGTTGCGGGGAATTTTCAATACGGACACAGATGAACTCGCCGTAATGAYTKCGGCCGCAAAGACACAGCACAAATCCACTAGGTGAATCGTATAATGCATCAGCGCCACAAAACAATTTASCGACTGGACTAGCCAGAAAAGCTCTTCCAATGCTTAGATCCAAKCGACTAACTTATGGCGTGGACGATTACTCGCTCTTTAGATCGCCAAACAGGGAGGCAACGATGCCGATCGCTCCATTCAAAGTAGAAGTAGCCGACCACATCCTTCAAGATCTAAAGGAACGGCTAGACCGTACTCGGTGGCCTGACGAGATTCCTGGCAGCGGCTGGGATTACGGGAGCAATCTGGACTACATCAGGGAATTGGTCGATTACTGGCGCACCGAGTTTGATTGGCGATCCCAAGAGGAGTTCATTAATACCTTTTCCCATTTCAAGACCACTGTTGACGGAATCGGAATCCATTTTATCCACGAGAAAGGCAAGGGGCCAAACCCTATGCCACTGGTGATAACGCACGGCTGGCCAGGAACGTTCTTCGAGATGCACAAGATCATCCCGTTGCTCACCGACCCGTCCAGCCACGGCGGAGATGCTGGAGACGCGTTTGACGTGGTAGTCCCATCGATGCCAGGCTACGGTTTCTCCGATCAACCTGTGGAGAGGGGCGTGGACGTGGCCACCGTGGGAGATATGTGGGCCAAGTTGATGATGGAGGGACTCGGTTATCAGAGATTCGCCGCTCAAGGCGGCGACTGGGGAGCCATGGTTACCAACAAACTGGGTTTCTCATACCCCGAAAACGTCATCGGAATCCATTCAACATTTGTTTCCGCTCGACCTACTCCYTACATGGGACCTGGCTCRAGAGAACTGACTGAAGCGGAAGAAGCACATCTCAGGGAGCGGAATGAGTGGRCGGMGKCCGAAGGTGGATATTCACATATCCAGGGCACCAAACCTCAGACTCTTTCCTACGGCCTGAACGACTCTCCGGCCGGATTGGCTGCCTGGATCGTGGAGAAATATCGCAGTTGGAGCGACTGCGGCGGCGACGTGGAATCCCGCTTCTCCAAGGATGTGCTCCTTACCACCGCAACCATCTACTGGGTGACACAGACTATAAACTCCTCTACTCGGTTCTACTACGAGAACAGACGCAAGCCGTGGAATTTGGCCAAGGACGAACGGATCGATGTCCCCTGCGCCATCGCAGTCTTCCCCTATGAGATAAATAGCCCGCCCCGAGAGTGGGCCGAACGCTGTTATAACGTCCAACGGTGGACGGTCATGCCGAGCGGAGGGCACTTCGCCGCCCTTGAAGAGCCGACTAGGTTGGTTGAGGACATCCGAGGCTTCTTCCGGGGGTTGCGGTAACTGGGATGGGGAGTTTATAACCTCCTGGGAAACCGAGGGTGGCGTGACAGGCATATCAGTGRGCMCGGAGGGCAACTTGTACGTGGCCAATTCRGGAGTACAGCAGTTTACTCCCGAAACCGKATCTGGAGTAACTCATCATTCCCCGAGGTGTTCAGATCGGTTGAAACCGCACACAGCTTGTCCTCGTNGGGGAGAGTTTGRTCGAGAYGGGTCGGAGTTGAACTCCTWGCTCATCCGCCGTGGCGGAYGCACTCCGTAACCTTTCCCAAGCYCTAGGCCAACTCGCCGACTCTCTGGACACTGAAACACGTTCCGATCGTCTTCTCTTATCTGATAGCTGAAGTCAATAAACTCGGGGCTTGAGAGTTGGAGTCGAGTTCAAACGCCCAGCAACTAACTTGATTGAGGTCGAGGTTGATACCAGCAAGTCCGGTCGCTTGGCCAAGGAGAGTCGCGTCAGAAATACCTCTACGTCAACGGACCCTAATATTGTGCGAAATCAGCTGGGAGCGACGTAAAGTTGATCCGATGCGACGATCCCTATATCCAGGTGATTATGTCCCAGTCCAGCGTTACACTCTGGACCTTGTGAATCGAGATTCCCCAGGTCAATCGTGAAAAGTGAAGGAGCTCTGGCTGAGTCGGGATCCTTCGTGGCTCACTCCTTGTACGGGGTCCACAGTCCGCCTTGGAGTCAGGGAATCAGCACTGCCCGCGTAACCGAGGTATGGCGATTGTCCCACTCGGCTTGTTCAAAGGCCGCGTTAACCTCGGCTAATGGGAAGGAGTTAGACACAATCTTGTCGAAGGGTAAGCGATCGAGGTTTTGTTGCATCATTTCCATCATCATCGGTAGCAGACCCGGCCGGTACATCGTGGA
>NVSQ01000065.1 GCA_002401285.1 SAR202 cluster bacterium
TGAATGAACACCCGTCAATCTCCACCTCGGGAACATCACAGTGCTGAACCATGGCTATTTATTGGAGAGGTATTCGCTAGGCTTCATACCGGTCTTGTAAACCATCTCCAATTCGTCGTTGGTCAACTTACCCATGCCGTACCGTGAAGGCTCATAACGTCCATGTTCAGTGCTGCGGTAGCACCCTTGGGGAACCAGAACCGCCCGTTTTCAATCCTTTCTGGCGGCTCCAGAATTTCAGATCGCCAAGGAGCTTCATCCACCGCATGTTCTAGAGCCATGGCCCCAGGAATCGCCGCCGTCACACAGGCACTGGCGAGCTGGGAGACTGGTCCGGATGGAGAATGAATAGAGATGCTACCTGCCGTCTGGACGGCYGACCGGCCTATCCGGTAAGCTTCKGCGACACCTCCGCAATATTTGACGTCAGGCATAACAATGCGGATCGCCCCACGATTGACCAAATTGGCGAAGAAGGTTTCTCCATAACCGGATTCCCCTCCCGCAACCGGCATTGAGACTCTCCCAGCGACGTAAGCTAGTCCCTCGGGGTCTTGGGTGGGTTCAAGGGGCTCCTCAAACCATCCGATGCCAAGATTGGCCAACTCTCCGGCAACAACGAGAGAGCTGTCTCGGTCAAAGCAGCTGTGGCAATCCACTAGAACCTCCACGTTCGGACCGACGGCCGATCGAACCGCTGCCACCCGGGAGATGCCGATTTTCGCGGCCTCTAGAAGACGTTCGGTTGTGTTTCCAGAATCAATGTCGTCGAATGGAGCACACTTGATGACGTTAAAGCCCTGGTCCGCAGCCTTCTCTCCAGCCAGAGCGAATGCCCTCGGTGTGCGATTCTCGCCYAGCAGAGAGCGGTTGATGTTGGCATATAGTGGGACGCTATCCTTGGGCTCCCCTCCCAAGGCCGAAATCAGGTCAAYCCCGTCCTGGCGGGCTTGGAGTCCAGTAATACCGGACCGAAGGCAACTTAMTGCTGTAGCCAGGGACCGRTCRTTTTGTAGTTGTTCAATCTCAATYCCTAACGCATCTGCAACGTCCAGTTCGCTCCCAACGCTAGTGCTCATGAGYACTTGAACCGCCGTTCTCAGATGCTCCATGACTCTTCCGGTCRATCCACCGCAAGTGATCTCGACTAGCTCGGTGRCTGATCCGTCAGAYAGTTCCGCAAAGGTCCATACGGTCCGTTCCGTCACGTCAATAGAGCAGAACCGGAGTGATTGAATACGTGTGGCTTTTGCCAAGATGCACCTCAATCAAAAAGAGATAGCCAGCTACCTCCCGGATAGCCAAGAGTAGCCCATTTTACGGGCACCTCAAGGTTTCGCACAATTTCYAAAAATTGGATAGCGATTCRCGGTTGGTGTCTAGGAATCGCGGGAGGTTGGACGCTGTAGTTACCGGCTGACAGCCCTACAAGTACCCCNACCCCATGCGGTCCCGGYRGTGGGGCCCTAAACAAGAAAAGCCCCCTAGCCTAGGGGACTTTGTTATCTATTGGCGTTGGGCAAAAAAAGAGCGCCCTCACTAGTTTGTGAAAACGCTCCACTATTATAGCCTGTTGGGACTAGTTGTGTCAACGCTTCGTGCCTAAGATTCGAAAAAGGCTAGGCTGTTGCTAGAGATTCCTGGGCCTTATGGAATAACCGTGCTACCGCCCTACCAGGCAACAGTTAGCTTCTCAAGTCACCTGAATYTYCAGTTTATACGACAGAGAGAATACCCATCGACCTCGAACTTCCAATCTTGCTTGCAGCCTATCACCATSGGCACTATCATTGCCAAAATAATCAACTAAGCTCGGGAGTAAAACCTTGTCTCCAAGTAATGAACTTAACACTGTCCTAGATATGATTCGGAAGCGCACGGAAGAAGTCCGAAATACCACTGACGATGAGCGCCTCTCTTACGAACGAGTGATGGCGAATCTACTCATAGATGATGACATCACCACCAGCAGAGTGGGGGCAAACGGCGTACCATCTGAATGGATCTCCGCGCCCGAGTCCGCATCTGACCGGGTAATTTTATACCTCCACGGTGGCGGCTACGTGATAGGGTCGGTCCGCACTCACCGAGCTTTAGTGTCCCATTTAGCTCGAGCGGCGAAATCTAGAGTCTTAGCGTTGGATTACCGTCTTGCACCCGAGTTCCCCTTTCCAGCTCCGGTCGAAGATGCTATATCGAGCTACAGATGGCTCTTGGGCCAAGGTRTTTCTCCAGAAAAAATCTCAATAGCAGGAGACTCAGCAGGAGGAGGACTCGTTATATCGGCCTTAGTCGCTCTAAAGAACGTGGGAGAACCTTTGCCTAGTGCTGGAATATGCATATCACCATGGGTCGACATGGAAGCCACCGGGGGATCATATACCTCAAATGCCGAGGCCGACCCATCCGTATCCCGTTCTAGAATCCTGAAAATGGCGGAAACATATATGGACGGAAAGAATCCCAGGGCTCCTTTAGCATCTCCTATACACGCAGACCTCTCCGGTCTTCCTCCTCTGATGATTCAAGTAGGGGGAATAGAGGTTCTACTGGATGATTCAAACATGCTGAAGTCTGCCGCCGAAGCCGCTAATGTATCAGTAAACATGGAGATCTGGGACCACATGCCTCACGTTTGGCACCACTACGCGCCAATCCTTCCAGAAGCGAGAGAGGCTATTGGTAAAATCGGGGAGTTCTTATTGAACCGTACGTAATAACAGACGATGGTCTTAGTTTGGTGTTTAGTCCCAAGAATCTTAGCGGGCCGGATTCTGTTCTTACCGGCCGACAGCCCTGAAAGTATCCCACCCCCATGGCGTCCCGGGGGTAGGGTCGCTCTCTATGTCTTTCGGACTTAACTGACCCTGCGCCAGGTCCACTCGTCGGTAGGCAGGCCACCGCTGATACCACGGAACTTCATAGTGTCCCCCTCTACCAAGGACTCCCAAACTGCATCAACGCCCACCAAAGTGGGGCGCAGATTGGCTGTCCGCTCCATGGTCACGGTGGTCCCGGAGACCGTGTAGGTTCCGGCGAATGTGCCACAGGTAGAGATGGCCTCAAGGGCCTCCTCCGGCGTGTACTGCTCACCACTCGGTAGGTTGCGGTCCTTCTGCATGACCACTATGGCGTAATGCGTCCCAGTGAAGACCGCGACTCCCTGCCTAGTGTCATTGACTAATTCCCACGCGCCTACCAAGGGGCTACCGACTCCGCTGCTGCCTGCCCTGCGGAACGTCAACGAAGAACCAGATGCAGCGGCTCCGCCGGTGCCGCTTACGACGGTTTGGGTCATCGTATCGCCGTCTATGGTGTAGTCGAAAACCGCAGATTGGTTGGAAAGCTCCGGGCGGGTGTTAGATTCCCTTACCTGGGTGATTCTGGAGCCGGACAAGGTGTAGGTGCCAGCTAAGGCAGGACATGTAAGCAGGGCCTCGAGCGCTTCATCGGGCGTGGGCTCGCCACTGGACCGCTGGCGGTCTTTGGGCGCCATAACGGCAGCGTAGTGGGAGCCGGTGTAAATAAGAACCCCGACGGACGAATCGGATACGCGTTCCCATGCACCAACTAGAGGGTTGTTAGCCATATTGCCTCCTGTGTGGTCCAGATGAATGAACTGAGGTCTATGGGGGCGGACTAGTGGAATATTACACACGGCGCCGGAAAAGACAACAGCGGAACTGGGTGCACAGACGGGGCGCCCCACTCGGTATAGATTTCTGGAGATCTGCGGCGGTCGGCCAAGCCGCACGCTCAGACCAGCCAAACAATACCTCCCACCACAGYGATGATAACCTGCTCTCAGGCTCACGGCAGGAACTTACGCTTATCCTGGACTTCCACAGTGTTACCTGCTACGGGYAGTTTTATCACCTGTTATGCCCATGGCCTTGAGCTCAAGGATCTGCCTCTCGCTTAAAGGAAAGTTGACAGCCAATCTGACAGCCACGGTAATGGACAACAATGGTACGTGACGCACGTTGGTGTAATCACCAATCAGTAAATCAGTATCAGATGGACATTAGTGGATGGTCACGGATAGTACCGTACCGGACTTTTAATCCGGGTGTCGTGGGTTCGACCCCCACACGGCCCACCAATCACAAGATTCTCAGCTACGACTCAGCTAGGAAACCGCCCGACGSGGCGGTCTTCTTATTTCGGGGAAAACCCTCAATCCGGTACCCGGACTAAGAAAGTTTCGAACTCGGTCCCCGACACCCGGACTTTCCCGGCCTCCYCGGTTTYCTTGCCTACCAGACACTTCATCTCAAGGGAGGCAAGGATCTACCATGAGTATAAGACGCAATGCTCGGTGGGAAGACATGGAAAAGGGGAACATCGAWCTATTCAGGCTGATCAAGCACTTCGAGAGTTTCAACCGGAGCGAGGGTAAGTCRCCCAGCACGTTGGAGTGGTACACCTACGTGCTGGRRTTCTTCCGTAATTGGTTGGAAGAGTGYGGTYTGTCRACCGCGCTYGAAGACATMGGYGAATACGRAGTCAGGGAATTCATACTCTACCTCCAGGAACGCCAGGTGAACGGCAGRCCYCTCAGCTCACACACCGTRGCCAACCGGGTSAGAGGTCTGAAGGGSTTCTTCTCGTGGCTGGGGACGCAAGGATATACCGCCGTCAATGTACTGGAAAAGCTCAAGGTACCGAAGACGGACCAGAGGTTGGTGGAGGTCTTAACACCAAAGGAGGTAGACCGAGCCCTGGTTTTTAATAGGGCAAATTGCCCTGGATTGTGGTGATTTCGACCAGGTTCGCATCTAAATAAGGCCCCTCATGTTSTAGCGAGATCTTTTACGTGCGCACCCAACCTGGGACAMCGTGATTAGTTTTCGGGATGTAGGATAGAATAAGGGCACTAAAACGAGTGCAGGTTTGAACTTGGAGACTTCGAGGTACAATGCGCTTTCGGCGGAGGAGCGCTCCGTAATCGAAAGTAAGGGCACAGAACGTCCTTTCTCGGGGGAGTACGACGACTTTTATGAGGAAGGTGTGTACATCTGCCGGCGATGCRATGTARAGCTTTACCGGTCCGACGCCAAGTTTGACGCTCATTGTGGATGGCCAGCATTCGAGCAGGAGATACCTGGCACGGTAACGCGATTACCTGACCCCGACGGTGTGCGAACAGAAATCGAGTGTGCCAACTGCGGTGGCCACCTGGGTCACGTGTTTATCGGGGAACGCCTGACCGCTGCCGACACCCGGCATTGCGTGAACTCCATCTCCATGAAATTCGCGAGGCCGACAGCAGGTGGACAATATTATTGTGATAAGGGGTGGGAGCATTTCAACGTTGGGCAGTACGAGAAAGCGATTGGCTTTTACTCTATCGCCATCGAACACACCAAAACAGGGCCGTGGGAAGGTCAATGCTATCACAGGCGAGGCTGGTCCTATGCCAAGCTGAAACAGCACCAGCAGGCCATCCAGGACTACGACCACGCCATCGGCTTGGACCCTGAGTATGACTTAGCCTACAGTCACCGAGGCCAGTCCCATGCCGCGCTGGGGGAACACCAGCRGGCCATCCAGGACTWYGACCAGGCCATCRGCTTGGAYCCGGASTATGASTTAGCYTACAGTCACCGGGGCCAGTCCTATGCCGCGMTRGGGGAACACCAGCGGGCCATCCAGGACTWYGACCNAGSSMWYCGGCTTNGAYSCGGASWATGASTTRGCCTACNGTCAMCSGGGCNCWSKCYTAYKMCGMSMTRGRGSARCACCAGCGGGCCATCCAGGACTWYGACCARGCSATCCGSSTTRATSCGKACWWWKMSKWRGCCTACRWCAACCGGGSYMTCGCTTACWRYGACCTGGGGCAGCACCAGCGGGCCATCCAGGACTACGACCACGCCATCAARCTGAACCCGRAYTACKCTTRCGCCTATTRCAACCGGGGCATGGCCTATATGGACTTGAGGCAACTCGAGAGAGCCATCCAGGACTGCGACCAGGSCATCAAGCTAAGGCGACGACCTGGGCATCGATTCGAAATCGGGCTATGCCGTAGTCTACTGCGGGGCGAGCCCTCCAAGGCACAGGTGGACCAAGGTTAGGGCTGTTCTATGGACAGCGAGTATTGTTAACAGCCCGGTCGTAATATGCCAGCCACTATCATTCCGGTCACGAATCATACTCCGCTGCTCACGACRGTGGGCAGACTCGCATTACTAGCGGTCGGGCTAGACCAAGGGAATCATCTGGTTCGCCGGCTGGCACGAAGCCATAAGGCGTCTTCGTTAATTTCGTAGGATTCGAGGTTCTCCCAGGCTATCCGCCGACAATAAACTGCACTACATCAGTATCGGCACATCCTCGGCCAAGTCTCCCCAGTCTCCCCTGTCACTAGGATAACTTAGCCAGCCTGCGCGCTCATGATGCGATTCCAAYAATGAGAATTCCGGAGATAGGAAAAGTATGTATAGSGAGTTGGAGCAGAGTCCAACCGCCCAGCAACTAACTTGCCAAGAATCTCGGTGGATACAAATCGGGTCGATTGCTTGGTTGAAAAGGGTGATGTAGTAACGGAGGTTCACCGGTGATGGCCAAAACCAGTATCACAGACCCGATCTGGGTCWCRRAGATAGATCACCCGGATCARCCKGGGAAAATCGGTSTCTCGATATGCCCGGGGAAGAAAAGCCCGTCTGTTTTCGGGGGGAYGTGGGATAGAGACCTGGAGTTGGATCTGACGGCGATCCAACGTGATTTCRATCCAACGGCTATCGTCACCTTGATGACTRATGATGAATTGTCCGCTAATAAAGTCCCCAATTTAGGACAGTCCGTCCTTGATCATGGGATGAAATGGTTCCATCTCCCGATCCGGGATATGAGGGCACCTGATGAGTCATTTAGTAGTGTCTGGACTGAGATAGCCCCTGATATTTTACAAATGATCAAACAGGGAGATAACGTACTGGTCCATTGCAGGGGCGGTCTGGGCCGGTCCGGTACGATAGCCGCATTGTTGCTGATTGAATTTGGTCTCCCTAACGGTCTGGCTATAGCTCAAGTCCGGATTGCRCGCCCAGGTGCGATTGACATAGCGGAACAAGAAGAATACGTCCGTCGGTACGTTGCCTTAGGTCAACCAAGCTAGCGATTYASCGACTGYCTGAACTGCTCGCTGAGGCCGGCAGGYCGAAATCAATAGACCTGTTCCTTGAACTCACCGYCGGGTCAAGCATGAGTCGTTAATCCGAAACCCGAACTAGCTTTTGCATTGAACGTAGTTCACGCGGCGGATCCATATGCCGACCATAGTCGGTCCAAGAGACCTCGGCTACGTATATGTCTCCCTTGGAATCCACGGCGATTCCGTGAGGAGAATAAAATCGTCCCGGCTGTTCTCCATAACTTTCGCGTCCCACTCTGGCCAATACGTTCCCCTTGGTGTCCATTATTGTCACACGTGGACCAAGATCTGTGCCGATATCGTTGGTGGCGATTCCGCAGAAATACTCACCGATGTACACAAGTTCTTCACCGGACCTGTCGTCTATGCAGATCGCTGCTACCCGTGAAAGGTCTCCCCACTGGGTTTCATATTTTCCGTCTGAACTGAAGATCTGGATCCTGTGATTTTCACGATCCGCAACATACACCCATCCCTCGTTATCCACAACTATGTTATGGACGATGTTGAATTGACCCTTTCCGGTGCCTGATTCGCCCCAGGAAAAAAGAAGTTTTCCTTCGGGAGAGAATTTGTGGACCCTAGCGTTGGAATAACCGTCGGCTACGTAGAAGTCACCAGTTCGTTTGTCGAAGGCAACGTGTGCGGGTACGCAAAAAGGCTCACCACTCATTTTAGGGCTCGGCTGATTTGGAGTACCTAGAGTCATGAGCAATTCGCCAGTAGGTGAGAACCGCCTAACCGTGCTGTCTCCGTTATCCACACAGAAGACGGTATCATCCGGCGCGATAGTCACACCGTGAGGGTTTGTGAAAACTCCTTCTCCCCAAGTCCGCAAGATGTCCCCATCGGGATTCAATACAATCATCGGGCAGGTTCCGCGGTTGAACACGTAGATTTGATCCCTCGAATCCACAGCCACCGCAGTACCTTCCTTGTATTGCCAACCTTCCGGGAGTTTACCCCAATTGTCGCCGGATGCTCTGAACTGGAAACTGTTTTCGCCGAGAATCACCGGACTGGTGTTCTCGCCGCTGAATCCGTGGCCGTCCGTCCGTATGCCAAACTCCCAATCTTGTTCCCTATCAGCCAATTTCTCCACCTCCCATTTCAGCCATTACAGGTCGTGGTATAGGTCTACCAAGCGGCCCATGTTGTTGACCACGGATCCAGTATAGTTCACCTTCCGGACATTCATTAGTTTTATAGTAAAGTCGGCGACCAACACCTCGTGCGTGCTCACTGCGTAGTTCGACTCTGGGCAATCTCCGTACCACTAGCATGAGGGCGTTCACGGAAGCGGAGATTCCTGGCGTTCTCGGCAAAATGCCATAATTCCCCAGACTCTTTAGCGCATCTGGCAAATGAAAGCCCCTCAGATTGTTGTCTAGGGGGCTTTTCTTGTTTCAGGGAAGGAGATTAGACATCGTCCTCACTCGTGACTAATATAGCCTCAGACCCCAATCTGATTTCAGGTTTAGAGGTTAACGGCAATGGACGCTCGAGACGTCAACGATTTTTTATCAGGTATAAAAATGGCTGTGATGGCGACAATTAACAATGATGGGTCKCCACATCTATCGCCAAATTGGTACTACTATGACGGCGCACAATTATTCTTCGTAACGACGAAAGAACGAAAAAAGTTTTTCAACTTGAAGCGTGACCAGAGAATGGCGGTGTGTGTGTATGAACCACCATTGGCATCGGATTATGTGGTAGTTCAAGGCGCCGCCACCATTGATGATTTGGTTCCAACGTCAGAACTATGGGGGGCAGCCCGGCTAGTCATCGAGAGATATGTTAAAGCTGACGAGGTTGATACATATATAGAGCGTTGGAAGACACAACCGCGAATTCTTGTGACCATAACTCCGGAGAAAATTTACACTCGACCAGGACGTTAACTTGCTCCGTTTACCAAGGATGCGACGAATGACCAAAATTGTGCTCAAAAGTCTGAGCAATTCCTGACCTTATGACCGCCTATGAGCAGGTTCTAGCCTCGATTTTGAAACTTATGAATGCCGGAGAAAACTTATAGATAGGCATGGTACAGGCTCAAAACCCGGTGGGGCCGCCCAGTGTCAGTTCGACTCTGATCTTGGCCGTCATCTTCCTATTGCTGACCTGGAACTACGTACGCAATTTCGGATGGTGATTTCGGTTACTCCGGTTTGGATGGTTAAGCCGGTGGAAGTCCGCCCATTCGTGATAGGATTCCTTTTTCCACACTTCTAGAGTGTGATTATTCACCCAGTAAGGAGCCTTCAATGTACAAGATTAGACGAGTATACAGAACCAAGCCAGGAGAGGCGGGAAACGTCGCCAGACTCGTTTATAAACAGACCAAGATGTATAGGGATGCCGGCCACAGGGGCGAGTTCACCGTCTCCTACAATGGATATACTCTTCCCGGTGAAACGAACATCGTTGTACTGGAGTGGCAAGACGACAAGATAATGTCTCCAAGCAGACCTGGTAACAACATACCCGCGGAGGTGATGGAAGCCGGAGCGCTGTACAGACCCTTAATTGAGAGTCAACACATCGAATTCTACGAGATGGTCGATCCTACTAGCATAGATGATTAGCCACTTTCATTGACCCAACGTTAACCGAAAATCTGAGGTCTGTACCAAGCCAGGTGAACAAAGATGCTAAAGGCCCCCTAGTTTGAGGGGGCCTTTGTGGTTTAGCGCCCCACCTCCGGGGCTCCCAGGGGGTGGGGTACTTCTAGGACTGTAGGCCTGTAACCACAGCGTCCAACCTCCGAAATTCCATCCAATTTTAGCTTGGTGGTTGCCAACATCCAGCAAGGTCTAGAACCGCGCCGCGTCCGGAATTACAATGGCGTTACGGTGATACCAGATATTCTCATTCAAGAGAAGGGATGTGGCGTGCCTGGACAACTCGATCTCGAACCGACCTCTCACTACTATATCTCCCAGCGACTGAAGCTCCACTATGTAGACTGGGGTAACTCTAACAAACCCCTCTTAGCCCTCGTCCATGGTGGGTCTGACCATGCACGCACCTGGGACTGGGTCGCCCGGGCCCTTCGTGACGACTACCACGTTATTGCCCCTGACCTGCGTGGACATGGCGATTCTGAGTGGGCCCGCGGCAGCAGATATACCATGATCGAGTATGTGGCCGATCTCGCTCAACTCCTGACCCAGCTTGACGCCTTCCCGGTGACGCTGATCGGCCACTCAATCGGCGGTGGTATCGTCCTCCAGTACAGCGGTGTCTGTTGCGACACCGTTGCCAAGGTTGTGGCCATCGAGGGTCTGGGCCCACCACTCCGCCGGCTTCAAACCCAGAAGAGTTCTGCTGACGGTCATATGCAGGAGTGGATCAAACAAATGCGCGATCTGCCCAACCGAAAACGCCGCCGCTTTAAAACCCTGGACGCAGCGGCCCAGCGCATGCGCGAGGTCAACACCCGTCTTAGCGACGAGCAGGCCCGTCACCTTGCCCTCCATGGCACCAACCGCGATGAGGATGGCATGTACGCCTGGAAGTTTGACAGCTATGTGAACGCCATGTCTCCGTACCCTTCTCGCGCTGAGACTACCGTGAATGTCTGGAGCCTGATCACCTGTCCCGCATTGCTGATCAGTGGCGGGGACTCCAAGGCACCAGACGTGGAGAAAGATGGACGGCTCCAGGCGTTCCGGAATGCCCAGGCCTGGACGATCCCCAACGCCGGACATCACGTTCACCACGATCAGCTGGAATACTTGCTGCGGGTGATTCCGGAATTCCTAGGCCGTTCGGACACCCCATCGCCGCCTTAGCTAATCCATAGGGCATGGTGAAGTTAATGCAGGTCCGGGAGGTTAGCCACGAGGCTGGTAAAGTAGTGACGGTTGCGCGGGCAGAGTCCTTGGACAAGCCGCTGGAATGGGCCGTCGGGTTCTTCTTTGGCAACACCGAACTTAGCCTGGGGCTTTGGACGGTTATAGCGGGTACCCCGCTGGTCCCATCAGGCCGGGGGTACTGGTGGGATGGAGGGGGTGCGAGCTAAACAATCCTCCTACCATCAGCTACATTCAGCAGGTCGTCTACCCTGGCTTGAAGTGGAAAATTCCGAGGGTCGATATTACCCTGGTTATGGGATGAATACCTAGCGAGACATTTGGTTACTCTCGGACCCATCCGCGTAAGCGATGCTAACATGGAGGTTCTACCAACTCCATTATCCCTGCCGCTTCCAGAAGCTCCTCAAGCTGGGGATAGAGACCGTTGGGTTCTATGGCACCGCACCGGTTGAACCGGCTGCGAAAATTCTCCAGGGCAATGACCGATGCAAGCTCAACTATCATTGCATCTGAGTAATACCGTTGCAGGTCTCTGAATAGGTCGTCGGTGACCCTCTGAGGAGTTTCGGTCATAGCCTCGGCCACTTCCAGGGCAGCCTTCTCGGCTTCAGTGAAAAGGCCGCTCTCCCGAAACTTCAATACGGCCAAAATCTTCTCGTGAGATGCTCCATCTTTGCCAGCGCCGCTAGCGTTGCTGTCAACTCAAAGAGGACATCCTATCATCGAGGCCACTTTAACGTTCAGAAGGCGCCTCAGTTGGGTCGGGAGTGCCCCTTGACTGATGGCATCTATCAATCCCTGGGCGGCTAACATCATTTCTGGGAAGTAGGCAGAAAACCTAGCGCCATTGGACACTTGTCCAAGGTTAGTCGCCTGTTTTCTAAAGTGAACCCGGGCTTCCTCAGATACCTCATCCTCCGACAGCGGACGTAGTCTTGGCATAACAAACCTCTGAGATTACTTGACCTAGAATATCGTTAGAACTTAGCACGGTGACCTTAGAGAAGGCAACAGCCACAAATGATAAACATAGTACTGGAGCGAGGGTACCCCGTGGGTCCCATGCGGGGTAGGGATATTGGTGGGGTGGAGGGAGTGTTAGCCAATTTCACATTATTCTGCTCATTCTTAATATTATTATTATCATCATTATTATTATCATTATTATTATCATTATTATTATCATTATTATTATTATT
>NVSQ01000066.1 GCA_002401285.1 SAR202 cluster bacterium
AAACGCTACAACCGGCAGCGCCGGGAGTCCTACAATACTGCCACATCCCCCTGATCTCTCCTTAMCAAAAGTGTCCCACTTTTGCTGGTTGCCAACAGACCTGACCACGTCCAACCCAATCACGACCTTGTTAACCGACAGTCGCTGGCAGTTGGATTGGACTTTCGCCACCCCGGTAGAGGTACAAGCCGGCGTAACAAGAACCCTGGTATTCCAAGCCGAGGCTCTGGTTGCCACGGGCAACTACTCCAGCGAAGGCTACGCCTTCTACCAGGGCCACGGCGTCAGCGTCCACAAAGACTCGACGATAACCGGCGACATAATAGGCGCGATCTCTAAAGTTAAGATCCATAAAAATACGGCCGTTAACGGCAACGTCAGAGCGGGAGGCAAGATCGACCTGAAGAAAGACGTGACCGTTCAATTTGACGTGATTGGCGCAGCTGACATCAAGCTGGACAAGGACGTTAGCGTTACCGGCGACGTTACGGCTGAAGGAGACGTGACGCTGGGCCAAGGCGCGTCGGTAACCGGGACGGTCCTATCCCAAGCCAGTGGGCTGACCATTGTGCCAGCTGACCTCCTGATCCCCTCGACCCTGGCTGCCGACGGCCAGGATATCGAGGTGGCCAAGAACGGCTCTATGTCCTTAAGCCCCGGCAGTTACGGCGAACTTCGGCTCAAACAGAACTCTACTTTAGACCTGGTAGCAGGACAGTACGCGTTCGAGAAAGTAACCCTGGACAAGGATTCGAACATCGATCTCGACCTGACTAACGGAGCGATCACTTCCCAAGCGGGTAGCGCTTCGGACATAAAATTCCGGGCTCAAAGCAGCATCGATCTGCACAAGGACAGTGATCTAGKGGGCGCCTACCTCTCCTTGGGCGGCAAGAAGGAATCCGCCATTACCTGGCCCTCCGCGACCGTAAGAGTCATGGATSTTTTCCAAGTTACGACAACCAACGCCAATGGCGAAATTGGCAGCTTCGAGGCCTGGGTGGGTCTGGACTCAGGGCTGATCAACCGGCCCATAGTGGGCCGCTAAACGCCGNMGAGTCAAAGGTACCTGGATCACGCAAAAAGACACCGCCGGCTCAGTACTGAGCCGGCGGTGTCTTTTAATCTCGTTCATCTTAAGGACCGATCCTTCGAACCTCACCRGTTATTAGTCTCTATTCGTTCTCGCTCCACTCAGTTTCCATCTCATCTTCTACAATGACGTCCTCTTCGTCTTCGTCATCCTCCAGGTCGTCATCCCTGGTGTAGCGGACCAGACTTTCACTCAAGTAGATCCGGTTCTCTGCTTTGGACTTGATCGGGAAGGAGCAAACATTCTGCAAACTTTGGTGGCGATAGGTTTCCCGGATTGTTATCGAGATTCCATCGTCGCGGACACCAATTATCGCCGCTTGGTATTGATTGCCACCGCCCATCAACTTAATGAGCCGTCTTCCCAGCTTGGGTTCTATCTGACCCAGGTAATCATCGTCTTGGGAGTAAACGTTGATGGCATCGTTTTCTACTACGAGTGTGGCCGGGTCGCTGGGGGCTAGCCGGGCCGTAGCTTGGCCGGTAACCGCTTTGATCAAGACTGTAGTGCCTGATTTTCCGCTCTCTTCGATGAACAACTGGAGCCCGCCGCCGACTTTACGAACCTGATTGTTCCCGGCTGGCGTGATTTCCAGTTGAACCAATCGCGCCAGGTTCTTCTTGGCGATGTTATTGTAGGGCGCCAGGGTTGTGACCCGGTCCAAGACCTCCCTGGCCTCGGGGTAGCGGGCCAACTCCATCAGAGCCTTACCCAGCCGGTTCATGGCGTCTACATCGTCTTGCGACAGCTCCAAGATGCAACGGTTGACCTCGGAAGCCTGCTCCCATTTCCCTTTCAGGGCCAGAGTGATGGCGTCCCGGCTCAAATCCCTTACGGATCTGGAGGTGTTAGCTAGATCTGTCACCCCACTATCCATCCCGTCTCCAGTCGCGTGTGCGCTCGAAATGATGAATCCTATGCCTACATAGGCGTGGTTACTGGTGATTTAATAAATACATTATGTAGTTACACCAAAACCACACCATGGGTCAAGCGTTTTCGAAACGATTATCCAGTGAATTCTACACACTACCCTTGATGTCACCAGACTGAACCAATAGGAAGTAATACTCAAGCCGCCGCCCGGATGGCTTAAAAACCGTCGGGCCGCCCCGGCTACGATTCTTCATTGGCCGCTCTCATCAGAAGTTTGATCCAACACGCCGGCACGATACCGGCCCTTCCTGTAACGCCAGCGCATCTTCATAAGATCCAAGGTCATGGCGATCGAATCCCTTACAGGCCGCACCTTGCTGCGGTCCCGGTAGTACCAGTCCACCCCTATCTCTTGAATTGCCATCCCGGCCCGCCGTGCCCGGTACAGGACCTCCACATCGAACCCAAACCCATCAATGGTCTGCCCTTGAAACAGCAAAGGAACGGATTCATCCCGAAAACACTTGAAGCCGCATTGAGTATCGGCCACCCCGGGCACTCCTAGAAACCGCACCAGGATRTTATAAACCCTGCYCATCAGGTGGCGCCTAAGCGGCTCTCCRATCCTGCGGGCGCCGGGCGCTTCTCTGGAGCCCAACGCCACGTCAACTCCATCGATCTGGGGAGGCAATAGGCGCTCCACCTGTTCGATGGGCACCGAGAGGTCGGCGTCACAAAGGAGCCGGTACTGTCCTTCGGCGGCCAGCATGCCGTTCATCACCGCCCATCCCTTGCCMCGGTGCGGGAGGCTAAGCAGGCGCACTCCGGACGAACTCGAAATAAAGTCTTCGATCAGTAGGGCCGAATCATCGGTGCTCCCATCATCCGCGATAACCACCTCCCACGTACGGTCCCACCCATTGAGGAAGCCCACCACCTGCTTCAGGGTCTCGCCGATGCGGGCCTGTTCGTTATATACCGGGATGACGATGGAAAGAAATACCGAAGGCAAGGGGCGTACCATCCTCGAAGCTATTGGCTATAGTGGCTTTGGCTGCCGGTCYCCCGGGGGTGCGGCCATATCGAGAAGATTCTACTCGTCCGTGGTGGGGGTCAAAACCGCCACAACGGACCGGCGGCGAACTAAGGCTCTTCGTCTAACTGGAATCCGCGGTGCAACAAACGAACCGCTTCGGCCACCTGCTCCTCTTTGACAACACAGGAAATCCGAATCTCCGAAGTTGTGATCATGTCGATATTGATAGCGCCGTCGGCCAGGATGCGAAACATTCGCGAGGCATATCCTGGAGTGTTCTGCATGCCGGAACCCACCACGCTCACCGAGGCCAGGGTGTCGTCGCTCACCAAGTCCCCGGCTCCGATCTCTTGGACGACGGCTTCCATCTGAGCTAACGCCAKTGGCAGGTCGGTGCGGCTCACCGTAAAGCTGATGTCAGTGGTACGGTCTACACTTGTGTTCTGGACGATGGTATCCACGCTGGTACCGGTCTGGGCTAGAGGCTCAAACAGAGCGGCGGCGATACCGGGCCGGTCAGGCACCGAACGGACGGTGATCTTGGCTACGTTGGTGTCGTAGGCTATCCCAGTGACCTTTATTCTATCTTCCATAGGCCTTTCGTCYGCTTTTTGATGGATSAGGGTGCCYTGGGTTTCCTTGAAGCTTGACGCCACATAGATAGGGATCTGGAACGCCGCCCCGAGTTCGATTGACCGCGGATGCATCTTGGCCCCGTAACTGGCCAGTTCCAGCATTTCCTGATAGCCGATGTCGGCCATTTTCCGAGCCTCGGGCACGATGCGGGGGTCCGCGGTATAGATGCCTTCAACATCGGTATATATTTCGCACCGCTCRGCGCCCAGAGCGGCGGCCAGGGCCACRGCCGTGGTGTCCGAGCCGCCCCGGCCCAGAGTGGTCACGTCCAGGTCCTCCGTGGCGCCTTGAAACCCGGCAACCACGATAAGCCGTCCAAGCTCTAGTTCCTGCCGGACCCGCTCCGTCTCAATACGGTGGATCCTGGCTTTGCCGTGGACCGTGTCGGTGCGTATACCGGCTTGGACGCCACTGAGACTGATAGCCTGATAGCCAAGAGTCCGTAATGCCATTGTCAACAATGTACAGGATACCAGTTCCCCGGTGGAGAGAAGCAAGTCCAGCTCTCTGGGATCCGGCTGGGGGGATATCGTCTGGGCAAGTTCAATCAATTCGTCGGTAGTGTCACCCATGGCCGACACCACGGCGACTACATCCTTGCCAGAATCCTTAGTCGCGCCTATTCGACCGGCGACATTCAAGATCTTGCCGGCGTCGCCGACAGAACTTCCTCCATATTTTTGCACGATCAGCGACAAGCTTTATGTTTCTCAGTTACACAGGCCGGCATTAAGATGCATCCGGAGTTACATGCCGGCGGTCTAGGCTTGGCTCACCAAATGGGCGCCCCTGATGGTGGGCTGAGTTATTTCCAGCCGGCCCGTTACGCCGGCTTGTTTGGCGGCTTCGGCCATTTCATAGGCCACCGTCATCTCTCTACCCTGGGTAAAAGCAAGGACGGTTGAGCCGCTGCCTGAGAGAAACACTCCCAAAGCGCCGGCGTCCTCCGCTGCTTTAAACAGCAGCTTCATAGCTGGGAATAAGGGTTGCCGGTAGGGTTGGTGTAACCGGTCCTGTGTAGCCACTCGCAGATACTCCGGGTGGTTGGTAGTCATCCCAGCCACCAGGAGAGCCGCCCGACCCATGTTAAAGACTGCGTCTTCCAGGCTCACTTCCCTTTTTAACACAGACCTGGCGTCGGCGGTGGCTATCCTATCTTCCGGAATGAACAGAACCGCGTGTATCTCAGGGGGAATGTTGATGGGCGCGGTGAATAGCTGCTGCCCGTCCTGGACCACAAGTTGCAATCCGCCCAGCACCGATGCCGCCACGTTGTCCGGGTGTCCTTCGATAGTCGCTGCCATCTCCAGCAATTCGTTGGGACTAAAGAGTTGGGAGCACATCTCGTTCGCGGCAACTAATCCACCCGATATGGCGGCGGCGCTACTGCCCAACCCTCGGGCCAAGGGTATCTCGTTGTGGCAGCGTATCCGCACTGGTGGCATTYCCCGGTCCGCCTCGCTGAAAAGGAAGGCCATCGCCCGGTGGACCAGGTTGTCGTCACCGGTTGCCAGCTCKCCGGCGCCCTCCCCGCTGATCTCCACCACAGGTCCGCTCATATCGATGGACGGGCCGGAGGTAACATCGATCCGGTTCCACAGGTCAAGGGCCATCCCCAGGCAGTCGAACCCCGGCCCCAGATTGGCGGTGGTTGCGGGCGCTAGAACACCGATGGGTTCCATTATCGCACTGGACTCGATGCGAGCACCCGTTCGAAGACGAAACGGCCCAAGTCCTTGTTTTCCTTGAATTCGAATCCGTCGAAACCGCTGCCGTAGCCGATGATGGGTACGCGCTCCTCGTACAGCGAACCGTGGGAGCGTAGTGTTGGCGGCATGGTAACCTCTTGAGGGTCCCCGAACACCACGTCCGGCGCGCCCAATACCATCAGGTCTCCGATGCGGCCGGACATCAGATGAAACTTCTTCGCCGCTTCCTCACGGGGAAGCGCCTCATCGATGCCGTCGATACCGCGTAGGACCTCCAACGCTTTTTCCTGATCGCTTTCCTGAAGATACAAGTAGATGCAACCGCCCAGATTGGAGTGGTGAACCGTGTACAGGTCCTTAATGATAGGGACTGCTTGCGCCTGGATCCCCCGGCTGGCCAGCTCCCCCGGGAGGTGAATCATACGGCCCTTGGAGGACATCCCATGGTCGGCGGTCACCAAAAGTTGGACATCCGGTAAACTATCCATCAAACGGCCGATAGCGGCGTCTAACAACTCGATGTGCCTGGCCGACTCCGRTTCTTCCGGAGCGTATGTGTGCATGGCATAGTCTGTCGTGGTCAGATATACCAGATCGTAATGTTCTTGGCTTAGGATGTAGCGGCCGGCGTCGATGACCCATTCATTAACTTCGATGGAGTATATGGGCGGTGGCTCACCCACCCCATCCACCACCCACTGGGGTGGCTGCTCCGAGGACACACTGAGGGTCGTCCCCTCTCCCAAAAGCTTTCGTAGCTTGTCCTTGGCGGTGACCAAGAGAGACCGGGCGCCTTGCTTGGTTGCCCGCTGGAACATGTTCTCGGCCAGAATGAACTCGCCAGACTCCATGTAGTACTCTTTGCCATCCTCCCGATTTCGCCAGTAGTTGGAGGTGATTCCATGGGCTTCCGGATAGCTGGCGGTCACCAGCGACACGTTGTTCACGTTAGTGACCGTAGGCATCATGGCCTTGGCTTCAGTCATAAAACCCTGCTTGGCCAGTTGCCGAAGATTCGACATGGGGCTGCTTTCCACGTATTCCGGGTCGAACCCGTCAATCATCACCAGAACTGTCATTAAAGCCACGGTTAACACCTCGACTGAATCTTGGAGAAATCTCAGTTCCCGAAAGGAGCAGATGGGCACTAGGCCCGGCGCGGCCGTCCGGAACAGAAGGATGATTAGACTCTAACTCAACTTCTCTTCGGCGGCAACAAGCCACACTACGCACGATGCTACAACGTARTGGKTGGGGCGTTGGAAGTGGGTTGAACAGGATCCGGAAAGCGGCCGGTTTTAACGCCCCGGCCGCTYTGATCACTCAGCAAGAACTAGCTGGGGACGTCCACAGCCAGCCTCCTGGTTTTAGCAGTCGGCGGCTATTGATTCCGTTGGAGAAGAGATCGATCGGCCCTCGGAAGCCTCGGCGTCATGACCTTTTCCATTGTTAGAGGCGGCCAGACTTGCCTGGGCCACGTTCAAGTAGTCCAACGCTAAGCGGGGTAGTAAGAAGCGCTGCCTAACGCTTTCCTGTGCCGCCTGACCCATCTTCAGCATCGTATCGGGGTGGCTGATAAGATTCACGATTCTCCTGGCACATTCTTCCGGGCTATCAACTAAGTAGCCAGACACGCCATCCTCGATCTGTATGCGGATTCCCCCGACATTCCCGCCGATCATGGGCTTGCCTTTCCACATAGCCTCGGTGACCGTCAGTCCGAAACCTTCTCGCGTGGACTTCTGCAGCAACACCTGAGAAGCCACTTGGAATGCGTTGACAACCCGATCGATCGACGTGGGCAGCCCTTCGCAGGAAAAGTACAGGTGTATATCCGGGTCCTGCTCGGCGTGACCGGCCACGCTGTTATACACTACTTGAGACTCGGGGTCRTCGATGGCCTCGCTCAATCCAAGCAGAGCTAATTGCAATCCCGGAACATCCTTTCGGGCCAGTCTAAACGCGTCTATCACACCACACGGGTCCTTCCATAGATCGAAGCGGGACACCTGGGTGATCAGGGGCCTGGCGGKRTCGATGCCCATGGCGGACACGATCTTGAACGCTTCCGGCKCYTSCATSGCTGTATTCTTGGCGCTMACCGGATCGATCGCCGGCGGGGCGATGCGAACTCGTGGKGKACCAGCCAGTTCCTTGGGCACATAAGATTCCAGTGAGAACACCAACTGGTCATAGTCTTGAGTAAGGGGCAGCAATGTTTCCAGAACGCTGGCGTTGGGGGCGGTGAGGTCGATGTGGCATACCCAATTCCATACCCCGCCGCGGTTTTCCCGCAGCATACCGGCCAGGGGCAATAGCTGGGGATCGTGCATGAACCAAATATCAGCTTCGGCGTTGCTAGTTCGAAATTCGGCTGCCACGTCCTCGATGCTGCCGAAATAAACCTTCAACTCCTCGGCGGACAGGGTACCGGGAGCTCCTTGCAACAGGTTGTGGATCCGTTTGGTGACCTGGAAAAACTCGGCGGGCGGATTRATCACGATCCACTCAGTCTCAATGCCCAGGGCATTCATTAGAGGGGTCATCGACTGGAGGATCTCGGCGACGCCTCCCCCCTTGGCGGTGCTATTCACATGGRCGATGCGGCGTCCCCGCAACTGTTCAGCCACCCCCGTTAGTTGGTCTGAAAGCTGAGACGAAATCAGTGGGCTGTATTGGCGGAAGTCGACCTCACCGTTATTGGTCGTGGTCAACATTTGAATATAATCCTTCACTCAAACGACGCTTTCAATGCGCCGGTTTAGTTCGATMTATAGWTACCTTTTATATCATTTCACTTCTTAACATTGACTTCAACCCATTATCGATGAATTGTTGACGGGTTTACCGTATTTGGTGCTTACGCCGGCAAACCAGAAGGGACCCAGGAAGCTTCCTGGGTCCCTTCTGGCGTATTTTGGCCGGTCAAAACGTAGACGGTAGCACACCTAGACTTGATACCGATGGAATACCGTCTTTCCGTAGTCGTACCACCTTAGTTTGTGTTAACTAGCACCCCCTGGCTGCCCGGCACAGCGCTKAAGAAATTGCTGGTGCCAACCACTGGGGAGATAGTGGTGTGCTCTTCGGCAGCCCAGCGATATACCGCGTTGGTAGTGGGTTCCGAAAGTATCGTCTCCGGGGTGATAGAGGGTGATACCGTCACTGAATATCCCGTGGACGTGTCCAAAGACCTGAATGCCTCCAGCAGGCCTTCGCCTTCAGCAGCCACGTCGCCCGTGCCGCTTGTTGAAGAGAGTTCAGTGGTGGCCGCCAATAGTATATCGGCCGAGTTGAAGAGGGTGATCAACCAGGTCTCGGTTGCCTCGTTAGCGTCGGCGTCACTTCCTCGGGATAGTGTAAAGGTCAAACTCCCCGAACTGTCGCTGGTCGSNRNGARSGNCRCTGRYYGMGTGGAAGCGGGTCGCCTCACCCGACGGCTTAAGGTCAAAGCCCGGGTTGCCCGTTTCGAATGACRGRYCCTTAGTACSGGAGCCTGTGATGTAATCGTTATAATCCACGACCAACACCCATTCGTTGGACTCGGCTGTGGTCACGATCACTCCGCCGAAGACGACTTTCTGGCCTGGATCAACTGCGTTGTCCGTGTCCAGGGTGACCGTCAGTGTCCCAACCAATGTGTTCGCCAAAGCCCGCCCGCCCCCGGATGGTATATCCGTTGGGGACCTTGATCTCTAGGATCTTGGGCGSCGCCTCATTCTTGCCCATCTCCAACTCGAACACATAGTCGGGGTTGGACGACGGGGTGGCTTGTCTTATGTCCAGCCGGTTGTTGGACGGCTTGATCAGCGGCGAACCGTCCTSGGCAAAGAATACGTTGCCCGAGTTTTCGTCTAGCCGCCAGCTCACCARGGCCGACGAGTCCGGCAACGACGTGAGGAAGTCTGGGACGAATGTCTTGTTAGGGTYTTGGGGCAATCCCTGCTTAAAGTCAATCTCTTTTATCCCATCGACAGCAAGCGATGATTGGGCGGMTGTCACGTCTTCCACCGGATAGGCTTCGGGGAAGGAGTCCAGGAAGAAGGCGTTGGCCGCCTTCCGAATGCCGTCCCGGTCACCGTCCAGCCGAGTCGACTGGCTCCGGGACCCCAATCCTACCACTGTGCCGGCCACCAGACCGGCCAGAATCCCCAGAATGGCCATGACGGCCAACAACTCCACCAGTGTGAAACCCTTCTGCGATCTATCTCTGCCTAGTACCATGATAAGCCCTCCGTTTCTTAAGCCTCGTCTTCATCCTGGCCGCGATGGCCCGCTTTAGCATCACCCTCATGGGTGCATACTTGGATGATCAAGTTGTTAACCGCTCTCCAGCCTTGAAATCATCGTGAATTCGATTGCTCGGCCCATGTTGAGAGCTGATTTCCGGCCGGTTGGTTCGAATCCAGACCGGTGATATGAGAATACAAACTCCAAGGGAGAGGGAATAGACAGCCATCCCGCATAACATTGGGGGTTGCCACGCAAAATGTTTGTGGGTTCTTCCCTTGCCCCGTCGCCAGGGCGCCTTCCGCCGTGCCTCCAACTCGGGCAATGGGTTTCCCACTAGAAAGGGTGGCCTATTCGTGACTGCAATGGGCCKAGGCCGGTCAAAACTTACCAGAGAGGGGATGATGATGGCCGCGCCCAMGACTCCGGGCTGGTGGGTCTGTCTGGTTTCRAAAACAACGCTCGGCTCACCCACTACTGATCTGTACGCCTAGATCGGACTGAGGGGCACTTTGACGTTGTGGCTCTGGTGGGCCGTGAAGGTCAGGGTTTGGCGCCGTATCGGCCACGGATGTGATTTATCTTGCCGTCGGACCGGTCCAACCTGGCTGCGACGTCTTGATGTCAATGGMCCCAGCGAACCTCCCGGTGACCGGAGCATTACGCGGTCCCTTGATTCTGTCCGGTGGCGCCTGATGGCCGGTGGGAAATGATCTATTAATAAAAAAGCGCCCCGGATTTCACCGGGGCGCTCCTGAATCAAATGACCGGCCTATTGCTTTTTCCATCCTTACMGGCCAGCTAAGGGCTATTGCACTCTGGTCGCCCGTTGTGGGCCGCCCGAGAGATTCAGGCTTTCAGGCGGCGTAACATCTTCGAACCAGTAAAACCTAGCCAAACTACTCACCCGAGGAGAACTTCTGGATACGGTCGTTCTTGGTATCGGCAACGTACACATTGCCCGCTCCGTCCACCGCCACGCCCTGTGGGGTATTGAACTCCCCATCGCCGGTTCCAAATATGCCCCACTCGGCCAGGAAGACCCCCGCGGATGTGAATTTCTGGATGCGGTCGTTGCCTCTGTCGGCTACATAGACGTTTCCTGCTGAGTCTACGGCCACACCGGATGGGAGCCGGAATTRTCCCGGATCTGCCCCGGAGATGCCCCCAATAATCAGTACGAGTGCCCCAGAAGAGGTAAACTTTTGGACGATGTCGTCGTCTCTGTTAGCTACATAGATTGAGCCGTCCGACGCCGCGGCTATATCGTATGCCACATCACTGACCCACTTGGTTATGAAGCTACCTGAAGAGTCGAACTTCTGGATACGATCGTTGTTTGTGTCGGCTACGTACACGTTGCCCGCTCCATCCACCGCTACGCCCTGTGGGTTGTTGAACTGACCATCTCCGCTTCCAAATGTTCCCCACATCGTTACAAAGGCGCCAGCGGAGGTAAATTTTTGTATACGGTTATTTCCCTTGTCCGCCACGTATATGTTGCCTGCGGAGTCAATGTCCGCATGCTCGGGCCTGAAGAACTGTCCTGGGCCGGTGCCCTCGCTACCCCAACCCATCACGAAGTTCCCGGATGAGTCGAACTTCTGGATGCGGTGGTTGCTTCTGTCCACCACGTACACGTTGCCTGAGTTGTCCACAACTACCTCACGCGGAGAGTCGAATTGCCCAAAGGCGGAGCCTGAGGTACCCCACTTAAGAAGGAAGGTGCCCGCGGGTTGTGCGGCTTGCACTTCCATGGCTACCGATACCGTCTCGCTTCCGCCGTTCGATGCCACAGTTATGGTGGCGCTGTAGTTCGCGGCAGCTAGGCTGCTCCGGTTCGCCGTGACCGTGATCGTGTCCGTCTCCGAGGTCGTGGATCCGCTGGTGGGAGCCGCCGACAGCCAGGTCTGACCGTCAGAGATCGTCCAAGTGAGGCTGCCCCCGCCGGTGTTGGTTATGTCAAAGGTCAAGTTGGTCAGTCCGGTTCCGAAGTCCAGCGGCGACGTTGAGACCGCCAGGGCCGGTGGCGCCGCTACTTCCATGGCTACTGATACCGTCTCGGTTCCGCCGTTCGATGTCACAGTTATGGTGGCGCTGTAGTTCGCGGCAGCTAGGCTGCTCCGGTTCGCCGTGACCGTGATCGTGTCCGTCTCAGACGTGGTGGATCCGCTAGTGGGAGCCGTCCCTAAGAATCCTACGCTGTCGTTGTCGGAGATCGTCCAAGTGAGGCTGCCCCCGCCTGTGTTGGTTATGTCAA
>NVSQ01000020.1 GCA_002401285.1 SAR202 cluster bacterium
TGTGTAAATGAGTTTTAGCTGCCGACCGAAGCATCAACTCTTCATGCTCCGAAATCGGGTCGCTGGTGGCCACCTTGATTATTCCGGCTTTGATACCCGTGCCCTCTATGCCTTCCTCGATCTCCCGAGACCACAGCGCTGCGACGAACTCGGGGGTCCTTCCCCAGAAACTGCGAGGAACGTCCAGCCAACAGCCGGTGCAACAAATAAACTGTACCCCGCTCCTTTGAGATACTTCCTTCATCAGAGAAACTTCACGGCCCAGATCCAACGGGGATACTTCGACAATGGTGTCGACGCCTTCAATGTGCGCCTGGGTCAGGTCTGCAACTGCTGTTTCCAGGGCCCACTCCCGGCTGACGAGCTCGCCATACGTGAAGTTAACGCCGGCGGAAGAATCGATCAGATGCTCATGGGGAAGCGTGAAGCCTAGGTCCGCGGTATCCATCGGACCGAGCACAGAGTTAATCGTGGCCATGCAACACCTACCGTCGCGTACAAGAATTTGACAGGCTGAATTATACAAGCGCGTGACCTGGAAACCTTAGAGCGATCGGATTACCAACAGTGCTAGGGCGCCGAACGGCGCCTCATAGTCGTCGATAAGACTCGCACCAAAGACGTTCAAAATAGCATCCGGAGACCGTGGAGATGGCGGTTGACAGGCTTCCAACGGTAGCAGTACCCTCCCTTTTTCCACCGAAGCGGGCCGGGACCGATGTGAATTAAAGATTTCGGTTCATATCCCGCCGAGCCTACTAATCTACGATATCAAGAGAGGGTCTTATGTACGCAGTACCTGACGTCGATGAAGTGGTGGCCGTAGCCAAGGAACTGGGGATCCACCTCGGTCCCGACGAGGCCGTCAAGTACCGGGAATACCTCATAGAACAGATGGACCAGTTGGACACTTTCGTGCAAGCCCGGATAGAGGAAGAACAGCCTCCGATGATTTCACCCGCCCGCGAGCCAGGATACCGGCCGAGCGCGGAAGAAGACCCGCTTAACGCCTGGATCTGGAAGTGCCGGATCGAGGGTGCCGCCGGCGGGCTGCTTGCCGGCAAGACCGTAAGTTACAAGGACCATGTCGCCGTGTCGGGTATACCCATGAGCTTCGGGTCCTTTGCCCTCGAGGGCTTCATCCCCGACTTTGACGCCACCGTCGTCACCAGGGTGCTGCAGGAGGGGGGCACCATAATTGGCAAGAACGTCATGAACGGACTCAGTGGCGGGTTTGGCACCGGCGGCGGCATCGGAGACTACGGCCGCTCCCTCAACCCCCACAACCACGACCACGTGACCGGAGGGTCGTCCGCGGGCTCCGCGGCGGCGGTAGCCGCCGGTGAGGTGGACATCTCCTTCGGAGGAGACCAGGGCGGCTCCATCCGCATCCCAGCCGCTTACTCCGGCACCGTCGGACACAAGCCCACGTTCGGATTGCTGTCGCACTTTGGTATCGGGTTCGGCTCGGACCAAAGCATCGACTACACGGGCCCGCTGACCCGGACCGTGGAAGATGCGGCGGCCACGCTCCAGGCCACTGCGGGTTACGACCCCTACGATCCTCGCCAGACCCGGGACGTCCCGACTACCATCGAAGTGCTTGGCGGTCTGGCCAATGGCATATCCGGACTGCGCATCGGAGTTCTCGATGAGGGCTTCGACGAGGCCGAGCCTGACGTCCGCGACTTGGTGATGGCGGCCATCGACGTCCTCGCGGAAGCAGGCGCCGACATCTCCAAAGTCTCCATCCCGGAGCACCACGACATCAGAGCAGTCCAGGCCGCGCTGACCGGCGAAGGCGCTCTTGCCGTGTTCAAGACGGGGTTCTTCGGCGCCTTCACCAGGACCTATTACCCTGCCTCCATAATCACCGCGATCAATAAGTTGTGGGCCTCCCAGGCCGACGTGCTCACGCCACGCAGCAAACTGTCCCTCATCGCGTCCGAACTGAGCCGCCGCAACTATAATGGCCGTGTCTACGCCAAGGCCCAGAATGTGCGTCCCACCTACATCAGGGCCTACGACGCCGCACTTGCCAACGTCGACCTCCTCGTGATGCCCACCTGCATCATGACGGCGCCCAAGAACCACACTCCGGGTAGCTACCTGGAGGCCGTTGAGGACAACCTGGCGACCGCGAACTCCAAGGGTTCCCGCAATACTCTGCCCTTCAACTACACCGGCCACCCGGCCCTCGCCCTTCCCGTGGGCAAGTCGTCAGGTGGTCTCCCAGTTAGCATGCAGATCGTCGGGCGCTTTTTCGAAGACCCCCTCGTCATGAGGGCCGCCTACGCCTACCAGCAATCGACCGACTGGGACAATATCATCGGCGTCGATTTCCGATAGGGCCCCGATACACAATCACATTGAAGTAGCAGGATGGTGAACCGAGATGAGCTGGCCCGCCGAGCCACGGTGTTGGTGCTCGGGCGTCGCGAGCGCGACTTCCTAACTCTGTGACCAACTTGCCTAAAATRAGAAGTGGATTATCTTCGTCGTTCCTCGGTATCTCAACCGTTCTCGTGTTGATTGGATGCAGCGCTTCAATCACCCCAAACGAGCCGGTTTCGCCTCCATCAGCAACTCTACCCTCAATTGCCAGACTGCCCAGAATATCTACCTCGGAACCAACTTCGCAGAAAACTTCTCCAACTGAGTCATCTTCSGAGACTTCTCTACAAGCGTTCTCACTTCCACCAGGGTCTCGACCCCACGATGTCGCCCCTGCCGATGACGGCGGGATCTGGTACACGGCACAGGGCTCCGGGGCACTTGGCTGGCTAGACCCCGAAACTGGTGAGACCCGACATACGTCATTGGGTGTAGGATCTCGACCTCACGGGGTAATCGTGGGCCYGGACGGTGCGCCGTGGATCACAGACGGAGGGTTGAACGCTATCGTGCGGGTCGACCCAGCCAGNNANNTAGTGGATATCTTCCCCTTGCCTCAACATCGCTCCAATGCAAATCTGAATACGGCAACCTTCGACGATGTTGGCGTGCTTTGGTTCACCGGACAAAATGGCGTCTACGGCCGATTTGACCCACGCACACTTCAGATGGACGTCTTTGATGCTCCACGCGGTCGTGGGCCATACGGGATTGCTACCAGTGCCAATGGAGACATTTATTTTGCGTCGCTAGCCGGAAGCTATGTCGGGCGTATCGACCCGGACCCTGGCGAGGTWMSMGTCCTNGWACCGCCAACCCCGGACCAAGGGGCGAGAAGGGTCTGGTCGGATTCCCAAGGGAGGATTTGGACCAGCGAATGGAATGCCGGCCAGGTGGCGGTCTATGMCCCTGCCTCCGACCTTTGGCAGGAGTGGAAACTACCCGGACCGGCGCCTCGTGCTTACGCGGTCTATGTGGACGAGAATGACATTGTGTGGCTCAGCGATTTCGGCGGCAACGCGGTGGTTCGGTTCGACCCGAGCAGTGAGGAATTTAGCGTGTTTGGGCTRCCGGATAACCCCGGAAATGTCAGGCAGATCCATGGCAGACCCGGAGAGGTTTGGTTGCCGGAGTCCGCGGCAGACCGGCTCGTGGTGATCCGCTGATCAGACATCGCCGGCACTCGGTAGTTAACGCACCACCTACTCGTCGCGCCAATACCTGCGCCGAATGATTAACAGACTAAAAAGGTCAACACGATAGGCTGCGATCGTAAGGTTAGACCCTCAACGAGCATCGTTACCTCGATCGATACCCGCTAGAAGAGTGTTAAGTATCGATCGATTTCCCATGGTGTTACTTGGCGCCTGAATTCCCGCAATTCGGCTTCCTTTAGGTCTATATATTCTTCGTAGATGACGCCCAACGATTCTTGGATTAATTCGTCTTTCTTCAACTCGGCCAACGATTCGTCCAACGTCTGAGGCAATATTCTGATTCCTCGAAGCCGRATCTCCTCTGGGCTTAGACTGTATAAATTCCCCAGATTAGGTTCTCCGGGATCTAAATTTCTTCTTACTCCGTCCAGGCCAGCCATGACGTAGGCGCTGAGGGCAAGATATGGATTTGCGGCCGACGACATACTGCGATCTTCAAGCTGGCCAGGCCCAGGGGTTCGGATCATCTGGGTCCTGTTGTTGTCGCCATACGATA
This sequence comes from SAR202 cluster bacterium, assembly GCA_002401285.1. Next base: position 4,108 of record NVSQ01000020.1, read on the forward strand.
TGTTCGCTGGCGTCCACATGAAATCAAAATTGGTAAAGGTTATACCAGGTTCCACCTGCAGTCGYTTATAGCAATTTATCGTCGGTGACATAACCGAACATAAAGCAGGCGCATGGGCAAAAATACCACCGATAAATTGGTAGGCGAGCGGCGACAAGCCCAACCCTCTTGGGTCTTCGTCGTCAAGAAAAAGGTTCTCATCGGTGTCAGCGTCAGCTAAATGGTAGTGGATGTGGCCTCCATTTCCGACCCGGCCAGTGAAAGGCAGCGCCATGTGGGTGGCGATAGCGCCTATCTCATGGGCGAACTCGCTCGCCATCATCTTGAAGAACGTGTAGCGGTCAGCCGTTGTCAATGCGTTCGARTAYGCGAAGTTGATTTCAWATTGGCCATTGCCGTCTTCRTGGTCGGACTGGTAAGGSTCCCAACCYAGACGGCTCATCGCATCCATCATTCGGCGAAGGTAGCCAACGGCGTTTGAAGTTCCCTTGAAGTCGTAGCAAGGGTATCGAAGATTGTCCACTTTGTTAGGGTCCCAAACGTCGATCGATCCGTCTTCTTTCTTGGTGACCAGGTGGTGTTCTGGCTCGAGCCCCACGTTGAAAGTGAATCCGCTACCACGCACTTGCGACAGGATGCGTTTCAAGTTTTGCCTAGGRCAAAAGAGAWGCGGTTCSCCGTCAAMGAACARGTCRCTCGCGAARCGAGCGACGCCATCGGTCCAYGGGACCAGCGTGTAGGWGTCSAGGTCGATYCGAGCCGCCATGTCATGTGAATTTGGGGCCTGTCCGAGACCGGGAATTGCGGACCCAGCGAACGGAACTCCATCATTGATCAGTCGGTCCAGTTGGTCTGCTGGAACCAGTTTCACCTTGGGGGAGCCGTGCAGGTCGACGAACTGGACAAGCAAGTATTGAACTTCGTCGTCCACTATTTGTTTTTGTATCTCTTCTAGCGTAGCCATCGTCAATGGAGTTGTTCTGGCATCGGTAGAGAAGTTGGGGTTTTTTCAAGCGGGGTAGACCGGAGTGGCCGGCGGACGGCGGACGGTTCTATCCCGGTCCGTATAGCGCTCAAAACGCCTGCGGCCTCCCAATAATTCTCGACGACATGCAACTGTCCACTCGCCCAGGGAAGCGCCTCTAGGTCGTTCTTCATAAGGTTCCGGTTTTCTCGTACAGCGATGACCTGAATCCCTTGTTCCAAGGCCGCGAGCGTCGGCAAGCCGAGGCAACCATCAGGTATTACTAGGCACGAAATATCCCGTGCCGTCAAAATGCCAGATCCCTGCATGGCCTCAGTGTCTGTGATAATTTTCGGGCTTCTTTGAAGCCCTTTCAGGACACATTGTAAGAAACTGACCGAGATGACCTCCGCAGCCATTCGAGGGTCGACAACACCGGTTTCTATATCCAGAACAGCCTGCGATTCCAGCATCGGAGCGTGCGCAGATGGTAGGTYATACAGGCTTGAAATCGTATGGGTCAGCATAGATTCAACCCCACCCCATGGGTTCACTATGTCGCCGTCACTCCAGAAGTAGTCGCTGTAATAATGCAGCGGTGTCGAGATAACAGATGCAATTGCGACGGCGTCATATTCTCCGCGGTATTTATCAAGGAGATCAAATAGGTYCCCAAAACCTTCGACGCTGCCTGCAGCTCTTTCTGACTCGGTGTAGTCGGGACTCATTACCAACGGACGGTCCATCTCAATCAATATTGGGCAATTCAGCCCGTATGAAGACCGGGCCGCATTTACCGCATTCACCGCCAAGTCCGTGAATACCCGGTCGGCGTGTGGATGGAGCAGCRCCAAAACTCGATTACTCCGAACCGGCTGAATTCCAACAGTCCCCATCAGCAGCCGGCACAGAACACTCCCTTCTACATAAAGAGCATTTCCCGGCATCTCGTTGATGTCAGATGCGTTCACCACGTTGGGATGRATGATYAGRYTRTCGCAMACGGAGGCCAGTARTTGGGCCACTGGGGTTGCGTCACCGGCATGTCCTCCGATGGCSGCGCCGATTCCGGTTGGSAYCAACATMGCSACGTTGAATCGACYGGTGTTYTCCGACTGGCGCTTGCRRAATTCSARCRCCATGCCAGRCGGGATCAGATGGGCGTCATCGCCAGCCTGGTAGGTGGTCGCCTCACAATTGTAAAAGTCCGGGTTCGACTCAGTGACCACTAGTCGGACCAACTCCTCCCCGGTAGGAAGTTTCTCTTTGGTCTGATCGGCCAGCCATTTAAGAGCGCTGCCGTCATCGGGAGGGCAAGGTAGCTGAAAATCAATTTCCGAAACGCGCACTGGCTTTAAACCCCCATCTCGCGGATTGCTCTTCCAAGGTGAATTCTTTCATCAACGTAACTTCACCATCGGCGCCAAGGGAATAGATCGATGGCAATGGGAGCCCGTTGAACGTATGGGCCTTTACCAGGTTGTATGCCCCAACGCCGTACATCACAACCGTGGACCCAATTTCCAATGGCTTTGCAAACGCGTATTCGCCGAATACATCGCCCGCTAAGCAAGTAGCCCCGGCGATGATATAGGGGTACCGTCCGCCTTCGACGTCCATCAATATGTCAGGGCGCCATTCATATTCGAAAGATTCGGGCAGATGGTTCACGGTCGTATCTAAGACCGCGATGGACCTATCCTCGCTCTCGATCAAGTCAAGCACCTTGGAAACAAGAAAACCAGCGTCCCGCACGAACGCCGAACCTGGCTCAATATAGACCTCGAGGCCATATTTCGTCTGCAGTGAAGCGACGGCTTCGTAGAATGCATCATGATTCGTGCTGTCTTTGTCGAACAGGTAACCACCACCAAGGTTGATCCACTTTAGGCCTGCTAGCACCTTATCAATTTCCGTCTCCAATTTTTGGACCGATACCAAAACCTCTCGGAGATCCGGAGAGTTGCAGTTGTTGTGGAAAAGCAGTCCACTGATACCTTGGGAAGCCGGGGAACTTCGTCCCAGTGCCTCTTTTATGGCATAGGCGGATATTCCGAGTTTTGAGTAGGCCCGGCAAGGGTCGTAGCGAGGATCGTCAAGAAATGAGACTTCCGGGTTCACTCGTAACCCGATTTCCAGGTCGTCCGCCATGTCATCCTTGTGGCGCATCCATTGAGACACAGTATTAAAAGAGATGTAATCGCAAATCTTTGATATTTGCGTAACTTGATCGGGCCTCAGACCCGGAGTGGTTAGATGGACTGTACTCTCCGTCGGAAGGGAATCTCTCGCGGCGGTCGCTTCGAACAATGAACTTGCGGAGAACCCATGAACGTAAGGTTCGATCAGGTCCAATACCCAGGGCAGAGTTAGGGCCTTTATCGAATAGAGGAGTTTGCAGTTCGCATCGTCTGCAATCTTCTTGAGGTGTTCGCATCGTGACACGATAAACGCGTCCTCATAGACAAACGCTGGAGTTGCGATAGACCCTGCGGCATTCTCAAACACCACCGCTAGTTCTGCCAATTCGTCTATCGTTGCTTGATTCGGATTAGTACTCAAATCGAATTATTTCCAATGCGGTGARATAGCCACGAGGGGAGAGCTTCTCCARGTCCACACCTGCCGCACTTTCAATTAAGTCAACATCGCGTTCGAGTCGGGGCCTACGCTGACGGCTGCGGGCTCTCGGTCAACGAGGATTAGAAATGATCTGGTGAACCGTCCATTCATCTAACCAATATTACGAGGATTTAGTTTGACCTGCTCCAGCGTGCCCACTACAATAGCAAAATCCGTCAGATAGGTCGATATCTTTCATAATTTGATCGGATAATGTCTGATATTTGACTCCACATCGACTATGATTCGRAATGCARTAGGAAGAGCTTTCAGGTGGCAGAGCAATGATTGACGCATTTATCGATACACTGGAAATTATTCCCCGTGGATTAGTGTTCGTCGGACTGGGATTGGTTGTATTGGTGATCGCCAAGTTGGCGAGGGATGTTATCACCCCCTACAAGATCGACGATGAAATCATCAAAAAGAATAACCTGGCGGTCGCGGTGCGGCTTAGCGGCTACTTTATGGGCGTCATGCTCGTATTTCTTGGTGCTTTGTACCAGCCAGTCGCCTCGATCGCGGTGGATGGTTTGGGATTTGACCGGGAGTATGCCGAGGACATCCTAAGAGTGTTTCTATATTCCCTGGCGGGCATCGCTGCACTTAACCTGGTAAGAATCTTCATGAACCGTTTGATACTCTTCCGGTTCGATATCGAAAAAGAGGTCGTTGAAGGCCAAAATGTCGGCAGTGGGGCCGCTGAGTTTGGCATGTACATCGCCACAGGATTGTTGATCGCCGGCTCCGTGGCTGGAGAAGGGGGTGGACCGGATACGGCAGCGGCGTTCTTTGGAATGGGGTTGGCGCTCCTGATTTTATTTGCTCTGTTCTACCAATTGACCACGTCATTCGATATGCATTCTGAGATTGAAAACAATAATACGGCCGTGGGTATCGCATTGGGAGGAAACCTGATTGCCATCGGGTTAGTGACATTCAAGGCAGTGTTCGGAGATTTTGACGGGTGGAACGAGGGAGTCGCGGCTTTTATCACCTTCGGTGTGATTGGCTTCGTGCTGCTTTATGTGATGAGATTGCTGCTGGACAAGATGCTGCTGCCCACAGTTTCTGCGTCGAAAGCAATCTCGGTCGACCGCAATCTGGGGGTAGCGTTCATAGAGAGTGCGGTGGTTATCAGTTCTGCGATGATCCTATTCATAGCCGTCTGACGAATTAGGATCTCCATCAATTTCTTTCGATTCGTTTGAGCAATTCTTCCTGCGAATCTACTTCGGTAGCTGTCTCGAATCGCACCTCAGCGAAGTTGTATCCGGCTTCGATGACCATTTCRACCATRTCWTCGTCGATACGMRCYMCRTTGGTGATCGGGCTTARWATCTCTYCAAAGAAKCGCTCCGAGTGGATSGATTCACGCCAGGTTGCGAATGCCTCGTCAAATGTTCCATCATAGAGGCGGAGCAAGAATACCACCCGTACCGGATCTAGATCTTCGTACTCATACACCTGGACCCTCAGGTCTCGACCGCGGCCCGTATCGAATTCAAGCGCCCCGCTTGCAGAATCGTAGTACACGTCTTTAAACACGTCGTATTGATGGATGAAGGTCTCCGTCTCCGCAATAGTTCGCCCTATCGCTTGTCTACCTTCCTCTGATATCTCGAATATGGGCTCTGTATCGGTTGGTGTAATTAGGTTTACGGATGCGAGTTTCCGGGCAATGGGAGTGAGGTTTTTATCGATGTCATCGATTGGCGCTACTAAAAGTTTGTAGTGATGCTTTTCTAGAAAGTACATCAGCATATTTGCCTGCATGAACTCTATCGTCGTCTGTTTGTTCTTGATGTAGCCAGTGGTGGTCAGATAATCCAGAACGTCAAGGTTCTGGTCGATCACCAGGTCCAATAACGCAGTCTCTGCGATCCGATGCTCCGGCGATTGCATCAGACTGAGATGATCGTCTAGCCGGTTGGTTAGTTTGATCTCTGGGCCCTGGTTGATAAAGAAATTAAGAGAGCATTTACCGTCACGCCACTCTGCGAATATYTCCAGCAACGCAATATACATATCCGGAAGGTCTGGATTTTCTTTAACGTCCAGCATCGAGCTAATCTTTGATTGTTGCCGTTTATTCCGAGGAAAGGCTATGTCGAGGAAATCCCCTAGGCGGAAGTTGRCGTATTCGGGCCCTAGCTCCACCCAAAATGCGTCTTCAAGTGGCATCTCTCCYAGRGAAACYTGGAAAATGAACGGAAGATGCTTAACGTAGAAGGCCTTTGCGGGATCGTAGTCTATGGAGAAATCCGCTAAGGCCTTYTGATATTTGGAATKTTGWACAGCCATTATTTGAMAYTCCCCMAGGYAGGTGAGCGACTACCTTAMGTTACCAATGACCACCTGYCCGCCACCGGCCCCCYTCGCTCCTCCACTTCTCCCTCCAGACTTTCCAAAGCTGCTTCTGACCCCGGTTCTGCTGGTCTTAAATGCCCCGCTGGACTTCTGGTTTCCGATATAGCTCTGCCTGGCTGGGCTTAATTGGCGGCCGGCGCTGGAGTAGGCGCTTCGGTTGGCTGAGCTCTGTTTGTTGTAATACTGGGAGTTTTTTCCGACCTGCCCGCCACCAGGCCCGCYCGAATAATTTGTCGAATTACGATAGTTAGTCCGATTCGTCTCCATCTGTGGCACCCGGGAACGAGGTGTGTAGTAACCGTAGCCACCCCGCGAGATTGACGAGAAGATCAAGTAGGTAAAGAGAAAATTCCCGCCGCCCCCAAACGCGCTGTGATGTCTGTTCGAGCCGTGTCCTCGTAGTTCGTTGGTATCATTTTCATTCGTGATGGTGAACAGCAGGTCATCKTTCCCTGGGTCTAAATCACTATTTTTATCCAGGTCTTCAAAGGCTTCAATGATGCGTTTTCCGCCTTCTTCTTTGGCCCGGATCAACACGATACCGTCGCCTTCGTAGATCTCATTCAGGCGATTTTCGAACTCCTCAACACTCTGGGATTTCTCGAAAGCTTCTTGGACCGCGTCCATGTTTATCCTACCGATTGCTCCCTCGGTGGCGGCCCAATCATCCGCACTCACTCCGGTGGAACATCCGGCTAAAACKGGGCCGGCCACCATCATGGTGGAGCCCAGGATAAGCGACATTCCCATTTTTTTTCGTTTAACCATGCCTCATTCCCCTTTTAAAAAGATCGGTCTGGGTCAAAGGTCCGAACGGCCATCAAGCCAAGATCTGGGTCACATCCTGGAAAAGCTCTACCGTTGCCGGCTGCAGCCCGCCTGTGGGCGGGCTAGGGAATCCAACTAATCTCGGCAAGAATGAATCCACGACACGGGTTTGAAAAAGCTCATATGACTCAAAGCTTGTCAGTGTGAATGCMGCCATGTCGCCTCTCCCATTAGCGCCACACAACTGGGTGCTTAAGATCAGGCTTTGGACGTAGGAGATATGTTCTTTCCATAGCTCATCGCTTGTTTGCAGATACAGCAGAGTGCTCAACTTGCTGAAGTCGCTGCTGGTAAACCTCTCCCTTGTCTGGTCGATCCGATTATTGAGCAATTCGGMGATTCCGTTTTCGATCAGGTTGAGGTCTATGCCGYGTAGAGCGCCAGCTGAAACGTTGTAATCCAGGTATAGTTCCTCGCTCAGGTCTGAGAACTGATTTGAATAGTCATCAACCTGGTTCTCCGGGAAGTACTTCTGTGACAGTTGGGCTGCCTTTTTGGCCACCAAGGCGGCGATAAAGGCCTCGCAGTCCTCCACGCAAAGAATCTCCTTTCGGCTACGGTAGTAGGCAAAAGACTGGGCTTCGAAAACCCTGGTGTATTCCTCAATCCTCGCGCGACGCGACTCAGCATCCCTTTCGGCATTTGTCTGGAGTTTTTCGAGATGGCGATTCAGTGGCGCGCCGTCTAGGAAAGTCCGGCCGGCCGAGTCTATCCCTGTGTCCGCCATCGCCGATGAAGCTGGGCCGGCATCCTTGAGGAGGTAATCTTCCGCGGACAAGAAGAACTGCGAAGTTCCAAATGCTCCTTGCCTCCCGCTCCGCCCTATGAGCTGACGGTCGACCCTCGTGTTATCACTGGCCTCTGCGCCAATCACAAACAGGCCAAGACCAAAATCAATGGAGATCTTGCGTTCCTCCGCAGGTCTATCGTGTGCCTGCACCACGACTTCGATCCCGCGGTCTTTACTGTTAGTGACAACTTCGAAACCCAGGTCAATGGCGCTGATGGCCGACAACAGAATCTCTGCTGCTTGTTCGGTGGGACATTTRAGTGTAACGACGCCAGCGCCATCGTTCAGCAATTGGCCTACCAATCTGATGTAGTTRCTTGTGATTTGGCGGTCCAATCCCACTTCCAAGATGATGTCAGTTCCTCTACCCGCCATGTCAGTGGCCACTGTCACCGAACCTAAAAGGCCCGCTTCGTGAATGATTCGGTCCTCTTCGAGGTCGTTGGCGGCGTTGAGTAGATTGTGATCTATTTCGTCGCTGGTCAATATTTGGGAGATGGCGTCGCATTCATCGATAGAATGCGTGCCGATCAGGACTGGCCTACCGACCAGCCGGCAGAGCCGGACCTCGTCCAACATAGCCTCGAATTTGTCTCGCTTACTAAAGTACATCCTAGGCTCCAAGTCCGCGCGTCTGACGTGCTTGCTGGGAGCYACGGGAATAACATCCAGACCGTAAGTCCTCTTAAACTCGCTCTTGGAGGAAATGGCAGTCCCCGTCATTCCGCACACGGTGGAGTAATGAGAGATGAAGCCCCTCACTGAAATTTGCCCTAGGACTTCGTGTTCCGGCTGTACCGGAACGCCCTCTTTTATTTCCAGTGCGGCCTGCAGCCCAAAGTGGTAACGAGTATCAGGTCTTCCTCTGCCTGTGTACTTGTCGATCAATACCACCTGATCGTCTCTCACCAGGTAATCCGCGTCCTTTTTGAGCAGTGCGTATCCCCAGATCATTCGCAGAATCWGGTGCATCCGGTTCTGCCGCCGAGCGAGTTGCCGATCAAGTTCGTTGATCTCTTTTCTGCGTGAGGCTAATGAAAGACCAGAAGCGGCATGGGAACTACTTAGCCGGTCTATATCAGCCGCATCTTCGAACATCGGACCCAAACACGATTCGACAAAATCCTGACCTCTCTCGGTCAAGCACAGCGACCTGCCGTCGTTGTCGATCCAGTAATAAAGACCGCCGGTAAGGTACTCATATTCTTCGTCAACGCGATACTCGGAGATAACCCGAATCACCCGTTTGAGCCCCTTGGGATCAGACGACAATTCTTGCCGCAACACGGCACTGTCCGGATCGGCGAGATAGAGCTTAGCCAATATCTCCAGCCGGGCGTCTGAGCTAGGTTCGTGGATTCCCATCTCTTTCTCTAGTGCGGAGACCGCGGACCGCTGGTGCTTAACCAAGCGCTCGATTGTCGTCCGGAGCTTGGCGGGTATCTTTGGGATTTCACCCGCGCCACCGGCGATGATCAAAGGTATATTAGCTTCATCGATCAATGCATGATCGGCCTCGTCTATGATGGCAACATTCAAGTCCTGTTGGACCACTTCAGCAGATGACAATTTCAGATTGTCCCGCATGAAGTCGAACCCAAATTCCCTAAGCGCGCCATACACGATCGATTTGCCATAGGCGATTCGCCGCTCCGGTTCGTCCATGACCTCCAAAACGGCGCTCACCGTTAGCCCAAGAGACTCGAATACTGGAGCCAGCCACTCGGCATCTCTACCGGCCAGATAATCGTTGGCAGTGATCACGTGCACTGTTCTTCCTTGAACCGCGTGAAGCACTGCGGGGAATGCCGCGGCAATGGTCTTGCCCTCGCCGGCGTTCATCTCCACGATGTTCCCTTGGTACATCACGAGGCCGGCCAAAATCTGCTCGTCGGTAACCTCAAAAACAAATTCGTTTCCCTCGTCATGAATCCGGAGGGTCTGGTAGAAGCAGGCCGGCAGATGAATSTCCGCCCCGTATTCGACCTGGCTCCGTTGATTCACATAGAGGGCCGCCCCGGCCAAAGTCTGCTCCCAGGATTCCAATCCTTGGCGGACCAAAATCGGAGCAATGGAATTGTTGAAGCTCTCCCAGCAATGGCTGATGATAGGTGCCGAATCGCTCACAGCGTTGTGATAATCAATGGTTTGGGAAACGCTGAGCGCCAGTTCGTGGATGGCTTGGAGTTTTTGGTCCTTGATCRTCGAGTCGAAAAATCGCCATGCTCCCTCACGCCTGCTGATGGCCTCCTTGACGATGGCGAACACTTCAGGGAGATCATCTTCACCTAGATCCGCTSCGGTATTCCGGGCAAGAGAAGTCATCTTTTCCCGCAATTGAGCGTCGGAAAAACAGGTGAAGTCGTGACGCCGAATCTGATGCAGACGGGTTCTTTCTGATCGGTCAGACGACCGATCTTTACTGCGGACGAAACGCGAAATGCCCTCGAGCCAATCTACGAATTGGAACTTAGCCATTTTGGTGCTGCTTTTCGTTGGGTTCAATTCCGACCTACCTAGGTCCCCCGGCTGACCTCGCCGGCCACCGAGGCCAGCGTGTTTTCAACTGATTTCCACTCCAGCCGAGATGACGCTATATACACAAGCACGTCGTCTTTCAAAGGAAAAAGATCCGTGAACCTGAGATGCACAGTCCCGTCGCGTACGATCCCCACTACGTTCACATCGCGGTCCAACATGTTTTTTGCGAGCTCCGGATAGGAGACTTGGTGGTTCGGTATGTCCCCCAGGCGAATGCTCAGCAGGGTGCCCTCCATTTTGTTGCTGGTTATGACCTGGGCCACCAGGCTTACGCCTGGATCCTGAGACTCCTGCACCAGAAGATTGTTGGCCATCTGTAGCGGGAAAACCAGGGAAGTATTTTCCATACCCTCAAAGAGCACCGCATGTCTGGGATTTATACATTCCACCGTGGCCATGATATTAGGATTTGAACGGTGTAGCACTGAAACCGCGGAGGMTACGATGCTGTCACTGTTTGGGTCGTCGTAACCGGTACTTAATATGATTGCTTTCTGGGCCTCAGTGACCGCCGCCCTACTATAGGTCTCCGCTTCCAGGGGCGAACCGCGAAGGAAATGGAGGTTGTGGYGTTTGAAAGGCATCGATTCCAGCTGGTCAGTTACGAGGGTAATATCGTAATGTTCATGACTCGAGTCCGATGTGAATTCSTCGATGATGTTGCGTACTCGAGACTCATTGGGGTAGTTGATTATCAAGATGTGGTTTTTCAGATGTAGCCTCCCCTCGCCGGAACGCTCCCTAATCTGCAACTCGATCAGCCAGTTGATTATCATGCCCGCCGAAGCCGTGAACGCAGTTAGACCCAAAATTGTGATAAAAAGGATCGTCCCGATCCTGGCTCCCAGAGTTGTAGCGGATAGATCACCGTATCCGATGGTGGTAATYGATATCATACTGTACCAAAAGCTATCTCCAACGGTTAATTCCGGGCGTATCCCTCGTTCAAATAGATAGAACGTCATCGCATTCCCAACGATGCTGACGAGGAGAGCGAACACCACTACGCCGCCGCCGAGCCTTTTCCTCCGCCGGGCGCGGTAGATTCCTTGTAAAATCAGTTCAATCATTCTGTAATAAGCTCGGTGGTTCTTTACCAGTTAAATTGGATACCGCATAACTGTAAATAATTGGTGGCAGACCGGTCTACAAGGTCAACCCTGTAGATCGACTACCACGATGCCAGCTTTGTRATCCTGACCTTCGCTCTCATTGTAYCGGAACAGCAAGTGCTCCTCGCACGCCATAATTTGCCRACTAGCGAAGGGGTGMTGCTTGACAAACTGTTGACCAATCTCAGAATCGAGATTCCATTCCTCGTCGATTGCACAATGTAGGCCAACTCTTTCGCAAGCGGTCTTATATCGGCGTTCCAAGCCTAAGAACTCTTTTCGGTTCTTGTAAACGAGCGGCATGACGAAAAATCTCTCCGAGATGTACAGGCCTAATTCGTTTTCAAACACCTCTATCAAGTCAGCCTCTGGGATCCAACCCTCCAACGCGTTGAGCAGGTCCTCAGGAATGTCTTGAGTCACCCGATGATAATAAAAAGACTCCGTATTCAGTGACATCCTCACCGATACCGGAACTTTGTCTCGGCGATTTAGCATCTTGTCGACATCGGGCCCGACTAGGAATATGAAAGGTATATTTCCATTCGTGGCGTCCACGACGATGTCGGAGCCGTCAAGGTGATACAGCAACGCCATGTGCTCCCAATAGCGCATATATCGTTTTGAAAAATCGAATTCGAAGGTTGTGAGGAGTTCCCTCAATTTTTCTTCTGGAATCGGTTTTTCGGCATTGGGACCGGCTAGAAGATACTCCGACTCATAACCCAAGTTGTCTGTGAGGAATTTCAGTGCTTGGACTTTTTCCGAGCAGATGCCGCCTCCCCCTGCGATGATATTTAGAACAGTTTCATCACCCGTTTTGAAGATGAGTTTTTGACCAGTGAAACGCGAGTAACTCTCAAAATCAGCTTCCCAGATCCGTTCAGATACGGACCGGAGCAAATTGAGCCTGTCTTCCTCAGAATCTAGTTCAAGGATAGAGTCGGTGGTTGAAGAACTGTGGTCACGCTCGACCGCTGACCTGATAAATCCCAGATAGGCGGACTCATCCTTTCGCCACCGCCTCTTCTTGAAACCTACTAAGTTGCGGCTATAGCCAACATTCCAGCGGTCCAACGTTAGGTCGATTACATCAACCTCGATCTGACCGGTACGCCCGAGTCCCAATTTAGGAACCATTCCGGCTGCTAAGGTTTGGTCGCCTTGTTTGATGTTCGTGCCAGGAAATAGGTCATGGAGCCGCCCATCGTCATCGCTGATGTATGYCAAGTCTTGGATCTCGSACAATCTTTGGGCGGATTCAGGGGTGATACGCTGACTTTCGAGCAACTCCTCAATCGGAGGGGATTTCAGGTATCGCTCGAGTAATAGCTCCCATGGTAGGGATGCATCTTCTGGGTTCAGACGAACCGCGCACTTTCGGGTCGTAACTGAGTCGGTGATTTGCAATACGTAATTGGGACTATCATTTACCGTCATAGATCACCAAACTGACGCCGTAAATTTAACCTACCGTTTACCGGATTTTGAATCGAAGTCGAACGAATTTCGCCCGGATGATTGCTTTCGCTGGAAAGGGTTGATAACTGCAGGAAAATACGGACCTGGTATTGCGGAATAACATTTTTGGGCAAGACGCTGATTCACTAGCCATGATACAGGTTGAACACGATTCCATTCCGGTAGTCCCGATTCTGCTTTTTACTGGAATGGCAGGCGCCAGTCTATTCTTGATTCTTCGATGACGTGGCAATCGGCCAACCCATTWACACCAACGCTACCAACCCGTGTTTCAGTTGTAGTTCGACTCTGCTCCATCCTCCCAGTAACTAACTCCGAGTCTCCCGTTGTTACGGGTTCACCCAGGTTGAAGAGCGGTAGAAACTCAGGCTTAAGTCCGAGTACCAGTCCCTGGACCATGTCTACATATACGTCGTCCAGCATAATGCTCAGTAACTGGTGGCGCTCCTCCAGCGKCGCCGCCCCYCAGGCCTCCAACAGCCCYTCYAWSWGSNCCYYSTAKNGTRNGWCCTCGTMRNNTNCGDCCKMGWCMYYGGYMGMGWCCMNGSNNGCGKNTYWGNGYKRAAGCGGCTAMGCGGATYAATCGGAGTGGTCATATGCGTCACCCCTTCGGGAGCCACGGCCCTTCTTCCAATGGYACATTCATTGAGACCCGAATCCCCTGGCCGATCCCTCGGGTGATGTGACCATGCCCAGTGGTGTCCTGTGCGATGAGAATATCGCCCGGATTGAGGCGTTTGATTGTCCCATCGGCCACTTCAATTTCGGAAATACCCTCCAAGTGCACGACATACTGGATGCGTGAAGCGTTGTGGTAGTCATCGACTGAMGGTGACTGGTTTTGATTCAGCCTGGTAGGGCCATCTCCGATATGCTTGATGATTTCGGCAAATTGATCTGTGGATACGTCAAAAAGAAGTGACTCGCCGTCTGAGCCAGGGTAGACCGTTACTATTTGTACCATCAGAGCCTCCGCTTTATGTTGTTGTTTCCAGGCAAAATGCCTGACGCCCGTTGTCWAAAGATTAACGGCTCCCTGCCAGGTATGAATCGGTAGCTCGTTTCAARCCGGCCCTTCGGTTAGCTTGGAGCGCGTCTTTCATGCTGGCAGACCTTTGCTGGGAATCTATGATTCCCGTGAGGCTACCTTGGTAGCGGGGCATGACGTAGCGAGCCATCAACTCGTAACTCCGGTGCAATTTGTCGCGAGGCGCCCAGTCCTCTGCCCGCAACAGCAGTCCGCCGAACCCACCACTGGCTTCTTGGAGGCGTTCTATGCCGGCGATGCAATCGTCCGGGGTTCCCACGATCCACTGGTTGTGTTCCACCATATAGTCGACCACTTCATTGGCGGGCACGTCAGGRATCGGGTTGCCGTTGGTCCCGCCGGTGTATTCGGTCACCACACGGCCGGCTCCAACTCGGATATCTTCGAATGCCTGTTCKCGGGTTTCCGCCAGATGACACCCAACGGACAGCCGCCAGTCCTCACGGCGCACGGTTTGGCCGTGCTCGGCCGCCGTTTCCTCTGCGATGCTCCACTGGTCTTTCAACGAGGTGCTTCTGATGGCATCGCGAGGCACACTTAATGAGATTACCGAGACGCCGTGCTTGCCTGCTAGAAGTACGCCGGCAGGCGATTGGACCGAGGCAACGGCCACCGGCAAAGTCGGCTTCTGATAGGGCCGGAGCTGTAGTGTCGCATCTTTCAACTTGAACCAATCGGTCTCGCAAGTTACCGGCTCGGAGCCGTCCAGGAGCTGCATGATCACCCCCAACGATTCGTCCATCATCTCCCGTTGGCGCTCCGGATCAATACAAAACATATTCGCGTCGGACGCCAGTGCTCCGGGCCCAACGCCGAGCATCACTCGTCCTCGGGTCAGGTGGTCCAGCAGCACCATCCGGTTCGCCACCATATAGGGATGGTGGTAGGGCAAACTGACTACGCCGGTACCCAGGCGGATGTGGCGGGTCCGGCCAGCTGCGGTGGCGATGAATACCTCGGGAGATGCAATAGTCTCCCAGCCCCCGCTGTGGTGCTCGCCGATCCAGGCTTCGTCGAATCCCAGATCATCCAGCCATTCGATCAACTCAAGGTCACGCTCCAGGGCCAAGGTGGGGTTCTCACCTACCCGGTGAAAAGGGGCCATAAAGGTCCCGAACGTCATGTTGTCAGTCAATGCAGTCAAAGAAATCTCCTCCATCTTGCATAAATTTAACCTTAATCTGCGCCAGTCGGGTAAGCCGTCTTGCTCAACCCAAACACTTTCAGAGTGAAAGCATATTCAAGGGCCACTTCTTTCAGCCGGTCSAACCGGCCAGAGGCGCCGKCGTGTCCGGAATCCACGTGAATCTTCAACTAGAACCCAAGGTCACTCTCATGACCGAGTGTAAACCTTGTCCGGCGTTATCTTCACCAGGACCCGGGGTTGGGTCTTCCAACGCTCYACATACCCGTCAACCTGATCGGCCTCCACATACCGCTGGATAACCTTGCGGGCATCGTCCCAAATATCTCCATCATCGACCGTCGCTCGACCCTGAAATACCACGTAATCTGAAGCAAGGGGTGGTTCATAGACACAGACGGACATCCTGTCGTCACGTCTCAGGTTAAAAAATTTCAGGCGCTCCTTTGTTGTGACGAACATCAATTTGTCCCCGTCGTAGTAGTACCAATTGGGTGAAAGATGAGGCGACCCATCTTTATTAATGGTCGCCATTACGGCCATCTTTATGCCTGCTAAGAATTGATCGATTTCCTGTTTGTCCATTTTCTTCGCCTCTTTCCCATCTGCCTACTTATCCCGGCAACTCGGTGATTGACACCCAGACCGGAGCGTTTCCCAACGGATAGGTCTCAAGAGGGGTCAACTTTCCTGAATCAGAGTTGACGCTGAACGACGCCATGCGGCCCGATTCTTGGCCGGCGGAGTAGAGAAATCTGTCCTGAGGGCCAAGGCACAACGCGTTGGGTCTCGCCTCGGAGCCAACGATGCCGTTGCCGGTCAACTGCCCGGTGGCGGTATCTATCGAAAAACAGGCGATACTGTCGTGCCCCCGGTTGGGAGCGTAAAGGAACCGACCTGACGCAGAGACCTGAATCTGAGAGCAGGTGTTCCGCTCGGTGTAACCTTCCGGCAGGGTGGTTATGGTCTGAAACGCTGACAGCGTTCCATTGCCGGTGTCCAGCCGATAGCCGGTTACACTACAGTCCTGTTCGTTGGAAAAGTACAGGACGTCCAAAGAGGGGTGAAAACAGAAGTGGCGCGGGCCTAGAAACTCTTCCGGCTCCACCTTGGCAGGCGAATTTGGGGTGAGATGGCCGGTGTTTTCATCGAACTTAAACTGGAAGATGGCGTTGGGTCCGTTGCCGGCGATGTGCGGCACAAACGCGTAACTATTGGTCGAGTCGGTCTGCATCGCGTGGGCCCCGGTCGCCGTGGCCAGCCATTCGATGGGTGGGTCCCCAACCGATCCATCAGCGCCKATCGGATGCACCCCAACATGGGCGCCTTGGTAATAGGCYGACAGCACAAACTTGCCTTTGCGRTCCGTGGCTATATAAACGGGCCAACCCTCGACGGGTATCGTACCGTTTTGGGTGAGCCCTCCGCTGTCCTGGTCGATCTGAAAGCTGGCTAGCTGTGGCGTATCGCGGCATCCCGCGTAGAGGAACTTCCGGTCCGGGCTGATCGCCATTGTGAACGGCCCGCCGGGAATGGAGACCTCAGCCTGAGGGGTTAGCTTTCCCGTTTGCGGCTCTATAGTGTGGACCGATATTTTGTCATCCCCTTGCAAKGCAACATACATGTAATAAGGCATACTTCCCCCATTCCGTTTGGATCTTTACGGCGTTACTCCATATCCCCGGCATTGTAGACGACTTAGCGCGAGACAGGCCACAACTATCCTAATTGCGGCCAGAGGAGTCCAAGCCCCAACAGCACTTTTGTCATGGGTGGCACAGGCTAGCCTCTTCAGACAACTCGCACTGTTCACTTGTACCCCACCCACATGGGGTCCCGGAGGTGGGGTCGCTCTCTATGCCGTCCCGACTTAACTAAYCCTGCGCCAGGTCACCTCACCGGCAACACCACCGCTGACACCTCGAGCCTTCATAACGTCCCCTTCCACGGTAAACTCCATAACCGCGGTCACGCCTATACTTTCGGGGCGAGTGTTGGCTGTCCGTTCCATGGTCAGGGTGCTTCCGGAGACCGTGTAGGTCCCGGCGAGGACACCGCAGGTATAAAGAGCCTCAAGGGCCTCTTCMGGGGTGTACTGGTCKCCYTTSGGTARRYTACGTTCCTTYTGCATCTGCACGACAGCGTAATGRGTCCCGGTGTATATCAAGACTCCTTGCCTTGTATCATCGACCAATTCCCACGCGCCTATCAAAGGGCTCCCTGTATCACTGTCGGGGATCCTACGCCATGTGTTAACAGCACCTGCAGTCCTGGCTCCACTAATGTTGGTCCCGGTCATGGTGTCCGCGACTATGGTGTAATCGGTAACATTGGGACGTCCCGAAAGCTCCGGACGCGTGTTAGCTATCCTGACATGGGTGATCCTAGAACCGGATACGGTGTAGGGACCAGCCAAGGCCTGGCATGAACGAATGGCCTCGAGCGCTTCATCGGGAGTGGCCCGCTCGCCACTGGACCGCTGGCGGTCTTTGGGCGCCATCACGGCAGCATAGTGGGAGCCGGTGTAAATAAGAACCCCGACGGACGAATCGGATACGAGTTCCCATGCACCAACTAGAGGGTTGTTAGCCATATTGCCGCCTATGCAGTCCAAAGCGATGAACTGGGATGTAAGTGGGTGGATTAGGGCAATCTTGTCATAACAACGCCCACCAAATCAAATCGCTACTTAACTATCAGTAGCTTCTCCGCACCATGGCCGGCGGCATATAATTACGTGGCGGTACGGACCACCCGATCGGTGGGCCGCAACGTCGCCCACACGCCAACGGTTGACAGGTGGCTCCTCGGCCCAGGCCAACATAGAATGTCAACCGGAGCGGTATCTTCAACATAAAGGAAAATAACTTGCAAACACAGATCGCACGCGCCATGTTTCAGGTGTACGAGCCGATCGTCCTCACCGGTTATGGGGCGCCGGAGCTACAAACTATCTGTAAGCAGCTAGGGCTGAGCGAGCATCGCATGAGTTACTATGCGGTACGTTCCGCCGCGTTGGGGCGGGTGGCAGCTGAGGTTGTCTCGGCAACCTTTTATCATCACCCCGTGGAGATGGTTTCACGTGCGATCCCGCTTGCCTGGAGCATCGCGAGTCCKGAGRRAATCGTCGYCGCACGTTTTGAGGCRGTGGGTCAGGCGCTCCGGCGACTGCTTCCACAGCAGATCGAATCCGCTGAGATCGTCGAGGCAGTCGAATTGGTACGCGAGGCTATGGTAGGTTGTTCAATCGCCGGCCGGCCCCTATTCGCAGCACACTCAGCGCTTCCATGGCCGAGTGAACCCCACGTCGCTCTGTGGCACGGCCTCAATCTATTTCGTGAGCATCGCGGCGAAGGACATACCAGCGCAGTGATGGCGGCTCGCCTCACGCCCAATCAAACGGCACCGTTGCTGATCGCGGCGACGGGGGAGGCTCGAGACGGCCGTAGCTGGCGTTGGCCGGATRATGTCTGGAATCAAGCGGTGGCTGAGTTGCAAGAGCGAGGCTGGCTAGACGATGCTGGCGGGCTGACAGACGAGGGCCTCGCAGCTCGGACCCGCATCGAGGAGGAAACCGATGGCTTAGCACTAGGCCCTTGGTTGCAGCTTGGTAAAGAACGCACCTATCGTCTTTGGACGCTTCTGCGGGATTTGTTGCAAGTGATTCTCGACCARAACGGTTTGSCGMGGCTCAGAACYCCCATCGGACTCAGCTGGCCAGCGCAGTGGCCGGGCTAACGAGGTGAGGACGCACAAGGTACAAAAAAGGTACAAGCTAAACAAATACAACTGATCCCAGTTGATCCTAAACGATTAATAGATGGTGGGGCTTGTGTACGAAAACGACCTTAAACGAACCGTTATAATCCTATGCGTACCCTACGAGCTTGGACTCGCACACCGGTATACCGGAAACGGTATCGCGAGTTCGAATCCTGCCCTCTCCGCCATTTTGAGCACGAAATAGCCCCCAAGAGCAATTCTTGAGGGCTTATTATTTTAGGTGAATTTGGGGGTTTGCCGTAATTGTGTCCGTCACGGTTCTGTATCTCCAAACGATATATAACACTAGAGGTACACTGTACATACTGAACATGTACCAGGCCCACTTTCTTAAGTTTATTCAGCAGTTAACGCTCTGGATTTTGTTTCAACGATCCTTACGGCCCACACGGCTCCTGTTGACAACAGTACTAGTATGGCTGCAATCCAGTAAGCTAGGTCATAGTCCCCGTTTATGTCGAATAGCAATCCTGTTAGTACCCCTCCCACCGCTGTTCCGATACTTCTACCCACATGTACAACACCCATTACAGAACCTAAGACATTGGATGGGTAAATGTCTGCAGCCTTTGCCCCAAGAAGCAATCCGCTTAGGCCATCACTCAAACCTGTTAGAGCTACAAATATTATCAAGGCCCACAGGTTAGCTCCTCCCGTAAACAGTAAGACGACTAATATCGCCATAAACGTCATGCCCATAGCTATAGAGAAAACTATCTCTCTGCCGATCTTATCTGACAGTATCCCAAATGCTGGCCTTGCTCCTATWCCGAATAAACCTGCGGCACCAATGGCGGCAGCCGATTGCATTTCGCCGTAGCCAGCCAGAACAAAAAACGCGATTATATGCAGACTTGTCATTTGATTGGAAATAGCTGCCGTTGCTCGTGCCAGTAACAGCATCCATACTGCTGGTTCCTTTAATGCGTTAAACCGGTACGYATCATTCGATATATCTTTGGACTGACCGGTTGTATCGATAGATGATTGCGAAGTTTCATCATGGATATTAATTGCGGCCATATTTTCAGAATCAGATAATTTGGGATCTACATCCGGAGGACGTCTTTGCAGTAAAAAGTTCAGGGGCGCGGCTATAAGGAAAAATACGATTCCAAAAATTCGAAATCCCGCTCKCCATCCATAATTTGTTACGATGAGTTGAAGCAACGGGGGAGTTATAGCTTGGCCCGTGGCATTGCCAGAATCAGCGATTCCGAGCATAACCCCTTTCGACTTGGGGAACCAGGGCGCTAAGACGGCGGTAGTGGAGAGTGAACCAATAGAGATGTGACCCAGGGCAGATATTAGACTATAAAATATAAATAGCTGCCACATATGGCTGACCATGCTGCTGGCCCACCATCCAACGAGAATGACTATACCGGCTAAGGGAAACATGTATTTTGGCCCGATAATATCTAGGATTTTCCCAAGTATAGGAGCAGCYAATCCACCGAAAAATCCGGAAGCGGAGAATATAGCAGCTGTCATGGCGGCGCTTCCGCCGAACCCTCGCCTCAGAGCTGGGAGGAATACAGGTTGACTTCTTGTGACGCCACCTTCTACGATTAAGTTCCCAAAAGATAGGCCTAAAATTACCCAACCATAATTTCTCTTAGGTTTTGTGCTTTCCTGTTTATCCATAGATTATCCGAAAGGCCTTTCTTGATGCTTTAGGTTAACCGTCACATTCCCGTATCTCCAAACTATACATGGCATCATTAGACAAAGTGGGAACCATGGTTCCCACTCTATGTCGCCGGCCGGCGACACTATTAGTGCATGTGTCCAATGCGTTGGACACTTGTGCACCCGTGTGCACACTTTTTGAGGATGTAGTTATCGCCTGTGAGACTACCTACACTCAAGTAGGGGGTGGGCGCGTCCAACCGGATCAACAAAAGAGGTTTATTCATCCCCCAAGCATCCCGTAATYACTCTTGGATATCGGRGTTCAAGCGGAARTATGGGATTGATTAGGGTTCANNMWTYCMWTWSGRTTGTACTAATACCTTAAACGGGACCGCTGGAACTTTTTGGTCGCGATTGAACACACATCCCGATGTTTGTTCAGTGGTAACCGCAGTTAACTTCAGCTTCAGGAAACTCCACCGCGCCCTTGACCACTGCCTATTCTTTAGTGGCCGCCGCTTTAATCTTCGGCATCGATAGAGATCCCCGACGCCTTTCATCGTCTAGGATGTCCAACCCGGTATTTAGCCGCTCGGCAACAACCTGTACTGCTTAGACGACGGCTTCACCCAAGGATCTTGGGTTGATGGGAGTGGGCATGGATTGCACCTCCGGGAGGACTTTTTCTGCAAAAAGTCGAAGGCTTTTTTCGGCCTTCTCCCTCGGCATCCCGCCGTACATCATGTGGATCACGACCTTCTCCATGCTGATGGTTTGCTGCATAGTCTTGATCTTCTCGATGATTTCGTCCGGGGTGCCGATGGGCTGGGTCGCCCGGCGGGCGGCGAGGCGGGCCTCCGCAGGGCTTATGTCGGCRTTCTGGCGCAAGAGGTATTCTTCGTAGCCACGTATGCCTTCGTAGCCTGGATTATTCCAATCGAAGTAGTGGTGCTGGGCCGCGATGCCCTGGTTTTGGAAATAGACCCATCCTTCCTCGGCTTCCTCGGAAGTTTCAGCGCAGTACATCCACAACAGGGTGGTGGGCTGGTCCGGCGGTAGGCCGAGATCCTTCCGAATCTTGTTGAACCTTTGCACTTTGGCAATCATCTCGTCAACGTCGTCACCGGCTACAAACATCTGGCCAAGCCCGTGCTCGGCGGCTAGTTTTGCCGACGCCTCCGTGGTGAACGCCACCTTGATATYCTTSGTGAGTTCGCCYTTGTGGCGGGCTTGGGGCCTGATYGAGGTAGGTGGGATATCGTAGACCTCGCCTTTAAACTCGAAGCGCTCAGCGCCGTCGGAGACCCTTATGGCATCAACCACATCATAGAAGTACTTGTGGGACTCATCCATCGGGTAGCCGAGAGAAGCGTATTCGTGTGGCGAAATGCCACGCCCGATGCCAAGGTGGAGGCGCCGGCCCTTCAACAAGATATCGAGCATGGATATCTCACTGGCTAACCTTACCGGGTTCCACCATGGTGCAACAATCACCGCAGTACCCACATCCACTCGGCTGGTGCGCCCCGCCCAATACGCCAGGTATTGCAATGGGTTCGGCTGCATCGAGTAGGCAGAACCGTAGTGCTCAGTCGCCCAGATCGAATCGAAGCCCAGGGGCTCGACCAGTTCCCCCATATAAAGGGTGTTGTCCATATTCTCGGCATCCGAAACCTCTGGCGGCCGATCATAATCTCCCTTCATCAGCCGGTCCCAGTCACCTTGGTTATATCCAGTAACCATTACTCCGCAATGCATTTGTTTCGTCCTCCGCCTGTGTCCTGAGYACGGGGCAGGCCCGGCCCATACAAAAAGATGACAATAATCCCCCGTGTCAGTATAACTGCTGATTCAAGTTGACACTGTTCGGCGGCGGAGAAGCCTCTTTACATTATTCGTGAACGGCCATCTCGCTCGGTTCAAATGCCACCAAAACCACCAATCCGTATTTCAGGTATCGTCCAACTCTTCGCCCTCTCGTCCCTGTATTCCCTCTTCGCGTCCAGCAAACCTAAGATTGCCAAGGCTGAGTGACCTCCGAGGTGTATAGTAAGATGHKGATTSNMSTARCNAMSTTAMASSGRASNCGCNTGRAMCYWNNTWTRRYYKYKAWWRWWCAYAYATCCCGATGTTTGTTCAGTGGTGATTTATTTCACCGTTTTCGAACCTAAGCCAGCCTGATTCCATCGGCCAGTGCTGCCGTCCCAAAGCTACACCTATGCGGTCATCGCATCTTAAACACCGGCGCCTTCTCCCCCCTTACAGCCTCTGCTCCCYCGATAGTCGATTGACTCGCWAGGTCACTGAAATGAGGCCTCTGGAGATCTCAACTGGASCGCCCKGGCTCTGAACGGATCCGCGCTACCCCTATTGGCTTTTCCCRATTATGGCCAGCGACCGGAAACAACGGCGAATCGAGCGTCTCTTAGAACGGGTTGAAGAGGCAATGGACGAACTTGATTGGGAATCGGCACACAGGATTCCCCTTCCGGAGCAACCTGCTGCATCGTAGTGGGCGTGTCTACCCGGCGGTGGCGGTGCACCGCTGCTCTGGGGTCCGCTCGGYGGCGACATCCKGGGTAACCTCCGAGCATCGCCGGGAACGAGCAAGAGTCGTGTCCGGAACAATCAGGTTTCAAGATGGCTGGCTGACCTYCGTTAGGCCACAGCGAATACCCTCAGCTCGTCTTTGGGGCAACCCTCCGGTATCCATTTGAATCTGCTAAGACTTTGAACTCCTCGACCTGCCGCTTTCACGATCACGATTCGCGGAAAATATCAATTAAGCCCGACTGTGCCGTGGGAGAATCCATATGTATTTTGGGGTGAATACATTCTGGTACAGACTTCTCGGGGTTTCTATTATAAACAGGGGATGGTCGCTGAACGTCCACGTCCATTCGTGATCTGCYAGACTACCATGCAGCCCAGCCGAATCCGGCAACCCGACCTTCGGAAGGCAGAGTCATCATMTGTTTGGCACAGGTACTTGACGCAGCTCCGGAACCAYYTTTGGACGGCATCGACAGGGGACGGCGATGAGTATCAAACAGAAACTGGGCCGGCTCTGGGAGGCTTGATGCTTCTCCTGGTTTCAAGCGCGTTCTTGTCTTTGGTGTTGATATATCAGATTGACAAGAATGTACAAAAACTTGGACTGGTCGAGGGRCMGTTAGTAGAAGCTCCTCTAGAACTAGAGAATAACGCTGGTGAAGGCGCCAGAGCTATAATCCTGTACTCGATTGATAAACAAGCCGTACACGTCGATCGTTTCGAGGATTCCGATGCCGACTTCAAGAGATCCATGAAAGAATTCCATCGACTGGCCGAGACCGCTGAACAAAGGACATCCGCTATTAAGGTCGACAATCTTCATGACGGTTTGCAGGAGCTCGGGGYCNGAATCATTGACATCATCGACCGGGTAGAACCAATAATCTTGCAACTGCGAAACGACGTCGCGGAAATCGATGAGGTTATTGACCAACGACTCCAGCCACTGGTAAACCGAAATGATCCTAAGTCTCTATCAAAATTAGAAGCTGTGTTGGAAATGGACATAAACATCGATGAGGCTTTCGCCGCGATTCAAAGTTACATCGATCGTCCGAGCCCCGAACTTAGGCAAGTCGTGATAGACAGTGCACAGGACTTTGAAAAGTTCGAGAACGTATACCGAGCTTCCTCATTCTCCACCGTGGAGAACCAGTGGATGAAGATTATCGATAGGGACTTCCAAGACGTAGTAGCCTTGGGCGAATCGGCTATGGACCTAGCAGACGAGAAACGTTCTCTGTTCGGGCAATTAGAAGCTAACGTCGAGGCGATCAACAGAGTCGTGGCTGAGGACATCCACCCGMGTATACGTGCCGAATCAGTTAAAGCGCTRGAGGGCGCCAAATCGTCATCAAATGCCGCCGTACTAGTGACCGGAATTTTTGCTTTATTGGGCMTCTTAATTGGAGTTGCCACGATGATGATTGTGGGCCGGAATATCCTCAATCCAATCGTGAGGTTGAGAAACGCGTCAATCGAGCTTGGYGAGGGGAATCTCAGCGTTAGGACGGACATCAAACCTCGAGATGAAATAGGCGACCTTGCAAATTCTTTTAATCAGATGGCTGAAGCACGGGAGGAGGCTGTAATTCGGGAGCGCCGGTCGGCCGAAGAAAACTCGGTTTTGGCYGAAATCGGCAGGGTTGTTACCGAATCTTCAGACATCGCCGAAATATACGACCCCCTCGCTCAAGAGATACAAAAGCTTATCACCCACGACAGAATTGCAATTAATACCGTTGATCTCGTCACTGGGACTTTCGTACGGGCCGTAAAAGGTCTCGACGCACCGGGACGTCGGCCCGACGAAGCAGCGCCACTCTCAGGGTCGTTTACGGAAGCTATTGTCAATTCCAACTCGGCGATGCTCATTCAGTCCGATAACATCGACGAGCTGTCTCACCAAATTCTGGGTCTCGTACCTGTCTATAAGGCAGGCGCAAGGTCGTTTATTGGCGTACCACTGGTSTCGAGGAACGAGATCATTGGTGCACTTCACATTAACTCTATAAATGAAAAGAACTATGACGAACGGGATTTGAGTCTCGCCCTGCGAATCGCTAACCAGATCTCAGGCGCCCTCTCTAACGCTCGACTCTACCGTCAAAAYAGGTTGGTRGAGGCACAACGGGAGGCCCTAATCGTGGAGCTGGAACGGTCCAATCAGGAACTAGACCAATTTGCCCATATCGCGTCGCACGACCTACAGGAGCCGCTGCGCATGGTAGCAAGTTACACCCAATTATTGGCGCGGCGTTACAAGGACAAGCTCGATTCTGATGCCAATGATTTCATTGCCTTTGCRGTTGATGGGGCAAAGCGAATGCAAGATCAAATCAATGACTTATTGGCATTTTCACGGATTACCACCCAAGTCATAGAGTATGATTCGGCAAATTGCCAAGATATATTCGATACGGCCATAAGCAATCTGGCGGGAAGCATCGAAGAAAGCGGAGCGGTCGTGACACGAGACTGCTTACCGACTGTCCAGGCTGCCGCTTCACAGCTTGTTTAGGTCTTTCAGAATATTATCGGCAACGGCATCAAATACCACGGAGCTGATTCACCGTGCATTCATGTTTCCGCAGTGGAGAGCGGAGATAAATGGCTCTTTTCTTTTAGCGACAACGGCTTCGGGATCGAGGCCGAGTTTGCCGAGCGTATCTTTGTGATCTTTCAACGTMTTCACGGCAAGGCCGAGTATTCCGGAACCGGTATCGGTCTCGCAATCTGCAAAAAGGTAATTGATCGGCATGGGGGACGCATTTGGGTAGAATCAGAGGCTCAAAAGRGCAGCASATTTTGGTTCACATTGMCGATGGGGTAGYAATAAACGAAGGACTGTGGGGTTTCCGCGCAATTCGCACCGATCGCCAGATTGGGACATTATCAGTGACTTGACTCTTGATCTGCGGGCGGAGCGATCGGGCACCGGAGACGGGAGACGTTCTGGCGGCTGTCCCCTACGACCAAGGTATGGGCGGCGGGAAGAACAAATAAGTAAAGCCGATCGCTTAGGGTTGGCGAACTCACGAGCGTCCCTGCTGAGAGTCGAGGGCGCTTTTGTTGGTATGTTGCGCGAGCGCCGCTATACCCCCAAAGGTAGCTCGGATTCAAATTTGGCTCGCCTAGAATTGTCCGCAGTACAGTGGTAGGCTGGTCCTTCACCGATCGCTATCGTTGCCATGATCTAGAGTCAGAATCTATGCCGCCTCATGACGATGTGGCGGTCACATGATGTGGCTGGTTTCACCTGAAAATCACATTAACTACCCGGTCAATCTCAACATGACGTAAGGAGAACAACATGGTAGTCGTAGACGCGCAGGTCCACATCTGGTCTCAAAACCTACCCACAAACCCTTCCCACCGGCAGATCACCGCGTTCTCGGCCGACGACTTGCTTAAGGAAATGGATGAGGCCGGAGTCGACGCGGCGGTGATTCATCCTCCGGGGTGGGAYCCAACGTCGGGCCCGCTGGCCGTCGAGGCGGCCCGCCAACACCCCAACCGGTTGGCAATCTTGGGGAATTTYCCCTTGGACCAGGAGTCCAGTCACGGGCTGGTTGACGGTTGGAAGCAACAACCCGGCATGTTGGGCTTGCGGTTCACCTTCCAGCAGCCCCACATGCAGACCTGGCTGACCGATGGGACCATGGACTGGCTGTGGCCTGCCGCCAGCCGGGCCGGGCTGCCAGTGGCGCTGGCCGCTTCCGCCATTATCCCGTCCGTGGGTCAAGTCGCCGAGAAGAATCCCGAAGTGAAGCTGATCATAGACCACTTGGGCCGGGCCGGTGGCAAGACCGACGCCGAGTGCTTTGCTAATCTGCCGGATATGCTGGCTCTGGCCAAGTATCCCAACGTGGCGATCAAAGCCACCGGCGCTCCCAGCTATTCCAGCGAGGCTTATCCTTTTAGAAGTATCCACGACTACATACACCAGATATACGACGCTTTCGGCCCGGAGCGGATGTTCTGGGGCACCGACATCACCCGCATGCCATGCACGTGGCGCCAGTGCATAACCYTTTTTACAGAGGAACTATCCTTCCTCTCGGAGAGCGACAAGGATCTGATTATGGGGCGGGCCTTGTGCAACTGGTTGGGTTGGGATCTGCCGTAGGGGCCTGGAGGCACTCAATTCAGTGCCAATAACCATTCCTTAATCGGAACCGAGCGACGCCCGGGCATTAAGAATACCCGGGCGTYGCTATGGGCACAGATTCGTCGCTGAGTACTCYGGTGGGCTTACCGTCGATGCTTACCTGGTTCCTGCTTTCCCAATAATCGCGCAGCCCCAGKTCGCATTTTCTGTCCGCCCATTGCACCAAAAGGTCCCTCTGTGTGTTGAATTCGAACAACCGCTCGGACATGCCGCCAATATAGTCCCGATGTTTTCGAGGTGCCAGSGGAGGGCCGATTTACAACTCCCTCTAACAGCGGGATAATACCCGGTGTAGACCAACCGGTTGGTCCCCGCCTGGTGGGGGCACGGGAAAATGGACCCGGGAAGGATGCAAHGACAGAAGAGAATCAAAAGATCACCGTTAGACCTAGCGGACCATACTTGGTGCGGGGGNCGATAYCCCTGGTGCGCAAGTCCCAGGTAATGAGCCCGCACGGCGAGCCACTGGAGTGGAAAGATGAGGGAGTTATCGACGCTGGTGAGACCTACCNCCTGTGCCGGTGCGGCCAGTCCAAGTCCAAGCCTTTCTGCGACGGCGCCCATACCATGGTGGAATTCGATGGTACGGAGGCGGCAGACACGGGGACCGCTGCCGACCGCAGCAAGACCCTTAGTTCACCAGATATTATTATTCAAGATGAGCACTCTATTTGCGTACACTCGGGATTTTGCGGGACCAGGCTCACCAACGTCTGGAAGATGATAGGCGAAAGCCAAGATCCCCAGGTTAAKGCACAAATCATAGACATGATAGATAACTGTCCCTCGGGGGCGCTTGCCTACTCTCTGGAAGCCGAAGGCGAGATTATTGAGCCGGAGCTTCCTAAACAGGTAGTGGCGATTCCCGATGGGCCTCTATRGATCACCGGGGGTATCCCGGTGGAACGGAGCGATGGAAAGCCCCTGGAGACCCGCAATAGAGTGACCCTGTGCCGGTGCGGGGCCTCGGCAATGAAACCCCTTTGCGACGGGACGCACAAGGAACTCGGATTCACCGATTCCTGATCCGCACKGACCTTAGATTGTTGACCCCATGTGGGGCCGACGCTACAATTATCCCAAATAAGATGTCTGGTATTCCGGCGYGCATAATTACCACGTAATCTCTTAATGGTAGGAGGACGACAATGTCGACCGAAACAGAGAGGGCTTCATCGACCAAGGTACAGCCACTGGTTAAGATAACCGAGATGGATCACATCGTTCTTAGAGTTAAGGACGTGGAAAGGTCTCTCCAGTTCTACACCGGGACACTGGGTCTGAAGCCCGAGCGGATAGATGAGTGGCGGGCCGGCGACGTACGATTCCCATCGGCGCGCCTAAACGATGATACGATCATCGACCTGTTCGGCAGCGACCAAGAACCCATCGACAGAGATGGCGTCAAGAACCAGGACCACTTCTGCATGGTCATTGAGCAGACGGACATGGACGAGTTGAAGGCCAAGTTCGAGGCGATGGGTGTGGGGATCCAAGCCGGGCCCGGCAAGCGCTGGGGTTCCCACGG
This sequence comes from SAR202 cluster bacterium, assembly GCA_002401285.1. Next base: position 32,679 of record NVSQ01000020.1, read on the forward strand.
CGACGGAATCTCCCTGTACGTCTACGACCCCGACGATAACGTCGTAGAACTGCGTTATTACTAGACCKCAGGTGGTAGATTTTCCCTCACCCCATCSCCTCTCCCTTTGGCAGAGGRCAGGCCAYGATGGAATCGTGGCAGGGTAAGGGATTCTTTCGGMGAACGAAACTCAGGGGCCGATACCACTTGATAAMAATGGAGGAGAATATATGGCGACCAAGATACCTGGTGAAACTTATCGAGGCGAGGCGCTGCATTTGCCCCTTTCTCAGGATGGACAAATTGCCGCCTACGTGTGGCCTTTACGGATATTGACGATCAGAGAGAAGGGATGCGGCGGGCCGACCATAGGCATCGACGTGGGCAACGAAGAAGTCCTGCGATGGGATTGCCACGACGCGATCGGCCACTGGCACGGCGGCGGATATGACCGTCTGGAGAGGCCGGGAAACTCCCACCGTGATTTCCCCGAGGGTGTCAACACAGTCGCCACGCAAGTGGAGTGGGCTTACCAGCAGATCCAGGATAACACCAAGGCATTGCTTCAAGAAGCGGAGTACGGCCCAGCGGCTGATCTAATTGATYCNACGTTGGTAGCAACCGCTATAGACGCTATAAAGGCTCATCTGGTAAARCATAGCGGCCTCCGGCCCAAAGCGATCGAAGAAAACTTGATCGCCACTTAAGCCCGGTATCAGCTTTTAGCCGCAAGTATCGACTAACATGCCCCGGCAATAATCGCCGGGGCTTTTTCTTCGCCGGAATCTGTTTCATGCCCATTGGCAACTCTTACCTATCGCGCTTCGYTTGGGGCCTTCGTAAGAACTGGACGGGTCTGACCAGTGGAACCGTTAACATATGGACTGAAGCCGGATAAAAGCATAAAATGCCTCAGTGAAAAGCAATCAATCGTTAGCCATACGAGAGGAGTTACAAGATGGCCACCTATACCAAAGAGGAAGCGCAGGAATGGGCCAAGGACRCCTTGAAAGGCCAATGGACCACTTTGATCACACCCTTCACCCCGGACGACGAGTTTGACGACACMGGGATGCGCCATAACATCCGCCATATTCAGAAGTTGGGTACCCGCGGCGCCGGGTGCACTTGGGGGATGGGTGAGTTCTGGAGCTTGACCCACGAAGAGCGTCTGAAGGTGATGGAAGTCGTGGCTGACGAATCCCAAGGCAAGTGGCTCATCGGCGCTCACGTAACCCACACATCGGCGCATGCCATGTTAGACCTGGCCCGCAATGCCGAAACTATGGGATACGATGTCCTGATCGTGGCTCCTCCTTACATGGTTACCAAGACGGAAGMGCAAGTGGTCGAGTGGGTGCGCTRCTTGGCCGAAAAAACCTCACTGGCCATCATGTTCTACAACTCCCCGCAATTCGGGATAGTCTTAAGTCCCTCCAGCCTTAAACAACTGTGTCAGATACCCAACGTGGTGGGTGTTAAAGAAGCAAGTTTCAACCAGCAGTTATCCATTGAGACTCACCTGTCACTGGGCAAGGACCACGTCATCAGCACTCCCGACGAGTGGATATTCTGGAAAGGTAAGGAACTTGGCTTTGARCAACAGGTCATGTTTTCCAACACCTCCGATTGGCGCTTCGACGTCCCGGAGGCCAACTACTACGTCCAATTTATCGACAAGGCTACCGAAGGAAACCTGGACGAGCCTTTCTACGACAAACACCTGCGCCGAATCAAGGAGCTCTCCGACACGTGGTGGACGCGGACCGTCGACCAGCTAAACGGCGCATTGCCCATACCCATGGTGAAATATTGGGGAGAACTGATGGGCCTGTCCACCGGACACGCACGAGCGCCTTTGGGAGACATGTCTAGCCAGCAAAAGGACGAACTGCGCCGGGAGTTAGAACCGCTAAAGCCCAAGCCAGTTGTTCACGCCGTGCCCGCCGAGCYGGTTAACGACCGGGTGTCCTGGCTGACCGGCAACAATGCCTTTTTCTCCGGAATGCTGTTGATGGTAAGCGTCCAGAACGTGGCTGAGGCGCTGGAGGCCGAAAGGGGCGGAGCCGACGTAGTGGACGTTAAGAACCTGCAAGAGGCGATGGTCGGTTCGGGCCATCCCTCGGTGGTACACCAAGTCCGGTCCCAGATCCAGCCGGAGAATCACGTCAGCGTTACCCTCGGCGTCGTACCCAATCAGGCCGGCACGGTGGCCATGGCTGCCTATGCCGCCGCCAGCTTGAACGCTACGTCGGTCAAGGTTGGTTTTCGAACCACCGACTACGACACCGCCGTTGACATCCTCCAACAATCCCGGCGGGCGATGGAGGGTTTCAATTGCAAGTTGGTAGGCTCGGTTTTTGCCGACAATGTGCTATACGACGGCGGCTTGGATCCCATGTGCATGGTCCAGCTGGCAAAAGACGGCCAGTGCGACGGATGGCTCATCGATACTCTGACCAAGGACGGTAGAAATCTATTTGATTTCATCACAGAAGCCAAATTGAAGGAGATGGTTCTCCAGGGAAAAGAGATGGGTATGAGTACCGCATTGTCGGGTCACTTGAAAATCTCTGACTTGGACGAGTTAGCTCGAGTCAATCCAGACATCGTCGGGGTCCGTGGCGCTGTATGCGGCGATGGAGACCGGGGACGGTCGGTTGCTTGGGARKCRGTRGCCGAATTCAAGCGCCAGTTGGACATGCGCAAGACCGGTGAAGTTAACGTATTTTCCGAAGCCAATGGGTTCCAAGGGGCTAGTTCCGGGGCCAATTTCAACGAAGCAATGACCATGCCCAGCAACGGTTCCGGGGGCGGTTGGGTGGTCATCGACGGCCGGGGCAAGAGTTGCGCCGGTGTCATCGCCGCCCTGGCCAGRCAGATGGAGTACGACGATAAATCTTTAGTGGAGGCCATCCTGGCCGACGCCCTGAACATCTACGATGTCATCCTTTGGGCCGAGCAGGGGAAACACAACGTACTCAACCACCGCAAGGACGCCGACGGAACCGTTCGRGTGTTGATCCGGCCCTAGCGGATATCTCGGAATCATCGCCTTCGACGTTGGGTCCTTCGACAGGCTGAGGACGAACGGCGAARGCGCATCCTACCGTTCGTGGTGAGTTCGTCGAACCACTCATTGGTTTGGTGCAACTTAGGTGACCAAACTCCCCGGACCCCTTGAGGAGATCTGAAATGGCGGAAACGATTCGAGCAATTTCCTGGAACGTCAACGGGATTCGGGCGGCTCACAAGAAAGGATTCGTGGAGTGGTTGGGCCAAACAAGCCCGGACATAATGTGCTTGCAGGAGACGAAAGCCCATGTGGACCAATTGCCGGCAGCGTTGAAGGAAATCGAAGGTTACCACTCGTTCTTCTCGACACCTGAGAGGAAGGGCTACAGTGGAGTGGGCCTTTACACCAAAACTGAACCGGAACAGGTTAGCTTCGGTTTGGGAGTCGAGGAATACGACAAAGAAGGCCGGGTGTTGGTTGCCGACTACGGCCGGTTCGTTCTGATCAACATCTACTTTCCCAACGGCCAGTCATCCAGCGAACGTCTKCAGTACAAGATGSAGTTTTACGACCACTTTCTGGAATTCGTGGAAAAGATTAAAGCGTCAGGTAAGGGCATCGTGCTTTGTGGCGACTTGAATACCGCCCACACAGAGATAGACCTGGCGCGGCCGGAACCCAACAAGGGCACATCGGGCTTCTTGCCCATCGAAAGGGAATGGATGGACAAGTTCATCAGCCACGGCTATAAAGACACTTTCCGCATGTTCAACCAGGAACCGGAGAACTATACCTATTGGGACCAGATGACCCGCGCCCGGGACCGGAACGTGGGTTGGAGAATCGACTACTTCTTTGTGGATGACGCTTTTTCTTCCCAGGTCACGAACGCTTACATTCTCGCCGACGTGATGGGATCGGACCACTGCCCGGTGGGTATCGACATCGCCTGACCCGTCCGAACGGCCCTATTCGAAACSAGGTATCCCAGAATTTATTCCATCGACCGGAAGGCCGGTGGTGTTTGCAGGAGAGTGACCCATGGCTGGAGCCAAGGATGCTTATCAGATCGATCTAAGCGCGGAACAGATCGCGTTTCTCAGATCCACCCAAGAACAGTACAACATTCCCGACGAAAGCAAGGTGGTGCGGATCATGGTGGACTACCTGCTGTCCAACCCTGATATTCAGGCCACCGTATTCGATGAGACCCGTTGCCTTTGGTGCGGATAGCTTCCAGTCCGACTGGTACGCTACCCGACCGGCGGTGCTGGCTACGGTACCCCCCACCTTAATCCTCCTCCGCAAGGGAGGAGGAGATTAGTCCCTTCCCCCTTTACGGGGTAAGGTTAGGATGGGGGTGCTTCTGCCCCGATCAAATTCCAACCCCAGTAAAACTACTCGGCGCACATGTGCTTGACAGCTTCCAAGGCCAGGTAGTATCCGTAAACTCCGAAGCCGTAGACCGAGCCTTTGCACACCGGTAGTACATTGGACACCGTTCCCCTGGCCGTGGGGTTGGAGGCATGWACTTCGATGAACGGAAATCCCACCTGGGTGATCGCGGCGCGTAGCGGCCCGGTGGTGGTGGTGTAGCCGGCGGGGTTGATCACTGCCGCGTCTATCTGCCGGTCGTGGGCATCATATATGGCGTTGACTACTTCGCCTTCGATATTCGAGTGATATAGCTCAACGTCTATCCCCAGACCTTCGGCGTAGCCAAGAATCTGTTCATTGATCTGGTCCAGAGTGGTCGGGCCGAAGATGTCCAATTGGGATTTGCCCCGCATGTTCATCCCTGCTCCCTGGATCACCAGCACTTTAGTCATCGCTTAATCTCCAATCCATGTATTGTTGAGTCCCGGTCCGATAGACACACGGCGCGGCTTTTTTAGCACGGTCCGCTGGAGCTTTCATGTCCGGAGGGCTCCGGYTCGGTGGGCGTTTCGGTTAGATAACCGGCCAGCAATATGTCCAACTGCAACATCATCAGTTTATTCCAGGCTGCCGACGCCCGCGCCGCTAATCCGGCGTCCTCCATCTCACGATGCAGCAATTCTGCCAACGCCGTTTGGGTGAAGGAGATGGTGCCGATCATGAATCGGCTGGGGATGGAACCCATGTGCGCCCGGTGGACCGGAGGATGAGAGTGCACGATGCCGGTGGCTAGGACTCTTATGGGGTAGTCCTCATCGATCTTGAAGTCGATGGAGCCCTTTAGCCAACGTGCCAGGCTATGTTTCCGCCGGTCTAGACGAACGTCGTCCACCTCACCGTCCGCATTCAAGAAGAATTTTCGGGATCCCGGAAACTTGAGGAAATTGTCATACACCGAGGCGGTTAAGCTATCGGCATGCTCTAAAACCACGGACGAGGTTTCTCGAATGAGGGCCAGTTCTTCCTCTCCCAGGCCCACGAAATCCGCCATTTCTTTCAACCGGCCCGGCCAATCGACGATATAAGGCATACACCCCCGCTAATTCCARCACTACACCAAATACTGAGATGCCCTCAGAATATAACCCTTCCCTTTAGATGGGGCAAGCAGCGAACGTTAACTCCGGTCTCTACGAAATCCAAAGACCATGAGAAGATTAGYTGTAGAGGRAARCGGCCCCCCTGTGGYCCCCCTTTTTAAAGGGGGGACGAGACCTGGRCGATCTCGATGGAAGGCGAGATGTCTCATAGAGCCGAGGCATTAAATTTCACTGCTTGCAAAGGAAGGGTTAGGGGAGGTCTGGGGCCGCCGGACGAGTCAAAGGTTTCCACAGCAAAGGACTCAAGACCAGGGCGGGCGCCATCAAGATCAGCCCCGCCGCCACGTTAGCTGTGATGGCGCCTTGGATCGTGAATAAAGCCGCCATGGCTCCCATCTCCAGTCCTCCAAGCGGAGTCCCCACGCCGATGCAGAAGCTGAGCAACCCCATCATACGGCCCCTCATTTCCTGGGGAGAGGCCAGCAAAGCAATCGCGCTTTGCATGGTTCCAAACCCCGATTGCCCGACACCCCCAACGGCCAATAGAGCGAAAGCCAACCCGTACCAAGGCGCCCATACGAACAATATCGTGATGAAACAGATGGACACTGACCCCAAGGCGAATAGCCGTCCGTGATATCGGATGTCCCGGGCCAAGGCTATCAGTCCCGCACCCGCTAACTGGCCGATGCCCTCGGCCGCAACTAGCAGGCCCACCATGGCGACGCCCACACCCAGATTGTCGCGCCCGATGGCAGGGATGAACTGCTGGACCGGGAATGTCAAAGTGTTCATGACGATGGTCACGTAGAGTAGCCCCCGCATGAACGGGCTGCGCAGAGCAAATCCAATGGCCGTCCTCAATCCCCGCCACACGGCTTCGCCGGGTTGACTCGATACTCTGAGGGGAATCCGAAGTTGGGTAATCGCAACGACGTTGATCAGGTGAATGGATACGACGAATATGTAGGCCCCGGTGAATTCCCCGGAGATATCGATGTTGCCCAGAAGCCACCCACCCAGGAGAGGGCCGGCCATCTTCCCAGAGGTATTACTGATCGTGTCCAAGGAGAGGGCAGGAACCAATTGCCGTTCACCCACGATGTCCAAGATTGCCGTTCGACGGGATGGGTCCTCGATCGACTTGGTCACGCCCTGCATGGCGATGGCCGCAAACACCATCCACGGACTCAATAGATCCATATGGAATGCCACCAGGAATAGCATTACCCCGGAAGTGATGGCGTTCACTATCTGGGATATAAATATTGTGCGGTGGCGGCTGAACCGGTCTGCTATTACTCCGGAGAAAAGCGAGATCAACGGCCTGGGAAGGTTGTTGAACACCAAAACCAAGCCGAGTTGAAAATACGAGTCTGTAACCTGGAGGATAAGCCAACTGAGAATCAGCAGCTCCATCCGCCGGGCAAACTCGTGGAGGGTGCCCACGTACCAGATAGTACGAAAGGCGCGGTTTTTCAATACTGCCAATAAAGGGACAGAGTCCCGGGGCGCGGATTGCAACTCTAATGTTCTCCGTGATCGCCGCAGCGTGGTCGCCGCATAGCGTTCGCAATTGTACTCTTTCGTGAGCCACCGGTTATAGGCGAATCACCGGCTTTGCCGCCGGCCTTAAGATGACCAATCTTGACACCATGAAAGCCCCCGGTTAAGTTGAACCGGCCTGCCAACCCGCGGCTATATCAACGTCGATGGCGCAGGCTGGATCCTGTTTTGAGATAGGGTCTAGCCGTAACGGGCAAACTTTCTCGATCAGCCTTTTCTAAAAGTGGAAACAAGGGAGGAAACCATGGGTCCTACCGGACTATCGGAATTCTGGGAAGGTACGATTAAGCAGCTAGAGCAAACGGAGATGAAAGCCTCCGTGGAGGAGTCTCCCGATCAGAGCGGACGGGAGTTCACCACCTACCAGGTTGTCTTACATAGCTTCCAGGACCGGCGAATGCGGGCCTGGTATTCCGTGCCCAATGACCCGCCTCCCAACGGCCGGTTTCCGGCGGTCCTGGCGGCGCCTGGGTACGGAGGCGGCAAAGTCATCCCATTCCACTTGGTTTTGAATGGCTTCGTGGTGTTGACTCTTTACCCAAGAGGACAGGGCGAAAGCCTCAAAGAGTGGCAACTAGAGTCCGGCACGAAATTGACCTACCATCTCGAGAATAAAGAGGAGTATTACTACCGCGGGGCCTACATGGACTGCATCCGGGGTCTGGACTTCCTTGGCTCCCGTCCGGAGGTCGACCCGGAGCGATTGGGGATGTGGAGCCGTAGCCAAGGCGGAGGGTTCACCCTGGCGACAGCCTCCTTGGATCAAAGACTGAAGGTTGCGGTGGCCGAAGAGCCGTTCCTTTGCAACTATCCGTTGGCGGTTGACCTAACCAGTTCACCCTACAGCGAGCTTCGCGACTATCTGGCCCAGCATCCCCAGCAGAGAACCGAAGTTTTAGAGACGCTTTCTTACTTCGATTGCCTAAACTTGGTCGACCGCATAACGTGCCCAACTTTGGTGGACATTGGAAAGAAAGACCAAACTTGTCCTTACGATACGATAATACCCGTCTTTGAGCGCATCCCAGGTCCCAAGGCGCTCCACGTTTATCCCGAGTTGACCCACTCTCCGTGCACCGACTTCAACGCTCATGCCATGAGTTGGCTGCGCCGCTATCTGGGCGCATAAACCGGATATAAACAGCCTCGTGGGTTGTGCCTTTGCTGGGTATAGTAAGATGATGCGAGACCTAGCCGTCACGGAACGATTTGGCGTCGGCCGGTGGCCGGCGCCGACCCCTCAGGAGTGATACAGATGCCAGTGCGCACCGGAGAACAGTACCTAGCGGGACTGCGGGACCAACCGAGAGAGATACACCACCGAGGCCAGAAGGTGGAGGACGTGACTACCTTTCCCGGTCTGGCCAATGGTGCTCGTTCCATCGCCGGACTTTACGACATGCAGCACGACCCGAAAATACGCGACGAGATGACTTATACCTCGCCCACCACGGGTGATCCGGTCGGCCTTTCTTTCATCGCTCCCAGGAATCTGGAAGACTTGCAAAGGCGCCGGACCATGATGTCCCACTGGGCCCATACCAGTTACGGCATGATGGGGCGTACGCCGGACTTCCTAAACGTCAGCATCATGGCCATGGCCCAGGCAGGAGATTATTTTGCCCAGTCACGCCCCGAGTTCAAACAGAACATCATCAATTACTACGACTACATCCGAGAGAACGACCTGACCTTAACCCATACCCTGGTGAATCTACAGAGGAATCGCCGCCCGGCTGCCAGTACCCAGAATTACAGCACAGACGTCGCGTTGGCGGTGGTCAAGGAAACCGATGCCGGCATAGTCGTCCGCGGTCCCCGAGTTCTGGCTACCCTGGGCCCCCTATCCGACGAGATAGCGGTTTACCCAGTAAGAAACGCCCAGCTAGAAGGCACTGAGGACGCCTGGCGGTATGCCTTTGCTTTCGCTATTCCGTGTGGCACCCCGGGCCTCAGATTCCTCTGCCGGGAGAGCTTTGACCTGGACCGGTCCAGCTTCGATCATCCGTTGGGGTCCAGGTTTGAAGAGATGGACGCCATAATTTTCATGGACGATGTGTTCGTCCCTTGGGAGAGAGTGTTCCTATACCGGGACGTGGACCTGGCCAACAATCTCAGTCCCAGGACGCACCAATACAACCATTCCGGCCACCAGGTCGTCACCAAAAACGTGGCGAAGTGCGAGTTTGTGTTGGGTGTGGCCGCGATGATGGTAGAGATCTTGGGGTCGGAGAGCATCGGCCAGGTGCATGCTTTGCTGGCCGAGTTGATCGAGAACCTGGAAGTCATGAAAGCTCTACTCTGCACCGCCGAGATCGACGCCTTCTTGGATGAATGGGGGGTAATGTGCCCGGCGACGATACCAATCACCGTGGCGCGGAACATGTTCATCCGCATGTACCCAAGGATGGTGGAAATCATCCAACTCCTTGGTTCCAGCAGCTTGATGGCTTTGCCATCGGAGGTGGACTTCAACGGACCTCTGGGCGCGGAGATTGAGCAATACATGGATACGGACACCGCCACCGCCCGGGAGCGGGTGCAACTGTTTCGCCTGGCCTGGGACCTATCCGGAAGCGCATTTGGATCCCGTCAGGTCCTTTACGAACGGTACTTCCAAGGAGACTGGATGCGCAACGCCAGCATCTTGTGGAGCCGATTCGATCCGGACCCTTTGAAAGAGCAAGTGCGAGACTTCCTACGGCGCACTTAACAGGCTGAACCGGGCAAAAATTTGATTTAACTACCGCGATAGTGGTAGACTATAGTTAGCCGCATTTTGCCCATTTTAATGCGGCAGGTTGGCAAGAACGGCATATATCAATCGGGTATCGCACTGGGAAAACCGGCAACCAGCCGGTGGGGTGGCAGGGGATATTTCGCCTCAGCAACATCTTGCCCTTCTCAATGCTCAGATCCTCCGCCCCCGTATCTTTCTTAACGGCAACTTTCATGGCAGTAGGATTTCTAATCATCGTTCTCTCTGGAGTTTCTCTTTCATAGTATGACCGTCGTAGACGACATTAAAGGCCGCCTGGACATCCTAGAAGTCGTGTCCCGCTACGCTACGCTGCAACGCTCCGGCCGTAGCCATAAGGCTCCTTGCCCGTTTCACGAAGAGAAAACGCCTTCGTTCTTTGTTTTTCCCGAGCGTCAGTCTTGGCGATGCTTCGGCGCCTGCGCCACTGGGGGCGACGTCTTTTCCTTTGTAATGAAGGCCGAAAACATGGAGTTCGGCGATGCCCTGAAACACCTTGCCCAGCAGTCGGGCGTAGAGCTGCCCAATCCGGAGAAGCGAAACCAGAACCAGAGCATCTACGACATCAACGAGTCGGCCCGGACCTATTTTCAAGAGTTGCTGGCATCCCCGAGGGGCGCTGAAACCAGGGCCTATCTGGATAAGCGAGGGGTATCCGCCCCGGCCATAGAAAAGTTTGAGATTGGACTCAGCCCCTCCGATGGCGAATCGCTGAAGAACCATCTGGTCAAACACGGATTTTCTCTCCAGCAACTGAACCAAGCCGGGATCGTACGCACCTCCCAAAACGGTTGGAACCACGACCTGTTCCGCAGCCGATTGATGTTCCCCATCCGGAATGGCCAAGGTGGATTGGGAGGGTTTGGCGCCCGCGCTTTGGACGACTCCCAACCCAAATACTTGAACTCGCCGCGGACACCGGTTTTCGACAAGGGCCACATCCTTTATGGTCTTCACTTGGCCAAGGAATCGGCTCGCCAGCAAGGCATAGTGATTGTAGAAGGGTATATGGATGCCGTCGCCGCCCATCAGGAGGGCTTCAATAACGTGGTGGCGTCCATGGGCACCGCATTAACCGAAAACCAGGTGGCGGAGATACGCCGCTTGACGAACGACGTTACGATGGCCCTGGACGCCGACGTGGCAGGACAGCAGGCCACCCTTCGTAGTTTGGAGTCTTCATGGCGGGTGCTCCAAACCCAGATAGCCGGCCGGTCTCGGGGCACAACATTGTTCCAGCGCCCCGAGATGTTGAACCTAAAGATCGCCGTAATGCCGGAAGGAATGGACCCGGACGACTTGATCCACCGGTCTCCGGATGAGTGGACCCAGCTCATCAAGGAAGGCCCTTCCTATATAGAATATCTGCTCAAGGTGTTGCCGGTTCAATTGGACGCTTCAACACCCCAAGGAAAAGCCCAAATTGTGAGCGTGGTCTTGCCTTCCATCCAAGCAGTGCCGGAGCCCTTCCAGCAGGACCACTATTTCCAGTTGTTGGCGGACCAATTGGGAGTCACCAGGGAGACGTTGCAGGCCACTATAGACCGGCCCGCCGCGGCCCGGCAAACTCGAAGAACGCGACCTCGGCCCAGCCAAGCTGCCACGCCGGCTTTTGGAACGCCCGATGGCGACCCTCTGGAGGAATACTGCCTCACCCTTCTGCTCAACGATCCCGAGTTAGAAGAGACGGCCGAGGGCCTACTCCCCGAGTATTTCCGCCAGTTGGAAAACCGGGAAATATTCAATCAATGGGTCAAAGTGTGCCAAGGCCGCCAGGAAGAGGCGGCGGCATCACTTTCTGGGTTGGTAGATGAGGAATTGACCGCCCGGCTGGACACACTTTTGAACAAAAACATGCCTCCCCTGGAGCCTTACCGCCGTCTAGTCGCTTTCCAGGACGTGGTAGGCCGGCTGGAGTCCCGGTATCTAGTAGATCTGAAAGCGGAAGAGGAGATCAGGTTTTCGGAATCCTCGACAGATATAATGGAGGACCCTCATTTAGATGTCCTTGAAGTTAACCAGCGGATAAGATTGAACCAGAGCGCGCGTAATTCCGTATATCAAGAAAGTATAGCCAGAGGTAAATAATGCCAAGACGTAAGAGTGACAGCAGTCTCAACCCCGAAGAGTTTCTGGAAGGTAGCGAAGAGTCCCGCGACGGCGACGGCGACGCGATCGTGGAGATATTCCGCGGTGTGAAAGCCCGCCAGGAAGACGAATCAAACAGTGAGTCCAATGGCTTGGCTAATCTGCCCTCGACCCTCGTTGCCCAGAATCAAGAAGATCAGTGGGACGGGACAGCTACGGACGAGAAGACCAAGGAGTCGTCCGACGACGCTTCCGACGATTCCTCGAAGGAGTCCGATAAAGAGGACTCGGACTGGGAACCGGAAACAGAAACCGTAGAGGTACTGGACGATCCGGTACGGATGTACTTGCGCGAGATCGGACGGGTCCGGCTGCTTACCTCTAAAGACGAACGCTCCCTCGCCCGGAAGATTGAGGGCGGGAAGCATCTAACAGCCCTGCAAAATGAACTGACCAGCCTTGAGAGCCGGCAACCGCGTCCTTGGGAAATCACCTGTGGCCTGTTGCGCCGTTTGATCGCGTCTTCTCAACTCTTGGCAGCCCTCGGCGAGCAGTTGGGTTTGCCGGCTAATCTTACATTGTCCCAGGTTACAGACCACCCAAASCTGCGGGCGGCCATCGACGCCGAGGTGTCTCCTGAGATGCTGGCCATTGCCGCTGAATCGATGGGTGAGGAACTGGAAGGTCTGTACATCCAAGTGGTGCATCTGTCTTTGAACAGTTGGCTGCTGCCTCCCGACGCCATCGACGTGCTGGAAGACTGCCAGTTGAGCGACCTGGATGCCACCCTGAGGCAGCCGGGTATCTACGCCGAACTCCAGCGGTTAGACCCTCTGTTTAGAGCCTATTTCAATCGGATCCACGCGGAGATGTCCCGGGCCCAGGCCCACCTAACCGAGGCTAACTTGCGCTTGGTGGTCAGCGTTGCCAAGAAGTACATTGGCCGGGGTATGGCGCTTCTGGACATGATCCAAGAGGGCAACATCGGTCTCATCCGCGCGGTCGAGAAATTCGACTACCGGAAGGGGTACAARTTCAGCACCTACGCGACTTGGTGGATCCGCCAGGCGATCACCCGGGCGATAGCCGACCAAGCCCGGACAATACGGATCCCGGTGCACATGGTGGAAACCATCAACAAACTCATGCGCCAACACCGCAGACTGCTACAGGAGTACGGCCGGGAACCGACTCCTGAGGAAATCGGCGAGGCCATGGAGATCGGCCCGGAGAAGGTCGAGGAGATACTGAAGATTTCCCAGGAGCCGGTTTCTCTGGAGACTCCCATCGGTGAAGAAGAGGACTCCCACCTGGGAGACTTCATCGAGGACCGCAACGCTCCCGCGCCTGCGGACGCAGCGTCTTTCCAACTGTTGAAAGAGCAGGTAGACGAGGTGCTTCACACCCTCACCGAGCGGGAAGGCAGGGTATTGCAGCTGAGGTTCGGATTGCAGGACGGACGCAGCCGGACTTTGGAGGAAGTCGGACGGGAATTCGGCGTGACGCGCGAAAGGATTCGTCAGATCGAAGCCAAGGCGCTTCGGAAACTGCGCCACCCTTCCCGTTCTCGTAAACTAAAGGACTTCCTGGAGTGAACATAACGTAATGAATTACCTCAATAACCCRTAGGCTTCTGGCCGATAAGCGGACGATATCTGAACAAAATGGTCAATCACCGTCTCCGTTTTGCTTGGTATCATCCGAAAGGCGATGATATACTSGGCCTTAATCCGATATGGGAGGTGGTAAAAGTGGAAGCGGGCGTTATACCCAAATGTCTAAAGTGTAACGTGGGCCAACTGGTACCGTTATCCGACTATGGTGGACAAGGAGCGGCGGTACATTACAAAGCCTGGGTCTGCACAAACCCCGAATGTGGATTCAACGTTAAGATCCGGAACGGCGACATCTACCTGAACGAGCCCATCACTCCCGGCGCGAATCACGTTCCCCGGGTCCGGTAGATCCCTCCCCGCAATCCCCAACTGCGCACAGCCCCCTCTGGCCTTCGTGACTTTATTTTTCTATCAGTCATCACGAAGGTTATGCGATGGGTAAATGTGTAGACGGGTCGCATTCCAAACAAAGGAGGTGAAATGGAAGCAGGATACGATTACCTACTACTCCGCGGACGGCTGCAGCGCCGGTTCTTCAACGTGTCAGGAATATTTGTTTTTGTCTTTGGCGCAATACTGCTGGCGACCAGCGGAGCCTACTACGGCTATGCRGCCAAGGCCCATGCCGACCTGGATAGCCTAAATGTCACGCTCCCAAACCCCAACGCCAAAACAAGCGTCGGTCCAGGTAGCCMAGGCTCGTTAACCGAATCCCAAATCGACCAAGCGCAAGAAGGYGTGTACCCGCATTCGAGCCCGGTACAATCGGAAGGGCAATCGTCTAGTCAGGCGGTAGCTCCAGCGGTCCAAGGAACCGGGACGGATGGCGGGTCGACCGAGGGGTCCGGGGCTCCTAAAGTGGSTATCGGAGGCGCATCCGGTGATCCGGGAGAAGATCCTGTATCGGCGAGCGGGTCATCCAACCCGCTCCTGGTGATGCCCTTCTCGGCCATAAGCAATCAGCAGCTTTTCCCGGGGGAGTCGCTGCAAGCTTCATTCTGGAGCAATCCCCTGTCTTACGAGTCTGCCTCGTACAGGGAGCGGATCTTACTCCAGGGGTTCAACGCGGTGAATCTTAACCAAGGATCGCCCTTGGGCAGCGGGTCTCCGGCTACCAGGCTTATTATCCCATCCATCGATGTGGATTCAGGGGTCGATGAGCTGGCCATACTGAACCTGGGGGGAAGCCGTGCCTACGAAACCCCCGCCAACACCGTGGGCCATATTCCGGAAACCGCCAATGCTGGCGAAGCCGGAAGCGGATGGTTCTTCGGACATACGGAAAGCCCTATCCAGGGAGAGGGCTCGGTGTTCCTAAACCTGAGCAAGATTCCTGGAATGCTGCAGAACGGCGAAGACGTATTTGTAGTAACGTCGAACGGGGAGCGTCAATACCTGTACCGCATCACGTCGTCACGGGTAGTACCTCAAGAGGAAATGGCGCTTCACGACACCGGCAAAGCTACCCTACATCTAGTTTCATGCGTGCCAAGACTGGTCTACGACCATCGGCTGATCGTTAGCGGGGAGTTGATCGGCGAAAARTAGGCCACCTAGACAGCAACCAATAAGATAGTGAGGGCGGGTATAAAASCCGCCCTCACTATTTTCTAACGAGCTAAACRGGGATCTAAGAACACAGTGGACTAACTAACCGGAGGGAGTCGAAGCGTCCACGCCGATACGGCCGATTCGAAGTTTGCGTATCCGGCGTCCTAAAATTGAAACAACTTCGATTCTCAGATGCTCCGTTTCCACCACGTCGCCRGTGGATGGGATCTTCCCAAGAACTTGATAAACGTAACCACCCACCGTATCCACATCATCGCTGTCAATGGTTGTGGAGAACAACTCCTCGATATCTTCGGTGGGCACTCCCGCGTGGACCAGAACATCGCCGTCGGGTAGACGAATCAGTTCTGACTCCCGAGTCCGGGAGAATTCATCTTCGATYTCCCCGACGATCTCCTCTAACAAGTCCTCCATGGTCAGCAAGCCTTCGGTTCCACCGTACTCGTCGACCACTATGGCCATCTGGACGCCCATATCCTGTAACTCTTCCAACAGGTCATCCAAGCGTTTCGTTTCCGGTATGAAAAATGCCGGATTAACGAGGTTCCGCAAGCTTTGCTCAGAATCAGTTATAGCCATGGCGGCTAGGATTTCCCGAGAGTGTACGATTCCCAATATGTGGTCGATAGACTCCTCAAAGACAGGAAGACGGCTGTGTCCGCCTTCGACCATCTGCTGTGCTACGTGCTTCAGAGATGACTCGATGTCCACGGCCACCATATCCAAACGTGGCACCATAATCTCCCGGGCCGTGGTGACGTCCAGTCGAAGAATGGACCGCAGCATCGCCCGGTCCCGGTGATCAAGGCTGTCCAGATCCGCCTCCGTGATGACCGGCTCCTGATTTTCAGGGAAGTCTTCGTTTTGACCGTCTCGAAGGCCCTCAGCGCCATTAGAAGCGTGCCCATTGCCCGCCGGGCTCGATTGTCTACGGCCAGACAATAACCGTATCAAGGGTTGGCAGATCGTGTCAGCTTCCGAGGGAATCCGGAGCACGACATAGGAAGCGGTCCAGTCAATAGCCGGGAGAATAACCAAGAGAGATAGAGACAAGATGGACACCGGCCACCAAACACCAGATAAGAAACCGGTGGCCAATGCCAGCCCCGATACTGCCATAGCAACGACACAGGCATATCCACACCAACGGAGGATGAACTCTGCCTGCCGAATAGACGCCCGGCTTTTAAAGACGTTACCCGGTGTGTCAGCGGAGTACTGAGCCAGGCTGAAGAAGAAGAATAGCGGAAGGGATGCGGCGAGAATTAATGCTAATGGTACGTTGTCTGTGTCCAAAACCCTCACCCTCCTGGGTGCCTACGAGCCACCATCGGAATTCGTATATGTTGCCTACCAGGAGGTCAGTTGGTCTCAGGATTCCTGCTTCTTATTTTAGCAGGAACTCCCACCGCCAGTCTACCTGCCGGAACGTCTTTGGTCACAACAGCTCCAGCCCCCGTGATCGCTCCGGCGCCCACGGTCACCGGAGCGACAAGCATGGTGTCGCAGCCTATGAACGCATTTTCGCCGATGTCGGTCCGGTGCTTGTCCTTGCCGTCGTAGTTGCAAGTGACCATGCCGGCTCCCAAGTTAGTTCCAGCGCCTATCGATGCGTCTCCCACGTAGCCGAAATGGCCCATCATGGCGCCGGCGGCAAAGCGGCTCTCTTTGACCTCTACGAAATTCCCCAGATGCACCCCGGATTCCAGGTAAGCGCCGGGACGAAGGTGGCTGAAGGGACCGATGTTCGCTCCATCTTCCATTGTAGATTCCTCCAGCACGGAGGCGGTAGCCCGGCAGCCGCGGCCTAACTTGGAATCTCGGATAACCGAGTTAGGACCGATCTCGCAATCTTCCCCTATGACCGAGCGTCCGATGATAGATGTATTAGGCAAAAYMACCGTATCTTGTCCAATCGTAGCCTCGGCGTCGATGTAAACGGTASAAGGGTCAGGCATYGTGACACCGGAAAGCATCCATCGKTCCCGTATCCTCTGGCGAAGAACCGCCTCTACGTGGGMGAGTTGCAACCGGTCGTTCACTCCCATCAACTCATCTGGATCTTCGGTGGWAATTGCTTGAACGGTGGAATTTCCGGAAGAACCGATCCGCACCAGGGAAGTTATGTACTTTTCCCCGYTYGGCGCGGCGCCGAYGCTTTCGACACTWTCCCATAGCCATCTATCCCGGAAGCARTAAACGCTGCCGTTGACYTCGGCAATCTCGTTATCGGTATCCGTATTATCGGCGGCCTCGAYAATCTCGACCACCTGCCCGTTTTCGTCCCGCACCACCCGGCCAAAATCCTKAGCMRAGCCGGWTCTACAGGTAAGGAACGTCATGTTMCGTGAYGAATCGACGTGGGCTGCCATCAGTGGYTTGACCGATTCGGGCCGCACTAACGGGGCATCCGCYGTCAACACCATGACGTTGTSCGCCYGGCCCTTTARAAGGYCTTCGGCCCTGCCRAGGGCATCGCCRGTACCTTTGACGKCCGGTTGGATGACGTACTCAACVYTATCTCCCAAGAGACCACGAACGGCCTCAYYGTTACCGGGAGATACTACTACCACCACCTTGCCGATTCCCAGTTGGTTCATCAGATCCACCGGGTAACGGATAAGCTCCTTGCCGCACACCCGGTGCAAAACCTTGGCGAGCCGCGATCTCATCCTTACGCCATCACCCGCCGCTAATACCACTCCGGCCCATTGGTCCATATCGTCACCTCTTCCGGTACGCCAAGCCTCGATTCGGACAAATCTACTCAAGATTTCCGGCTAATGATTCGTCGCCGATTCAATGCCAATTATATCAGTAACCTATATTTGACAAGCTCAACGCGCATGGGCACAATGGGCGTGATTCCCCAACCTCCCAATCTTCCAGCACATCGATTTTTGGCGCCAGACCATAAAGGAGTGATCCCACGATGGATTCGACCGAGATTCCGTTTCTACCAGCCACCGAATTGTCGGCGCTGATAAGATCCGGTGACGTTTCGCCGGTTGAGGCAGCCGAGGCGTATCTGGACCGCATCGGACAGATAGACGGCAAGCTGAACTCTTACATCACTGTGTGCCGGGACGAAGCCTTGGCCGAGGCCMAGCAAGCCGAGAAAGAGATAGCCGCCGGCAACTATCGAGGACCCATGCACGGACTGCCGGTCGCGGTGAAGGACCAGTTCTACACCAAAGGSATTCGCACCACCGGTGGTTCGGCCATCCTCAAAGACTTGGTCCCCAACGAGGACGCAACCGTGGTGGCCAACCTGAAAGCCGCCGGCTCGGTATTGCTGGGAAAGCTGAACATGAGTGAATACGCCATGGGCGATGCCTTCTTTCATCCCTTCGGCACTCCCCATAATCCCTGGGACCTATCGCGAAACCCGGGGACGTCCAGCAGTGGTTCCGGGGCCGCCACCGCCGCTTTCCTTTGCGCCACTTCTTTGGGTGAGGACACTGGCGGGTCCATCCGGGGTCCCGCCTCTTTCTGCGGCTTAGTGGGCATCCGGCCAAGTTGGGGCCGGGTCAGCCGCTACGGAGTGTTGGGAGCTTCCTGGTCCATGGATACAGTCGGACCTATCTCCCGCACCACCGCCGATTGCGCCATGACACTGGGGGCCATCGCCGGATACGACCCGAAAGACCCGTCCACCTGGGATGTGCCGGTGCCCGATTATCTGTCCATGCTAACCGGCGAGATTCGCGGACTGAAGGTAGGCGTTATCCAGGAACGGGTCGACACTGAAGCCGTGGTTCCGGAGGTACGAGATAACGTGGTCCAGGCGATAGCGGTCCTGGGCGAGTTGGGCGCGGACATCCAAGAAGTCTCCATACCCCTCATCGTCCATTCCGCGGCCATATCCAATACCATCATCCTGACCGACGCCGCCGGAGTACACCGGCAAGGCATCGACGAACATGGCTAAAGTAGGGCTGGGTGACGCCATCTCCCTACAGAAGATAGTTAGCGATGGGACATGGGCGCAACATGGTATGCAGGGACCAGACGAAGCAGTGTTCCTCCTCAACGAGACACTTAGTGGTGTGTTGACACCTAATATGACGAACATGCTAGTCGGCACCTCCCACGCTGGACGTCACAGTAATACCAAATCTAGGGTGATATCGTTAGG
>NVSQ01000021.1 GCA_002401285.1 SAR202 cluster bacterium
GATGTCGGACAGCACGGCGTCGATCTGGGCGGTGATAACGTCGGTGGGTATTTCGTGAACCGCGGTAACCCCCACCGTGTTCTGGGCGGTGATGGCGGTCAGCGTGGATGCGCCATAGACGCCCAGGGCGGCGAAGGTTTTGAGGTCGGCTTGGATGCCGGCCCCACCACCCGAGTCCGACCCTGCGATGGTCATGACTTTAGGGATGTTCACTGAGGGCACTCCTCGTTGTTGTAGGCCATTTCCCAGAACTCCAGCTCGTATCGCAGCACGTCACGGAATATCGCCTGCAGCCGGGGCCGGTCAACCGGACTGAGGGGGGCTTCGTCCACCGTTTGGCGCAACCACGACACGAAGCCGGTCATCCCGTCGCTGGTGTGCAGGTCGATCCATGTCTGGTAATAACGGTCGGCGGGGCGTTTTCCGCCAGATGCCAACCGCTGGGCCCAGTCCATGTAGGGCCACTCCACCGCCAGCAGGGTGGCGATAACGTCGGTGTATGTGCCGGTATAGGCTACGTTGCGCAAGTAGCCGCTGTAGTGGAAGGTGGTCGGCCGGTATTCCATGTCGGCCACGTTTTGACGGGACAGGCCCCGTTCCCGGAACGCCTGTTGAAATAACCCTTCCTCGCCGCCCAATCCCAGATGTAGGAATCCCACCAATTGGCGGGCGGCGTCGAAGTCGGGCGCTTTGGCGGTGGCCAGGCTGAGGAGGATGGCCCAGTCCTTGAGGAAGAGATAGTCCTGATCAAAGTAGACGCGAAACCGGTCCTGGGACAGGGTGTTGTCTCCCAACTCAATCACGAAGGGATGGGTAACCACCTGCTCCCAGATCGGGCCGACGCCCTCCCTAAGTTCGTCGCTCAGTCCCATTTACGCGTGGGCCTCCGTTGGAATTAGACGCGGGCGTGATCTTAGGTCAGGCCGCTACGGTCCGGCGTTTCCTGGATGTAGGCGGGCCGGTCCAGCGGGTCTCCCGGCGAAGTATCCGCCAGGAAACCGATGGCGATGGCAGGAAGAGTTTCGATGTGGAGCCCCGTTCCCACGCCTATTTCCAAGGAAATCTTGGCCACTGCTTCGTTGTCGTCCGCGTCAACCATTAATACGTAGTCGTAACGTCCCAAGACGGCGTAGGTGCCCAAGATCTCAGCGCCCGGAATGTCAACGTTTCTGGTGCAGTTGACTAGCAAGTTAGGCTCATTGTGGAGCTTGGTGCGACCGCCGGAAGATAAGGTCCCCAGCAGGAAATACAGTGACATTCCAGGCTCCTTAGTTAATCAAGTAAGGATAAAGTCGCAGATCGAGCGACGGGAGAAGTATATCATTCCCGCCGGACGACTCCGGAAATCGTCGTGCGGTTTATTGCCCGGCGGCTACGAAGCTGTTGTCGAATGCGGCACTGACGTCGCTGCCTGGTTTAAGAAGACCGGTCTCTTCCATCCAGGCGGCAAACTCCACCCAACGAGCCTCGTCCTGCCAGCCGAAAACTCCTTGATCGGAATTCCACAAAGGAGCCAGCATGTCCACGCCGGGACTCTCGATGGCCAGATCAACTTCGGGCCGAACCCGCTTGAGCAGTTCAACCGCGCCTTGCGGGTCGGCGATAGCGTCTTGATAGCCTCTTGTCACCGCCCGGACGAAACGGCGGACCAACTCCGGGTTTTCCTTGATATTCTCCTCGTTGGTAACCAGAACCAGTTCGTAAAAGTCGGGGACGCCATGCTGCTCCATGCGCATGATGTTGACTGGGAAGCCCTGGTTGATGGCGGAAATGGACTCATGGACCCAATAAGCCCCTACTATGGCGTCCACTTTCTTGCCGATCAAAGCGGGGACGAGATCGAACCCCACGTTGACCAATTCCACGTCTTCCAGCGACTTGCCCTGGCTCTTTAGCATGGTGTCCAGCAGGGGTTCGTTGTCGGGAATGCCCGGCCACCCCACCGTCTTTCCGGCCAGGTCCTTGGGTTCAGTGATGCCCGATCCCTTGAGCGTCATGACCGAGTTGAGGGGGTGCTGCACTATGGCCGCGATGGATACCACCGGCACGCCTTCCTGACGGGCGATCAACACGCCCGTCTGGTAGTTGATTCCGAAATCGTCGCGTCCGGTAGCCACGGTTTGCAGTATGGTGGCCGGGTCGGCGGGAGGATGGATGTCCACGTCCAATCCCTCGGCGGCGAAGTAGCCCCGGTCCTTGGCGATGAACAGGCCGGCGTGGTTGGACCATGGGAACCAGTCCAAGACCACCGAAACCGGCGGGAAGGATGTTACCTGCGTTTCGATTTGGGGCGCCGGGGCGGTGCTCCCGCCGCAGGCTGCCAAAACCGGCAGCAGAGCTAATGCCAACAATAACGTCGCGAAGAATTTATTCATACAACCTACACTCCTTAGCTGAGATGTTAGAATTCCCTTTTCCGAGTAGTCTCCAACATTCTTGAAACGATTTCATAATCGGACTGCAAGGTCCTTCGACAGGCTCAGGACGAACGGTGGGGGTCTCCATCTCCGTTCATGGTGAGCTTTCGAACCACCACCTTTGACTGATTTCTACATTCGTTCTATCGAGTTCGCCCGCTTCTCTGTGTAGTACCAGGGCAGCATCAGCCGTTCCACCACGCTGGCCAAAACGAAGAGCGATATGCCCATTGCCGAAAGAACGACGATTGCCGCGAACACCCTATCCGTGAGAAAGAGCGGTTGGGAATAGGTTATTAGGTATCCCAATCCGGCGCTGGCGCCCACCCATTCGCCGATCACCGCCGCGATGACGCTGACCGATATGCCCACTTTGATCCCGGAAAACATGTAGGGCATGGCCGTGGGCATCTGCAGTTTGGTGAAAACCTGCCATCGGGACGCGCCCAGGGTCTTCATCATGTTGACCATGTCGGGATCAACCGCTTTCAGACCGTCCACCGTATTGACGGCGATGGGATAGAAACAGATCAGGGCCACCACAATGACCTTGGGGGCGATACCGTAGCCCACCCATATCAGCAACAACGGGGCGATGGCGATGATGGGTACAGTTTGGGACGCGATGACGATGGGATAGACTGACCTCTCCAGGATCCGGGAGTAGGCGATGGCTGTCGCCAGCACCAGACCGGACGCCAGCGCGGCGATAAAGCCCAGGACGATCTCCTCCAGAGTGACGAGCGTATGTTCCAGAAGCAGACTTCGGCTGGCGGCCAATTCCTGTCCTATCGCCGACGGCGAAGGTAGCTGCCACTTGGGAATGTCCCATACCTGGACCCCAAGCTCCCAAATGACTAGGATGCCTAGCAGGATCGTGACCGGCGCAGCCCAAGGCCGGAGCTTTGACAAGGCCGAACCGATCTTGCCCTGCCCCCGGTGTCCGGAAGTGTATTCGCCGGTGGGATCCTTCACAGGCCCTCCTTTCCGGCGAGACTTTGAGCTACCTCGCGCTTCTTCTCCCGCAAGGGCTCTAGCAACCGCGATTTCAATCGGGCAAATTGGGGCTCGGTAACCTGTTCGTAACTCCTGGGCCGTGGCAGGTCTACGTCCAGGACCATGGTGACGCGGCCGGGCCGGTGAGTGAGCACGTAGACACGGTCGGAAAGTAGTATCGCTTCGTCCATATCGTGGGTGATGAGAACGATGGTCTTTCGCAGAGATTCCCACAGTTGCAGTAGCCATTCTTGCATCTGGACTCTGGTCAGGGCATCCAGCGCTCCGAAAGGCTCGTCTAAGAGGACGATCTCCTGGTCCATCAACATGGTGCGAAGAAACGCGGCTCTTTGCTTCATACCGCCGGACAGGGCATAGGGATACTGACTTTCGTAGCCCTTCAACCCGAAAAATTCGGTGAGTTCCAAAGCCCGGGTCCGGGCTTGGCGGCGGGGCATTCCGTGCAACTCCAGACCCAGGATGGCGTTGTCCAGAACGGTGCGCCAGGGCAGGAGGAGGTCTTTCTGCTGCATGTAACCGACGCGTCCCAGAGCGGAAACGCCTTGGTTGCCTTCGAACGTTACCGTACCTGAATCGGGGGAATCTAGGCCGGCGACGATGTTGAGCAAAGTGCTCTTGCCGCAGCCGCTGGGGCCGATGATGCTGACGAACTCGCCTTCGCCGACGGTTAGTTGGATGTCGTCCAACACCAGTTCCCGGTGTCCGTCCACATTGAAGGACTTGTTAAGGGATTCCACCCGGATCTTGGAAGTGATGCCAGCGTCACTCGCCATATCAAACCTTGTCTGACAGGGAGAAGCCCAATCCCCCTCTGTCCCCCATTAATAAAAGGGGATTAAGCGGGATTCTCCTCGAACGTGGTATTTCTGTCTTTCTCSGGATCAGGAACTCATCAGGTCAAGANTTTTGGTATTTCTTGKACGCCGCAGTAGATCCTCAGAGACCCGTGCGWATATGCACTTCCCAAAAAATAAAGGCCGCCAACGTAAGTTAAATGGCGGCCCGGCCCAAATGACCAAGTCTAATGAGTGCCTGTTCCCTACGCTGGCATTACCCAGATCAGGTTCGAAAGGGTAGGTGACATATGCGGTCTCCCTCTCAGCCCGGCTAAACCGAGCTCCCCTACGTGCCTCGACCTWTTMTGTTGTTAAGACGCCGCCATTATAGGAGACGCTGAATACGAGTGTCAACAGAACCGGAGATCGGCAAGACGAGAGGGTGGTAAGATTGTGGTATCCCAGGTTGTCGCGTCTTTTTCGTCTCTTGACAGCGATATGCCCCATCTGGGAAATATCGGCTTAGGCGGGCCATTATGGAACAATTGATCTTGAAACCGGTGCGCCACGTGGAAGGCGAGATTAAGCTACCCGGTTCGAAAAGCTTGTCCAACCGCCTTTTGCTGATATCGGCCTTGGCCCACGGGACCACTGAAGTGCACAACCTGCTGGACAGTGACGATACTCGGCATATGGTGGCGGCGCTGCGCACCTTGGGAGTTTCCCTAGACCTCTCGCCAGACCGGACCTCATGTCTGATCGAAGGCCTGGACGGTCCCTTCGCGCCGCAAGAAACCAGTCTATTTCTGGGCAACGCGGGCACGGCGATACGGCCTCTTTTTGCCGCATTGTGCCTGGGCAGAGGGGTCTACACGTTGACCGGAGAACCCCGAATGTTGGAGCGCCCCATCGCCGATCTGGCCGACTCCTTGCGGCAGATGGGAGCAGACATAGAATTCCTGGGCGAAGAAGGGTATCCACCATTGCGTATCCGCGCCGAGGGACTCACCGGCGGCAGTGTTTCCGTTCGGGGCGACGTGTCCAGCCAATACCTGACGGCCTTGCTTCTGGCTTCTCCGTTGACCCAGCGGGAGATGGTGATCGAAGTAGAAGGCGAACTGGTCTCTAAACCCTACATCGACATGACGATGGACGTGATGGCGCGGTTCGGAGTCCAGGTGGAGAACCAAGACCACCGCGTATTCCGTGTCCCGGCGGGAGAGGGATATCAGTCACCGGGAAGGGCGCTGGTAGAAGGCGACGCTTCTTCCGCCACCTACTTCCTGTCCGCCGCGGCGATCCGGGGAGGCACGGTCCGCGTCAACGGCGTAGGAGCCGACAGCGTGCAGGGCGACGTTGAACATTCCGGTATCCTGGAAGAGATGGGCGCTACGGTAAGGCGAGGACCGGATTGGATCGAAGTTACCGGTGGAGAACTTCATGGGGTGGATGTGGACTTGAACCACATGCCCGACGCGGCAATGACCATCGCGACGACCGCGCTATTTGCTCAGGGCACGACGGTGATCCGCAACATATAYAACTGGCGGGTSAAGGAAACCGACCGCTTGGTTGCGATGGCCACKGAGCTAAGGAAGGTGGGGGCGGAAGTGTTCGAAGGGCGGGATTACCTGGAGATCACGCMTYMRAYKKAKATCKTNTMMRMMRGKATYGWCNNGWATKNNGMMYWYYSKWTKKCRRYRWCCTTTTCCCTGGCGGCCTTGGGAACATCGGAAATCACCATCAACGACCCCGATTGCGTTTCCAAGACCTTCCCCGACTATTTCGAGCAGTTCGGCAGTATCACTGATACCGGCTAATCTCCAAACCGGAATATGGATATGTCCTCCAAGGCTGARGCGTAAGTTTCTGAGGAAATCAGCTCGCAAAGAAACGGCTGATTCCATCTCCGGCAGACCAAGTTTTTCTTGACAWTTAGTCTCGTAGAGCAATACAATCTTGCCACACAAGACACGTGGGCGCTGGCAGGCGCCCTGTCATTATCGGGAGAGGAGGAGCTATGCCTGATTACCCGAAGGTTAACTACAAAGAAGAAGGCATGCGCGAGGGCATGCAGATCGAAGATTCCCAGATTTCGGTGGAAGACAAGATYATGCTCCTRGACGCCTTGTCGGAGACCGGATTGAAGCAGATCGTTGTCGGTTCWTTCGTGAGTCCYAAGTGGACCCCRCAGATGGAGCGCATCGACGAGATCGTCACCAAGTTCAACCCCAAACCGGGCGTCAACTATACCGCCCTGGCATTGAACTCCAGGGGCGTTGAAAGGGCCCGTGCCTATTCGCCTCCGTTGACCATTGAGCGGGACCAGTATCCTCGCTTGGGTGTTCACATGTGCGACGTTTTTGTCCGCCGGAACACCAACCGCACCCAGATGCAGGAGATGGAACGCTGGCCCCAGGTCATCGCCCAGGCCCAAGAGTTGAACATCAAAGAGGCCGGTATCGGCACCAACGCCAGCTGGGGATCCAACTTCCTGGGAGAATTCCCGGTTGATAACCTGATGACCATGCTGGAGAGACAGCACAGCATGTGGGACGAGGTCGGCATCGAAGTGCGCAGTTGCGCCATGGGCGATCCCATGAGCCACTGCACCCCGGCCAAGGTCGAAGAAAGCGTCTACCGGGTGAAGGAACGCTGGCCGGAGATCAATCATATCCGTCTGCACCTCCACAACGGCCGGAACATGGCCATCGCTTCGGCGTATGCGGCCATGCGAGTTCTAGGACCGGACGACACCCTTGACYTGGACGGGACCATCGGCGGCTTGGGCGGTTGCCCATACTGCGGCAACGGCCGCGCCACCGGCATGGCCCCCACCGAGGACTTGCTCCACATGATGGAGGACATGGGCGTCGACACCGGGGTGGACATGGATAAGCTCATCGACTGCGTTTGGATGCTCGAAGGCGTAGTGGGCCGGGAGTTGTACGGCCACGTATCCAAGGCTGGCCCGAGGCCCAAGAAGTTGGAGGAGCTTTACGACATCGACATGCCCTTCGTGGAAACTCTGGAGTCGGCCAAGCACTTCAAGAAAGGCCCTGAGGCTTACGAAGGCGGAATCTACCCCTATCAGCAGCCCATCACCAGCCCTTACCGCGATCGGGTGAACGCTGGGCAACCGGCCTACGATAGCTCCAGCGGAGACTGGCCCTGGAAACAGGACTGGTTCCCGGCTAAAGACTAACCGGATTCGGGGAAACGGGATTAAGGTACATCGAATTCGTAAAGAGGCCGCTCCGCTAAATAGGGGGCGGCCTCTAAATATTCTATACAGATAGTATGCGAGAAAGGAGCGTATACGAGCGTGGCGATGATTAAACCAATACCAAACTTCGCGTCAGAAGRCGAAGAGCGAGATTTCTGGGCCAACCACGACTYCACCGAGTTCGTTGACTGGACCAGTGCTAGACGGTTGACGTTGAGTAACCTGAAGCCTTCGACAAAAACGATTTCGATCCGGCTACCGGAATCTCTATTGGACGAACTCAAGCTCTTGGCTAACAGGCGGGACGTGCCCTACCAATCTCTGCTCAAGGTGTTCCTGGCAGAGCGGGTGGACAAGGAGTTACATTCCCGGTAGCTTGAATGTGTAGGCTACGACATTGCAACTTAGAATCTGCTAAAAAGAGGTCCATTCATGACCACCAATCCTACCGATCCTAACCGCGTGCTCCTAACGGGGGAAAACTCTTTTATCCGTCTAGTCCAAGAAGAGGGCGGAGCCCAGACAACTCGCATAAGCCACTGGCGAATTTTGTATTCTCCGGCGGGCGCGGGGCACGTTTTGTTTTTCAAGACCGACCTTGTCGATGATGAGGTCCGAATATACTCCGATAACATCGCCATGACCCGCTGGCTTCAAGCCACCATCGAAACCCACCTCTTTCCAGAGTTCGCCGACCAGAATATGCCGGTCATGCAGGCAGAATTCGACAACTTTGGGGACACCAACTCTTTCTGGACCGAAACTATCGAGAGCGACGAAGACATGATTGCCCTCACCTGGTACGACTTCGCCGAGCCCTTCATGCTGGTGGCGCCGGTCGGGACCACTCCGGGGCGGGACATCGGGGTGTACAGTTGCTTCGTTCCGGCCAGAAGGGCGCAGATCACCTTTAACGGTGAGACCGCCCAAGGCAATGTGACTCCAGAAACTCGGGGYGACAAAGAGAGCAGCACGGCCTGTTTGGCTTGGTCTGAGACCTGGGTAGGGGCTTAACGGAGCCTGGATGGGAAGATGACCCCAGCCTCCCCTCTTTCRTTGCTCCGAAAATAGAATCGCCAACCTTCGGTCGCACACCGTCATTCCGACACCAGCCCTTCCGCTGAAGGGCGGCGAGGAATCTCCGGTGACCGCCACAACCAGGCATGAGACTCCGATCCTTCCGCCGWAAGATCGGAGTGACACGGATCGCCCATTTTCGTGGGCTGTGGTAATGGCGCCAACCAGCATGAATGATTTTGAGGAGCATAGCGACGAAAGAATCTAGTTCCATTCCGAGTAGAGATTCTTCGCTGCGCTCAGAATGACAAGAGTGGGTAAAGGATTCCTCTCTCGATCAAATCGGAAGAAGAATGACAATCGTCTCCGTCCTGGGATATTCCTGGCCACTCAAGGCAAGTAGACTTGGAGAATAACAACCATGACAACTAATCCGGCCCCGGACGACGCTCTGGCCACGTCCCTGTTCCCCCAATTTGAAAACCAGATCTACCAGTGGGTTTCCGCCGAGGTCCAAGGTCTTACCGACGCTCAACTGGACTTCGAGTCGGACCAGTGGGAGTGGAGCAAGTGGAGCATCCGCCGCAACCTGAGCCACATGGCGTCGGGCGATCTGCGGTGGCTCTGGAACCGGTGGGGTAAGATTCTGTTCCCCCAAGGCTCGCCCAAGGGAGAGGAGTATGACCGGCTGTTGGACTCCCCATTTGACCGGCGCCTGGACGAGAACCTGTACTGGGAACCGGCAGCTATTTTGGAGAAGTTGGTTCTGGGGCTGGAACTCTGCTGGTCGATACTGTCCTCGGAGACGGTTGGATCGTTGAGAAGTAAAGAACTGGAGTCGCCCGCCACCGGCTCGTTCACCCAATATCCCCAGCTATTCCCCGGAGGCGTCCGCCCGGTTCCCGGCGACCCATCAAAGGTTTACATAACCTTGGAAACCACCTTTCTACACCGCTATTACGAGTTCACCACCCACCTCTTCAACGTGCAGCGGCTAAAGCGGGCCCAGGGTTTGTCCGGGGCTGTGGAGATTCCTCAGGATGGATATTGGGTTTTGCCGGAATGGGATTGCAGCGAAGCTTAGCCCCCGCCCATTCGTTCGCTACGAGCTGAACTACCAGCCTAGTCCGCCGGGCGGCAGCCCCAGCATCACCCGGCCTCCTGCCTCAATGTTGGAGGGCAAGCCCGCAACATGCTGTACAGCGACGTGGATATCTCTAAAGAACCGCTCCAACGGATGCTTGCGATGGACGGCGTTGGTCCCGGCGGCGTGGAATAAGATGTCCACGGCTCTGACCGATTCCCGCATCCCGTGGGTGATCGCCAGCCGGGCTTGAGCGATCTCCCAGCTTGGGTCCGGACTTCCATTGCAGACAGCTCGCCAAGCCCTGCCCACGGCGTCGAGAACGTAGGCGCKGGCCCCACTGATGATAGCTTCGGCTTCCCCAACGGCGCTCTGAGCCGGCAATCGGTCCCTTAACAGGGTCGAAGACATGGTGGAGCCTGCCTGAGCAGCCAACTCCAAGTATGCGTCCATCGCGCCACGAGCCATGCCCAATGAGTTGGCGACGGTCTGCGTCCAAAGGCCGGCAAAGAAGAATCTGGGATGGTAGAGCGTACCGTTTTCTTGCGGGGRATCTAGGAGCGAGAAAGTATGTTCATCAGGAATGAACACGTCATCCAGGACGAAATCGTTGCTGCCCGTGCCCTTCATGCCCATCACGTGCCACGTGTCGATGATCGTGGCGGCCTGCGCAGGGGCGAACAACACTCGGGTCACCGGTGTACCCTCGGCCGTCAGGATGGGACCGTTATYGTCCTCAACGTTGCAGGTACACAACAGCCAGGTTGCGTGGTCGACGCCGCTGGCGTAGTCCCAACGCCCGCTCACCCGGTAGCCGCCGTCCACATCGAGGGCGCGGCCTTCCGGCCTTATTGAGCCAGCCAATCTGAATTCGGGTGGCTGACCGAACATTGACCGCGCCACGTCAGCCTTTAGCCATCCCGTTAAAATGGCGGTGCCGCTGGACAGCATGGCGCACCAACCAACCGAGCCGTCGGCTCTGGATAGCTCTTCAATCGCGTGGAATGAGGTAAGAGGGTCGGACTCAAGACCGCCCATGGAGCGTGGCAGACCTAGC
Source organism: SAR202 cluster bacterium (assembly GCA_002401285.1). The sequence continues at coordinate 10,595 of NVSQ01000021.1, forward strand.
CGAAGCAGACCTGCCTTGTCCAATTCCTCAACCAGCGGTATGGGGAGGCGGCGCGCCGAATCGAGTTCATCTCGAKCTTCACGTATCTTCGGGGCAAGAGCGGCGGCGGCCTTTACCGGGTCATGTGCGGGAATATCGGCCATGACGTCTTACACCCGCTGCCCAAAAGGGCTGTCAAGATGCAATTCTGGACAGCCCGTAACGYACGCCGGCTTATGATTGCGCAAAGGCAACTAAGCCGAAGCGCAGGCCACGCTGATGACGCTGGAGACGCCTTCGGGAAGTGCATCTTCCGTCCAGCTTGCGCCGGCATCATGGGTGCCGAACACTTGTCCCTTGCGGGTGCAGAAATACACCTGCTCCGGCTGCTGGGYGTTGATGGCCACGCCGAAGGTGGTGCTCATGGGGCTTACGCCCTTGTCGAAGCGCTCCCAGGTTTCTCCCAGGTCGGTGGTCCGCAATACTCCGCCCTYTTCGCTGCCGAAGTTCATGCCTACGCAGGCGTATAGGGTGTTAGGGTCGCCGGGCGAAGCTTGGATTCCCCGGGAGTATTTAATGTCGGAGAAACGCTCGAATCCGAGGTTTTCCCAGTTGTCGCCCCGGTCGTTGCTGCGCCAGACGCCGACCCGGTTGGATATGAACACCGAGCTGGAGTCCGCCGAGCCGACRGCCACACCRTGCAGGTCCATCARGTCAACGTCGCCGGCAAAATYGYTGTTGGTTATCTGCCAGGACTTRCCMCCAYCGGAGCTTCGGGCCGCGCCRCCGACTTCCARRGCCGCGAACATGTTGTCGGGGTCTTTGGCTTCAATAGCCAGTCCAAGGATCCGGGTGGCGAACGCCATCTGGACCGAGTCCGGGTTGGAGATGGTGGCCTGGTAGGTCCAGTTTTCCCCGCCGTCCTCGCTCTTGAAAACCTCGCTGCCCTCGGTGCCCAGGAACATTATCTGGGCGTTGGTGGGGTGGAATTTCAGAGACCAGACCACCCGGCCCTCGGTCATGTTCATCCGCTCCCAGTTGTCGCCCCGATCGTTGCTGCGGTATACGCCCCGCTGGGTTCCGGCGAATACTATATCTGGGTTCTGGGGATGGATCGCAATGGTCCGGGCCTGGGCAGAYGGGGCCATTCCCCGAGTCAGGTTCTCCCAACGAGACTCKCCGGCTTCYTTCCGGTAGATCCCGCTGGCTTCCGCGCCGACGTATATCAACGTTTTGTCCGCCATCGTTGTTTCCTCCGTGTCTTCAGTTTGCCGCTATTGGAGTCTCCTGTCCCGATACCGTTTGTGGTGACTTTACTCCCACTCGTGGTGAGCTTGTCGRACCACCGCCCCTCGCCATTCGGAAATCTCAGGACGATCGAGCGCTCGCAACAGGCCTCCCCAAATCAGGTATTGTGCCTGGTAATTTCAGCAGACGGTATGGCCGTTGTCAATCGATGGAACTCGTCGTAGATGGTGTACGATTCGTCGTAGAGCCATAGTCCTGGCGAGAACCGGAATGCGCGTAGGGATTAAYCCTCCCGGGCCAAGACCAGGCACCAAACCGAACTCGCCCCAGCGGCCTTGAGTGCGGCGGCGCAGGCGGACAGAGTGCTGCCGGTGGTGGCCACGTCGTCCACCAAGATYACYGMCYGYCCGTCKRSCGGACCGYCRCACCGGAAACTGCCCTGCACGTTCTCCYGGCGCTTCTCTYGGGAAGCGCTTACCTGGGGAGGGTTGTTCTTGGCGCGCGTCAAAAGCGACTGGTCCATGTCCAACCCTAGTTTCTTGGACAATATTTTGGCCAGCAAATCCGATTGGTTGTAGCCCCGGCTCCGCAACCGGCGAGGGTGCAGGGGCACCGGCGTCAGCACGTCGCCGGGCATGGGGTGTTCTTCGAGATAATTGGCCAACGACTCGGCCAACTCCGGGGCCGCAGCCTTCAGTCCACGATATTTCAGGTTGTGGATCGCTTCTTTGATTGTTCCTTCCATCTCKYAGGGCGCTCGTATACCGTCGARGGCCGGTGGAGATTCCAGGCACGAATGGCAGGTGGCCGGGTCGTTGGGCTGGGCGCAGACGCGGCAGAAAGGGGGCGTCAGTTTCGGCAGGCTGTCAACGCAGCTTGCGCACAAGACTTTCCCTTCCCGCTGGCATCCTAGGCAGTTCAGGGGAAACAGCAGGTCCAGGGCTGTGCCGGGTACCTGCCGAACGATTCGTCTGGCGGCCACGGCTCCTCGATCAAAAATGTCTGCGATCATGTAGCCGTTCAGGGTCCTTCGATACCTGGATGGATACGGAACAACTGAATCACCCTCCGTCCCTAAAGTCCCGCCAGCGGGCCCAGATCTGCTCGTCCCGGGGGAAGGCTAAAGGAGGGAGGTCGTCCAAGGAGAAAAAGCCCAGGTCCAGGGTTTCCGGGCCGGTGGTTAGCTGACCCCCGGTTTCTGTGGCGGCGAAGGCTGCCACCATAACCGGGTTCCCGGACTCGGAGAACAGCCCCACAAGCCGGTCAATCTCCACGGTCAACCCGGTCTCTTCCCACACCTCACGGGCGGCGGCGGCTTCCACCACCTCTCCACGGTCCACGTAGCCTCCGGGCAGACTCCAGAGGCCGTAACCAGGTTCGTTGCCACGCTTGACCAGCAGAAGCTTGTCACCGCGCTCTACGATGCAGATGGCAGAGACTTTGGGGTCGTAGAATATCGTCCGCCCGCATTCAGTGCATACCGGACGCAGGTGGCCATCGACGTCCTTCTCTTCAAGAGGGGAGGCGCAGGACGGACAGAATCGGTCGTCGGCAGGCATAGCTTTCCCATAATATCATCATGGGCTATCATGGCGTACGACGAGCTGTCAGCCATCAGCGATCAGGGGTTTGCGRTGGCCGCATACGAGCGCCGCTTTAAACCCCGGGTGGTTCTAGTAAAGCTGAATGCTGACCGCTGATAGCTGAACGCAAACTTGGAGGTCCGGCTTTATGCCTGACGACAAATATTCGCTCACCCGTGAGCTGACAGATTACATYCATGGARTTAGMTWTGACGCKATTCCCGCCRACGTYRTYGYACGKGCKAARGAGGCGGTGATCGACGGGATCGGCGTAACGCTGTCGGGTTATTCCGCCGACTGCACCWCGTTGATCCGGAAGTATATCGGCGGCCTTGGTCTTGACGGCAAGTGCACCGTTATGGGACAAGGAAACGGCTTGCCCGCCGAATACGCCGCCCTGGCCAACGGCGTTGGGTCCCACGCTCTGGACTTCGACGACACGCAGATCTCTTTGCTGCCCGACCGGGTGTACGGTCTGCTGACCCATCCGACCACACCGGTGCTTTCCGCCGCTATTCCCGTTGCGGAAGAGGTCGGCGCCAGCGGACGGGACTTGCTCGCGGCCTTCTGCTGTGGGGTTGAAGTGGCCTGCAAGGTGGCCGAGGCGATCAGGCCCTACCATTATMAGAACGGTTTCCACTCGACTGGCACGATCGGCATCTTCGGGGCGGCGGCAGCGGCGGTCAAGCTGTACGGCATGGACAAGGAAGGCATCCGCCACGCTTTGGGCATCGCCGCCAGTAAGAGCGCCGGTATCAGGGTCGCCTTCGGGACCATGACCAAGCCCTACCACGCTGGGGCCGCGGCTCAGGGCGGGATCGTCGCCGCCCAACTGGCGCGCATGGGTTACAAGACGGACCCTGAAGCCTTGGATGGCCCTTGGGGGTTCTTCCAGGTGGCCGGCGGCGGYGTGGACCCCGAAGCGATACACGGCAAGCTGGGCAATCCCTACTCCTTCGTGGACCCCGGCGTCTCCATCAAGCCTTATCCYTGCGGTTCCCTRTCCCATCCATCGATGGACGCCCTCTTGGATCTGATCCTGGAGCACGACGTTCAGTCTCAGGATGTGGAGGCGGTCCGGTTGGGCACAACCTCCAACGTATTGGCCGCCCTACGCTACCCGGAGCCGCAGAACGAGTTGGAAGCCAAATTCAGCATTCCCTTCTGCCTGGGCATCCTCGTGTTGGAGCGGCACGGCGGCATCGAGCAGTTCACCGACGAGACGGTGCTTCGCCCCGACGTGCGGGAGATGATGTCCAGGGTCACGCCCTATCTGCACGAAGGCCTGGAAGCSMWKRGCTTCCAGCGCATCCGCAGCCTGGTGGAGGTGACTCTGAGAGACGGCACCGTGCTGCCCCAAGAGGCGTCCTCTTCCCGGGGAACGCCCGAGCGGCCCATGACCCGGGAAGAACTGGCGGCCAAGTTCCAGGACTGCTCCCAGTGGYTGCTGCCGGACGCTGCCCAAGAAAAGGTATTGGAATCGATATACGCGCTGGACGGACTGGACTCGGTCAGCCAGCTAACGTCGTTGCTCAAGGGTTGATCTCMGSCGGGTATCGGGGAAMTTCGTCTTGYYKTYAMWGAGGTCCAACCCTTTAAGTCCCCGRACGTTCCTGTYGGGGAYGYTGGGCGCGCTGGTGGCCGCCCTTCTGGTGATCGTGGCCATGGTCCTGCTGGGCGAGTACACCAAAACCCGWGGACGTCTGCTACTCACCTTCCTCGACCTGGCCTCCTTCTGCCTCTCGGCCATCCCTCCGTCSGCGTTGCTCCGGAGAGGACGGCTCTTGCCCGTAGCCTGGACTGGGCTCGTAGCAAGTGGCGCTGGATTTGTCTTGGTGGCAACCGGCATCTGGGTCACTCCGGACTCGGACGCTTATTGGAAGACAACGGCAATCGTGTCTATCTTGGCAGCCTCGACACTCCAGGCAAGTTGGTTGTTGCTACTAACTCCGGTTAGATCCTTGGTCCTCCGACTACTGTGGGCGGTGATGGGAGTTTCACTACTGGCCGCGCTTTTGTCGGTAGCGGGAATAATCGGGGAGATCAAACCGGCGGCATATTGGTGGGTGGTGTTCTTGTTGGGAATTGCCGGTGTCGTTGGGAGCTTGGCGTTGCTGGCGTTGGCACTTCGGTCCAAGACCGGCGCGATCGCCGAAGATTGAATGGAGGGAACCATTTGCCGCTCCCCTTGCTTACGTAACTGACTTCATTGTAGCCAGGGATCTAACCTCGAAGTATCCTGGCGCGGGCAATTCAGACAAAGGAGAACTCAGATGGGAACAATCATGAACTTCAGCACCAACGGTTCGGAGAATCCAACAAARGCGGTTCTGCCGTTCCTAAACGCCAATGRCGCCGTTGAAGCCGGACACGAACCGGCTATCACACTCTTCGGAGACGCTGTTGTCTTGATGAAAGATTCGGTGGCAAATGCCGTCGTNCCGRTCGGTTRGCCGCCCCTTAAAGACATACTTGCAACCACTATCGCGAACAATACACCGATCTGTGTTTGAGGCGGTTGTGCAGTCGCTCGTGGAGTGACGGAAGAAGATCTAAAAGGGAAAAACGCAGAATTTACCAACCCCAAGTCCAATATCGAGCGRATCATGGCGTTTGACAAGGTAATCTCGACCTGACAAGAATCCGCGTCAAGGCCGGTTGATTAGAGGGATKGTTCTAGGCTCTCAGGAATAGTCTGGAAATGACCCATTAGGCGTGAATTAATCAGGTCTTAGCTACTACGCGCCCACCATCAACTCTTCCACCTCTGCCCGGAAGGGCATGGAGTCTTGGGCTCCTGACTTGGTGACGGCCAGCGCCCCTGCCGCCGCGGCCATGCGGACCGACTGATGYAGGGTTGCGCCCTCGGCCAGGGATACGGCCAGGGCCCCGTTGAAAGCGTCTCCGGCGGCTACCGAGTCAACGGCCTCCACCGGGAAGGGGGGCACGAAATCCCCTCCATCAGCGGTGGCGTAGTACACGCCTTGAGCGCCYAGCTTCACCACTGCGACGCCTACTCCTATGTCCAAAAGCTGCTCGGCAGCTTGGGCTGCCGTGGTCGCGTCCACCACCGGAAAACCAACCAGGGCTTGGGCTTCGGTTTCGTTGGGTGTGATCACGCTGCAGAAGGGGAAGAATTCCGGGGGTATCGGGCGTACCGGGCCAGGGTCCAAGATCACCGTCTTRCCCAGGGCGTAAGCCTCTTTGGCTACTTGTAGCGATAGATCCACGGAGACCTCCAGTTGGAGCAGTAGCGTCGAGGCATCGGCCAAGGCCAGTAGCACCCGGCCGGCTTCCGCCTCGCCGCAGGTGATGTTGGCTCCCAGGACCTGGATGATCTGGTTCTGGGCAGACTCATCGATGCTGATGACCGCTATCCCCGAAGTGGTATCTGGGGCGATGGCGATTCCATCCACGTTGATGCCGCCGGCCGCAAGGGTGTCGATTAGTTGCAGGCCGAACATGTCGTCGCCCACCCGCCCCACCATCGCCGTGGGAGCGCCCATGCGCGCGGCGGCTACGGCTTGGTTGGCGCCCTTGCCGCCGGGGTAGGTCAGGAAGCGGCTGCCGACCACCGTCTCCCCCGGCTGGGGAAACCGGGGGGAAATGGTTACCAGGTCCATGTTTATCCCGCCCAGCACCACCACTCCAACAGCGTTGTTTCCCTGTCGTAGCGCCACGTTCCATCACCCCCAGTGCAGCTTCCAGACCCGCCGGAGGTCACACGCTAGCATCGCGCGATGTTTGGGTCAATGGCCCAGCGTTTCTGAAGTCAGTCCATGCCCATGCTATAATGCCCGCGGGCTCCCCGCGCCGGTAAATTCCCAGCCTGAGCCCATCCGATCCCTCGAAGAAAATTNCCATCGTTAATCAAATTTCCATCGTTAATCGATGGTTACTGGAGTTTCGCTAATGACTTCGGCTCTTGACGAAATCAAAGTCGTAGACCTAACCCGGACTCTCGCCGGCCCCTTTTGCACCATGATGTTGGGGGACATGGGCGCCGAGGTGACCAAGATCGAAGAGCCCAAACTAGGGGATGAGACCCGGTCTTGGACCCCCTTCTGGAACGATGAAGGCACCCARTTCCTGACCTTCAACCGCAACAARCGGAGCCTAAGCCTCAACTTGAAAGAGCAAGAAGGGATCGACATCGTGCTGGGACTGGCGGCCAAGGCCGATGTGATGGTGGAAAGCTTCCGCGCCGGAGCGTTGGACCGCATGGGCCTGGGCTATGACGCGGTGCGGGCTGTAAACCCCAACATAATTTATTGCTCCATATCCGGCTATGGCCGAACCGGACCCATGGCCGACAAACCGGGTTACGACCTGATAATCCAAGCCTATAGCGGGCTCATGCATCTGACCGGCGAACCGGATGGCTCCCCGTTGCGCGTGGGCTTCTCCTTGGTGGACCTATTCACTGGGATGATGGCCTATGGCTCTATCCTGACCGCCCTACACCACAAGCAAAAGACGGGCGAAGGGCAGAGGATAGAGGCAGCGCTATTGGACGGCCAGGTGGCCGCCATGAGCTATCATGCCACCGGTTACATGGCCACCGGCGTGGAGCCGCACCGGCTGGGATCGGGGCACCCCAGCCTGGTTCCCTACCAGAGCTTCCCCGCCTCCGACCAACACTTCATCTTGGGCTGTGGTAATCAAGGGCTATGGGAGCGGCTCTGCCCAGCGATCGGGCGGGCCGATCTTCTGGAAGACCCTCGATTTTCCACCAACACCAAACGGGTGGAGAACCGGGCAGCATGTGTTGAAACCTTGAGCGAAATTTTCGAGACGAAGACCGTGGCCGAGTGGGTGGAGGTTATCTCGGATGCAGGGGTGCCGTGCGGTCCGATCAACACGGTCTCCCAAGTGATCAACGATGCCCAAGTACAAGCGAGAAACATGATCGTGAACATGCCCCACCCCAACGTCCCCGACCTGCGCGTGCCCAACTCGCCGCTGAAGCTGGAAGCAACTCCCTCCAGCATCCGCCGCCCTCCCCCGCTGTTGGGTGAGCACAACGAGGAACTTCTCACCGAGCAGGGCTACGACGCCGCTAAAATATCCGAACTTCGGGATAAGGGTGTTATCGGAAGCTAGAACGCGGCCAGCGCGCCGCCAAGAATCACGACAGGGAGTCTCGATCGATATTGAGGAATAAAGTAAGGCTGATTCATACGTCCGATCTACACCTGGGGGATGACATGGGTCATCCGTTGGCCGACGGCGCCCTTAGGGCAGTGGTGGACTCGGTGTCGCGATTGGGTGGAGATATGCTCCTCTTGGTGGGCGATGTCTTTGACCACGGACGGGTACCCGACTCGGTGCTGGAGGCGTTTCTGGAGGAGATCGCCCGTATTAGCCAGCCGGCGGTTCTGTTGCCGGGTAACCATGATCTGTACGATGACAACTCGCTTTACCAGCGGGAAGTCTTCCAGCACAAGCCTGATAACCTGCACATCATCACCCAGACGGATGGGGAAGCGCTATCGTTTCCCGAGTTGACCTTGGATGTCTGGGGAAGGGCCATGGTCAGCCACACCCCGGCCTTTCGTCCCCTGGAGGGTATGCCAACCCAACGCAACGGCCATTGGATGGTGGCGCTGGCCCACGGCCATTTCCACTTTGACGACGACCGGGACCAGCGGTCTTCCCCCATCTACCCCCCGGAGATYGCGGCYGCGCCCTGCGACTACCTGGCTTTAGGACACTGGGACCGCCACGTTGACGTTTCTCAAGGGCGAGTCACCGCGGTTTATTCCGGCACCGCCCGTGGATCTTCTCCTCGCGACCCGTTGGGTGAGGTGACCGTGGTGGACCTGACCCCCCCGGAAGCAGTGACATTTTATCAAGCAGACTTGCAGGCCGGCCTGTAGATCACTCGCCCCAACTCAACCGGAGGYACCGACATGAAAGAACTGGACCGGGAACACCATATCTACATGCTAGAGCCCGGAGCCACCCCCGCGATCACCATCGATTCSGGAGAGGAGTTGATGGTCGAGACCTGGGACGCCTTTGAAGGGGTCCGCGACCCGGGAGTGATCGGCGAGAGGTACCTGAAAGGTCCGGCCAGCGGTCCCATCTACGTGAACGGCGCCGAACCGGGCGACGCCTTGAAGATTGACTTCATCAGCATTACGCCCAAGGAAGGGGCGGCCCATATGGTAATGCCGGGCCGGGGATTCCTTGACGAGGAGTTTACCGAAGGATTCCCAACGGTGATGAGCTTCGAGGACGGTTTTGCCTTGCTGCCCAACGGGATCCGCTTGCCCCTGAATCCCTCCATGGGGCTAGTGGCCACTACGCCCACCTATTCCCAGAGCACGGCCAGCGACAGCGGTCCCTACGGTGGCGACATCGACATGAAAGAGTTGGTAGCAGGAAGCTCACTCTACCTGCCGGTGTTCGTGCCCGGAGGTCTGCTGGTCTTGGGAGATTGCCATGCCYTRGTGGGCGACGGAGCGGTGGCGGGCACCGGGGCCGAATGCTCAGCGGATACCCACCTGCGAGTGACGGTGGAAAAGGGGATGAACATCCCGGGGCCACGAGCGCTGACCCCGGACCACTTTGTAGTCCTGTCCCATGGGGAAGACCTGGGCCCGGCCATGAAACAGGCCGTACGCGACATGGTGGACTTCCTGGTGACGGAGAAAGGGATGGCCCCCTACGAAGCGTATACCCTGTGCAGCTTGGCTGGAGATGTCCGGGTATCCCGCACCTTCCGTCCCATCAGCCCGGTCAAGATGATGCTGTCCCGCCAGGCCCTGGAGCAACTTTAGAGCCTAAATCCAGAGCATCGAACAATTAGGCTGAGTAAGCGGCATTGGTACTTCCGCGGTTACTCCAACTCCAGATGATTGATCAACTCTTCGGCCCACTGACGGAGGTAGTCCTCTAGGTCGCCCCCACAATGGGGACATTCTAAGTCTCCAAAGCGGATTCTGGTTCCACAGTTGGCGCATGCCTGCACCTCTGACAAATTCGACATTACCTTCTGGATCTGGCTCTCGGTGGCCATCGTCCTCCCTGAATAATCTGATTTCCCCGGCGATATCTGTAAACAGAATCTTGGAGCTAGCATTCGCATGCTATATCCTTAACTTGCCCGTATCCAGCTTACACGTTTAGGCCTCTTGCGTCTAAGCTAAATACGGCCGGAGCTTGACGCTACGYMSAMKMMKGMAKMMAAGKCYNANCMTTKGYWWTSAMSGMTGSRMYSTRTYKYTWMSRTRYMWRYTWCAWGKMYNTRMWYSWTTTWTSSRAYWCTRGGARNNGGACTSWNWCTKARMNTMYCWKTKSWAAKTTMCSNGAYCAVSWSNGACYRAGSWRRYYCSGKYWRWWYRMMSNAATAWCRKSRMWMGATYARGASMKWCTKMYSCWKMMRKRSRYSKWSTSWKGMSTCMRSSWRTTMRAWMCAYYKGAGGCTTACGGAGACAGTGAATCGATTTTGGCGCGAGGCTTGAAGGGCGTTCCAAGAGACTCGTATATCTTGGCTACCAAATGCCGCTACCTAGACCGCGGCGGTGTGATGCGAACACCCGAAGATATCGCCAGATCCATTGAAAACAGCCTGGTTCGATTGCAGGTTGACTACGTTGACGTCCTACAGTTTCATGTCTTCAATTCAAAGCATTACTTCGATGTGGTGGAACAGCATTACCCGGTGCTGAAGCGCTTTCAAGAGCAAGGGAAGATTCGGTTCATCGGGTTTAGTGAGCAGTTCATGGTTGAGCACGATCACAAGGGCGTCGTGCTGGCTCTGGAATCTCACCCAGAACTGTGGGACGTCATCCAATTGAAGTACGGCATACTCAATCAGACCGCGGCGGACAAGGCTCTTCCCCTGGCGATGGAGCACAACGTTGGCATCGTCAACATGGCGGCGGTACGCATCAAGCTGGTGAGTCCCAAGTTATTGCGGGAACAAGTTGCCGAGTGGAAGACCCAAGGCCTGGTCCCTTAAAACGCCGTGCCTGACGATGCCCCCCTAGACTGGTTGATCCACGACGACGTGGACTCAGTTATAAGCGCCGGTTACAAATTCGCCGCCGACCATCCGGGGATATCCATCGTGCTCACCGGCACGTCAAGCCTCACCCACATGGAGGACAACCTCAGAGCCATGGATGAGCCTACGCTCGCCGAAGATGACAAACATAGACTTCAGGAACTGTTTGGGGAAATCGCTATCTATATCTGACACTCGACAGTCCGGTGAAAGTGGTTCCGGCGTCCCTCCCGTGGTGGACAGAACWTATGSGTTTGGGTATCATCTCTGGCAAGCAAAACTCGTTGTTAAGTAAGATTAAGATCGGCTGCACAGTCACTCTGAAGAAAGCGGAAAGGAGACCAAAATGTCAGCGAAAGTCAATGGACTCGGTCATATCGGCTTCTACGTTCAGGATCTGGAACTCATGAAGGAATTCTACGGGAAATTCATGGGCATGACGCTGACCAAAGTCGGTYCGCTCGGGGCCTTTTTCAGCGCCGACCCGGAAGGCGTCGACCACGAGATCGCGCTGATCAGCGGCCGGACTTCCCTTGAGGACCCCCACTGGATCCAGCAGATGTCGATGCGGGTAGACTCCCTTGATGACCTCCGTGACTTCAAGCGGCGCATTAATGAGCGCGGGTATAAGATAGACCGCATCGTCACCCATGCCAGCGCCATCGGTTGCTACTTCCGCGATCCGGAGAACAACCCCACCGAGGTGTTCTGGCTGACCGGCCATACGTCATGGGCCCAGATCAGCGTCCCGATCGACATCGACCAGTCGGACGAAGCGGTTATGGCAGAGGTGGACCGGTCCTTCGAGGTGTCCCAACACGTCGAGATGGGCAAGGCGCCAAGCGAGGAAACGCGAGATGCCATCCGCGGGCTGAATGAGGCGGTGATGGCCAGCCGGTAAGCTCACCCTTCCAACCGAGTTCTAGCAACGCAACAAGACCAGGCCTTGCTTCTTGCTAAGGCTCAGTGGTTCTTCTATCCGGACGAAAGACTAGGCCCGCAGTCATTAGAGTGCGGGCCTAGTTTGATGCCGGCGTCCGGCAAGGTTGGGCGATTCCACCGATACGCATAAGAGGCGGACACGTTTTTACGTGTTCGCCTCTTAACGTCAGCGCACCAGGGTGTCTGGCTTAACCGATGTGTTTATGGATGAACGCGCCCATCTGCTCCAACGTCTGCTTTCCAACGTCAGAAGATAGGTCGCTCAGAAGACCCTCGCCTTCTCCATCGACGATGGTCACGTCGATCGGGCCGCCAGCCTTGCGGTACTGATCTACGAACTCGTCGAAGTCCGGGCGAGGATGCGCCGCCTCGTAGTCGCGGCGAAGGGCCAGCGTGGGCGGAAGGGCTGTCTTCTCGCCACTGGCAAGGATTCGCCCTGGGGCACCCTCGGCCATGGCTTCTTCCGTTCCCCAGTACTGCTCGTGCATGGGTGGCGTCCGCTCGCCCATACCCTCGGGTGGCGTGCAATCCGATCGCAGGCCTTTGGCATATAGATATCGTCCCAGAGGGTCGATCACGGGAGAAACCATGATCACGCAGGCTAGGGTTCCGTCTGCTGAAGAGCCCGCCGGGGATGGCAGCGCGGCGTAGCGAGAGTCGTTCGGGCGCATGCCCAGGAGCATGGCCTGGTGCGCGCCACTGGAAGTGCCCATGGCGCCGACTCTGCCCGGGATGCCGTTCCAAGACGCGGCCTGAGTCTTAGCCCAACGGACCGCATAGTGGATGTCGGCCAAAGAGGCCGGATACGGATCTTGCGTGCGAAAATCCAATGCCGCCACGATCACACCAGTCTTGGCCAGCGCTTCATTGGCCGCGTCGCCATTCTCACGAGCTCCCCGGACCCAGGCCCCACCATGCAGTTCAAGCATGATTGGGAACGGCCCGCTGCCCTGGGGCTTGAACAGCTTCGCCAATAGGGGAGCGCCACCGTGATTGATATATTCCACGTCGGCGATGTCGACATTATACGTTTGGGCTTTTGTAGTCATTCAAAACTCCCTTTACTAGTAGGCTTTTGGATATCGGTGAGCCTAGATTACCGGCTACAGGCCGCTCCGTCAAGGTGACGGGTTATCCCCATAACCTCTCTGTCGCTAGTCTTGCACCCTCTACCATGGAACTCAACTTGGCCCAAACAACTTCTTCATGACCAACCCGGGAACCCATGCCGCAGTCGGTACCGGTCTGGACGTTTTCCCGCCCCACCGAATTAGCGTACCTGACGATACGCTCAGCCACGAGTTCGGGGTGCTCAACCAGGTCGGTAGCGTGGGAGATTACRCCCGGCATCAGCATCCTGCCTTCGGGCAGTTTCACATCTTCCCACACACGATATTCGTGCTCGTGCCTCACATTAGCCGCCTCGATCGAGTATTGCCGGGCGTTGATCTTGATCAGCAGGTCCACGATGGATTTAAGCTCTATGTCGTTTACGAGGGGCGGTGACCACTTCCCCAGCAAGTATGAAATCGAACTAGATCTTCGGGCAGGCCCTGTATGGAACGGTTGATCACCTCGACGCAGAAGCTTAGATATTTACGCAGATCATTGACATTCCAGTCTGGATAGAAGGTCCAAGACGTGCAGAACTCCGGTTCGTCCACTTGCACTATGAGACCGGCGTCCGTGATGGTCTTGTACTCCTCACGGCATGCCTCAGCCACGGCCATCATGTACTCTTCTTCGCTGCTGTAGTGTTCGTTGCGTACCCCGGCGCCCAAGCTCAGAGGCCCTAGAGCCGCTATATACCCCTCGACATCTCTACCGTGAATCGCCGCCTTGATATGGTCAACGTCGGCCTGRACGGCTGTCTGGCCGGAGTAGGTAACAGCCGACGTGCATACCCGTGGGGCTCTCWGATTAGGGGAGCGCATTCCTCCCCGGGTGGCAAACCCCGGACGGATCGGTCCCCCGGATCCAGAAAACCAAAGCCCTGAATCGTAAAAGCCTGGAAATTGTCTACGATCGCGCTCCSACGTACCAGCTCTTTTGGGYGGRCGGGCCGGGTCCTCTGGCACCGTCGAGTAACCTGTGACGCGATCAACCATGTAGCCGCCGTMACTCCCGGCTTTAGCAAAYYYASSAKCGKKNCWCKMTSTYMRCTMCCWGYWSMAMYTKCCSRKNNACSACSTCWNGTATTGCTTGGGGAAGCCGCYGATGATACTCGGTTCCAGTGGCCGCCTCCAAGCTGATTCCACCGTCGATTAACTCGTTTAGATACTCGGGCCGTGGCAAGTTACCGGCGTNGGGAAACTAGAATACGGTCAGTACTTTGCCTCAAAGCGCTGCTCTCTTATTTCTAACCGCCATCATCCCAGCCGGGGTACGATGGGAAGGTCCCGGATGCGGGTCTTGGTGGCAGCATAGACCGCGTTGCCGATGGCGGCGGCGATGGGGACGATCCCTGGCTCGCCGGCGCCGGTGGACGGGGTTGTGGAGTCACCGGACATCACAATCTCGATCTCGGGTGTGTCGTTGATGCGCGGTACACGGTACCGGCTTAAGGCCGGGTTCAACAGCCGCCCGGAATCGAATTCTACTACCTCACGAAGCGCGGTTCCCATGCCCATGATGATGGACCCTTCCATCTGGTTGCGGACGCCTTCAGGGTTGACTACCATGCCGCAGTCGATGCCAGCCACGACTCGTTGTACCCTCACATTCCTTCTTCTTGCGGTGACCTCCGCGCATTCAGCCACGAAGCTGCCAGCGTCGTAACCGATGGCTACACCGATTCCCACGGAGGTATCGTTCCGGCGAGATTCCCARTCAAAGCGGTCGGCGGTCTGCCTAAGGACTCGGCTTAAGCGAGGATGGGTCAGATTCATGAGCCGAAGCTCCACGGGATCCATGTTGAGAGTGGCCGCGATCTCGTCGATATGAATCTCCCGGGCAAAATGATTCGCCGCGCAACCAAGCGACCGGTAAGAGCCGGTTCGCAGGGGCGATGCGGAATCCGCCACGGCTATGCGCACGTTCGGGGTGTTGTAGGGGGTATCGGCCCCCCGCTGCCCACGTTGCGGACGGTCGCCGGTGTGATAGGCGGTGTACTCCCAAGCCACGATCTGTCCGTCGGCGTTGAAACCGCTGCGGATCTCAAAGAGCGCCGCGGGCCGTACGGTGGCCCATATGAACTCTTCTTCCCGGCTGTGGGCGACGCGAACCGGCCGGCCCGCTGCTTTGGCGAGGACAGCCGCTTCTTTCGCCACCTCAACGGTGCCCTTGGTGCCAAAGGAGCCGCCGACCTCGGGGGCAATGACTCGTATCTGGTCTTGACTCATATCCAATGCTTGAGCCAGCTCGTCCCGCACTCCAAAGGGGGCCCGGTCACCGGACCAAACGGTCAGGTTCCCGCCATCCCATGACGCAACCGCGGCGCTGGTCTCCATGGGGACATTRGCGACGTGGGGAACAAAGTAACTGCCCTCTAGGACATGGTCCGCCTGGGCAAATCCATCCGCCGGCGAACCCTCTTCTCGAAGGACAATCATCTCCTTGGCTTTCTCTTTCAGTGCGGCTGGAAAGTCTGAGTCTGATGGGAGGTTCTGTTCTTCTTGCCAGCGAACCCGTATCGCATCGACAGCTTGTTCGGCGGCATCTTCGCGCTCGCACACCACACCGACGAAGTCCCCATCTCGTACCAGAATGACAAAGCCGGGAATGCGTTCGGCCCCAGCGGTATCAATCTGCTGGGGAGTGGCGCCATAGGAAGGGGCGCGCAGGATCTTGCCGTGGAGCATGCCATCTACGACGATGTCATGCGAGTACTTGGCTTGGCCGGTGACCCTGGCCAGGGCATCGGTACGCGTCGCGTCCTTACCCATGAAGACGAAATCCTCGGCCCGCTTGGTGGCCGTGTCTTCGAGAATAGGCAGCCGAAGGTCTTTTCCTTGCAGTAGCTCAGCGTAGGAGACTCTTCGGCTTGGCTCGCCGCTTACGAAGACTTGGCCCTCGCTTGTTGCCAAACTGGCCTCTTCAACCGACCAATGCTCCGCGGCGAGGGTGATGAGCGCGCCTCTTGCTGTTGCGGCCGCCCGCCGGAGCTGCATACCCAGCGTCATCGTCGACAGGCTGCCAACGGTGCCTCGATCATAAGGCACCAGAGCGGTATCGCCCAAAATGATGCGAACCGAATCAAGTGGCAGGTCCAGTTCATCAGCGACAGCGAGGGAAAATCCGCTGCGGATGCCCTGGCCGTATTCCACTTTGCCGGAGAAAGCGGTGGCGCCGCCTTGCCGGTCCATTACCAGCAAAGTCGCCTCCGGTCCGGGTGGCTCGCGAAGCTCAAGCCCACCGGCCCATTGAGGGGGACCGGTAACGACGAGCGCGGCATCCTCGTGAAGTTCACTGATCGTTGTCATCACTTTCCTCCTTCTTGGCCCATCCGCTCGGCGGCTGCCTTGGCCGCCTGCAGGATACGTACGTAGGTGCCGCAGCGGCAGATGTTGCCGGTCAGAGCCGCTCGGATCTGCCGATCGTCGGGCTGAGGGTTGCGCGATAGCAAAGCTACCGCACTCATGATGAATCCCGGCGTGCAGAAAGCGCACTGGAACGCCGTGTGTTCGATGAATGCTTCTTGAACCGGATGGAGATTGCCGCCCTTGGCTAGACCTTCGATGGTAGTAACCTCTCGCCCTGCCGCCGCTTCCACTGGAGTGATGCAAGAGTTCTTCGACTCGCCGTCAATCARGACCGTGCAGGCTCCGCAATCTCCGTCGCCGCACCCATATTTGGTGCCGGTCAATCCCAGGTCGTGGCGCAGGACGGCAAGAAGAGTCGTCTCCTCGTCCACGTCCACCTCGTACGATTCTCCGTTTACCAATAGTTCCATCGATAGCAACTCCTCTACACGGGTTAAAAGCTCAGGGGAATGGGGTTACAGCCACGATAATGTTGATTTGATCGACGGTAGTATAGCCTGTTATGAACACCATCGGCGAATAGGGATCGCTAGATCCGAAGACGTGAGCAGGCGCGAACGAAATGGGGACGATCGTTCCTCTGTTACTGGAACTGACGGAGTTGCTTGTGGGTGATTAAGACGACGGCCGAGACGAGAAGCATCAGCCCGGCCAGGATGCCGATGGCGACTTGACCGCCAAAATATTCGGCTACCAGGGCCGCAGGCAAAACGCCCAAAGGCATGAGCCCAAAGTTCATCATGAAGACGCTCCATACCCGGCCGCGGTACTGTTCCTCGGAGATTTCCATCACCAAGGCTTGGTTCAGCGCCCTTCGGCCGGCGTCTCCCAGGCCGAGAAGAACCATGAGTCCCAAGGCAATAGCGTATACCGGGAATATGGATACTAGCARCAAAGCAAAGCCGGTCATAAAGCTTCCCGCGATGAGCAACAGCCCCCGGTGAAACCGGCCCAGTCCGGCGATAAACAGTGAGCCGATCAAGGTGCCTAATCCCATGAGGCTCACCAATAGCCCCATCGCCTCCGGTCCTTTGTGGTATATGTCAACCACGAATACCGGCAGCAAGAACCTAAAGGGCATGGCCAGCATGGTGGTGGCCAATCCCAGGCATAACAAGACAAAGACCATGCGGGTACGCCGGATGTAAGAGAGTCCGTCCTTGATGTCGCCAAGCACCGTCGTTCTTTTGTCGGTGGGCTCCGCGGTGGATTTGGGGAGCAGTCCAGTTAATAGCATCGCGCCCACTAACATCCCACCGATGACGTAGTACACGCCATCCGGACCTATCAGCGCGTAAAGNCCCCCCGCTAGAGCCGGCGCCATCAGCGTGGTCAAGCTCATGCCGGCCGCGTTCAGGGCCATGGCGTTGCCCAGCTTCTCYTTGCCAACCAACTGAGGRATCATGGCTTGCCGGGCCGGCATCAGCAGCGCCATGAGGGACCCATGGACTATCGACGCGCCGAGGAGGTGGTACCACGTGACGCTGCCCACGGAGATGGTAATGGCAATGAACACCGCAAGTATGGCTGCGCCGCCTTGCCCAACCTGAACGATGCGCTTGCGCTCAATCCTGTCGGCCAGCGCTCCGCCAAACAGCGCAAGGACCAATATGGGGAGCGCGGTGGCGGCGTTGACCAGCCCAAGGATAGCGGCGTTCTGGTTTGTTAAGTCGTAGACCAGGTAGCCCCGGGCCATCATCTGCATCTGCATGGCCCCCATCATCACCATCATTCCSAGCCAGAAGKGGCGGAAGTGCGTGTTTGAAAGGGAGTCGAAGGTTTGTTTCCAGCCCCTCTTTGTGGCCCGGCGTGCCGGCCGGGCTGCTGTGACCGGCCTCGGAGCAGGGGCCTCCGGAACGTTCACGGCTCCTTCAGATGTCGGAGTCTCGGTCTCCACGCCGACGGTTGGCGCCTGGATTTCGGGTCTGTCAGTCTGCAAGCAAAGAACGTCCTATCGAAAGGTGATGGTGTCTAGAAACGGTAATGAGGAAGCCGGACCATCAAGCCGCGCCGAGGMAGGGTACTTGCTAGTGGTCCAAGCCGGCAGGAGCGTTGCTTACTCTGACGACCATGGTGACCCTCAGTTACGATGGAGTATATCTTAAATTACAATAGTAATAGCTATATAAAATACTATTYTATGATATTGTTTGTGGCGTGATCTTGTCAAGCGACGTGTAGCTGTTCCAGTCTCGAAACCTTCCGGAGGATTGTGGATCACGGTCGTGGATCGTCGGAAATTAGTGGGGGCCTCTGCTTCAGGTTTGGAAATCGTAGTCAGTTGCAGAGAGGGTGCCCGGGAAGGGGTTACTGCGCCTCCTCGAGTTCAAAACTGCACTCCATAAAAAACTGGCCTTCCCTGCCGCTCATGTTCGTTAACGTGCATCTGATGGTTCCGGCCGCCTGGACTTCCAAGACCACTTTTTTCGGCTCCCGGCCGCCATCGACCGTTGTACCGTAAAGGAATACCCACTCTCTGTCTTCCAGCCTAAAGAATTCCAACTTCCTTCGGGYAGATTGACCAACAGACCCGGAGGGATTCTCTAACCCATTCGTCGAAGTCTCGGGAAGACATGTGGTAACGATTATCTTTCCTGGGCCGTTGGCCTGGACCACCTGCTCCAGATGGTCGCTCATCATATCGGCAGCGCCAGGATCTGGGAATGGCAGCAGATATCCACTGACGTTCATCTTGGGCCGCCTAGTGGGAACAGTGGCGAGGTCAYTTTTTATTCAGTGCGGCAAGCACTTTCTCCGACGTGATGGGCAGGTCTAGGATCCGAACCCCCACGGCGTCGAAGATGGCGTTAGCGATGGCCGGCGCCACCGGTGGCAGGGGTTGCTCTCCGATGGTTTTCGCCCCAAAGGGGCCATTGCCCCCCGGAGAATCTACCAGAACCGTTACCAGTTCAGGTATGTCCTGAATATTTGGTGTCTTCACGTCGCCCATGCTGAGGGTCGAGATATGTCCTTYTTCTGACAGCAATTCCTCCATCAGGGCAAATCCCACCCCCTGGATCACCGCCCCGTCGATCTGTCCTTGATGCGTGATCGGGTTGTGGATAGTTCCTACATCGTGGGCCGTCACGAACTTTTGCAGCTTTACCTCTCCGGTTTCCGGGTCTACCGTAACCTCGGCCACCTGGGCGCAGAAGCAAGTCACGTCCGGTTCTTTGGCCTCCGTGGTCTTAGAGAATGAGATGTGCTCTCCGGTTSCGGCGACGACTTTGGAGGCCAACTCCTGRATCGAAATCCCACGTTCAGCGTCGCCCTCAACGAAAACCCGGCCTCCCCGGAATTTGATCCGTTCTTCGGGCCATCCGTAGAATTCGGCAGCCATGAGGGTGAGGTGGTTGCGAACACCTTCGGCGGCTCCCAGGGCAGCGCCGGTCCCGCCCACGCTGCTGCCGCTTCCAGACCCGCTGTMGGTGGGCCCGCCGTCCGTGTCCATCTGAACGGCCCTCACATGTTCTACCGGGATACCCAGGTCCTCCGCCACTACCTGCCGGCCGACGGTGTGAATACCCGTGCCCGTTTCTGGCACCAACGTGTGGTAGGTTACTTGGGCATTCTCGTCCATCGTCACCTTCGCCGAGTAGACGCTTTGGCCCTGGGGGCGTTGGCCCAAGGATATGCCCCGCCCAACATATGGCCCTGATTTTGCAGAACCCCAATCGGCAGCCTCGGCAACCGCCTTCAATGTCTCCTCTCCCCGCACGTTGTTGTAATGGGCTCCGGTAGCACACATCTGGCCGTCGCGAACCACATTCTTAAGCCGCAATTCGTACGGGTCTATGCCCATCTCCCGGGCGATCATATCGGTGTGAGATTCCACCGCGAACGCCACCTGGGGTTGTCCCGGCGCCCGATAGGAACCGCARGGCACGTTGTTGGTGTAGATCATATAGCTGTCGATCTTAAAATTAGGTATGTGGTACTGTCCCCCGGCAGCATCGCGGCTGCCTGCCAGACCGGGGCGGCCTCTGAAGCCGCAGTAAGCTCCCCCGTTGTACACTACCCGGCTTTCCCGCGCCACGAATGTTCCGTCGTTC
Organism: SAR202 cluster bacterium; assembly: GCA_002401285.1. The sequence continues at coordinate 30,894 of NVSQ01000021.1, forward strand.
TTTACGCCGGTCTTGATGGTGATCACGGAAGGATGCCTTGGGTTGCCGGCCACCAGCTCTTCGATATAACTCATAATCATCTTTACCGGCCGGCCGCTGCTCCGGGACAGGAAATAGGCCAACGGRACGTTCATYGCCGGGGACTTACCACCGAAGTCGCCGCCGATACCRCATGGGTTGACTAGTATCTGGTCCTCGGATAATCCCAGCGCGTCAGCCAACTGTCTTCTCAAGGTGTAGGGAACTTTGTTGTTCGCCCAGACCTGGACACGCCCGGCATCGTCGATGTCCACCACGCAAGAATACGGTTCCATGTAACCTTGGTGTACCCATGTGGTGGAAAAGGTATGTTCGAAGATCTGGTCCGACTCACTGAATCCCTGTTCCACGTCCCCACTAGACCATGTTGAATGGTTCAGGATATTGCCTTGGGGCTGGACGGGACCCGATGTGCTCTCAAAAACCGGCGAGCCGGCGTGGACGTGGGGCGCTCCGGGTTCCATGGCTTCAACCGGGTCGAATACAGCGGGCAGAGGCTCATATTCTACGTCGATCATTAGGAGGGCTTCTTCCGCTAGGTCGGGGTCGTCGGCTGCCACGGCCGCTACCTTCTCTCCCACGAATCGGACCTCACCCTCGGCTAGCAGCGGTACGTCGCGCACACTCCTTCCTATCCGCATGCCAAGGGTGTCTTGACCCGTGATGACGGCGTGGACTCCCGGCATCGCCAGCGCTTTCGAGGCGTCAATCTTGACTAATYTGGCGTGAGGRAAAGGACTTCTCAACACCTTGCCCCAGATCATTCCGGGCAACGTAACGTCAGCGGAGTATTGAAAATTGCCCGACACTTTGTCGGGACCTTCCTGCCTGGTAACCGGTTTCCCCACGACTTCATATGTCGTCATCTCGCAATTTCCTCGCCATTGAGCTTTGGCCCAGTATAGCAGTAGAAACTGAGGCCGTCACAATGCTGCCGGCGGGATGTTTGCCGCGGCGTCTTTCGGTGGGTATCATTGCTGTTGTCTAAGATAGTTTCCCCCAGAGGAGCAGCAGGCCGTGGTAGAGAAAAAGGGCACAGCGTTGTTGATGGTCTTTGTTGACATCGACTCCGAGCACGACGCGGACTTTAACGCCTGGTATAACGATGAGCATGTCGGTGATCTGATGAAGTTTCCGGGTTTTCTGAACTTCGCCAGGTATCAGGCTCTGAAGGGCAGCCCCCGCTATCTGGCTATGTACGAACTGGAGTCGGTGGGAGCACTTGAATCGGAGGAGTACCTGAACTTCCGCCGCAACCCTTCGGAGTGGACCCAGCGAATCGCGCTTTCGACCAAGGGCCGCAACTATTCCCGCATCGTCTGCACCCAGATATACCCTAAGGAAAACGATTCCCACGTGCTGGGACGGGGCATGGCTCCGGCKATCCAGGTAGGCCGGATGGAGGTCCCCGCGGAGATCGAGGCCAAGTACAACGAGTATTACGACAATGTACGGACGCCGGCCAACCTGGAACTTCCAGGGTGCATCGCTGTCCGACGYTACCACGCRGTGGAAGGTGGYCCCAAGTATACGACGGTGTATGAATTCGAACACGAGACCGTGCCCGAGAGTCAGGCTTGGCGGAACCGTAGCGCCCAGGACGGGATGCACGATTACATCGGCGGCGTCTACGGCCACGCACCGGGATCGCCTGGGGTATACCGCCGCATATTTCCAAGTAGGACTTTCTAAAAAGGCGCGAACGAGATCTTATAAATGATCGATGGAGGTAGTCAGCCCATGACGACTGTAGGGAACGGGGAATACACTTACGAATTGATTGAAAGCTGGGCCAAGTTGCCCGCGGGCGAAACCTTTGGCATGGTGAGCGCCGTGGCAACCGATTCTCAGGACCGGGTATACGCCTTTCAGCGAAAAGATCCGCCGATAGTGGTCTTTAATCGCGACGGTAGTTACGTGGGTTCATGGGGCCTGGGCGCGATCACCAATCCCCATGGAATATTCATCAAAGACGACATCGTTTACGTTACCGATCGCGAGGACTCGGTTTGCCTGCGTTTTACGTTGGACGGCAAGCCTTTGCAAGTTATTGGAGAGCGGGGCGTTCACTCGGACACCGGCTGCGAAGTGCCAGGCACATTGGTGCCCAGGGCTGCCGGTCCCTTCAACTATCCGGCGGAGTTGGTGCCCTCGCCGTGGGGCGACATGTACGTGGCTGACGGATACCGGAACGCCCGGGTACACCGGTTCGCGGCCAACGGTCAGCTCAAGGCGTCTTGGGGAGAACCCGGCAAAGGCGGCGCGAACCAGTTCCACTTGGTCCATAGCATGATGGTCGGCGCTGACGATCTGYTGTACGTCTGTGACCGGGAGAACAACCGCATTCAGATCTTCGACCGGGATGGGGAGTTCGTTGGAATGTGGACCGATCTGCTGAGGCCCATGGACATTTCTCAGAGTCCGGATGGTGTCTTCTGTATCAGTGAAGGCGGCAACGACGCCCGTCAGGGTCACACCGAGGACACCGACTCGCGGATCAGCCTGATGAATAAAGAAGGTACTCTGTTGGCCCGATGGATAATTCGAGGTGGCCACGGCAGTTGGATAGACGCCAACGGAGACATCTACGTGGGCGTGCCGGATGGTGTAGGAGTTGATAAGTTCGTGCGCCAAGGTTAATCAATCATAAATCAATGTCGTAGACCGTTGAACGGATCAATCGCATGAGCCAAACCCTATTTATCGACGACCAGCAAAGCTGGGACCGCGTCGCTGAGGCGTTGGCGTCGGAGCCTTTGCTGGCCCTGGACACCGAATCCAACAGCTTGCATGCCTACCGAGAGAAAGTTTGCCTGATCCAGATCTCGGCCGGTGAGGACATTTTCTTGCTGGACCCATTGGCCGTCGCCGACCTGTCCGCCTTGGGAAATCTGTTGGCYAACCCTTCGATAAYYATAGTTGCCCATGGCTCTGACTACGACGTGCGGTGTCTGCATCGGGACTATGGGTTCACGATTAGGTCCCTATTCGACACTGAGTTGGCGGCGAGATTGCTGGGGATACCCAGGACGAACCTGTCCTCGGTGCTCGAGGGCATCCTGGGAGTGGGGATCCCCAAGAGCCGGGCTTTACAAACCTCGGACTGGGGCCGCCGGCCTCTGAGCCAGCCGGCGGTGGAGTACGCGGCGGGTGACGTGCAGTACCTGCCGAAATTGGCCGGTGATCTGCAGGGGCGTCTGGCAACACTTCGGCGTCTGGATTGGGTTACGGAGGAATGTCAAAGGCTGGAACAGGTCCGCCAGTCACCTCCCGATCCGCCGGAGACGGCGATGTTGCGCGTCAAGGGGAGCAGCCGGTTAGGGCCCCGGGACCTGGCGGTGCTCAAAGAGCTATTCCTATTTCGAGAGGAGGAGGCGAGGCGGATGGACTGTCCGCCCTTCCGGGTGTTGACCAACGAGGCGTTGCTCACCCTGGCCGGCTCACCGGATATGGAACTTCATCAGGTCCGTGGCCTACCCGGCGGGATAGCGAGACGGTCGGGAGGCCTGATCCGGGAAGCGATCCAGCGAGGAACAACCGGACCAGAAGTGCAGCGGCCTTGGCGTCCCAGGGACAATCCCTGGGGACCAGAATCTAACGCCAGGTTGCGATCGCTCAAAGCGTGGCGAATCCGGCAGGGGRATTCTCTGGGCCTGGACCCGTCTTTGCTCTGGCCCGCCGTTAGCCTGGAGCGTTTGGCCCTTCACTGGAATGGATCGGCTGCCCAATATATAGACGGTGGTGCGCACGAGGTGCGTGATTGGCAACGCCGGGAGTTTTCTGAAGAACTCCGAACAGCCCTGGTCCAGGCCTACGAAGCGGAAGATGCYGGTCCGKCTTGATTCCCTGACTCACTTGCGCTCTGAGGCTGCTCAGCCGCCGAGGACCGTCATCCTCACGCGGGGCTGGCGCTCATCGCTGGCTTACCAAACTCARATCAAAGAACAGCTGTTTGTCCTCGGTATTTGTTTGCTTGATCTTTGGCAGATATCAGCGGACGCAACCGATCTAGTCGAAGGGTGCATTCGAGAGTTCGCAGAGAACGCTCTTTGAAATAATCCTGATCGGGCAACCGGTAGAGTAAGGTCGTATTTCATGAAATTCGGGATATATAGCTCCATTGCCAACCCGCCTCGCGGAGAGGATTTGCCCAGATGCGTGGACGAAGTTATAGAAGAGGCGCGCTTGGCCGAACAAGCCGGATTCGACTCGTGCTTTTTTGGGGAACATCATCAGGACAGGGATGGGTTCCTCCCGTCACCGTTGATCGTGTGTACCGCCGTGGCGGCATCCACCACCACATTGAGGGTGGGTACATCGGTGATTCTGTTGCCATTGCACCATCCCGTCCGCCTGGCCGAAGATGTGGTCACCTTGGACATCATCTCCAAGGGCCGGGTCACCGTTGGRGTTGGCTTGGGCTACCAACCGGCGGATTTTCAGGCGTTTGGCATCACGATGTCGGACCGGGTGGAGCTGTTTGAGGAAAAGATCGAGATTCTGCGSAACTGCTGGTCGGGCCAGGAATTTTCGTATGAAGGCAAACACCACAGCATTAAAAACCTCAGGGTACGACCGGACACGGTGCAGTCACCCCATCCTCCCCTTTGGATCGGCGGAGGGGCGCCGGTGAGCGCGCGGCGAGCCGGTACTTTGGGRGATGCGTTTGTTTCTACGCCCAGCACCACACTGCAAAACACTTGCCGGTTGATAGACCAGTACCGCCGGTCAGCCGATGCCGSGGGCAAAAAGCCGGAAGTCGTCATCATGCGGGACGCTTGGGTGGCGGGATCCAGAAAGGAAGCTGAAGAAGTTTACGGGCCAGAGGTTTTGGCGGCGTACCGGTACTATTGGCGGAACGGGCTATCCGAATTCAAGTCCATAAAAGATGAATCCGAATTGACCCTCGATCGAATCGCCAAAGACCGCTTGATCCTAGGTGACCCCGAAGAATGCCTGACTGAATTTCAAAGATGGCAGGAAGCGACCGGCGCCGAAACCTGTCTGCTGCGGCTGCGACACGCCCATTCGGGAGGRCCGTCCCACGGCCAGATCATGAAAACCATCGACYTGATCGGAGATCGAATAATCCCGTATTGCGATTGATGAGGCGAATGGCCGTCTCGGCGGAATKCTGMGGCTCTCAGCCGCGGGCCAGGYATGAAGAAAGCCCCGGTWWACCGGGGCTTTCTTTTATCATTCTGCCTAGAGTATGGTTCGTCTGCCCTAGACGCGGGTTCGGGATTGCTGGTGGGTATCGGGGTTCTTTAACCGAGCTGCTTGGCGATGAAATCCGTAACCACCTTTACAAACTCGTCTACCTCCGGGCCTGCCTCCCTAGCCCAGCCGTGGCCTTTACCCTGCCAGGGCACCAGTTGGGCCTGTCCTCCGGCGGCGTTGTAAGCGGCGACGAATCTCTCGGACGCCTCGATCGGCATCACGTCGTCCGCAGTGCCGTGCATGACCAAGGCTGGAGATAACGTTATCTTCTCGCCACTTTCGATGACGTTCAAAGGGGTGGACTCGTGCATCGCTTCGTCGCCCTGGAAGAACATGTGATGCTTTTCCATCAACTCTGTGTTGCCATTTGCCTTGGCGATCTCGTACCTGAAGAATGGTTCGATGACCGGCCAGCACGAGATCGTGAAGGCCAATTTAGCGTCGGCCGGAGACGATCCTTCCAGGGGCAGGGCCGAGTATCTGGGATCATTGATGCGCATGGCGGCTAGGGSTAGAGTGTGTCCGCCGCTGGAGTAGCCGATCCCGCCCACTGCATCCGGGTCACCGTTGAAATCGCCGGCATGGGCTTTAAGCCAACGGACGCCATAATGAATGTCCTGGAGTTGCAAGGGGTAAGGGAACCCGGCGCCGACCCGCTGGCCGATGGAGGCGACAACCAGGCCGGTGGCGGCAAGTGGTTTGCTGGTGGATGCGTAATCGGTGTGGTCTTTGTCGGTCCAGGCCCCACCGTGGATGCTCAAAAGCAAAGGGAAAGGCCCAGGGCCTTCGGGCTGGTAGATCCGGACCTGACGGGTTACGCCGCCGACGTTGAGGTACTCCAAGTCATGCTCTCGTACTTCGTAGGACGCCGAAGGGTCGTACCGGTATGCCTTTTTGGTAGTCAAGGGCTATCTCCTCATAAGATGTGTACTTCCTAGATCGATCCGGTTTGCTCGAATTTGTGCCGCATCGGGTTGACGCGAACCATAAGATTGTGTTCTGGGCGCGGCCTCCTCAGGAAAAGGCCGGAATCACTTCCCCCAACTCCACGGAACTCTTACGCGGTCATCACTTCCAAAAGATGGCCGTTGAGCTCCCGGAAATATAGGGCCTTGCCATGAGAGGCCTCATTTTAGCCTAAATCGATTACGTCCCGTTCTTGGCCCAAAGAGCTTCCAGAACGTTGCCTGGAGACATGGGCAGTACGTCCATGCGGACGCCTATGGCGTTGTAGATGGCGTTGGCCATCGCGCCCATGGGAGGCACGATGCACACTTCKCCCACTCCCCGTAGCCCGAACGGATGGCCCGGATTCGCGATCTCCACGATCACCGTGTCGATCATCGGCAGGTCCAAACTGGTGGGCATGCGATAGTCCAAAAAGGACGAGTTGTCCATAACACCCGACTTGTTGTAGACGTACTCTTCGTTAAGGGCCCAACCTATGCCCTGAACTACTCCGCCCTGGATCTGCCCTTCCACGTAACTGGGATGAATCGCCTTTCCCACGTCCTGTAGAGCAGTGTAGCGGAGGACAGCAACCTTGCCGGTTTCGGGGTCTACTTCCACGTCTACGATGTGCACGGCGAAGGAGTTACCCACGCCCGCCGGGTTCACGTTGCCCCGGCCCACCACCGGACCACCGGTGCCGATCAGCCGGCCCGCAAGCTGTTTGAAAGTCAGTTTCAGCTCTGAATCGGATTTGTGGGAAGCCACGCCATCGGTGTACTCCACGTCGTCGGGACTGACGTCCCATATCCGCGCGGCCCGCTGGATGAGTTGCTGTTTGATATCGGTCGCCGCTTCATAGCAAGCCCAGCCGGATTTGAAGGTCGCGCCGCTGCCGGCGCTCAAGGATGTGTACCCAACGGAGTCAGTGTCGCCGATGGTAGGATGGACGTCCTCGGCGGGAAGTCCCAGGACCTCGGCCACTTGCATAGCCATGGACGCCCGGCTTCCGCCGATGTCCGGTGAACCTTCAATCAGGCTCACGGTTCCGTCGGCATTGACGCTGGCGGTGGMGCAAGCCGGCCCGGTTCCGTTGAACCAGAACCCGGCGGCGACGCCCCGTCCCCGGTTGGGCCCCTCGAGGGGTGTCTTGTAATGCTCGGTATCCATGGCTGCAGCCAAAGTCTCCAGATACCCTACCTTCTGCAACACCGGGCCGGGTATGCGGCGGCTCCCTTCTTTGGAAGCGTTCTTCGTCCGAAATTCCAGCGGGTCTATCCCTAGCTTTTCGCAGATCTCGTCGATGACCGATTCGGCGGCGAAGGCGGCAGCGGGCACGCCGGGGGCGCGGTAGGCGGCGGCTTTGGGTTTGTTGACCACCACGTCGTATCCTTCGATCCTCCCGTTGGCGATGTTGTAGGGCGTCATGACGCACTGGCAAGCCTGGTTGATGGGAGACCCGGGGAACCCGCCGGCTTCGTACATCATGGTGATGTCAGCGGCGGTAATCATYCCTTCTTTGTTGGCCCCAATCTTCACTCTGATGTAACTGCCTGAGGTCGGTCCCGTCGCTTCGAACACTTCCGCGCGGCCCATGGAGACCTTCACCGGGCGGCCGGTTTTCTTGGAAAGCACYGCGGCCACCGGCTCTAGGTAGATGACCGTCTTGCCCCCGAAACCTCCGCCGATCTCCATGGGAATCACTTTGATCTGGGAGACCGGGACGCCCAGAACCAAGCCCGTAAGGTCTCGTATCTGAAAGTGGCCTTGGCTGCTGCACCAGATGGTCAGTTTGCCGTCTTCTCCCCACATAGCGGTGGCGGAGTGGGGCTCGATGTAACCCTGGTGCACGGTGGCGGTACGGAATTCCCGTTCCACGACTATGTCGGCATCTTTGAACCCCTGATCGGTGTCTCCCAACTCGAAGAAGAAGTGGTTGGAGATGTTGGTGGCTTTTTCTGTATCGTCGTCGTCGCGTAGCCCGCCGGGACGGATGTTGGCGTTTTCCAGATTGGCCAGCCGCTCGTGCAATACCGGGGCATCATCCTTCATGGCTTCCAACACGTCGGTCACGCCCTGAAGCACTTCGTAGTCCACGTCTATGAGAGAGATTGCGTGTTCGGCCAGATGTAGGCTGGTCGCCGCAATGGCGGCTACCGCGTGCCCCTTGTACAGGGCTTTTTCGCTGGCCAAGCAATTGTTGCTTATCCACTTGGGGTTGGCCATGGCGCCTTCGCCCAAGTCGGCTATTCTCCCCCTGGGCTGGGARAAATCCGCGGCGGTGACCACGGCCTCGACGCCCGGCAGAGCCAAGGCCCGGCTGGCGTCGATGGACTTGATCCGGGCGTGAGCGTGGGGACTGCGTAGAATCTTCCCGTGGAGCAGTCTGGGAAGAGTGATGTCAGCGCTGTAGCGCGCCCGTCCGGTTACTTTGTCGTTGCCGTCGTGGCGTATGGGCCTGGTGCCCACCACGTTGAATTCCTGGTTGGAAAGTACCACCATATCCTTCACCTCTTACGAGAGTAATATTTTCTGGGACCTAGAGATTTGACTCAGGCCGAGCCTGAAAAACCGTTGTGGCGAATTTGTCCGCCCCATTTACCTCGGATATTGAACCAGTTCTAGCTTGCCGTCGAATCANGGGGGCTGATAATCCGGGTTGAGGTACGCTTCCTCGGGCATCAGACTAGTTTTTCCTTTTTTGGCCAACTCTTCCTCGAACCGCTGCCGGATAGACGGGTCCTCGTCGGGAAACTCGATCTGGTCACGGACCCTATCCTCGACCTTTTCCGCCCAACCCTCGAATTGTACCGGCGGATGAAATGCCAGGTACCGCGCCGATCCTTCCCCAACGTTGAAGTGTTGGTGGAACCAACGGTTTGGCGGCACGAACAGGCTTGCCTCTTGCCAGGGAAACACTATCTTCTCCTTCTCCTCCTCCCACATTATGGAATACCCATCCCCATCCGGGATCACGATGACGAAAGCCGGCCCGTGCCGGTGGGCTTTTTTGTAGGTGCGTTCGCCGAAGACCGACATGTGGGCGGCCATCTCTGAACCGGGAAATTGAACGTAGACCGCCCTKGTACCGATGCCKCGCATGGTATGCGCGGCGAGCTTATCCCACGCCCGCATGTCTGGGAAGAAGTTGCCGAACCAGATGTCCCTGACGCCCCAAGTGAGCTTGGGATCAGGAATCTGGGCGGCGATGGCCGCGGAGTAAAACTCCTTCTCACCCGTGTTGAGGCGATCGGCCACTTCGTCTGACTTGGTGAAATAGAACTSCGGGTCAGCCAGAGTGGCCATCACCATAGGAAGGCAGTTGTAGTGCAAGAGCCGTGCCGGCCGATCACCTTGTACGTTGGTGAACTGATGAGTATGCCCTCGTGGGATGAGGAACATACTGTGCTTCTGCCACTCGAAGGTTTTCTTGGGGCCGCTTCCGGCGATCGTGGTAAGTCCTCTTCCCTCAACGACGTATACTACTTCGTCTAGAGCAAAGGTCATCGCCGGGAGTGTTTTGCCCGGAGGGATCTCGGTTACCCGGATCTCCGACATTCCTTCCGACCCCATCATTTCCAGAAAGGCCGCGTTGCATTCGCGCTCCGGCCACCAGCCCAACTCTATGGTCCGCAGATCTTCGATGAAATATCCTTTATGGATCGGGATCCCGATGGATGACATCCATCGCCGRTAGGGCCAAGGMCGCGAYCTAACGTAGTTGGACGCTATATCGGCAATGGCCGCCGGGATGGTCTCTYGTGTTTCTACCATCAGCCCTGTTCCTYTCTCTATCTTGCCTATACCTGGCTCGGCGRAGTTMCTTCACYGGSARTCAGATCGGTTGACATAAARCRATCAGAAAATCARTGTKAACGGTCCTARTCGTGSSTGGKWGTTACWKCCAGCGGGCGAACGCCCAGCCGCCTCCGGTGCCKGCGGGGCTCCGGTACACGGGAACATAGTCCAGAATCTCCATATCCAGGTGCTCAGTGGCCCCTGAGGCAACTATCCAATTTCGAATCTCCGACGCCGCCGAATTGAGCCGGTGGCGCGGCAGGTTGTAGAGCTGTTCCGGGTCCTTCTCTTGCATACCTTTCAAGGCCATTTGGTCTAGCTCTTCGTCCACCACGAAGTGGCTCAAGCCGCCTGACGCGATAACGGCAACCCGCTTGCCGGTGTCCCAGGACTCGATGGCCCCACGCAGGGCGCGGCCGATGTTGAATGCCCGCTTGGTGGTAGGCTGGTTGGGCGGGTAGATGTTCTGGAACAAGGGCACGATGGGTATTGGGTTGTTTTTCATGATTCGTTTGATGACGAAGGAGAACCCGTGGGGCATGGTAAAGGGTCTTGGAGGAGTTTCTTTGACGAAGCTGCTCTCACCGCCGTGGACCGAAGGATACAGTCTGGCTACTGAACCGCCATAGTCCTCGCGGAACCGGCGGAACTGGGCGACGTCAACTTCTGCCTCCATCATGTACTCGATGATGTGGCGGCCCAGGCCTGAATCTACCGGTACATCCTTTTCTACGTCGCCCCAGCCCGCAGCCAGCGCCTGGGCTATGGGAGAATCCGACCCTTCTCGGTTGTACGGCATCAGAGGATAGTTATCTCCCCAAAAAATGGAGTACGTGGGCATGTTATCTTCGAACAGAAGCTCATCTTGGTCGTCGCTGATGATAACCGCCACGTCGGGAGCGGCCTCTTCTAAAGTCTGGGTTAACGTTGCGATGGCCTTCTGGATGGCCTTGTGCTTGGCTTCGAACTTCTCCAGGGAAATGTGCTTAGGAATGTTGGGGTCGGCGCGCTCCAGTAGCTCCTCGTAGGAACACAACTCGCCACCGGGCACTGAAACCAGCTCAGGATTGTTCTTGTCCGCTTCTCCCATCAGATGCCAGTACTGAGGGTCCAAGCTTAGCATCGGAGTGTGTGAAGTGCCCAAACCTAGCACTAATTCCGCCATGTTTCAGCCTCCCGTACAGACCGCTGTATTTCAGCCATGATTCCTTAGAGCGGACCATTTCCACATCGTGGCGTCTGGTCCCTTGCAGTTTACCAGTAACGGCGCTGGGTGCGAAGGGCCGGCGGCGCCGATCTCTRTCGAGCCGGAATGTGCTGCAAAGCTCATTTGAAGGCCGGCATCACTTTTTCGGTCAGAAGCCGCATGGAGTTAAGCTCTAACTCTTGAGGTATCTGACCGCCGAAGTTCAAGTYGAGCAGAAAGCCGGTTACCCCCATACGGTCCCGAAACTCTCCCAGCCGGTCAATCATTTCTTMGGGAGAGCCGTACGCCATCCGSGTCTCCCTCACYTGGGCTCAGATCAGCTTGAGCGAGGCCAGAGCTGCTCGGACGCCAACCGCGCTCCTTCGGCCATGGCGCGGAATTTKGCCCAGACGATCTCAGGTTCCACCTGATAGTTGGTCCTGGCGAAGGTGCCGAACCCGCAGTCGGACCCGGCGATRACGTTTTCCTTGCYTACTAGCTCGGCGTAGCGGACGATGCTTTGGGCCACCAGTTTGGGATGCTCGATGTAGTTGGTGGTGGAGTCCAGCACACCGGGGATGATGATCTTGCCATCGGGAAGCTTGACGTTCTTGAACACTTCCCATTCGTGCTCGTGGCGCGGGTTCGCCCNTTCGAAAGAGAAAGCTTGAGGACGGGCTTTGAGTACGGCGCCGAGGATTTCCTCAATGGGGATGTCCCGATGATGGRGTCCTTCGTAGTTGCCCCAACACAGGTGCATCCTGACCGCTTCAGGCGGTATGTCCGACAATGCGTGGTTAAGGACCTCAATGTTGGCCTCGGCGATTTTCACGAAATCCTGRTTGCTGATGTCAGGAAACATCAGATGGCGGGCCATCGCCAAGTCCGGGCAGTCCACCTGAAGCAGAAAGSCGGCTTGGTGGATGGCGTTGTACTCTTCCTTCATCACGTCGGCCAACCGCGCCAGGTAGGCTTCCCGGGTCGGGYAGTACCGATTCAGCAAGAAATGGGCTATTACCCCGGGCGACGCTGCGGTCATGAATGCTTCCGCTGGGGGAGACGCCGACAYGGCAGCTTTGAAATTGGCGACGTCTTTCTGCACCGCCTCCCGGTCTTTCCAGTCGATGGGACCGTCACAGGCGGGACGGATCACTGTGGACGGCCTGGGTATGCGGGCGACGGCCTCGGGAAAGTCGGCCCAGTCCKACCGGGCGGTTGCCGATCCTTCGCCATCGAACCCAGTCAGCCGGTGCCTGACGTAGGTTGAGTATCCGACTTTACCCTGTTCGCCGTCGCTAACCACGTCCACCCCGGCATCCACCTGTATCTTGACTACCTCGGCTACCGCTTCTCGGACACGGCTCTCAAACTTCTCCCCGTCAGGCAGCTCACCAGAGTCGAATTCCTCCAGCATGGCCGACAGATCCATCGGCCGGGGCAGGCTGCCGGTATGCGTGGTGAGAATGCGGTCGATGCTGCGTTTCATAGTTGTACTCCAGGGAGAAGGCTTCRCCAAGCTGATCCGGTKGAGMGNCRRAYTRYACCRCRRNCKSWWKYTCCAGSYCCTGGAGATGCAGCGTCAGGCGGGGATGGATGTCTTCACCGATGGCGAGTACCGGCGTACTGAGTTCCGTAGCGTTTTCGCCGACGCGGTTGGGGGCATGGTGGAGATYGCTCCGGYGGAGCAAGCGGACGCGNCCCCTTGGCGGGGTTAACTCGGTCACGTTGATAGCGGACAAAGTAGAAAGGCTCCGGCGGCTAACGGCTCACGAGTCCGGCTTCTTGAACCAACACGCGGAAACCCCGTTCAAGATTACCTTGCCGTCGGTCAGCCAGACCGTGAGTTCATTCTACCGGCACGGGGTAGGCGAAACGGCGTATCYAGATACCGCGGCMTTGTATCCGGATATTATTGGTATCCTGCGCCAAGAGATAGAGGACCTGGTGACTGAAGGTGTCTCTTACATCCAGATCGACGCGCCCCGCTACACCTATTTTGTGGATGAACGTTGGCGGCAGCGGTTCAGAGATCAGGGTGAAGACCCGGATCTGATCATCGATGAGGGGATCTATGCGGACAATGCTTCGTTATCCGGAATCGATTTACAGGGSACGATCCTGGCGATGCACCTTTGCCGGGGCAATAACCGGGGTGCTTGGTTTGGCGAGGGTGACTACTCTCCGATAGCCGACAAGATTTTCAACGCCATAAACRTCGATCGATTTCTCCTGRAATTCGACAGCGATCGCTCCGGAGGATTCGAGCCCTTAAGGTTTGTGCCCAGAGACAAAACCGTGGTCCTRGGATTGATAACCACCAAGACCGGACCACCGGAGGAGATCGACKAACTGCTCCGCCGCATAGAGGAAGCGTCATAGGACTTTCCCATGGAGAACCTGGCGATCAGCCCCCAGTRCGGTTTCGCCACATTCTTTGAAAGCAACCCCCTGTCGTGGGAGCAGCAACGCCGCAAGCTGGAACTGGTGGTAGAGACGGCGCGGCGGGCGTGGGGATGACCGGTTGTTTCTGAGACAGGTCYAGTCTGCAAAACCGAGCCTGGCTTATCGGACTAGATGAGCCGCCTTCGACCCCTCTTCGATTTTTTAMTGGCCGGGGCCGATATTTAGCAACGCCTGCCGTAAGATGCTCATGGTGACCGGCTTGCCCAATACCAAGTCCACTCCTTGGGGAGTATCAACGGTTCCCATCATGTCGCCAAGTCCGGTCAACRTGATTACCCGTTGGCTGGCGGAGAGTTCCTTAATGACAGATGTCATTTGGTCTCCGTTCATGTCGGGCATCGCCCGGTCAGTCACAACCAGGTCATAATTCCCTTCACGGAACTTCTCCAAGCCCTGGATCCCGCCGGTTGCCAGATCAACTGTGTGGCCCAGGGTGCGTAACATACGGCCCAGAGTTCCTAGAGCCGCGGAATTATCGTCTACCGCTAAAATGTGTAACGGGCTAGACGTTGTGTTCTGGGCAAGCTCAGATTCCGTGGACGCGTTGGTTTCCGATCGAAGGCGGATAGAGAACGTCGTCCCCTTGCCTAGCTCGCTATCAACGTCGATGGTGCCCTGGCTCCGCAGGATGATTCCATAGGCCATCGCCAACCCTAATCCCGTCCCACGNCCTTAGTGGTGAAAAATGGGTCCAGGCACCGCTGGCGGACCTCGTCTGTCATCCCAATACCCGTGTCACTCACCTCGATAGCGACCATTTCGCCTTCGGTTCGCGTGCGAAAGGTTATGGTTCCACCTTCGGGCATCGCATCCGCCGCGTTCATGATCATGTTGGTCAAAACTTCCCGCAGTTCAGACTCATTTATGGAGACAGTTGGGACTTCCTGCAAAACGGTATCGATATCGATCGCTCGGCCTTCCGACTGGGCCTGAACCCTCCAATGGGGCCGGGTCAGATCGATACTGCTCTTTATCACCTCGTTTACGTCAACGATTTCGACGACATCTTCGGCTTGTGCCCCACGGTAGAACCCCCGCAATCGCCGGACCACGCTGGCCGCGTCTAGGGCTGAGGTACGAATCGTCTGGAGGGAATCGATCAATTCCTCCCTGTCGTCCAAGATCGTCGGCGCCTCAAGCAACAGTTCAACGCTTCCCAGGATCGGCGATAGGGCGTTGTTGAAATCGTGGGCTACGCCGCTGGCCATTTGCCCCATCGCTTGCATTCTTTCCTGCTGCACCAATTGCTGTTGCATATCCCTCAGTTCTTMGAGGGTTTCCGCGAGACGAACTTCCGCCGATCTTCGCTCATCGATCTCCGTCGYAAGCCTGAGGTTGGTTTCCCTTAGCTCCTCGACTCTTTCCACCACTCTGGATTCGAGCCCGGTATTGGCCAGCTTTAGCTCACCCTGTTGTTGAGATATAGTCTTCGATCCGTTCAATAAAATGACGATCAGCGCGAAAGACAGTACTAGGAAGCCAACTCCAGGAGAGACATCAAGTCTTGCGCGAATCATTAAGCCAAGTACTAACACGATGGTAAATATTATGACAAAGCAGGCGACTGAAAACTGGAAGAGTAGATTTTTCGACAATTCTCTCATGTGTTTAACTCCAGGTCCCATTGTCAACGAGTTCCCAGTGAACCCGCGCCGGCACTAACAATCGCGGATGCTGTCGCCGATATCCGGTAAGCCGGTTAGGTGCTGGGGCTTGGCTGGTTGGAYTTAACATAGCTGAGTTAACCAAAATGTTTGTCAGCCTAATCCGTCCGGTGGGCATTTGGGGCATCGTTTATGAATCCCGTGGCAAGATCGGCCAGGCTGTTGAGTCCGGAATCGATATCCGACACTGCTCTCTGCARTCCCACATATGCTTGCGGAATCTCTTGCTCTCGCGCCATGAGGGACTGGACAACGGTGTTCAAAGCGGCGAGTACGCCTCTGCTCTGTTCAAGCCGCAGGTTCAACTCGCTGACCATGTGTTCCAGGTGCTGGCGGTACGCCTTATTCTCTACAAGGATGGCACGGCGCGATAATGCCTTTTCTATCCGGTAGACCAATAGAGATACGCCCACCGGCTTGGAGAGAAAATCATCGGCGCCTTGCCGCATCGCGTAAACCGCGGTACCTAATTCTTCATTGCCGGATACCATGATGACCGCCATATCCGGATAGTTTTCGACAAGCGCAGCTAGCAGGAACAACCCGGTYTCTCCGGGCATGGCGATGTCCAGGAGGATGAGATCAAACCCCTCCTGTTGTAGGATTTGATTGGCCTCGTCGGCGTTCCCGGCTGTAGCGCAAKGMTAGCCGTGTAAACGCAATCCTTTCGCGAAAACTTCCCGTATTGGCGCCTCGTCGTCCACTACTAAAATACGCTGGTTGCCCTGAGGCATGGTCCACCTCTAAAGAGATTATCGCGATCGGCGTCACGAAAAGCAGGAAGTTATGCCGATGAATTTCCGGCCATTGGCTTACATCGCCCGATACGAGTCTTCGCAATAGTACACCTATATTCTCAAATGATATGTTTTGTCATTTCGTAGAACTACTGGGAAATCACACTGGATGGGGAAGGCTCGTCCGTACCTAACTCCAGAGGCCAGCTTTGATTCGCGGTATTAAAGCCGCCAGGTCTTGAAGCGATTCAGAAACAAGGCCCGGGGCTCGACATGCTCACCACGAACGTAAGAAAACTCGCTCGTCCCGAGCCTGTCCCAGGACTCGTCTAACCCGCTTCAAGCGATATGAGATTTCGGCCCTACATCACCGAATAGCCACCGTCCACGGTGATCACGGCTCCGGTCACGTAGTCCGAGGCGCGGCTGCATAGGAAGACTACCGTGCCTTGCAGTTCCTCCGGCTCTCCCCAACGCCCGTAGGGGATGCGGCGGCTGATCAGGTCGTACCGTTCCGGCTGGTTTGCCGGCACTGCGGCGGTCAGATCGGTCATGAACCAGCCGGGCAAGATCGCGTTGGACTGGATCTTGTCCTTGGCCCAGGCGACGGCCAGGCTCTTGGAAAGCTGCACTAGACCTCCCTTGCTGGAGGAATAGGGGGCCCCGCTGCCGCCGCCCCCGAACAGGGAAAACATGGAGCCGATGTTGATTATCTTTCCCCCGCCCTGGCTTTTCATGTGGGGGTAAACGGCCTTTGCGGCTAGGAATCCGGCCCGCAGGTTCACGTCCATCACTTGGTCCCACTCGTCCGCCGCCAGATCTTGGGGTTCCTTGCGGAAGGTCATGCCGGCGTTGTTCACCAGGATATCAACCCGGCCATAGGCTTCGATCGTTTGAGCCACCATGTTGCCGATATCGGCTTCCTGGCTAACATCGGTGTTCACGCCGGTGGCTTGCACCCCCAATCCTTGGATCTGGCTCAGCGCCTCCGACGTCTTGTCGGTGTTGCGGGCGGCCACGACAATGTTTGCGCCCGCGCCAGCAAGCCCCAGGGCCATGGCCAAGCCCAACCCACCGTTGCCCCCGGTGACGATGGCCACTTTGCCGCTTAGGTCAAACAGGTCCGATGGTTTCATTTAAACCTCTTGATCCTGGTCAGGATATGTCCAGCGCGTATTGTGACATTGGGAGACTCTTAGATGTCTCGAAGATATCTACTCATGCTTTCGTGAAGCTGGTAGCCGGCCGAGTTCCAAAATCCGGTGGCCCAGGGATGGTCCTTCTCCACCAGGGCGGTGATTCGGTGGCAGCCTTGCTCCCCCATCCATTTCTCGGCGCCGTCCACCAGCATTCGGGCCACGCCACGGCGGCGAACTGCGGGCGAAACTGCAAGCCGATAAACCTCGCCGCGCCAACCGTCGAAAKKSYYGATGATGGTGTCGACGATGTTTCCCTTAGATTCCGCCACCAAAAACAAGGCGGCGCTGTGATTAATGGCGACTTTTACTTGCTCTAACGAGTCGGTGGGGCTGGCGACAACGTCGCCAGCCTGCCGCCATAGATCCAAGACCGCCTGACCCTCATCCTCGCGGCATTCCCTGAGATGTATTTCGTCGGCCATGCCTGACAGTCTCCAGCCTTTCAACGATGCTTGGAATCTATCGAGCCGGCGGTGTCAACTCCTAGGGCTCTCGYAGATTATATATGAACTYYAGGTCGCCGATTCTATTCCTCACTGTGTTTTCACGGGCGTTGACTTCTCCCAGCATGGCGTTGGCTTGTTGCAGGGTGGCGGAGTTTCTGAAACCGGCGTTGATGCCCTGCRCCAAGAGACTTTCCATGTCTGCGATCTCGYCGAGCATATTGTTGGCCTCGTTCTGATTGGGCTGAGCCYTTTGTTCCGTTGAGACACCAGACCTGAATTCATTCCCACGGGTGTTGATCTCAGCGATCATGGCGTTGCCTTGATCGAGCTTAGCGGAATCGTTGGTCTGGGCAAATTCCAGCTCAATGGTTAGCCACTGAACGTACTTTTTCAGGTAGGTTGTACCCTGGAGTTGCAGGGCTTGAAGCCGGGAGGGCGGTGTGAAAGTGTCCATCTGACTCAGCAKCGATTCAGAGTCGGRTACGAGACCTTCAGCTGCAGAGATCCGCTGGGATGAAGAACCTGTGCTCTGAATSGATTTCGAGCGGCGGGAGGAGATTCCATCTACCTCGGTGATGATACCGGTCAGGAGACGCAGATATACTTCCTCCCGCTGCYGCTCTAGTTCGAGGTTCAGGAATTGGATGTATCTGTCCAGGAAGGCAAGCTCCTGAAGTTGAAGCGCGTTCAGGCTTGGTGGCGKCGGCGCGTCTAGTAATTGCCGCACCAACGTTTCAGCGTCTGCCACCAAGCCCGGTTTGGCCGTCACCCGCTGCCCGGGAGGCGCTCCACCCTGAATGTCCTCGGACCTGAGCCGGGAGATCGAATCTACCGAGCTGATGATGTCTCCGAGAAATACCAGGTATTCCTGGTCCAACAGGTGCTCTAATTCAAGGGYGAGYAACCTGACGAACCGTTCCATGAAGCGYRYGGCATCATCSTGCAGWGGSYGCARTTCCGGCGGTGGGGACARGTTTCCTATTCGGGYCARYAGRYCCTCSGCGTCGGCSRMCARGMYTCTCTTGGTTRCCACCCGTTCCGMRGGMGKSGCGYCACTCGCYAGATCYAYSGAMCKGMGGTCTCCGATSGACGCTTTGSCYGACATGATWTCGTTSAGGCYTCGGRTGTATTYGGCGATYCGAGTTCGCTCCGGATCTTCCCAACTCTTCAACCATAGGGYGAATTGCYGCTCAAAAGCCRGGTATTCGACSCCAACGATCTCGGAAAAAACCTCGGACAAAGTAGCGCCTTGYCCCATCCGCGTCATCATGTCTATCGGGGTGGATKTTCCRTARGTTTCGGCAAGGTATCGCACCGCCATGTGTGACTGGGCGTAYTGYARGTCGATTCGGTCWTCTTCGGTTTGGCTGTTCCAGGCGTCTTGATCTTCCAGGTTGGTCAGGRCYARCAGRTYGCCYGASYGGGCKGCGTTTTTGGCTAKMSYGGCACTGCGGTACAACGGGTGYTTGGTGGCGWTAGCCCGMTYTCCGGAGACGTTGATAAGGTACTCGTAGTACGTGGCGGTGCCTTCGTTAAGCCACGATGGCAAGTCCACCGGGCCGACTGTCTCGGAAAGGGCCAAGTGAATATATTCGTGGGTGAGCAATCGCTGGATGCCGGTGAGCAGAGAGTCGGTGTGCATGTAAACACCCGAGTCTTCACCGGCGCTACGGTAGTATCCATCGGCAAAACCCAACGTCGACCCGGTGCTCTCGCTTACCTGTTTTAGAAGCTCCAGATCGGCAACCAGGTAGATGGTTGGTGTCTGGTCACTCTGAAGACCCGAAAGGCCGCGCAGACTATAGGTCACCAGCTTCAGGTGGTTTTGAAGGTCAACGGTAAGGGCTCCGGGCACGTTGCCTGTGTAATAGGTGGTTGACAGTGGACCTTGGTAAAGACGAAATTCGAGGCCTAGCGTCTTGGAGCCGATGGGCGTCAGGGTTAGCTGGTTCATCGGATAGGTCAATGTCGTGGTCGTGTCTTCTTGAGTCAGACGGACGGTCCATTCTCCCGCCTGGTCCCTGGTGCCGATGCGGCGCCAACTGGCGCGGCCCTGGGCATCGGCGTACAAGCGGCGCTCCGTTACCGGATTACCGTTGGCATCGGTGAGATAGCTTTCGTACTCGGTGACCCACTCCGCCGGCTTCCCGGCTGGGTCGAAGAACTGGACCGTCACCCTTTCCCACGGGTCAAGCCCTTGCAAGGTGAAAAAGGCATCACGCCCGGAATAAGGTTCAGCTGGTTCGATGGCGAGTGAAAATTCCTGGGGCTCAAGAGTGCCGCCGGGTTCGGTTGGTGTGGGTCCTGGGCCTGCTTCCAGAGGTACTCTCGTAGGAGTAGGCGTGGGAACGAGGGTCGGAACCTGGACGTGAACGGGTGTGGCGGTGGGCATGGGTGCCGGCGTAGGCAGGGGAAGGGGCGCAGCTGGAGGCGCGAGT
>NVSQ01000067.1 GCA_002401285.1 SAR202 cluster bacterium
CTTGGCCAGGCATCCCCAGTTCGATGCCGGCCATAGCCTCCACAACGCCAACGTCTACCCCGACCGGCCGGACCGGGCCTATTGCGCCTGGAAAGATTCTGGAGTGGTCACGCTGGATATCTCCGATAAGTCCAACATATCCATGATCGCCAATTTGAACTACGCGCCGCCATTCCCCGGGTTCACCCACACGGTGCTGCCGATGTTCAACCGTGAGATGCTGGTGGTCACCCAAGAGTCGGTCCGGCAGGGCGGCGAAGACTGGCCCAAGCTCGTCTGGCTGATGGACAACCGGGTGGAATCCAACCCGATCATAACCAGCACGTTGCCCATGGCCGACACCGAAGACTTTTTCAATCGGCCGGGCCGATACGGCGCCCACAACATCTACGAGAACCAGCCGGGCGAGACCTCGTTCATCAGCGAAGACCTGGTTTTCGGAACGTTCTTCAACGCGGGCATCCGGGTGTTCGACATCAAGAATCCCTTCCAGCCCGAGGAAGTAGCCTACTTCGTGCCCGAGATACCGGAAGGCGCGGAAGCCAACGGCATCAACGACATCCACGTGGACGAGAACGGCATCATGTACGTGGTTGACCGGATCAAGGGCGGCATGTACATCCTGGAGCTAAACATTTAGGCTTTCGGACTTGCTCTGTTGACATCATCCGTTCGCCCTGAGCCTGTCGAAGGGCGGAGGCGCAGGGAGTGGTTCGACAAGCTCACCACGAACGGGGTTTGTGGCGCTGTGTCCTGGAAATACTTAGCAGGCAAAAGCAACGGGGGAGGGTCCTTGGTGGACTCTCCCCCGTTTTTGTTCAGGTTGGCTTACCCAGTCTATTTAAAGAGAGCCAGGCACTTGGGCGCGTTGAATATCCATGTCTCGGCCCACTCCAACACCTCGGGCTTGCGGCCCAGTTCTTCCATCGCCCCCACCAGGCAGAACCAGTTGAGCACTTCTTGCTGCCCCGAATCCTCTATCTGAGCTAAGGAATAATCCCGCCACTTGTCGTACTCCCCAGCTTTCAGGTGCTCCAGCAATACCCGGTCGGCGGGCAGGTCTGGGTAGATCCAATTGTTCTTCTTGGTGAGGAAGGCGTGGGACCAACTGGAAGAGGCCATCACCACCACCCGGTACGGGCTGTCCATCAGGACCTGCGCCGTGGCCTTGCCGATCTCCATGCAACGCTTCGGGGTGGGAGACGGAGGGTCGGGCTCGTCCGAATGCTCGTTGGAGCCGCCCCGCATGCGGATGATGTTGCTGCCGTAGCAGTTCACCGCCACCGGCAAGATGGGATAGTCGAACCCGCTCCGGTCCTGGTCCAGATACAGCAAGGTATTGGCGAAGGCGTGGCCAAGTCCCTCCTCGTGGAGGGGCTTGTAGGCGTAGGACATGTCCACACCCTTGTTGATCAACCCGGTGACCAGGTACCGGCCGGCTTCCTGGTGTCCCGGCGACCGGAACACCTTGTCTTCCGGCTCGCCCCAAATGTTGGGACGTCCCCGCGTGCGTTTGAACGGCTGGAACTCGATCTGGTCGTAGGCCAGGACGCAGAAGGGCGGGATAATGTCCTCTTTGAAGTTCTCGTACTGGTCGTCTCCCCAGATCAGAAYAAAGTCGGGATTGAAYGCGTCTATCTCATCGCGGATCTTCTGGAAGGCCTTSAGGACCTTGGCCCGATGGGCCTTGTGGGAGGYTATCCCCTCGTCATCGCCCCACTCCTCCCGCATRGGCGCGGGCCAGTTGGCGGGGTCTTTCATGTGAGGAGGGATCCGCTCATCGCTCTCCAACATCCTGACCAGGGGCCAGGGCTTGTATTCGTCCGGCACCAGACCGGGCGGGTAATGAGTCGCGCCGACACCTAGTATTTCTCCCATGGTTACACCTCGCTAAGGAAATTCGTATCGAGTTTGAAACCATAACAAGCAACAGGCTCCAAAACTCGCCGTTACTTGCTCACTTTCGTCCGTATATTGTGCGGGAGTATACTGTTCTACGTTTGGCGGGTCAACAGGTTCGCCAAACGGCAATGGGGGATTCTAAGCAAAGCATGCAAGAATCGGAAGCGGAATCAAGCTCGGCCACTACGGAAGAAGCCGTAAGCTCACCAGTAGAGCGCAACATCATTCTGTGGCTGACCAACGTCTCCCACGGGGTTAATCACTTCCAGAATCAGATGATGGTGGTATTGTACCCCGTCATCATGCCCGARTTGGGMTTTGGCTACGCCGAACTGGGATTGCTCCTGGCAGTCCAAAGCATGCTTAGCGGYGCRACCCAGGGCTTCTACGGGTTCGCCACTCCCTTCCTACCCCGGACWTGGCTACTGGGCATCGGCAATCTCGTCCTGGGTTTGGGTACWTTSGCCACCGGCTTCGTCAACTCCTTTGGCGGAATCGTGGCTACCCGGGGTGTGGCTTCCGTCGGCGCCAGCGCCCAACAYCCGGTGGGCTACAGCATGCTGGCAGGCTACTTTCCCAACGCCCGCGGCAAAATAATCGGGCTGAACAGCAGCATCTCCAATGTCGGCAGTCTGCTGGCGCCCCTGACCGCCGGCGCAATGTTGGTGATCATGGGTTGGCGGCAAGTGTTCATGATCGTCGCATCTCTGAGCATCGCGATGGGGCTCATCTATTTCYTGTTCCGAAAGCGGGTCGATCCGGTCACCAGCCAGGCGTCGACCAGCAAAGAAAAGCTGATTCAAAGCACTTCCAGCTACCTGAGGGTCTTTCGGAACAAGAACATGATCTTGGTTTCTCTGGTCATGATGGTTGGCGGGGCTGGAAGGGGCGGGGGAGGCATGGTGGCCTTCATGGCCGTGTATTTCGCCACCGACTTGGGGCTATCGACGTTCATGGTGGCCGTGGCCATCACCACTTTAGGGCTGGGCGGAGTGATCGGTCCCATCGGATTTGGCTGGCTTTCAGACCGGCTTTCCCGCACCGGCATCCTCCAATTGTCCCTTGGTCTCTCAGCCTTGGCAACAGTATGGGTCGCCTTTCAGGGAGCGTTCTTGCCGCTCCTGCTATTGAGCTTGGTGCTATACGGCACGGTGACTCGCTCCCGAATGACTTTGACCCAGGCTATCGTGGCCGACTCCCTTCCCGATGCGGACCGCGACGCCGCGTTTAGCGCCTTCTTCTTCGTGGGCTTCGCGTCCGGGCCCGTCTGGTTGCTGGTGGTGGGGTCTCTTATGCAGACCCTGGGGTTCTCAGTAGCCTTCTCGGTTCTGGCTGTTTCCTATCTGGCGGGGATGCTGCTGATGCTATTCGTAACCGGCACCAGGAGCGCCTCCAAGGCACAACTGCGGATGTAGTACAACAACCAGTAAATTGTGGTGGATGCAAATCACCTCCTCTCTGACTCTCTGCCATAAAGGGGGCGGGGACAAATCCCTTCCCTCTTGATGGGGAAAGGTTAGGATGGGGGTGCTGCTCCACGCATCAAAATCATCTAGAAACAGTACAAATCAACCCGACCGGAACAGCCACAACAGTTCCTACCTCGGCGGAATAACTTGACGGGCCTTTTCGGGCCAGGCGGCGGGGGCGCCGGCCCTTTCCAGACGCTCCTCGATGGGCAGCGACTCATCCCAGAATTGACCGATGAACCGGCGTCCGTTGGTTTCTGACGACGCCTCCGAAGCCAGCCAGACCACCGGCGCCTTCATCACATCTGTTTGTATCAGGATATCGCGGTCCAAATCGGGCCTGGGGTCGATCAGGTTGGTATTGGACGCGCCGCCGGGCACCAGGATGTTGGCGGTGACCCCGGTGCCCTCCAACTCCTTGGCCATGGTCGATACCAAGGCTTCATGACCGGCTTTGGAAGGGCCATAGGGTGAGCCGTATTCCCGATGCATGGTGTCGAAGCTGGTGGTGACGCTGATGATCCGCCCCCACTTCTGGGCCAGCAAGTGGCCCACTACCGCCTGGGACATGAAAAAGGGWCCKGAGAAGTTGATMGASACWACCCGGCTCCARGCTTCGGSYGAMRTYTCCCAGAAANGGMMCCTGNCCCCCACTRCCCAWTCCGGCGGCCCTGGGRTTGGTCCCGGCGTTGTTCACTAGGATATSGARRCCGCCCAGGCCGTCGATGGTTTTTTGAACGGAAGCTTTGGCGTCATCGGGACTGGACACATCGCAAATGATGGGTAACACGCAATCGTCGCCGCCGACCTCTCGGATGTCGTTGGCCGTCGACTCCAGCCATTCCTCGTTGATGTCCAGCATGGCGACCCGCGCCCCGGCCCCCACCAGGGCCTCGGTCATGGCCCGGCCCAGCCCGATGGGGCTGCCCGCGCCGGTGATAATCGCAACTTTTCCTGCCAACGGTTTTTCCTGCATATACTTTCCCCCATCTAACAAGTCGTTATAAACCCGAATCGTTCGCCGACAGTTTAAACCATACCCGCAACATCACCCTGCCAACCTAAAAACTTCTCCGTCCCTCCGTGTCTCTGTGGCTATCAAAGATTTGCTTCCCACACGCCTCATGGCTATCATAGCCGTCAAAGCTTGACACCGGGAGGTGTGTGATGCCCTACGTAGGCCAGCCCGTAAAGCGGTTCGAAGACGCTCCGTTGGTGACCGGTCAAGGCCGATTCCTGGACGACGTATCGCTGCCCGGCATGCTTTACGCCGCCATGGTCCGTAGCGACTACGCTCACGCCCGGATCAGGTCGATTGACGTCTCCGCCGCCCGCGACCTGCCGGGTGTGGTCGAAGTGCTGGTGGCCTCGGACATCGCCGGTACTCTGGAGGATATACCCTCAAGGCCCATGGCGGGCGAGCAGATGATTCAAGAGATGAACCCGCCTACCCATCCCGTTCTGGCCAAGGACAAGGTGTGCTACGCCGGGCAGGCCATCGCCATCGTGGTAGCCCAGGACCACTACATCGCCGCCGAGGCTATCGAGTTGATCTCAGTGGACTACGAACCCATCCCACCTATCATGGACCCCGACGAGGCGGTCAAGCCAGAGTGCCCGGTGATCCACCCGGAGTTGGGCGCCAACGTGTCGATCCGTCTGAAGACGGAAGGGGGCGACGTGGCGGCGGCATTCGCCCAAGCCGATCACGTGGTCCGGCAGAAATACGACTCCCAGCGTATAGCCCCGGCGCCCATGGAGCCTCGCGGGATCCTGGCCGACTTCCAGGTCGATGACGAAACCTTGACTGTCTGGAACTCAACCCAAGCGCCCCATCGGGTCAAGGGCTACCTTGCCGAGGCGCTGAATGTGCCCGTTGACAAGGTGCGGGTGATCGCTCCTGACGTCGGCGGCAGCTTTGGCATGAAGGATTGCATCTACTCGGAAGACTTGTTGGTCCCCTATCTTTCGATGAAGCTGGGCCGTCCCATCAAGTGGCTGGAGAGCCGGCAAGAAAACATCCTATCCTATCATGGCCGGGGTCAGAGCCTGGCCATCGARATGGCGGTGAAGAAWGACGGCACGATCCTCGGGATGCGCGTGGAGGTGGTCGCCRACGCCGGWGCCTACTTCCTGCTGACCTCTCCCTCTCCCATATTCAAYACGGTGCGCCGCATCAACGGTCCCTACGTCATACCRGCGGTCAGCGYGGAGCTGGTGGCCGCCGTSACCAACAAGACCCCCACYGGCGCTTTCCGGGGCACCGGAGGRCCSGAGTCCGCGTTCTGCTTRGARAGGACGTTGGACTTGGTGGCCAAAGACCTGGGATTGGACCCGGCCGATGTCCGCAAGAAGAACTTCATCCCTCCGGAATCGTTCCCCTACCAAACCATCACCGGCCCCACCTACGACTCGGGAGCCTACACCGAGGGTCTGGACCGGGCGTTGGAACTRGCTGATTACGACGGSTGGCGSCGGAAAGCKGCCCAGCGARGCCCGGACSARCCSGCCATMGGYATCGGCCTGGCCACGGTCCTCAARTCCTCCGGGTCGTCCGGTGACCAYCGGATAGAGCATGCCCAAGTGAAGATAGACCKMWWCGGCGAGATCACGGTATTAACCGGACTGTCACCCCACGGACAGGGCAACGATACCTCCTTCGCTCAAATSACCGCCGATGAACTGGGAGTCGACCCGTCCCARGTGCGGGTGGTGCACGGCGACACGGCCCTGTTCCCCAACGGCGTGGGCACMAGYGCCAGCCGGGGATTGATCGTCGGGGGGTCAGCGTTGTACGGGGTGCTTCAGGAGGCGCGGGAMAAGCTGGCCTCCTTGGCGTCTCAGGTTATGGGCTGCTCCACCGAAGACGTTGGGTTCGGGGAAGGCCAAGTCTACAACCGGAACGATTCGGATAACGGCATGACCATCGCCCAACTGACCGCCGCGGCGCGGGAAAGGGAGCTGCTGCCCGGCGGGGGTGACACCGGTCTGGACTTTACCGGAAGCTTCACCCTGCCCCGTCCCGCCTACTCCTTCGCCGCCCACGTGGTCGTGGTGGAAGTCAGCCRGGAAACCGGCCACGTGAATTTCCTCAACTACGCCGGGRTCCACGACAGCGGCCGCATCGTCAATCCCATGCTGGTGGAAGGCCAGATCCACGGCGGCATCGCCCAGGGTATCGGCCAAGCGTTGACCGAAGGCATGGCCTACAACGAGGACGGCCAGCCCCTGTCCGCCAGCCTCATGGACTACGCCCTGCCCCGGGCGGCCCATATACCCGATCTGATCATGGAAAACATCGACACCCCATCCCCCACCAACCCCCTTGGTTCCAAGGGCGTGGGGTCGGTTTCCACGGTCCCCTCCCCTGTAGCCGTAGCCAACGCCGTCCTAGACGCYCTATCCAGCGCCGGAGTCCGCCACATAGACACCCCGCTGACGCCAGAGAAGATTTGGCGGGCGTTGCGGGGGTAGGGGGGATGGAAGATGTGACCGGTACGGTCGGGATGCCGAACTAGCACTGAATCCAGTTAATTGTGGTGGGTAGATCGGGTGACAKGACCTATCTGTGGTAGGCGGACGTCATGCTGAGCCAGCCTCAGCGGCGAAGCTCCGACTTCGTAGCGAGTCCTTGACGGCGTCGGGTCATTTGGGCCGGGACCGGCCGCGCCATCCCCAGATTTCTCCATACGATCGAAACGACAACATTCCCTTCTTCTGGGTGCTACACTACCCGTCCAAATCCCCGCCAATCCGGTCAACCAGGCGTTGCACATCCGACGTGTCGGCTCCCGGTGGTGAGGYGGCTAGGTAGATGCGTAGGTCTTCTAGGGCGGCCTGGTGGTTGCCTAGTTGGTAGTGGATCAGACCCCGGTCCCGGCGCTCTCCGATGATGTTGGGTTGGAGGGACACTGCCAGGCCGGCGATTCCCAGGGCGCGCTGGTGGTCGTGTTGGTTCAGGTAGATGCCTTTCAGGTTTCTCAGGATGCGGGCGATGAGTTCTCGGTTGCTGACGGTGGTSAGGTAACTCTGGTCCCACGGGACGGCGGTCCGGGTGGCKTCTCGCAGCAGTTGGGCGCATTCTTCTTCTGACAGCAGAATACCCCGGTGAAAGGGGTCGATGTAGATGCCCGGCTCGTCCCGGTGCCGCAGCAGAAAATGCCCCGGCATCCCCACGCCCTCCAAAGGGACCCCCAGACGCTTCCCAACCTCGATGCACACCAAGGATAGGGTGATGGGAATRCCCATCCGGCGGGCCAGCACCTCATTGAGGTAGCTGTTCCGGGGGTCGTAGTACTCCGAATCGTTGCCGTGAAACCCCACCTCGTCGAAGAGATAGGCGCTGAGGTTGTTGACGCTGGACAAAGGGTCGCCGTCGTCGCCCATCCCCTTGGCTGCGCCGGCGGCTAGACTGTCGAGGACCTCCATCTGCGCTATCACGTCCAGTTCGGGATACTCGGAGGCCGCGATCAGCAAGGCCGCCCAGGCCAGGTCGATGTCGTCCTCCGGCATGCCGCCCAATTGATCGAATTGTTCCAGGATATCTGCTCTTTCCATAGCGTGGAAAAGAAACCCTCCGTTGCACGGGTTCATATGGCTGGGRCGATAGGATAATTCTACCATCGCTCAGCGCCCTTGACCGTCGAGAGTTGGCGGCGGATTATGTAACCCCRTAAKYAACGASATAAGGAGACGYMGACAGATATGCCTACCGAACTAGAGGACGTTCAGAAACAGACCGCCGCCGCCAACCGCATCCTGACCGACCTGGGGCTGGCGGTGGGAGTCACCTCGGCGCTTGGCCACGTCAGCATGCGGGTCCCTTCCGAGCCCAACAAGTTCGTGGTCAAGGGCCGGGAGTACGAGCTAGACGCCCTGTCGGAGATGCAGGCCGACGATATGGTGGTCTGCGACACCGAGGGATTCAAGGTGGGCGGACGTCCCGAACTGACCCAGTGCTCCGAGATCAAGATACATTCCTGCATCTACAAAACCCAACCCCAGGTGAACTCGGTGGTCCACGTCCACCCCCGGTACACCGTTCTCCTCAGCATTCTGGGCGTGACCATCGTGCCCATGTGCCAGGAAGGGGCCCCGCTGGTCCGCAACCCGTTGAAGGTTTATCCCCACGTCAAGACCATCCAGACCGACGAGGAAGGGATGGACCTGGCCACCCTGATGGGCAGCGACAAGGCGATCTTGATGCAGGGCCACGGCGCGGTCACCACCGGAAAGGACCTGGAAGAATCGGTAACGGCCATGYTGCAGCTTGAGGAGCAGGCCCGGATGAACTACCTGGCCTACAGCGCCGCCGGCCGCGACTACCCGAAGATCCCCCTGGRGTTGGTTGACGCCATGTCCAACCGGACTCCCCTGCATGAACTACCCCATTTCCGGGACGTTCTGCAAGGCAAGGAGCCCCAGCGGGGCGGCATATGGGCCTACCGGGTGGCTCGGGTTTCTTAARGGGTGGATGGAGCGCCAGGATGATGCCTTAGCCTAGTGATTTTGATGAAGTACCCACCCCCCACCTTAATCCTCCCCCGCAAGGGGGCAGGACGAAGGGATGGGGGTGCGTTCGGCGAATACCCCTRGCTCTGRRMTTTAGGCTCTAAACCTGCCGCTTAAGTCCAGGTGGCAAAGCCCATGGCGCAGCCGGTGCCGGCGGGGGAGCGGTAACAGGGAACGTAGTCGACCAATTCCATCTTCAGATGCTCGGTGGCTCCGGTGACGGAGATCCAGTTCCGGATCTCCGAGTTTCCAGAGTGCAACTTTTCCCTGGGAAGAGCGCCCAGCTTAGCCACGCTCCTTTCTTTCATGCCGTCCAGGGCCATCTCGTCCAGACCCTCGTCGACGACGAAATGGCTGAGACCACCCGAAGCCAACACACCGACCCTAGCGTCGTTGGGCCACGCCTCGATGGCGCTGCGAACGGCCCGGCCCAGGTCGTAGCACCGCTTGGGAGTGGGCTGGTTCGGCGGGTAATAGGTGTTGACCATGATGGGCACCGCGGGGATGACCTTTTCGGTCATGATACGGTGGTAGACGTAGCCGAAGGCGTGGCCGATGCCGCCCATCGCTCTACCGCCCTTATTTGGGTCCAGGGAATTGGAGCAGGCCACGTCGAACTCGGATTCCACCAGATACTCGATCAGGTGCAGCCCCAGGGCTGAATGAGTGGGGACAGTCCTGTCTTCGGCTGAGTAGCCTATCAGCGGTTGACCGCCGTGGACTTTGACCTCGTCTCCCCAAAAGACGCAGATACCGGGCATGTTGTCGTCTAACAGGTACTCTTGCTGGTCGTCGCCCAGCATCACCAGAATATCCAGGTTCGCTTCGTACAGCGCCTTGGACAGCTTGGCGATGCTCTTTTGATTGCGTTCGTGACGGTCCAGCATCTTCTCCGGCGTGATTTCTTTGGCGATACGGTCGACGTCCGCCTTCTCCATCAAACCTTCGAAGTCGGTTACTTGGCCGTCGATCCCCACCA
The DNA here is from genome assembly GCA_002401285.1 of SAR202 cluster bacterium. The sequence goes on from NVSQ01000067.1 coordinate 9,862, forward strand.
GTTGCTTGTGCCGTTTGTCGTTCTCACCTCTGGCCAGCCAACCCTCGGACGCGGTGCTTAACTGGGGGCTGTGGGAGCTGCCGATACCCAATACTATGCGTGCCACTGCGCTCCTCCCGATGCTGTATTCTTGTTGGCCGGACACCGCCAACCGGCGGTCCCAGGGTCGATAGCATTACAACCTGCAGGGAAGTTCCTGTCAACCCGCGTCGCAGGACGAGACAGGCCTTGGCAACTCGGCGGTCAAGGATCGGCCGGACTTGGGGAAAACACGTCCTTCGACTTATCGGTCAGGTTCACGACGATAGCACCAACAGCGGTTACCAGATCTTGCGGGGTTAGCAAGATCTCCTCTCCCCACACTCCGGCTCCAACGCCCAGCAGCTCTTCATCCATCAGGCAGGCGTCGAGAAAAGACCGGAACCCCGCAGTCTGCCAGTGAAAAGGCGGGATAGACCCGATCTCGTATCCGGTGACTTCTTTCACCGTATCCGGGCCGGCCAGCTTGATGTTGCGGGAGCCGATGGCCCGTTTCAAGTGGCCGGAAATTCCGTTTTTGTCGCCCCCAAGCATGACCAACACCCGCTCTGCCGCTCCCGTCTCAAAAATC